>CAZDUO010000058.1:0-24049 GCA_964508655.1 uncultured Chitinophaga sp. | reverse complement strand
AATGCGCCGGCAAGGAAGACGAGTAGAAGTTAATAAGGCTTCATAAATTTTTTTTATAAAATCCGGAAGTTAGAATTTTAAATGGGATTGTTTCAGCAACTGCAATGAATTTATGTTTATGATTAAGCTGTAATGCATTTTTTACGTATCTATTTTAAAACAAAACATAGCCATTAGGTTTTTTTTAAAAAATCCATAGGCCCTAAACCCCAAACCTCAAACCCCAGACTTCGAACGATTCTCTTACCTTTGCGGCCACTATGACAATCGAAAAACTACAGGATATGCGGTCCCGCCTTGCCGGGATAAGGAGGTTTCTTTGACGTCGAAAACCGGCGTGATAAAATCGAAAATGATAAGCAGCTTTCACTAAGCCCCGGATTCTGGGATGACAACAGGCGGGCTACTTCCATCATGAAGGAAATCAAAGTGAATGAATACTGGATTGGCCTGTATAAACAAACCGAGTCGGCTGTTGAAGATTTTGCCGTGCTGTTTGATTTCTGGAAAGCCGGTGATGCTACCGAAGTAGAAACCCAACAGGCTTATGAAAGAGCATTAAAGATGCTGGATGAAGCCGAGTTCAAAGCCACACTGAATGAACCCGAAGATGAACTGCCTGCTGTGCTGCAAATAAACAGCGGCGCCGGCGGCACCGAAAGCCAGGATTGGGCCGAAATGCTGGCCCGCATGTACCGTATGTACGGTGAAAAGCAGGGATGGAAAGTGACGGAACTGGATTGGGTATGGGGCGATGGCGCCGGCATAAAAACATGCACGTACCAGTTTGACGGCCCTTTTGCTTATGGCTTTCTGAAAGCCGAAAGCGGGGTACATCGGCTCGTTCGCATTTCACCTTTTGACAGCAATGCACGGCGGCACACTTCCTTTGCATCCGTATTTGTTTACCCGCTGGTGGATGATACCATCAATATTGAAATAAAAGAGGCTGAAATAAAAATGGATACGGCACGCAGCGGCGGCGCCGGCGGGCAGAATGTAAACAAAGTGGAAACAAAAGTGATGCTGACACATATCCCAACGGGAATTGTAGTGGTTTGTCAAACAGAACGTACACAGCTTGGCAACCGCGAAAAAGCCATGACGATGCTGAAGAGCCGGCTGTATGAAGAAGAGTTGCGCAAACGAAATGAAGCGAAAGATGCCGCTAACGCAAAAAAGAAAAAAATAGAGTGGGGCAGCCAGATTCGCAGTTATGTTTTTCATCCCTATAAAATGATAAAGGATCACCGCACCGACTATGAAACCGGCAATGTGCAGCCGGTGATGGATGGTGAACTGGATGGTTTCATTAAAGCGTATTTAATGAGCGAAAAAGAAGCAGCGAGTTAAATTAATTTTAGATTTGCGAATGCGGATTGTTGGCAACACATCAATAAATCAAAAATCTAAAATCCAATCCCGATTGCAATCGGGACTAAAATAAAAAGTTTATGAACTTAGGTTATTTCAGTTACCCGATGCCCGTAAATGAACCCGTCCTATCCTACACTCCCGGTTCACCGGAAAGAAAAAGACTGAAAGAAGTGCTGGCTGAACTGAAAAAATCACAGGCCGATATCCCGATGTATATCGGAAGCAAAGAAGTGCGAACGAATAAAAAAATGGCCTTGCATCCCCCGCACGAACTCAGCCATACACTTGGCTATTATTACGAAGGCGACGAACGGCACGTAAAGCAGGCCATTGAAGCGGCCTTGGCTGCAAAGGAATCGTGGGCAAATATGAGCTGGGAAAACAGAGCCAATATTTTTTTAAAAGCGGCTGACCTGATTGCAACAAAGTATCGTCCGTATATGAACGGAACAACAATGCTTGGTCAAAGCAAAAATGTTTTCCAGGCCGAAATTGACAGCGCCTGTGAGCTGATTGATTTTCTCCGCTTCAATGTTCATTATTTAAGTGAAATATATAAACAGCAGCCCAACAGCAGCCCCGGCCTGCACAACCGAATGGAGTATCGTCCGCTGGAAGGATTTGTAGTGGCTATAACGCCGTTCAACTTCACAGCCATCGGCGGAAATCTTCCGGCAAGCGCCGCCCTGTGCGGCAATGTGGTGATATGGAAACCGGCGCATGCACAGATTTTTTCGGCACAGATGTTTATGCGCATTCTGAAAGAAGCCGGTTTACCCGATGGTGTTATCAATTTGCTGTACGTGGATGGCCCGACACTCGGCAAAGTGTGTTTCAGTCATCCGGGTTTTGCAGGTGTGCATTTCACCGGCGGCACCAATACATTTAATTATATATGGAAAACCATTGGTGAAAATATTTCCCTGTACAAAACGTATCCGCGGATAGTGGGTGAAACGGGCGGAAAAGATTTTGTAATTGCCCACAAAAGCGCCGACCCTGATGTGCTGGTAACTGCCTTGCTTCGTGGCGCATTTGAATTCCAGGGACAAAAATGCTCAGCAGCATCCCGGGCCTATATTCCTTCCAATATGGCCGATGAAGTGAAGAAAAAACTGGTTGCCGGGGTGAAGAGCTTCAAAATGGGCAGCCCCGAAGATTTTACCCATTTCATCAATGCCGTGATTGATGAAAAAAGTTTTGATAAAATCAAAACTTACATTGACGATGCCAAAAAAGACAAGAAGGCGGAGATTTGGGTGGGGGGCCGTTGCGAGAAAAAGGAAGGGTATTTCATCCAACCCACCATCATCGAAGCAAAAGACCCGAAGTATGTGACCATGTGTGAAGAAATTTTCGGGCCGGTGCTGACCGTATATATTTATAATGCCAACCAGTTTGAACGCACATTGGACCTGGTGGATTCCACTTCGCCGTATGCACTCACCGGCTCCATCATTGCCAAAGACAGGAATGCCATTGAAATGGCTACACAAAAACTAAGGAATGCTGCCGGTAATTTTTATATCAATGATAAACCCACCGGGGCGGTAGTAGGCCAGCAGCCATTTGGCGGTGCCCGGGCCAGTGGTACCAATGATAAAGCCGGCAGCATGCTGAATCTGTATCGCTGGCTGAGTGCAAGAACAATAAAAGAAACATTCCATTCGCCGGTGGATTACCGCTATCCGTTTATGCAAAGCCCCTAATTCCCCTAAATGAGACTTGGATCAAAAGTTCTTTTTTCGTTTGCAAAAAAAAATTAATTCGCAGTTGAATATATTTGATAAGATAAACTAAAGAGCGGGAGTTATAAGCCTCTCCGAAAGGGAGATTTGGAGGGATTCTATATGAAATCAATTCTTTCGCAGCAGCAGCTGGCAATAACTATAAAAAGACTGGCTCACCAGGTTCTCGAAAATCATGTGGGGCTGGAAAACACGGTGCTGATTGGTCTGCAACCCCGCGGTATTTTTTTATCAGACCAGATAGTAGAAGAAATCCGTAAAGAAATTTCTCCTGGTAAAGTTCAGTACGGGAAACTCGACATTACTTTTTACCGCGACGATATCCGCAAAGAACTTCATGTAGCCAACCAGACTGATATTCCTTTTTCTATTGAGGGGAAAAATGTAATATTGATTGACGATGTGCTTTATACGGGGCGCACCACAAGAGCTGCACTGGATGCATTGCTTGATTTCGGAAGGCCCGAAAAAGTGGAGCTCTGTGTATTGATTGACCGCAGGTTCAACCGCCAGTTTCCCATCCAGGCAGATTATATCGGCAAATCGATTGACTCCATCATTTCACAAAAAGTAAAAGTGTACTGGCTGGTAAAAGACGGAAGAGAAGAAGTATGCCTTGTTAATGATTAGTACCCCGATATTGCATTTGAGGAATACTTTCTTAATAATAATGCCACATTATCATTTTGGTTTTTTACAGCAAACTAAAAATATGGTTTCATATTTTTCCGGTTGAAATAATGTGTGTAATAACAAACAACTGTTTGGCTTTTAAAAAAAAATTCTTATTAATTTTAAGAAAATGTTATTTTTTTTCTGAAATTGCTGCAATTCCTCAAACCAAATTTTTAAAACTGCTTGTATTATGAAAAGAAAACTTCGGCATCTTGTCGTTGCGACAAGACAACTCTCCCTATCCGCACTTTTGCTGTTGTTTGTTTTCAGTGCCGCTGCCCAAAAGCAGGTTTCCGGCACAGTAAAAGAAAATAACAACCCTGTAGTTGGAGCTACAGTGGAAGTAAAAGGCACCAATGTGGTAACCGTGACCGGGGTAAATGGAGGTTTCACCATTACCCTTCCTTCCGGTAAAACACTGCTCGTAATTTCTTATGTTGGTTTTGAAACACAAACCATCAATGTGGGCGACAAGACTACGATTGATGTGGTGATGGCTCCTGTAAACACAACTTTAAACGAAGTTGTGGTAACCGGTTACACTTCGCAGGCTAAAAAAGATATTACAGGTTCGGTATCTGTAGTAAAAGTAGCCGATTTGAAATCGGTGCCTTCAAGTAATGCCTCCGGCCAATTGCAAGGACGTGTAGCTGGTATTACTGTAACTACAGACAATCGCCCCGGAACTGAATCGTCTGTAAAAATCCGGGGATTTTCATCTTTTGGCGATAATGCGCCGCTTTATATCATTGATGGAATTCCATCCGGTGGCATCAGCGGGCTGAACCCAAATGATATTGAATCAATGCAGGTACTGAAAGATGCTGCTGCAGCATCCATCTATGGTGCCCGTGCTTCCAATGGTGTAATAATAGTAACTACCAAGAAAGGCAGAACCGGGGGCGCCAAGGTATCTTATAATGCCTATTGGGGTAAGCAGGCCCCCGGCAAAGGCTGGGACCTTGCCAATTCCCAGGAAATGGCAGATCTTACCTGGCTGGCTTTCCGAAATGCGGGTCAGCCTGTTCCTACCGTACAATATGGAACGGGCTCCACACCTCGCCTGCCGGATTACATTCTGCCCGCAGGTAAAATGGAAGGTGACCCTGCCGTGAATCCCAATTTATATAACCTGGACCTGGATAATATAGGGGGCTCTTATCTGATTGTAAGAGCAAATAAAGCCGGCACCAACTGGTATGATGAAATAACACAGAATGCCCCCATCATGAACCACAATATTACCCTCTCCGGCGGTGCAGAAAGAAGCAGGTACCTGATGAGCTTTGATTATTTTGACCAGGATGCCATTATTATTTACAGTTTTTACAGGAGATACACCCTGAGAGTAAACACAGAATTTAATATAAAAAGAAATATCCGCATAGGAGAAAACCTGCAGGTAAGAACCAACGATGATAATACGGTGGCTAATAACGGAAACAACGGCGAGGGTACCGAACTGGGCATGGCTTACCGCAACCAGCCTATTATCCCCATTTACGATATTAAAGGAAATTTTGCAGGATCACGGGCGCCTAACCTTGGGAATGCCCAAAATCCCGTTGCCAGGCGTATCAGGGCTAAGGATGCCAGGAATCAGAACCTGAATATTTTTGGTAATGTGTATGCCGAAGTTGACTTCCTGAAACATTTTACTGTAAGAACAAGCTTTGGAGGACAATTCAACTACAATAACTTCTTTTTCTTCAACTTTAAAACTTACGAGAATTCTGAAAATAATACAGGGAACAGCTATACCGAGGGCTTCAACCGTTTCCGCGAATGGACATGGACCAACCAGGTAACTTATAAAAACACATTTGCCCAGGTTCATGATGTGAATGTGCTGGTGGGTACAGAGTCAGTGGAAAGCTGGGGCAGAAATGTGCAGGGAACCCGGGTAGGTTATTTTGTTGAATCACGTGATTTCTGGGCGCTGAACTCCGGCGGTGCTGCCGGCCAGCAGGCAAGCGGTGCACCTTTTACCCCGGCATCACTTGTTTCTTATTTTGGAAAGGCTGATTACAGCTATAATAATAAATACCTCGCAAGCTTCACAGTTCGTCGCGATGGTTCTTCCAGGTTCGGTCCTCTGTTCAGGTGGGGAACTTTCCCTGCAGGTTCTATCGGCTGGCGTGTGACGGAGGAAAGCTTTATGGATAATGTACGGTGGATCAGCGATCTGAAAATCCGCGGAAGCTATGGCCAGATGGGTAACCAGCGTATTAATCCCGCCAATGCTTTTGACCTGTATGTTGGTGGGCCCGGAAGTTCCAACTACGACATCAATGGAACAAGCAACAGTACTGCACAGGGATTCCAGCAATCATTTGTAGGTAATCCTGCCGGTAAATGGGAAACAAATATTACCCAGAATTATGGATTTGATGCCGTATTGTTCAATGGAAAAACTGAAATATCATTTGATGTGTACAGCAAAAAGACTGAAGACCTGCTATTCCGTCTTCCTGCCCTGGCTGCTGCCGGTGCCGGCGCTGCATCCAATCCGGCATTCTTCAATGTAGCTTCAATGAAGAATAATGGTATTGACCTGTCAATTACACATCGCGGTTCTTTTGGCGGCAGAGACGGAGTGAAATTTGATGCTCAGCTTACTTTGACTTCTTACAATAACGAGATAACCAAACTGGCCGAAGGTCTGGACTTTTATGATACCCGCGGCTCACGTATCGGCAACTGGATAAGAAACCAGATTGGTCACGAAATGTCATCCTTCTTTGGATATAAAGTAGTGGGTCTTTTCAAAGATGCAGCCGAAGTGGCTGCCGCCCCTGCACAGGATCAGAAAGCTCCGGGGCGTTTCCGCTACCAGGATACAAATGGCGATGGCACTATTACTCCTGCCGACCGGGTATTTCTTGGCAGTCCTAATCCTGATTTTACTTACGGCCTTAACCTGAATGCCAGTTATAAAGCATTCGATGTTTCCATGTTCTTCTATGGCAACCAGGGTAAAGAAATTATGAACTATGTAAAATGGTGGATTGATTTCTTCCCCTCGTTCCAGGGCGCCAAGAGCAAAGACCTGCTCTACAATTCATGGACATCAACCAAAACCAATGCGAAAGTTCCTATAGCTGAAAATGCATCGAATTTCAGTAATAACAGTGCAGTGAATTCTTATTACCTGGAAGATGGTTCTTATTTCAGAATGAAGAACCTGACCATAGGATATACACTACCGGCTTCGCTTACCAACAAGGTGAAAATTGACAAATTCAGGATTTATGTTCAGGGCACCAACCTGTTTACCATCACGGATTATTCAGGCCTGGATCCTGAAACATTTGGTGCCGATGATTCTTACGGTATAGATGAAGGTCTGCTGCGCTCAGTTCGCCAGTTCCTGATTGGAGTAAACGTTAATTTCTAAAAATATAATTGAAATCATATGAAAAAAATAACATTCAAATTCATTGCTCTTTTCATGGCAGGAACGGTGATTTCACTTTCCTGTGGCAAGGGTTTTCTGGAAAAAACCCCAAAGGGTACACTTGATGTAAATGCCCTTGCAAATAAGAAAGGAGTAGAAGCCCTGTTAATTGGAGCCTATGCTGTACTGGATGGTTTCATTAATGGTGGCGGTATCTTTTTGGGTGGCTGGCAAAGCTCAGGCACCAACTGGGTATATGGAAGCATTTGCGGCCAGGATGCACATAAAGGCACCGATGCCGGCGACCAGCCTGACATTAACCCCATTGAGGCTTTTACACCTACAGCTACAAACGGGTATTTTGATACAAAGTGGCGGATCTGTTTTGAAGGTATAAACCGTTCAAACAGTGTACTCAGAGTAATGGCAAATGCAACTGACATCAGTGCTGCCGATGCGGCAAGAATTGCAGGTGAAGCAAGATTTCTGCGTGCTCATTACCACTTTGAAGCAAAGAAAATGTGGAATAAAGTGCCGTTTTATGATGAAAATGTAACTGACTTCAACCAGCCAAACGATGCTGATATTTGGTCGCAAATCCAGGCTGACCTTGAGTATGCCTATGCCAACCTGCCCGTAACGCAAACTGCCAAAGGCCGTGTAAATAAATACGCAGCCGGTGCCATGCTTGGAAAATGCCTGCTGTTCCAGGGCAAATATCCACAAGCCAAAACTGTGTTGGATGATGTGTATACCAATGGCAAAAATGCGCAAGGGCAGACTTATGCATTGCTGACTAAATACAGCGATAACTTCAATGCTGATACCAAGAACAGCACCGAATCGGTATTTGCTGTTCAATATTCTGTAAATGATGGTTCCAGCGCCGATAATGGCGGCTGGGGTGAAGTGCTGAATTTCCCCTACACTGGTGGCCCTGGCACTTGCTGTGGATTCTTCCAGCCTTCACAAGATTTAGTTAATTCATTTAAAACAAATGCTGTAACCGGCCTGCCCGATCCGGATAACTACAACAATACGGAAGTGACCAATGACCAGGGCCTGACTTCGTCTCAGCCATTTACTCCGTATGCAGGCACCCTGGATGCCCGTCTTGATTATACGGTCGGCCGTCGCGGCATTCCTTATCTCGATTGGGGTCCGCACCCGGGCTACAACTGGATCCGCGACCAGGCTTATGGTGGTCCATACAGTCCAATTAAGAACGTTTATTACAGGGCCCAGGAAAGAGTGAAGACTGATATTAATTTCTGGACAAGCGGCATTACTGCCAATAATTACACCCTTATCCGCTTTGCTGATGTCATTCTCTGGCTGGCTGAAGCCGAAGTGGAAGCAGGGAGTCTCGACAGGGCACGTCAATTGGTCAATCTTGTAAGAGGAAGAGCAGCCAATCCTGCCGGATGGGTTGCCAGCACAACGGGTCCCTTTGCTCCTTATGCAGCCAATTATATGGTGGGTTTATATCCCGTTGCTTCTCCTGCATTTCTTACCCAGGCAAATGCCCGTAAGGCTGTGCGTTTTGAAAGAAAACTCGAATTGGGTATGGAAGGTCATCGCTTCTTTGACCTCGTACGCTGGGGAGTTGCCGCTGCTGAAGTAAACAGGATACTGGATTATAACGGCGGAGTAAGCAATCCTTCAATAAACAATAAACGTAATTACCTGGCTGCTGCAAACTTTACAGCCAATAAAAATGAATACTTCCCTATTCCGCAAAGTCAGATTGATAGAAGTGTAACCGGCGGACAAGCCAAGCTGAAACAAAACCCCGGGTATTAATTTTTTATTCTTACAAAAAAAAAGGAGGCAGACAGGGTTCTGCCTCTTTTTTTGAAATTTGTTTTTCCGCTAAATTAGTTTTTACAGAATTGCCGTTATGAGAACCAGATTAATTCTTGCAGTAAGCACATTCATCGTTTTTATTTTACAGAGTTGCAGTGGTAAAAAATTTTACTTTAAAAAAATTTCATCCGGCCACTCGGGCATTCATTTCAACAATGAAATAAAGGAAACCGACTCTGTCAACATTCTTGATTTTTCCAATGTGTACAATGGTGGTGGCGTGGGGGTGGCCGATTTTAACAACGATGGCCTGCCGGATATTTACTTCACCGGCAACATGGTAGAAAACAAACTGTACCTGAACAACGGAGATTTCCGCTTTGCTGATGTAACCAGGGAAGCGGCAGCCGGTGGCGAAGGCAAATGGTGCCGCGGCGTGGCGGTGGTTGATATCAACAACGACGGCCGGCAGGATATCTATGTTTCAGCCACGATCAATCCCGCTGCGGCCAAAAGAGAAAATATTCTTTATATCAATACCGGCATTGATGGAAACGGGATACCGCATTTTAAAAATATGGCCGCTGCGTATGGATTAAACGATACTACACATACTACGCAATCTTCTTTTTTTGATTATGACAATGACGGTGACCTGGATGTGTACCTGAGTGTAAATGAAATTCTGCCCGAGCTGTATCCGAATAAATTTCGCCCGGTAATAAAAGACGGCAGCTTCCCCAGCACCGGCAGGCTATACCGCAATGACTGGGATTCTGCGGCCGGGCACCCGGATTTTAAAAATGTATCCAGGGAAGCAGGCGTCACCACGGAAGGGTATGCTCATCATGTGGCTATTGCCGACATCAACCTTGACGGGTGGAAGGATATATATGTTACCAACGATTATCTATCCAGCAATATTCTTTACATCAATAACGGCGACGGCACGTTTACTGATAAGATTGGAGAATACCTGAAGCATTCATCGGCCAATGCAATGGGCGCCGACATTGCCGACATGAATAATGACGGGCTCACCGATATTGTGGAGCTGGATATGAACCCGGAAGATAATTTCCGTAAAAAAATGATGCTGATGCCCGTGAGCTATCTCACCTATCAGAACTCAGATCATTTCGGTTATCATTATCAATACGTGAGAAATACTTTGCAGTTGAATATGGGTAATCGCCGGCTGGCCAATGATTCTACGGGTGAACCCGTGTTTGGCGAAATAGGATTTTACAGCAGCATGGCGGAAACCGACTGGAGCTGGGCGCCCCTGGTGGCCGATTATGATAATGATACTTACCGCGACATCATCGTCACCAATGGGTTTCCGAAAGATATTACCGATCACGATTTTGCCGTCTTCCGCCAGGAAACATCTTTCTTTGCTACCAGGCAGCAACTGCTGGAGCAAATTCCCGAAGTGAAGCTGCATAATTATTTTTTCCGCAACAACGGCAATCTGCGGTTTACTGATAAAACAAAAGAGTGGGGAATGAGTGACCCTACTTTTTCCAACGGGGCTGCTTTTGCCGATTTTGATAATGACGGCGACCTGGACGTGGTGATAAATAACATTAATGATGAAGCAATACTTTACGAAAATACCTTCAGAAAAAAAGAACCTGCTGCGTCCAATTATCTTTCTGTAAAGCTGGAAGGAAATGCTCCGAACCGCGACGGCTTCGGCGCATGGATAAAAATTTTCAATAATGGCCGGCAACAGGTGTATGAGCATTACACGGTCCGCGGCTATTTATCTTCCGTTTCACCAGTTGCTCATTTCGGTTTGGGAGCTGAATCAAAAATTGACTCCCTGCTTGTCATCTGGCCCGATAATACATTTCAAAAACTGGAATACATACCGGCCAACCAGGTTATTAACCTGAAACAAAGTGATGCTGCGGGCAAGTATGATTGGCATGCCCAGCATTTTACTCCCCCTGCTTATTTCACCGAAATAAGTGAAGTATCGGGTATTAAATACCAGCACCAGGAAATTGATTACATAGATTTTAATGTGCAGCGCCTGCTGCCGCATAAATTTTCAGAATACGGCCCTGCGCTTGCAGCCGGCGACCTGGATGGAGATAAACTGGACGACTTTGTAGTGGGCGGCTCTTACGGCCATAGTGCAAAACTGTTCTTTCAGCAGGCCGATGGCAGGTTTGATTCCACTGCTCTTTTCCCCGGCGCCACCAGGATTACCAAAACTTCGGAAGACCTCGGCATTGCCTTATTTGATGCCGATAATGACGGCGATAATGATATGTACATTGCCAGCGGCGGGTATGAAAATCCCGGCTATACTTTTCATTACCGTGATAAATTTTACCTGAACGACGGCAAAGGCAATTTTACACTGGATACAACTGTTTTCCCGGTGAATTACACAAGCAAAAGCTGTGTAAAAGCCTGCGACTTCGATAAGGATGGCGACATGGATTTATTTATCGGGGGCAGGGTAGATCCATGGAAATACCCGAAACCTGTTTCTTCATTTATTTACAGAAATGATGCAAAAGACGGTATTGTGAAATTCACTGATGTGACCGCAGCAGTGGCGCCGGTATTAAAAAATATCGGGATGGTATGTGATGCATTATGGACCGACTTCGATAATGACGGCTGGGCAGATCTGTTGATTGCCGGCGAATGGATGCCGCTGAAATTTCTGAAAAATGAAAAGGGAAAATTTAACGATATCACTTCTTCAACAGGTATCAGTGACAAAACCGGCTGGTGGAACAGCCTTGCCGCCTGCGATTTCGACAATGACGGCTACATGGATTACGTGGCGGGAAACCTGGGAGAAAATTCATTTCTGAAAGCCAGCGAAAAATACCCCGTGTCGGTGTATGCAAAAGATTTTAATAATAACGGCAGCACCTGGCAATGCATACCGGCAAGATATATTGTTGACCGGGATGGCAAGATGAAAGAATTTCCGGTGGATGGCCGCGATGAAATTGTGGACCACATGCCTTTTATTAAAAAGAACTTTCTTACTTATAAAGAATTTGCCAGCGCCACAGTTGACAAACTTTTTTCGGATGAACAAAAGAAAGATATGCTGAAATACACGGCCACCTGGTTCAAATCATCAATTATCAGGAATAATGGCAATGGCAGCTTTATCATGGAAGAGTTGCCGGCCATAGCGCAACTGTCCTGTGTGTATGGAATGGTAGTGGAAGATTTCGACGGCGACGGCAACCTGGACATTTGTTTAAATACAAATGACTTTGGAACCATTCCTTCACTTGGCCGTTATGATGCATTAAACGGTTTAATGTTGAAGGGAAACGGCCAGGGCGATTTTGTTCCTCTTTCAATACAGCAAAGCGGCCTGTTTATTCCCGGCAACGGAAGGGCATTTTGTATGCTGGCAGCAGCGGGCGGGTCACCACTTTTTGTTGCTTCGCAAAACCGGGGCGACCTTAAACTGTTCAGGTTAAAAACCGGGTTTACTCTTGTGCCTGTTCCGGCAAAAGCAGTGGCGGCGGAGTTGCTGCTATCGGGTAATAAAAAAAGGAAAGTGGAATTTCCATTCGGATCTTCGTTTTTATCCCAGTCGTCAAAAACGGTGCTGAATACAAAGGCTGTAAAACAAATTACATGGATTGGCAGCGACGGCAGAAAATGGCAATAGTTATTACAAACTTATACATGGTTAATCATGACAGCCGGTATAAACAAAAGGAGAAAAAAATCGCTTGTATAAATAGAGTATTAGCTTCAAAAATATTTTCAACACTGAGATACAGAGTTAATGAGTACCACAGAGCATTGATTCGCCACCATCGCTTCCCTGTAAAACTTCAATCCTCCGTAACTCTGTGTTAAAAAATCTAACTTTTGGAATAACAGCTAATCTAAAAACCAGTTACCAGCACCCAAACTGGCAGCTTAGCTCATTGCCTAAAACATGTTTACCACTTTTAAGAATCTTTTTATCCCAACTTCCGAATCCCCTATCTTCGCTTTTTAATGAGCCTTTCTGTCAGACACCTGCTCGGTATCAAAGACCTTACAGTCAGCGACATTTCCCTTGTTTTAAAAACAGCCGAACAATTCAAAGAAGTTTTGCAGCGCCCGGTAAAGAAAGTGCCTTCGCTGCGTGATGTCACCATTGTAAATCTTTTTTACGAAAGCTCCACCCGCACAAGATTCTCATTTGAGCTGGCCGAAAAACGGCTCAGCGCCGATACAATCAATTTTGCATTGTCGGGTTCATCGGCGGCAAAGGGTGAAACGCTGCTGGATACGGTAAGAAATATTTTATCAATGAAAGTGGACATGGTGGTGATGCGCCACAGCGCCAGCGGGGCGCCGCATTTTCTTGCCCGGCATGTTCCGGCAGCCATCATCAATGCCGGCGATGGCATCAATGAACATCCTACGCAGGGCCTGCTTGATGCTTTTTCCATGAAAGAAAAGTTCGGGAAGCTGGAAGGACTGAAAGTGGCCATCATCGGCGACATTATGCACAGCCGGGTGGCCATGAGCAATATTTACCTGCTGAATAAAATGGGGGCAAAGGTGACCGTTTGCGGCCCGCCTACTTTAATTCCCAAATACATCCGCGAAGCTTTCGGCGTGGAAGTGAATTACAACCTGGCGGAAACACTGGAGTGGTGCGATGTGGCCAATGTGCTGCGCATTCAGCTGGAGCGGCAAAACCAGGTTTTGTTTTCCTCGCTGCGTGAATACAATCTTGCTTATGGCCTAAAAAGAAAACTACTCGACAGCCTGCACAAAGAAATTGTAGTAATGCATCCCGGCCCGATCAACAGGGGAGTGGAACTGGACAGCGATGTGGCCGACAGCAAACAGTCAATCATTCTTCAGCAGGTAGAAAACGGCGTGGCGGTGAGGATGGCTGTGCTGTATTTGTTAAGCCCCCAAACCCACTAAAGGAGGCGTATTGCTTGTGAACATATATCGGCTTATGTTTGTTGTTTCAGCTGAAGAATAAAGTGATGAAGATGACAAGTCTTATTACAAGTTGAACATAATTATTAAAGTAAAAATCCCCCTATAGGGGGTTTGGGGGCTTTATGCAACGCATTTGTCTCTTTCCCGGCACCTTCGACCCCGTCACACTGGGTCATGTGGATATCATTACAAGGGCACTGCCATTGTTTGATAAAATTGTTGTGGGTATTGGGATAAATACATCAAAGGCGCCTATGTTTTCACCTGAAAAGCGTATGAACTGGGTGAATGAAATTTTTAAAAAAGAAACAAGAGTAGAAGGCGCCGTTTACGAGGGATTGACCGTTGATTTCTGTAAAAAAATAGATGCAAAATTCATCCTGCGGGGCATACGTTACGTCAGCGATTTTGAATATGAAAAAACAATAGCCGATGCCAACCGCATTCTCGACAGTTCCATTGAAACTATTTTTCTTACCGGCGAGCCGAAATACACTTCCATAGCCTCCACCATTGTCAGGGATATTTTAAGAAACGGAGGCGACGCCTCGCATTTTCTGCCGGAGCAGGTGCTGAGAACACTTAAATAATCTATATTAATATTTCTGGTGTCACAATCTCAACTTTTAAAATAGCTAGTAATACTTTATGTCAATCTGGTTCAATAAAAATGTCTCATTGGAACACATCAGGCCACTTGGTAAAGGCACCATGAGTGAGCATTTGGGAATAGAGTGGATGGAAATAGGGGAGAACTTTCTGAAAGCAAGAATGCCTGTGGATCACCGTACTATTCAGCCTTATGGCCTGCTGCATGGCGGCGCTTCCTGTGTGCTGGCCGAAACCATCGGCAGTGTGGCCTCGGCGCTGGTTATTGATGATACTGCAAACTTTTGTGTGGGTATCGAGATTAATGCCAATCATATCCGCAGTGCAAAGAGCGGGTATGTTTATGGCACCTGTTCACCGTTGCACCTGGGCGCCTCCACGCATGTGTGGGATATCCGGATTACGGATGAAAAGGACAGGCTGGTTTGTGTCAGCCGCCTTACAGTGGCGGTGATGAAACGAAAAGATTAACGGATGGGAGCGAAGCCGGCTATCAGCACATCTCTTACCGAGGGAAAAGAATTGGCCAGGTAATTTTTCTGCTCGTTTTCCTTCACCCATACCAGTTGTGTGATATCCTCACTTTCCTGGGCCACCAGCTTTTGTTTGCCGCTTACTTTCATCCGAAACCATTTTGTTTCTTTAAGAATATAGCGGCTGCCTTCGTGGTACGTGTGCCAGGTAGTTATTAATGGAGACACCAGCTGTACATCTTTCAGACCGGTTTCTTCTCCGGTTTCTCTTATGGCACCGGCCTCGGCCGTTTCCTTTTTATCCAGTTTTCCTTTGGGTAAATCCCATTTGCCCCGGCGAAACATCATCAGCACTTCGCCGTTTTCGTTTTGTACAAAACCACCGGCCGCATTTATTAGGGTGAATTTTTTGAAAAAGGCCGACTTTAATTCTTCCAGGTTATTATGATAATAAATGCCTGCATGCACCTGCGGTTGCTGCATCTCATGTATCATGCTTTTAATGGCGTGGGTATTCAGTTCGTCAATAAACACGGCATCATCATGATGAACATAAGGTTGCAGCCCGGCATCCACGTCGTCGCAGAGGAATAGGGGCTTGGTGTCGAAGTAAATTTTGATGTACATAAATAAATTTCCGATTTCCGGATTCCGAATTCATATTTGCCTCATGACGGACGCAAAAGCGGTAGCTGAAAAATTGCTTCAAGTTAATGCAGTAAAACTGAATCCTGAAAATCCCTTTACCTGGGCCAGCGGCTGGAAAAGCCCTATCTATTGCGACAACCGGCGCATCCTTTCTTTTCCTTTTATCCGCGACTTCATAAAATCGGAGCTTTGCAATGTGGTTTTCGAAAAATTTCCTGATGCAGAACTGTTGGCTGGCGTGGCCACAGCAGGCATAGCCTGGGGCGCTATGGTGGCCGATCAGTTAAAGTTGCCCTATGTTTATGTAAGACCCAAACCCAAAGAACATGGTCTCGGCAACCAGGTGGAGGGTTATTATGAACCCGGGCAGAGGGTGGTTATAATTGAAGACCTTGTTTCCACTGGTAAAAGCAGTCTTCAGGTGGTGGATGTATTAAAGCAGGCCGGGCTTGAAATTGCCGGCATGGTTTCTATTTTCACTTATGGCTTTCCTGTGGCTGAAAAACTGTTCAGGCAGGCAGGGGTCAATTATTTTCCGCTTACCGATTTTACCACCCTGATTGCTTTGGCATCGGAAAAAGGCCAGGTGTCGGATGAACAAATGGAAATTTTGTTAAAGTGGCGGACCGATCCGGCCGGTTGGATGGGAGTTAAGTAAATTGCCTGAAACAGCTCCCGATGAAACATATCTTTTTTCTTTTTGTGGCCGGCGGCATTTCGTTTGCCGGCGCAGCGCAGGTAAAAGCTTCAATGACTGCAAAAATCAGCACCCCCACTGTTGGCTGCGAAGACTGTAAAAACCGGATTGAAACCTATCTAAAACGACACGATGGCGTGACCTATGTAATGGTAAACTGGCGCCGGAAAGAAACCACCGTAAAATACCTCACTGACCGTATCAATATTGAGGAGATAAAAACCGCCATTGCCAATTGCGGTTATGATGCAGACGATGTACCGGCCAATGAAGACTCTTACAAGCGACTGCCCAAGACCTGTAAAAAACCCGCCGATGGGGGACCCAATAAGCCGCCGAATATTCATGCACCACCGCCCACAAAAACGAGCAACTAATTTTTTTTAGCCCCCCTCAACGGGGGCTTTTTTATTGCCCCTATGAAATTTCCGTCACCTGGGCTTCCTCATCATTAAATTCATTTTGCTCAGCTTTTTTTAGCCTCCTATTTTTTCCCCGGGGAATATTTCATCAAATCCAGTTGATTACAATTGCCAATTAATTTATGATTTCAAATTTTTTGACCTTCGGGAATTGTGCAAAATATCAGGGCTATTCTTTCAGAGCATAAAACTTTGGCAGTGAATAATAAGCAGTGGATGATTCTAATTAAAACCACGAATTTTCTTGTTACTTTTATTAATGTGCCTGACGTTTCTACCATTCACCCTATTTTATTTATTTTCTTGGTTCTAATTATTGAAAAACAGTGAATAATACCTGGTGCCGCCCTTTTTATTTTATTTAAAAAAATAAATACCAAAAACTTTTAATACCAAAACAAAAGCAGGTGATAAAGGATTAATTAGCCCTACCCTCTTTAAGCGGCCTGATGTTGAAATAGGATTTCTACGAAGCTCCATTTGGCTTAATGCATTTGCTGAATCTTATGGCCGGCATCCATTGCTTTTTATATATTGTCTGGCGGATTCAAATAATCTAGCTCAGGTGAAGGATTGAAGGCAGGAACGTCGTCTTAACCGGTTGAATTAAAAGAGCCGGGGTTTTATCACAACATGACCGGCGGCCTTTTATGGTATAGTGGTTTTTATTACCTTGTAACCCCTATTCTGGACCTATAGGACTATTTGGAGAAATGAGAAATTTTAAGACTCTGCTTACAGGCATTTTCTGCATTGCCGTACCTGCCTTTTTACCTGGCCAGGATTTTTCCAATAAGGGGAAGGAATTTTGGATTTCATACAGCTATCATGTGGGCATGGCGCAAGGTGGATTGCCGACGATGACGCTTTATATTACGTCTGATGTAGCCACAAATTATACAGTCGAAATTTATGGGGTCACCACCATTCAAACCGGCTCTATTGCAGCCGGCCAGGTTGTTACGGCAATTATTCCGACTGCTTATACCATTAACAATGAAGGATTGTTTACCGGCCGCACTATCCGGGTTGTGACAGATAAGAACTCTGTAGTTTATGCCTATATTACCCGGAGTGCTGTAAGTGGCGCCACTGTTTGTCTGCCAACTCCTGTATTAGGCAAAGAGTATTACTCCTCCAATTTTACACAGGCTTCAAATGAGCCTAATTCCAACTCTTATTTTACAATCATTGCTGTTGAAGATAATACCTCAATAGAAATTACCCCTGCATCAGATACAAAAAACGGCTGGATTGCAGGAAATACATATACTATAAACCTGAATAAAGGACAGATTTACCAGGTGCTTGGAACCACTTCAGGTAATTCAGGCTCTGATCTCACCGGCTCACTTATTAAATCTGTTTCTTCTGGTGCCGGCGGCTGCAAACGAATTGCCGTATTTTCCGGCAGCGGAAAAATTTCAATCGGGTGTGCCAGCCCGGGCACTTCGGATAATTTGTACCAGCAGCTTTATCCTACTGGTTCATGGGGTTTAAAATATCTGACTGTTCCGAGTTATAACAGGCCCACCAATTATTACAGGATAATAAGAAAAACCGCCACTACAAACCTGTATGTAAACGGAGCGCTGATTCCTGCAGCTTCATTTATTAATGGCAGGTATTATGAGTTTTCAAATACCTCTCCTAATCTTATTACAGCATCTGAACCTATTTCGGTGGCCCAGTATTTTACTACACAGAATTGCTCAGGCAACCCCAGCCCTTACGACCCGGAAATGATAATGCTGAACCCGGTGGAGCAAAATATCAGTAATGTGACCCTGGTAAGCTCCAACCTGGCTGCCACACAAAATCAGCAGCATCACCTGCACGTAATCATGCGAAGCGGTGGCACCGGTATTTCTTCATTCAAAATGGATGGCATCCCGGTTGCAGCTACATCGTGGGCGGTGCACCCCGGCGATCCCACATATTCCTATCTCTATTTGCCAAATGTGGCGCAAGGATATCATAAGCTCACTTCCGACTCAGGATTTAATGCACTGGCTTATGGTTATGCCAATGCAGAATCTTATGGTTATTCAGCCGGCGCCAATGTAAAAGATCTTTACCAGTTCATCAGCATCCTTAACCAGTACGCCACAGTAAACTTTCCTGCTACCTGTACCAATACTCCTTTTTATTTCAGGATAGTGTTTCCTTACCAGCCTACTCAAATACAGTGGGTATTTGGACCTGCGCTGAATGCTATGGGCATTGCCGATGTTACCCTTGCCAGCCCTGTGTTTGATTCTACCTGGATAGTAAACGGGCGGCAGGTATACCGGTACAGTTTGCCAACGTCATATACAATCACAACTCCGGGCACCTACCCGATAAAAGTAATAGCCAATAACCCCACACCTGACGGCTGCAGCGGCGTGCAGGAAATAGACTACGACCTGCAGGTGTTTAATCCGCCAACTGCCGGTTTTTATTTTACCACCAATGGCTGTGTGACAGCGCCGGTGAATTTCTTCGATACCAGCAACACTGGCGGCCGGCCTATCATTCAGTGGCGCTGGAATTTTGGCGATGCATCCACATCCAATCTGCAGAATCCATCGCATACCTACGTGGCACCGGGCTCTTATATTTCTTCTTTATCGGTGATTACCGATGTGGGCTGTATTTCCGATACAGCATACCGGACGGTAAACCTGACCCTGTTGCCACAAGCAAAATTTGGCGCAGCACTTCCGTATTGCGCAGGCAAACCAATCACGTTTACCGATTCATCCACCGTAAGCGGGGGAGCAACACTTGCCAAATGGTATTGGGATTTTGGCGATGGCACACCCGTGGTAATAGCTACCAGCAATGCACCGCAGATGCACACATATGCATCGGCAGGCACATACACTGCCACACTGAAAGTGGAAACAACTACAGGCTGCCAGAGCCTTGTTTACTCTCAACTCATCAATGTAAGAGTAAATCCCTTGGCCGCTTTTAATCTTGTCGGAAATATCTGTATGCCGCAGGGCACAGCAACCTTTACCAATGCCACTACAATTTCAGATGGCAGTTCGCTTACCTATTTATGGAATTTCGGCGATGGTAACACTTCTACTGCCATCAACCCGGTTCATAATTACTCCGGGCTGGGGCCTTACAATGTCAGCCTGACTGCTACATCAACCAATGGCTGTTCCGACGATACCGTGCGGACCATATCAAACATTTATGCCCAGCCCGATGCCAGCTTTACTGTGGACAGCGTGGAGAGTTGCTTTGGCGGCACATTCAATTTTACCGACCAGAGCACGGCACCAAACAGCACGGTGACGCAATGGTTCTGGGATTTTGGTGATGGCTCCAATTCCAATCTGCAGCATCCAACCAAGCAATATGCCACCGTTGGAACTTATACAGTAAAACTATATGTAAACTCTGCCGCAGGCTGCCGCTCTGATACGGCCTTAATGAATGTAACCGTACTGCAATTGCCCACAGTGAGCTACACAACTTCAAGCCCCGTTTGCGAAACCCAGCCGGTTCAGTTTACGTCCACTTCGGTTCCCAATGCCGGCACTATCACACAATATACATGGTCAGTAAATGGAACTGGAGTTGGCGGCAATAACTCTGTAATCAGTTACACACCGGCCATTGCCGGAAACTACAATATCGCTTTATCTGTTTTAACCGACAAGGGATGCACCAATCAAACATCAGGAACGCTGACGGTGAACCCAAGACCCGTGGCCAATTTCAATTTACCCAATGTATGCCTGCCTGCAGGTACGGCTAATTTCAGCAGCACATCCACCATTTCATCCGGTTCAATCTCAACTTATCTCTGGAATTTCGGAAACGGGCAAACGGCCACCACGCAGAATGCAACAACTACTTACAGCAATACAGGTCCATTCAATGTTACTTTAACGGTGACATCAAACAACGGATGCGTTGATGATACGGTGCGGGTTTTAAATACAGTGTATGCCCAGCCGCAGGCAAACTTCACTTCACCGGCTGAGGTCTGTTTTGGCAATGCGGTAAACTTTACCGACCAAAGCACGGCGCCAAACAGCACCGTGGCACAATGGCTCTGGAACTTTGGTGATGGAAACACATCCACCCAGCAAAATCCCACACACAATTATTCTGCACCGGGCACCTTCGTTGTTACGCTTACCATTACTTCTGCCGTGGGTTGCACATCCACGGTGGCAACAAGGAATGTAATTGTAAACCCGTTGCCGACTGCAAACTTTACTACTTCATTACCGGCATGTGCATCCAGGGACATCACTTTTACTGATGCTTCTGTAGCCAATGCCGGCAGCCTGGTGAAATGGACCTGGGATTTTGGCGATGGCACCAATGCTGTGATGAACAACCCGGCGCCATTTATCCATAATTATCCTACTGCAGGCACTTACAATGTGACGCTGCAGGTGGAAACAAACAAAGGCTGCATCAGCACAGTGCTTTCAAGGCTGGTCACCATTCATGTATTGCCCGAGGCCGGATTTATTTCACCTGAAATCTGTTTGACCGACCCCTTTGCACCTTTCATTGATACCAGTAAAATTTCAGCCGGCAACATTTCAGCCTGGCTGTGGAACTTTGGCGACCCCAATGCTTCAGCAGGAAATCCCAATACATCCTCGCTGCAAAACCCCACTCACCGCTATTCGGTCATTGGTACTTATACAGCCACTTTGATTGTTATTTCCAACCAGGGCTGTACCGATACCATTGCACAAACATTTACCGTAAACGGCTCCGTGCCGCTTGCCAACTTTACCGTGCAAAATGCAAATGTGCTCTGCAGCAACCAGGATGTTATCATTGCCGATGCCTCCACAGTTGATTTCGGAAGCATTGTAAAAATTGAAATCTACTGGGATTGGTTAAATGATCCCACTATCAAAACCGTGGATGATTACCCGGCGCCGGGAAAATTATACTCTCATAAATATCCTGAATTCGGTGCGCCGCCCACGATGACCTACACCATCCGCATGATTTCTTATTCTGGCATTACCTGTCTGAATGTAATAACTAAAACAATTACCGTGCTGGCAACACCGTCTGTCAGGTTTGATCCCATACCTGATATTTGCTCCAATGCACCGGCATTCCAGTTGACACAGGCAGGAATAACAAATAACTTACCGGGCTCAGGAGTGTTTGCCGGCAATGGTGTTTCATCATCGGGAATATTTACCCCATCAGTGGCAGGTGCAGGCACTCATACACTCCGCTATACTTACACGGGTACGAATGGGTGCAGCAATTTCCTGGAGCAAACCATTACTGTTGATCCCACTCCGGTGGCAAATGCCGGACCTGATAAAACAGTGCTGGAAGGCGGTGTGGTGCAACTGACGCCAGCACTTACCAGCGGCATTCCCGTTACTTATTTGTGGTCGCCGTCAACAGGATTGAACAGTATTAATATTCCCGATCCGCTGGCTTCACCCACCGATGATATTACTTATACCTTACGTGTCACTTCAGACCAGGGCTGCACCAGCACCGACCAGGTATTTGTAAAAGTGCTGAAGAAACCGCAGATACCGAATATTTTCAGCCCGAACGGGGATGGCATTCATGATAAGTGGGTGATTGCTTTCCTGGAAACTTATCCCGGCTGTACGGTGGAAATTTACAACCGCTATGGCCAGCGCATTTATTATTCCTTGGGTTATTCAGAACCATGGGATGGTACTGTAAATGGTAAGCCGGTACCTGTCGGAACATACTATTATATTGTTGACCCCAAAAACGGGCGGCAAAAACAGGCAGGCTATGTGGATGTGATTAGATGAGTGGTGAGTAGCGAGTAGCGAGTAGCGAGTAGTGTCTAATATTCATTATTGATTTAGCAAAAAGAAAACAAGAATTAATAATAAATAACCAGGTTGACATTGAGTAATCGAAAATGAAAAGAATACAGTTAATATTATTTTATGCTTTTTTCGGAGTGGGGTTGTATGCACAACAGCGACCACACTATACCCAATATATCCTGAACCAGTTCATCATCAATCCTGCTATTTCAGGAATTGAGAATTATGTTGATCTGAAAGTAAGCGCCAGAGATCAGTGGGTGGGGCTTAGTGGTGCACCGCGTACTGCTTATCTTACTGTGCATGCGCCGCTGGGTAAAAAAGATTACCGAACATCTGCTACATCGTATTCCATTCCCGGGCAAAACCCGCGGGGGAAATATTACTGGGAAACTTATACAGCGGCAGCCCCGCACAATGGAATCGGTCTTGCAGTAATAAATGATAAAACCGGCAGTTATAACCGGTTTTCAGCCACAGCATCCTATGCTTATCACCTGGGTTTAAATCCCACTACCAATCTTTCCGCAGGATTTGCAGCCGGCATTACCAAAGTGAGTATTGACAGAACCAAACATGATTTCGATGGCTCGGGCAACCCGATTGATCCGGCCACGGGCTCTGCCATCAGCGGCGAACTCTTCAAAGTGCGGCCTGATCTTTCCGCAGGGCTGTATGTGTATTCAAGAGATTATTTTATCGGGCTGGCTGCACAGCAAATCATTCCGCAGAAACTCCAGTTTGTGGATGATGCTGCATTTGTAACCAAAGGGAAACTTGTGCCGCATGTTTTTCTCAGCGCCGGGTACCGGTTTCTTCTTACTGACGACATCAATGCTATTCCTTCGCTGATGGTGAAATATATCAATGCAACATCCAAAAACAATGTGCAGCCCGAAGTGAACCTGAAGCTTCAGTACCGTGATTTATTCTGGGTGGGCGGCAGCTACCGCTATGAAAATGGTTATGCGGCCATGCTGGGTTTAAGTGTGGCCAATACGGTACATGTAGGCTATGCGTATGATTTTACCACTACCAATCTGAATACCGTGAGCCGCGGCACACATGAACTGATGATCGGCTTCATCATCGGCAACCGGTACAGCCAGGAATGTCCACGCTGCTGGTAATTATATTCTTACAATCTTTTTGGGGCGGGCAGCTTTCAGTTTTTCAAGCTGTTGTTTTGCTTTCAGCTGGTTTTCTTTCACCAGTTTCAGGGTAATGTCAGTATCGGGAATGCATTCAGTTTCATTTTCCCTCATTGTATTTTCAATGCTGAAAAGATTAGCCAGGCTCAGCGTAAGCTGCTGTTGAATGCTGTCAAACTTTATTTGAGCCAGTGATGCATTGATTTGTTCGTTTACTGAGTTCCAGTCTATCTGGTCGTAAGATAATTTTAGTTTATTTTCCAGGGTTTCCCAATTTATTTTTTTC
>CAZDUO010000057.1:0-24127 GCA_964508655.1 uncultured Chitinophaga sp. | reverse complement strand
TATTGCTGGCCAAATGCTGTAAATCTTGCCTTATGCAGTAATTTTTTTAAAACCCTTAGCTGCTGGTGCTGCGGGTCGTTTTGCGGCAGTCGCAAAGCCGAAGCAATGGCTTTGGGAATTTTTATATCAATTATATTGGCCATCCGGGTGTGAGCTGCTTTTGTTTAAAGTTACGCCGTTCTGCTGTCCGGGGCGAATATACAATGATGAACGGAATTGGTTTATCACCCGGTTATCTGAATAAAAGACCTGCCATAGTTAACCATTTCCTGGTGCTGATACCGGCATATAAAAGGCCGGTCTGCCAGCCAGGCTTTTTGTTTTCATAATGCTTTTTTACAAACAGCTTCATGGCCCCGTAAAAATTATTTACTCGCTCAGCATTATACACGGTACTGCTGCCTTTGAAATGGGTAATGGTAATTTTTCCGAGATAGTAGTTACAAAAGCCCGCCTGCTGTATGCGGTAGCTGAGATCAATGTCTTCGCCGTACATAAAAAAATTTTCGTCGAAGCCTCCGGTCGCTTCCAGCACATGGCGGCGCACCATCATAAAAGCGCCGGACAGCACATCCACCGGGTTGTTTTCCTTTTCGGGCAAATGACCAAGATAATAGCGGGCAAAGATTCCTGAGTGGGGAAATAACCAGGCAAATCCAAAAAGCTTAAAGAAAGATGCAGCCGGGGAGGGAAATCCTCTTTTTGATTCCTTCAAAAATTTTCCTTGCCCGTTTACCATCCTTACACCTGCTGCACCGGCATCGGCATGGGCCTGAAAAAAAGAAATACATTCCTGCAGGCAGTTCCCCGAAATAATTGTATCGGGATTCAGAAAAAGAACATAGTCACCGGAAGAAATTTTATACCCCTGGTTGCAGGCTTTGGCAAAACCGGCATTCGTATTATTGAAAATAAATTTCACCCGCGGAAACAGGGGGGGTAAGTATTCGCGGCTGCCGTCGGTGGAGTTGTTGTCCACAACGATGATTTCGCTGTCAATGCCGGCAACAGCTTTTTTTACAGAAGCAACACACTGCTCCAGCAACAGTTTGCTGTTATAGTTTACTATAATTATTGACAGAAGCATTCCGCCTCAAATCTAAAATCTTATCCCGATAATTATCGGGACCGAAATCTAAAATTGCGGAGGTATCTTTGCCCATGCTTAAACAAACCCTGTTTGAAGCAGTGAAGGCCGGCGGAGCAGAGCTGCAGCGTTTTTTCAACAGCGATTTTATTATTTCACATAAAGAAGGCGTAAACAACCTGGTAACCGAGGCTGATCATGCTGCCGAGGCCGCTATATTGGGTGTTATTAAAAAAAATTTTCCCGGCCACCAGGTGCTGGCCGAAGAAACCGGCGAAGTAAAACAGGAATCTGGTTTCAAATGGATCATTGACCCCATTGACGGCACCGTGAATTTTGCCCACGGCATTCCCATCTGCTGCGTTGCGGTTGCTTTGGAAAAAGACGGAGAAATCATTATGTCATCGGTATATGCTCCCATACTGAATGAATTATTTTTTGCAGAAAAAGGAAGCGGCGCATTTTTAAATGACAAAAAAATTTCGGTAAGCCATGAACCCAGTGTGTTGACTGCCTGCCTCGTTACCGGTTTTCCGTACACCTATATTAATATGCCCAACGGCCCGCTGGAGGTTTTCAGCCGGCTGATAAAAAAAGGCGTGCCCGTCAGGCGGCTTGGTTCGGCAGCTATTGATCTTTGCTGGGTGGCCTGCGGCCGTTTTGATGGTTTTTATGAACACAAGCTGGAACCCTGGGACAGTGCCGCGGGTTACCTGATGGTGGAAGAAGCCGGCGGCCGGGTGACCGATCATGAAGGAAAAAAGTTTTCAGTTTATCAACACAGAATAGCAGCTACAAACGGGAAGATTCATGATGAACTGTTGAAATGGATTAAGGAGGAATTGTAGATTGGCGATTGCAGATTGCAGATTTTGTAAACATTTATTTATGGATAAAATTGAATTCGAGAAAAGAACAAAGCAGTTCGCAATCAACACTGCAAAATTTTGCAAATCGCTGTCATTTGACCCTATTACAAAATCATACATTGACCAGGTGGTGCGTTCATCGGCATCGGTTGGCGCTAATTACAGAGCTGCCTGCAGGGCAAAGTCAAAAGCCGATTTTATTAATAAGATGAGAATAGTGGAAGAGGAGACCGATGAATCGCTGTATTTTTTTGAACTTCTGGCTGAATTTTATAATAACAGAAAAACAGACCTACGGATACTTTACAAAGAAGGGAATGAATTATTGTCAATGACTGTACGATCCATCAACACAGCAATAAAAAATTTAAAAAAATAAATCTGCAATCGACAATCTGAAATCTGCAATGGACAAACAAAGAACTGAAATATCAACCCTCGGCGAATTCGGCCTGATTGATCACCTTACTAAAAACATAGAGCTGCAAAATGCTTCCTCTGTGGTTGGCGTGGGCGATGATGCCGCGGTAATTGATCATTTTGGCCGGCAAACCGTGGTAACCACCGACCTGCTGATTGAAGGCGTGCATTTCGACTTAATGTACACCCCGTTAAAACATCTCGGTTACAAAAGCGTTATAGTAAACTTAAGCGATGTATATGCCATGAATGCCATCCCTACCCAAATCACCATGAGCATCGGGGTAAGCAACCGGTTCAGCGTGGAAGCGCTGGATGAATTTTATGAGGGCATCTATGCTGCCTGCAACCGCTACGGTGTGGACCTTGTGGGTGGCGATACCGCTTCTTCACAAAAAGGTTTTGTTATTTCCGTCACCGCCATCGGCGAAGTGACGCCGGGCAAATTTGTAAAACGAAGCACGGCACAAAAAGGTGACCTGCTTTGTGTCAGCGGCGACCTGGGAGCCGCTTATATCGGTTTACTTTTTCTCGAAAGGGAAAAAAAGATTTTTCTTGAAAACCCCTCCATTCAGCCCGACCTGGAAGGCGAAGCATACGTGGTGGGACGACTGCTGAAACCCGAGGCAAGGAAAGACATCATTGAGTATTTTGAAAAGCAGGACATCCTGCCCACTGCCATGATGGATATCAGCGACGGGCTCAGCTCGGAGATTTTGCATATCGGCAAACAAAGTAACCTGGGCTGTGTGCTGTATGAAGAAAAAATTCCGGTTGCGGAAGCCACAAGAAATGCTGCCTTCAAATTTGAAATGGACCCGACCGCCTGTGCCCTGAGCGGCGGCGAAGATTATGAGCTGCTGTTTACCATCCGTCCTTCGGATTATGAAAAAATCACAACAAGTGAGGAAATTAGCGTAGTAGGTTATATGACCGATGCGGATGAAGGCGCAAAAATAATAACCAAAGGAAATAATACTTATCCCATCACCGCACAGGGTTGGGATGCACTGAAGAAACGATAAGCGGATTCGTATATGAAAACATTTTTCTACCAGCAATTGGCTATGGACTATGGACAAAAGAAAAAAGCCGCTCATGCTAAAATTGCTTTTGGCAAATTGCTTCCGGCCTTTTTGGTGTTGATTGTCTTTTTCAGCTCCTGCTCTGTATCCAAATACACCTATACTCCTTCGAAAAAAATTTCCCCGGCGCAACTCAAAAAAGATTATACCGTTTTCCGCGGGGTGCTGGAAGAATCGCATCCCGGCATTTACTGGTACACACCGAAAGAAGAAATGGACCGCTATTTTGAATGGGGCGAACAACAGCTGAACGACTCCATGAATGAAGAAAGCTTCCGCAAAATTCTCAGCTATGTGATTTCCAAAATCAACTGTGGGCATACCGTGACAAGAAGCTCCAAAACCTATGCCCGCTACCGCGACACGGCCAACACAAAAATTTTTCCGCTCAGCCTGAAAATATGGCCCGGCGAAACGGATACCGCCACCGTGGCTGCCAACCTGAACCGGAAAGACAGTATGCTGACCCGTGGTGTGGTGGTAAAAAAAATTGACCACCGGCCTGTGTCCTCCATACTTGATACGCTTTGCCGTTACATATCCAGCGATGGGTACAACCTGACGCATAAATATCAAAACCTGAGCAACCGGGGCGGCTTTGGATTTGCGTTCACTTCCGTATTCGGACTGAAGGAAAATTATTTTATTGAATACCTTGACGGAAACGGTACTGAAAAATCAACAGTAATACAACCGTACAATCCGCGGACCGACAGCATGGGTCGTTCCGCCCTTTCCCGTATTGAAAGAATAGCGCCGGCAGAAAGAAAAAAACAGATACGCCAGGCAACCCGGAACATGCGCCTTGATTCAGTAAACAAAATTGCGTTTATGGACCTGGCTTCCTTCGGCCGCAACCTGCGGCTGAAATCTTTTTTCAGGTCATCCTTCCGCTCTTTACGCCGTGTGGATACCAAACACCTGGTGATTGATGTGCGCAGCAACGGCGGTGGCAGTGTGACCAACTCCACGCTGCTCACCCGTTTTATTGCCAGGGAAAAATTCAAAGTGGCCGATTCTCTTTTTGCCAATAACCGAAACAGCCGCTACAAAAAGTATATCGAAAATTATTTTTTCAACCGCCTGTTTATGCTGATTGTAACGGCAAAAAAGAATGACGGCAAATATCATTTCGGGTATTTCGAACGGCATGCGTTCAAACCGAAAAAGAAAAATCATTTTGACGGCACGGTGTATATTCTTACCGGCGGAAATTCTTTCTCGGCTACCACTTTATTTACCCAAAAAATAAAACAGCAGGAAAATGTAACTGTAGTGGGTGAAGAAACCGGTGGCGGCGCTTATGGAAACACGGCATGGCTGATACCCGATGTGACGCTGCCTGAAACAGGAATTCGTTTCCGGCTGCCTCTTTTCCGCCTCGTAATAGATAAAAATATTCCGAAAGATGGCAAGGGGGTGCAGCCCGAAGTCATTGTTTTGCCCACCACCGATGCCATCCGCCGCGGGGTGGATTATAAAATGGAAAAAGTGATGGAACTTATCCGATCACATCAATGACATTCAGTTCCTCATCAAACACCACAAAAGAAGCTTCATAATTTCTTTGAATCAAACCGGCCCTGTCATCAATACCCAGCACCCTGGCAGGATAAAGTGACGCCATGCGCAACGCTTCTTCCAAATCTATGCCGGCATACTGCACACAATTCTTCACTGCCTTCATCATCGTTAATGCAGAGCCCGAAAGAGTACCGGACGGCAACACATAGCGATCGTCTTTAAACACATGCCGGTAAGGTCCTGTTGATGTTTCAGCCACGGCGTCGGTGATGAGGAAAAGTCTTTCGCCTAAAATTTTTTTGCTGATGCGGATGGCGGCATAGTCCACATGTACACCATCGGCCACCAGGCTGCAGCAAACCGATGGATGATTATAAATGGCGCCAACCATGCCGGGCTCGCGGCTTTGTAACTGCGACATGGCATTGAACAGGTGCGTGGCCACTTTTATTTTTTCAAACCCCCTCATCGCCTGCTGGTAGGTGGCATTGGAATGTCCGGCAGATACAACAATTCCGTTATGCTGCAAATAATCTATAATCGTTTCTTCCACCATTTCCGGCGCCAGTGTAATCATCTTCACTACGCCTTCGGCTGCATCCACAATTTTTTTTGCTTCCTCCATCGTTGGCGAATGAATATACTGCTGCTGGTGGGCACCTCTTTTTTCAGCATTAATCCAGGGGCCTTCGAGATGAAGCCCCGGGAGATTTTTTCCTCCTGCCGCCAGGTATTGTTTTGCTGTGTTTAAACACCTGCTGACAACCTCCCACGAATTGGTGGAAACCGTCAGCAGGAATTTTGAAGCGCCGCCCTGCAGGCAATAATTTTTTGTCGCTTCTATCGCTTCCGTCGCAGGGGATTCTGAAAAAAGAAAACCATTAGCGCCGTAAATCTGCAAATCAATAAATGCCGGTGCAAGATTGAGGCCGCCCAGGTCCCTCACTTCATAATCATCGGGAATATCGGTGTCGTAAACAAAACCCTGGATAATTCCATCGCTGATGAGAATGGCGGTACCGGTAAGAATTTCCTTTGCTGTATAAATGGTTGCGTGGGTAATGACCTGCTTCATCAGGCTTGAATTATAAAATTATCGCCGTCTTTCCAGAAAGGCAGTCGTGTTCGCACATCTTCCAGCTTGTCTTTCTGCAGCGTGAGGGTAAAAATATCTTCTTCGTGCGCCTTGCTGTATAATATTTCGCCCATCGGATCCACTACCATGCTGTCGCCGCTGTGATATACATCGTGGCCATCATACCCCACACGGTTTACACCCGCCACATAGCACTGGTTTTCGATGGCTCTTGCCTGCAGCAAAGTTTTCCATGCATGGTTTCGCCGCTCGGGCCAGTTAGCTACATAAATCAACAAGTCATATTCGGGAGCGCTATTTGCGTCACCCCCCGACCCCCTCTCCTTGCGGAGAGGAGGTGCCTGGCGGCTCCAAACAGGAAAACGCAAATCATAACACACCAGCAGGTGCACCCGCCAGCCCTTCACTGAAGCAATCAATCGTTTTGTGCCGGGAGTAAATTCTTCGTCTTCGCCGGCGTAAGCAAACAAATGCCGCTTGTCGTAGTAGCCGTATTGACCATTCGGCAGCATCCAGATGAGGCGGTTAAAATAATTTCCATTTTCTTTAATCATCAAACTTCCTGCAAGAATCATTTTTTTTTCTGCAGCTATCCGTTTCATCCACTTTACCGTTTCTCCATCCATGGTTTCGGCCAGTTCTTTTGGTTTCATGCTGAAGCCCGTGTTGAACATTTCGGGCAGGATGATGACTTCGGTTTTACTGGAAATGTTTTTGATTTTTTCTTCCAGCATGTTCAGGTTGGCCGCCGGGTTTTCCCAGTGCAGCGAGGTTTGAATGCCGGTGATGGTGAGGGTGGACATGGGTGTAAAGTTATTCAGATAGAGCATTCAATTATTATTTACTGACTCCGTTTGTCAATAAACAACTGTTAACTCACACCCTTTCCGTACTTTCATCCTGTAAATTTTTTTACACAATGCTGTTCAGAAAAACTACAAAGAAATTCCGCCTGCTGATAGTCGTGCAGTTTGTCTTCATCATCCTGGCCGCCCAAACCGGCGTGCCGGATACAAAATGGAGCAATGACGGCAATGCTTATTTTTTCATTGACAGGGAAAAAGGAGAAATCATAAAAACGGAACTACCCTCGCTGGAGAAGTCTGTTTTTATAAGTAAAAAACAGTTGACCACTAAAGACGGGAAATCTCTTGTCCCGAGAAATTTTCTGCTCTCTTCCGACGGGAAGCTGGCGCTTGTTTATACCAATACCAAAAGAGTGTGGCGCCTCGATACCCGCGGCGATTACTGGCTGCTGAATTTTTCCTCCGGCCAGCTGAAACAGCTTGGCAAAGGAAGACCCGAATCATCGCTGCAGTTTGCCAAATTTTCTCCCGACAATAAAAAAGTGGCTTATGTAAGTGAACGCAATATTTATGTAGAAGACCTGGCTACCGGCGCTATCAAAAAACTTACCAGTGACAACGGCACCAAAAAACTTATCAACGGCACGTTTGACTGGGTGTACGAAGAAGAATTTTTCTGCCGCGATGGTTTCCGCTGGAGCCCCGACAGCAAAAGCATCGCCTACTGGCAGATTGATGCCAACAAAATCCGCGACTATTACATGCTGAACACTACTGATTCGGTGTACAGCCGTGTGATTCCTGTGGAATATCCCAAAGTGGGTGAGCCGCCATCGCCTGCACGCATCGGCATTGTGAACATTGCCACGGCGCAAACCCGGTGGATGAAAGTGCCCGGCGAGCCGGCGCAGCATTATATCATCCGCATGGAATGGAGCGCCCCGGGTGAAATTATTTTACAGCAACTGAACCGAAAACAAAATGAAAGCCGGCTGATGCTGTGCAATGCCGCCACCGGCGAGGCAAAAATCATTTTTACCGAAACCGATGAAACATGGGTGGCCACCATCAGCGAATGGCGGGGCGATGTGAAAGGCTGGGACTGGATAAGCGGCGGCAAAGAATTTACCTGGTTCAGCGAGAAAGACGGCTGGCGCCACCTGTACCGCATCAGCAAAGACGGCAGCAAACAAACCCTCATCACCAAAGGCAATTACGACGTGATGGATGTGCTGCGAGTTGATGAGAAAAAAGGACTGGTATATTTTTATGCTTCGCCGCACAACGCCACGCAGCGTTTTCTGTATGCCGTCCGCATCGAAGGCGGCTTCCCGGCCGAACGCCACTCGCCGCCCGGGCAGGAAGGCACACATACCTATGAAATTTCTCCCAACGGAAAATTTGCCCGTCATAATTTTTCCAATTACTATACGCCACCAATGAGTGAGTGGGTGACGCTGCCCGACCACCGGCCGCTGAAGACGGAAGATGATATCGGGAAAAAAATTAAACCGGAAGAAAAAGAAAAAAGCAATATTTCTTTTTTTAAAATAACCACTGCAGAAGGCGTGACCATGGACGGATGGGTGGTGAAGCCCAAAAATTTTGACAGCACAAAAAAATACCCGGTAGTGTTTTATGTGTATGGTGAGCCGGCAGCCACTACGGTAAATGACAGCTATGGGGCAGCCGGAAATTTTCTTTACACCGGCGATATGGCAGAAGACGGTTACATACAGGTTTCACTCGACAACCGCGGTACACCGGCACCAAAAGGAAGGGAATGGCGAAAAGCGATTTACAAAAACGTAGGACAGCTGAACATCCGCGACCAGGCACTGGGTGCAAAGGAAGTGCTGAAGTGGAAGTTTTTTGATACAACAAGAGTGGCTGTGTGGGGCTGGAGTGGCGGCGGCTCCTCCACGCTGAACCTGATGTTTCAATACCCGGATCAATATCAAACGGGAATATCAATTGCGCCGGTTACCAGTTCATTGCTGTACGATAACATTTACACCGAACGCTATATGGGCCTGCCGCAGGAAAATATGGATGATTACAAAAACGGCGCAGCACTGACGCATGCAAAAAACCTGCAAGGAAACCTGCTGGTAATTCACGGCACCGGCGACGACAATGTACATTACCAGAATGCCGAGAAGCTGATTAATGAGCTGGTGAAGCATGGCAAGCAGTTTCAGCTGATGAGTTACCCTAACCGCACCCACGGCATCAGCGAAGGCGAAGGCACATCGGAACATCTTGCAACCCTGTACACAAATTTTCTGCGGCAATACTGCCCACCGGGCGGAAGAACGGAAGAAGAAATAAAGGCATTCAGGGAAAAGAAGGCATTTGTGCCGTAGGGGGTGTATTGCTAATTGCGGGAGGTAACCAGAGCAAATCTCTCATAATCTCCAGCTTTTCCTGAAGGATTGCTATGCCACAAAAGAAAAAATAGTTACACGATTTAATCCTTCACTGAATTCTTATATATACATAGAATTCAGGGCCGGATGTTGCAGGTAGCTTTTCATCAGATGTACCAATGATTTCGGTCAAGGCATGGTTCTGCATAACTGATAATTCCTGCCTCACTAAGTTCTGTCAACCTTTCCCTGATTGGTGTATACTCTTTGTCAGCAGGAACTTCCATTGCAAAATATTTGTCGTTCAGCTTTTCCGATATGCAGCCCAAATTTTTAAAAGTGTCACGAATTGTATTGATGTTGGTTGCGGGATCAAGCAATACTACCTGAACTGTTGAATTTCCGGAATGTTCAACCGTCTTACGGCAGGTCAAACATTTCTCAGTTTCGTCATATTCTGCGAAAACAATATCGCCCGAAGCAACAGGCGCATAAAAAGGGATGCTGTCAAGTTTATATAGTCCTTTGTCGCTGTTTACTGTATCTGCCCACAGTGTTTCTACCGTCCACTCGTCTAATACATTGCTGAAAAAGCGAAAGAGAATTTTTACTGAAGTATCCATTACCTGTGTCATTAATTAGGGTGTATCACCAGGTTATCACAAACGTATAAATTTAAACGACAATCAAAAATACCCCAATAAAAACGCCCATTGAACCCAGACATAATATTCCCCAACCCTATTCATTTTATTTCACCCCCCCAAACCGGTACCCCAGCGAGATGCTGCCAAACCTTTCCTCTTCCCGCATGGTAAGGGCTTCCCGGTTTTTGAAAGTGAAATGAACATCCAGCGTCCAGCGCTGCTGGGCATAATGAATGCCCCACGTGTGCATGTAATAGTTTTTTGTAATGCCCGAAACAATCGGGCCTTTATCGCTGCGGAAGAGCGGGCCCTGCACGGTGGCATTGTACCACTGGTGCACAAGCTGCGGATGAAAATAAATAAACACTTCGGCGTTGCGTTTCAGTTTTCCCGTGGTTCCTCTTCCTGTCCTTGCATTATAAAAACTGCTTTGTGCCGGATTTTCAAAATTGCCAAACTTTACCAGTGCTCCCGCCGATGCATTGGTAAAGGCATTGCCGGCATTGGCATCAGCAGTTGCCATCAGCTCAAGCAATCGTTGGGGCTGGGCAATGCCCAGCAGGTTATAATGATATTTTGCAGAAATACCGAGGCTTGCTTCTCCATTGAGCTGGTACACCCAGCCGCTTACCTTGGGAAGGCCGGTTGCATGGTGATACCAGGCCTGCACCTGTTGCGCCATCGAGCTTTTGCCGGTGGCGCCTGTTTCGATTGCTGTTTGCAGCACATGTCCTTCCCGGTAAAAAAAAATAAACCCTTTCTGCAAAAAAAGATACCCGCTGAAAGGCCGGTCAATGTTGCGGTATGAGCGGTCGTAAAACGATTCGGATACAAACATCATCTGGGCAAGCTGCCAGCTGCTGATAACTTTTACCAGCCTGTCATTTGTTTTCCATAGGGCCGGCCGGCTGTAGTGCAGAAAAAGACCGTTGGTGTAGTAGCCGTCGGCAAAGGTGAATGCGTAATTATCATTTTCCGAAGTAAAACTGAACTCATGCAGGTAATCCTGCTGCCCTTTTTGTGAAAATAAATCCAGGCAGAAGAAAACAGAGGCGGCAAGAAGTACCGGCAGCTTCATTTGATGAATCAAGATACAAACAGCGGGGAATAAAAAGAAGATTATTGCTTCAGTTCTTTCAGCACGGCAGCAACCAGCTGCGGTTCGTAGCCCTTTTGCAAAAGATAGTTCCGGGTTTTGGTCATCTTCACAAACAGGTTCACGCCGGCGCCGTTCACCGACTTCCATTTCCTGCCGGCAAGGCGGTGAAGTGTTTCAGTATATTTTTTTGAATCAATTTCACCAAGCGCTTTTGTAATGCCGGCGGGGCTTACCCGCTTTGCTGCCAGTTCCGCTTTTATTTTGTTTTTTCCCCACTGCTTCATGCTGAATCTGCCGGCGGCAAACAGGGCGGCAAATTTTTCTTCATTTAAAAACCCGTCATCAACCAGGCGGGAAAGAAGTTCTTCGGCTTCCGTTCTTTTCTCCCGATAGTTATCGGGACGAAAGAAAAGATTTTCTCCCTTGCTTCGCTGATGCAGCGGGGCTGCCATGCGCAGTAGTGTTTCAGTTTCTGGTACACCTGCTCTTTGGTGAATGTTCTTTTCTTCATCGCAGCAAAACTAAGAAGCTGCCTGGTTTAGAATAATTAATTGCCACAAAGGCACGGAATTTTGATTTCCGTGTTCCTCCGTTTTTCCGTGGCAAATAAAAACTATTTTTTACCTCACATTGTTGATGCTGTTCTTCACCGTGTCATGTTTTGTTTTCAGCACATTGGAAATGCTGCTGTATTGCCTGCCTGCCTGCTGAAGCGATAGCTGCAGGGCGAGGAACTGCATATTCATGGCCGCCATTCTGGTTTGCAGCAATGCCAGCGCCTCCGCTTTATCCATGGTAGCCAGGTTATCGAGGGCTTGGGTTAAACTGCCCGCTGCGATACGCAGGCTTTTTATATTATTGTGCGATGTGTTGATGGCTGCATTCCCCGTATTATCGTTTTTCAGCGCTTGCTCCAGTTCATCTATGGCAGCTAATAAATTTTTAATATTACTGTGGCTGGTATTGATGGCGGCCCGGGCCGAAGGCGAAGGTTCCCATTTTCTCACCTGTGTCTGCATGGTTTGTTTTATACCGCCGCTGCTGCGCTGCACGCCTTCTTCATCAATCGCAATCTCATCAGCATCGCCAATAGTTACCTGGGTTTCATCTTCAATATAAATATTGGATGTTACAAACAAGGTATACGTATCGGGCTCCATGTCGGGTCCAATCACTTTTATTCTACCGTCGGCATCGGCTGTAATATTTTTTTCTGCGCCGCTTTTTTTACTACCCAGTTTAATGTCAATTCCCGGAATGGGGTCGCCCGGCAGCAATAAGACCTGGGTGCCGCTCATTCCAAAATCGCTGAATTTAGCTCCCATGATCAAATCGGTCATGCCGTCGCCGTCCACATCGCCGGCAGCCACCCGCAGATTTTTAATGTTGGAATTTGAAGCATTGATGGCTGCTTCAGCCACACCGTCGCCGTCCAGGTCGGCCATCGTTACCCGCAGGTTTTTTATATTGGAGTTAGATGCATTAACCGCTGTTTCTGCTTTTCCATCCCCATCCAGGTCGGCTACTATTACCCGGTACATGTTTGCACAGGGGTTACAAACTTCGCTGTATCCAGCGCTGCCGCTGCTCATCCTGTCATTCGACTGGTTTGATTTTGTTTTTGTTTTTACTACTCCCAGCGGTTCTTCTTCATCATTTGTATTTACGGTTCGCTGGTTTTTTATGTTCGACCGGGTGGTATTTAGTATTACAGCATCGGCCATGCCATCGCCATCGAGGTCAGCCACGGCAATACCGTATTGCCTGTACCGGGCATGGCTGTTGTTTACGAGTATATCTTTTGTAATATCCCAGGTGGAGCCGTCGCTGAAGCTGGCAGTTGCTTTCAAGCTGCTGATGCCATCGCCGTTCACATCGCCGCTGGCAACAGTAATGCCGGTAAGCTTAACTCCTTTGCTAAAACCGCCCGGCTTCGAACCAAAACCTCCCGGCATCTGCATAGCCGATTGTTTCAGTGTAAAAGATTCGATTTTATTTACACGGCTTGCTGATGCATCGCTGGAAAGGTCGATTATTGTGCCATCGGAAAACCTGCCGGCAGCATGGTATGTATCAAAAGCGCCATCGCCATCAGTATCGGCATCCACTATTACAATGTTCTTGATATTGGATCGGGACGTATTCACTCTGTTTGATTCACCGGAACTGTTGCCGCCGCTGAACAAAGTAAGCTGCACTTCTTCGCCGCTCCACACCACATCGGCTTCCAGTTCTGATTTTGTTTTTAAATAAATGTCGTACCCTTTTTTGCCGGCAAATGAGCCGCTGAGCATCACGGTATAATTTCCGTATGGCACATTGCCGAAAAAGAAATCGCCGTTGCTTTCGGTGGCAGTAGTGGCTACTACACTGCCCGTAGCTGCATCCACCAGCGAAACTTTCAGACCGGCGATTCCGTTTATACCCGGCTCATCGGTTGCAATAATTTTAGTATCGTTTTCATACAGCGGGTTGGTTTGGACGCCCTGCATGCCGCCGCTTTTTCTTTGTTGCACTACATGTGTCAGCTCATGCGAAACCGGTTTAACATCGGTCAGGCAGGGATTGCAAACTACTTCCTGGTTTTCGATAAATACCGGTTCATGTTGTCTTTTCCCTGTAGCCAGGCCGCTGCCGGCTTCTCTTGCCGACATGCGAACCATGGTGCCAAACGATGTGCTGGGTGTGGTTCTTGTCGTGCCCTGGTTTTCGTTCATCCTGATGCCGCCGCCACGGATGGTTTTGTTGGTGATAATTCCAATGCCGTTGTTTGGCGACGTCCACGTTACTCTTCCGGAAATGGAGCCGCTTTTTTCAAGCACATGCGGCAGCACAAAAGTTTTCCGCGGGTTGGAAGATGTCCATGTTGGTCGTTCAGAAAAATCACCGGTGCGCTGGAAAAACGTCGCGGCGTCTTCGGGGCAGGCAAAAGTCATTTCATCCACGGTGCCATCGTCCAAAGTTCTTTTTACGGTTACCGGACCGCAGCTTTCATCCGAAACAAGATTACCATACTGCGGCTGGCCGGGCTGATATTTTTTTGTGATGGTATATTCCTTCTGGTTAAACATCATTTCGGTTTTTTCACTTGCCACATCTTTTGAAATTTCTCTTTTATTTACAGTAGGCAATACTCTTTGGCCGATTGCCTGGCTGCTTGCTACATCCCGCGGCGACTGAATATTGTAGCGGATGCTGATGCCGGCCATCAGGCTGGAGATGTTTTTTGAAAGCCTGATACCTTCAAAGGCGGCGCCGCGGCGGATGTCATAATTCACCACTTCACTCTTGCTGTTTAAATAATCGGTGGCAAAGCCTACCGACACAAGACTTGAAACCGGGAATTCAAGATTGAGCCCGGCGCTGAAACCCGGGAAAATACTTTTGGATGAAGGTTCGTTGCGGTAAACAGAATTTACCGCACCCAGCCGGCGGATGTTGACAAAGCCGCTGTTGTTTATAAACAATCCTCCTTTTGCATGAATGGCTGCTTTTATTTTATTACCAAACTGTGCCGTTGGCCCGAGCAGGAAGTACATATTTTGCTGGTTGGATGTGCTGATGAGCAGCTGATCGGGCGGCACTCCCGTACCGGAAATAAATTCATTGATTTTTGTCTTGTCTGTTTCGGCAGAAACAAACCCGCTGCTGAGGCCGATGCCGAAATTGCCGAAGGAATAACCGGCATTCATTTTTACGCCGGCGCCATTGCCGCGGAAGAATAATGAATCTACCGCATCACCTTCCAGGTTGATACCATATTGCGGTGTCATTTGAAAATTAAATCCGCCTGCAAGGCGTGAGCTGCGGTTGGAACGTGTGGAATTGTGATTCTCGGCCTGCTGTGCTGCAGCAAAAAGATTAATGGAAAGAACTGCAACGGAAATCATCCCGGTTTTCAGGTGGAGTGTCATAAGAGTTGGAGTTTTATCGGGGTAAAATACAAATAATTCTTCCGAAATCCTATTACCCCCAATTAATCCACCCCGAGTGGCGGTTGGTTGGCTATAACTTAAAAATCATTAGCTTCGCCACAAACCAAAAGAAAGATGAAGTTTATCGTTTCCTCATCGGCATTATTGAAACAGCTGCAGCACATTGCCGGCGTTATCAACGCCAATACCGTTTTGCCCATACTGGAAGATTTTTTGTTTGAAGTGGAAAAAAACAAGCTTGCTGTGGTGGCTACCGACCTGGAAACAGTGATGCGGATCCAGATGGATATTGAAGCCAACGAAAGCGGCAAGGTTTGTATACCGGCGAAAATTCTGCTCGATAGCCTGAAGAATATACCCGACCAGCCGCTGACTTTTAACATTGATAAAAATTTCGGCATCGAAATCACCAGCGACAGCGGCAAGTACAAGGTGATGGGCGAAAACCCGGATAATTTTCCCAAAGAACCTTCGGCCGACGATACCACATCATTCAAAACCTCCGCATCGGCTTTGACTACTGCTATTAATAAAACACTGTTTGCCGTAAGCAATGATGACCTGCGCCCCGCCATGACGGGTGTGTATTTTGAACTGGATAAAAAAGGATTGCAATGCGTGGCCACCGATGCGCACCGGCTGGTGAAGTACAGGCGAAATGATGTGAGCTGCCCGAAAACCGACTCCTTCATTGTACCCAAAAAACCATTGACGCTTTTAAAATCGGCGCTGCCCGCCAACGACGATGAGATAAGCATCAGCTACAACAGCAATCATTTTTTTGTAAAGCATGGCACCACGCAGATGAGCTGCCGCCTGATTGATGCCCGTTTCCCGGATTATAAAGTGGTGATACCAACCGACAATCCTTACAAACTTGTTGTAAATAAAAATGACTTCCAGGGAGCGCTGCGCCGGGTGGCTATCTTCAGCAACAAAAGCACCAACCAGGTGGTGCTGAGCATTGCCGGCAGCGAGCTGGAGCTGATGGCGCAGGATGTGGACTTCAGTTTTGAAGGTGATGAAAGAATGAAATGCCGCTACGATGGCGAAGACATGAGCATTGCTTTCAATGCCCGTTTTCTGATTGAAATGCTGGGCGCCGCTGACAGCGAAGAAGTGAAAATGGAGCTCTCCACCCCCACAAAAGCCGGCATCATAAAACCCACCGCGCAGGAAGAAAACGAAGAGCTGATGATGCTGGTGATGCCGCTGATGCTGAATCAATAAAACCCCTGGCCTCTAAAGGGGGTGTAAGGCATTTGTAAGGAAATCAGAATTTCAACAAAAGAATTCTATCCCCCGGTTGATGCCGTGAGATTTTTTATTTTTATAAAATGGAATTTCTTGTACTTCAGTCATTCAATAATTATGTGGATGCGCATCTGTTGCTGGCTCGTCTTGAAAGCGAAGGAATCGAATGCTGGCTGAAAGATGAAAATACGGTTACGATATTCCCGGTATGGACAAATGCAGTAGGCGGCATAAAGCTCCTGGTGAGAAAGGAAGATTATAACCGGGCTTCAGTAATTTTCCGGGAAACGGAAAAAGCCCGAAAGCAGGCGCTGGAATGTCCCCGTTGCAAAGGCCATAACGTGGATTTTATCAGCACACCCAGAAAAGCCGGTAACTGGATAAGTGCAATACTGGGATTTCTTTTTATCAGTTATGCTCTTCCGGTTAATACTGTTTATCATTGTTTTGATTGCGGCAATGAATTTGAAAATACCGGTGACAAACCTCCTGTATCAGATTTTTTGGCGTAACTTTTCAACAAATTAATCTTGCCGTATGTGGGACTCACTGCTGCGTTATTTCAATACCCTTGAAGAACGGCCGCTGGAACGAATGGCTTTCATTGTGGGCAGCATGCTGATACTTTGGTTTATCGAGGGCGCCATACCCCTGCTGCCTTTGCGCTATAAAAAAAATAAGCTCCGCCATGCTGCTGTGAATATTTTTTTCACCGTTATCCACCTCGTTATTCATACCGGCTTTGGCGTACTCATCGTTTTGCTGTCCGATTGGGCCGCGCAAAATCAGTTTGGCCTTGTGTACTGGCTGCATGCATCGGTGTTTGCTGTCATTGTTATTTCCGCACTGGCTCTCGATTTTTTCGGCGGCTGGCTTTCGCATCTTATCGAGCACAAGGTGCCCCTGTTCTGGCGCATGCATATCATTCATCATACGGATAACAATGTGGATGTAACCAGCGGCCTGCGGCATCACCCGCTGGAAAGTGTATGGCGCGGACTTTTTTTTCTCATTGCCATCTTCCTCAGCGGCGCTCCCATGTACGGTGTAATGATTTACCAGACGCTGCTCACCATATTTACCGGTATTACACACGCCAATATTTCGCTGAACCCCCGCGTGGATAAGGTGATGAGCTTTATCCTTGTTTCGCCCAACATGCACAAAGTACATCACCACTGGAAACAGCCCTACACCGACAGCAACTACGGCGGTGTGTTTGCCTTCTGGGATCGCATCTTTGGCACTTTCAAAACGCTTGACCCCAAAGAAATCCGCTACGGCCTCGACCGCTATTATCCCAATGAAAAAGATGAAGACCTGGTGGCGCTGCTGAAAAAACCTTTTCAGAAACTGGAGATAGACTGATTTACTGATTTTTTTTGTGGATTATCCTAACTTCCCCCGATGAAATTTGTTTCAGTGATTCCCGCCCGCTATGCTGCCACACGCTTTCCCGGCAAGCTGATGCAGATGTTGGGAAACAAATCCATTATCCGCCATGTGTATGATAATACCGTAGCCGCCGGCTTGTTTGATGAAGTGCTGGTGGCCACCGACAGCGAAATTATTTTTGATGAAATAATACAACATGGCGGAAAGGCCGTGATGAGCCGCAAAGAACATGATAGCGGCAGCGACCGCATTGCCGAAGCCGTGGCTATGCTGGACGCTGATGTGGTGGTGAATGTGCAGGGCGATGAACCTTTCATCAGCAAAGAGCCGCTGGAAAAACTGGTGCAGCTGTTTGATGACCCCGCCGTGCAGGTGGCTTCGCTGATGCGGAAAATTTCAGAACAGGAAGCGCAAAACCCCCACAATGTAAAAGTGGTGACCGATAAAAACAACAATGCGCTTTATTTCAGCCGCAGCGTTATTCCACACCGGCGTGATGCCGGGGTTGCGGCAAATTACTTTCTTCATGTGGGCGTGTATGCTTACCGGAAAGAAATGCTGCTGCTCTTCACCACCTGGCCGCATTCGGCGCTGGAAGAAACCGAAAAGCTGGAGCAACTACGCTTTCTTGAAAACGGGGTGAAAATACGAATGGCCGAAACAGGTTATAACAATATTGCCATTGATACGCCGGAAGATCTTGAAAGAGCAATTGCTGCGTTGTGAACCGTTATTCTCTGTTGTTTATTTTCTTCAACACTTCTTCAATTTTTTGCCCGATTGCCTGAAGCTCGTTTTCAAAAGTTCCGTCCGTTGCATCCTGGGCCTTGATGAGCAGTTGGGTTTCTTCAAGCCGCAGCGCAGTATATTCTTTCAATTGTTGCTGTAAGTTTTTTAGGGCAGCAGAAAGATTCAGCTGTTCCATTTGTTGAATAATCGTTTTATTGTTTTGCCAGGCCGGAAGCACCGAGTTTTCCAGTTGGGTTTTAAAATCTGCGGCCGTCATGCCGGTGCCTGGCTGGGCACCCCGGATGGCTTCTTCTTCCTGCATAGAGTATTCAGTCAGCAGCTGGGTGAATTTTACTGAATCGTCTTTGTAGCCTGTAAGAAAAAACCAGGCACCTGCAATAGTTAATACAATTATCAACAAAGAAGTTTTTAGCCTGCCTGTATTTATTTTTTTGGCAATATCAAGATAAAAAATATAGCCGGCCACGACGCCCGACAGCAAGCCGCCCACATGAGCTGCATTATCAACTCCCGACCGCAGGCCGTAAATAAGATTATAGGCAATAAAAATCCCGATACTTTGCAGCAGGCTGTTCCTGATTTGCCTTGGAATAAGATTGGTGGAAAGCAATGCAAGAAACACACCATACATACCAAAGATGGCGCCTGATGCGCCGGCACTTACCATATTGTTTTTATGCCACCAAAGGCTTATGATGCTGGCAATAACTCCGGTGCATAAATAGGCCGACAGGAACCGTAATTTACCAAGCATTGGCTCCAGGTACAGCCCCGCCATGTACAAGGCATACATATTAAAGAGGAGATGAATGATACCGATATGAACAAAGACACAGGTAAGCAGCCGCCACCAGTCATCGCCAAGTGTATAGGGTTTAAAATTGGCTCCCCATTTTACGAGGTCTTCGCTTGAAGGCGAAATAAAATTTACACCGCTTATCACCATAGCCAGGAATACAAGAATGTTTAGGCCGATGATAGCATAAGTGAGTATGTTGCTCCCCGTAGAAAATTTCATTACCTGATCCACTTCTTCGGCCCGCTTTTCTTCTTCCTTTGCCATTACTTTTGTTTGCTGTCGCATCTTCTCAATGGCCACCGCCCATTCGGGTTGTGGCGAAGCGATTTTAATGTTTTCAAAAGCCTTTATAAATTCATTGATGTGTTTTTTATTTTTTCCAGGCAGGTCAAACGATTCACCATGAACAAGGCTGCTGGTGACAATTAAAGTGTCACCGGCTGTTTCTATGATCACCTCATCATCGTATTTATTCCATTTTCTCTGCGTGAAGGCTACCAGCGCATTGGGTCCGGCGTATTTGGGCGACCAGCCCAATTGCAGCACCGTCCCGTACGAAAGCTGTAGCAGTTGCTCGCTGCTGAATCCGGGAAATGAAAATTCTTTTTTCAGTGATGGCATCAGTTATATTTTGATTTCAAAATGCAACATTTATTCTGGTTTACAAAAAGAATTCCTGTTGTGCCACTTCATATCTTTTCATGATCCCGGCAGTTCGCTGATGGATTTCTTTTCCTACCTTCCCGCTGCTATGAATGTAAAGCTGAAACCGGAAAAATATCTGCGCTACCTGGTGCCGCTGAACCTGTTTGGTACCCGCCGCACAAGGGAAATTCTGAGCCAGAACCCGACGGTGATTCCTGTCCGCGAAGACTCCAAAGAAATGCGCATTACCGTTTATGATTACAACGGCTCTGCATTTGAAATGCACGAACCGGCTTCCGTGGAAGATTGCTTCCGCTATTTGACTACCGGAACTATCAGCTGGATCAACATTGATGGCATCCGCAAGGCCGATGTGGAAATGTTGTGCAATCACTTCGGCGTACACCCCCTGATACAGGAAGACATCCTCAGCATCAACCAGCGGCCCAAGATGGATGAGCTGGACAATATCCTGTTTTGCCTGCTGAATATGCTTTATTACAATCCCGAACAGCAGGCCGTGGAGCAGGAGCAGATCAGCGTTGTGCTGGGAAAAAATTTCCTGCTCAGCTTCCAGGAAGATGCCAGCCGCGATGTCTTCAACTCGCTGCGTGAAAAACTAAAGCTGGGCAGCAGCCGCTTGCGGCAAGGTGGCGCCGACTACCTGTGCTATACCATGCTCGACCTGATCGTTGATCATTATTTTATCGTAATGGAAAAGCTGGGCGACCGCATTGAAGAACTGGAAGAAGAAGTGGTGCGCAACAGCAACAAGCGCAGCCTGGCAAAAATAAACCAGCTGCGCAAAGAGCTGATTGTGCTGAAAAGAAACATTGCCCCGGTGCGTGACCTGGTGAACGGCTTCATCCGCAGCGAAAGCGACCTGCTGGAAGAACGAAGCACCAAATATTTCAAAGACGTGTACGACCACATTGTGCAGGCCAACGACCTGAGCGAAACCTACCGCGATATCATGATTAACATGCAGGATCTCTACATCAACAACGTAAACCTGAAGATGAATGAAGTAATGAAGGTGATGGCTATTGTGACCTGTTTACTTGCTCCTGCCACTGTCATTGGCGGTATTTTCGGAATGAACTTCGACATCATCCCATACAGCCACTATCCCTGGGGTTTTTACATTGCTGTCGGTATTATGCTGCTCATTCCTATCTGGATGCTCTGGGCTTTTAAAAAGCGGGGCTGGTTTTAAAAAAAATTTCTGCCCTCATTATCTCCTGAAACCAGAAGATGGTGAAAAGGGGATTTCCAATTTACTGGTGAAGGACACAGAAAACAGCGGCTGTTATTTCATCCTATTTCTTTTTGAAAACCGGCACGGTGCTGCAGGGCTCGCCGTACATGATGCTTTTGGCCACGGGGCGCAGCCTCTTTGTCACTTCGGCATAGGCATAGTCATCAATGGGGGTGTCGCCGCAGCCTTTTATTACTACCCGCTGATCAGTGTAATCGGCCGGGTTGATGGCAGAAAGGTTTTTCAGAAAAAGATTTTTGAATAATTCTTTTTCACTGCCAAGTATCACTTCTTTTGCCACCGGCTGCAGGTATGCTACTGCCAGCATATAGGCCCACACGGGAATGATGGCGTCGGCCGAGCAGCCAATGGCCACATTTTTGTTCCTGAATCTTTCCCAGTCCTGCTGCTTCAGCGCTTCGCGGTAATCTTTTTCTTTCAGTATCATGCCCATGAAAAGAAAATCTTTCAAATCGAAGAAAGCAATCTCTTCGCCGGGCAGAAATTTTTCCAGGTCAAGGCTTATCAGCCCGCTTTCCGCCACTTTGTTTACAATTTCATCGCTCATAGTACATGCAAAAATAGCAAGCTTCCGCGGTTGGCTGTTTACGAAATGCGGCGCAAGGGGATTCGTTGAAACACAATCCCCGTCATTAAATTTTTGAATAAAAAACGCCCCGCACGGGTTTGCGGAGCGTTGTAAAAAGTTTTGTTTTTTATTAATAAAAATTACTCCTGTTGTCTTTAATCTTAGCCAGCTTGCGAAGCAGGGCAATGGGTGAGCTGTAGGCGTTCTGCATTTGCTTTGCCCTCTGTGCCAGTTGTGCTCTTTGCGCTTCAATATCGGCTGCTGTGATGGATGTGGTGGTCAAATCATCAACCCGCACCACGTACACTCCCTGCTGTCCGGCCAGGGGTTCGGGTATAAGTTTTCCTTTATTGGCCTGGTTAAAAATGGCGCCGACAATTTTGGGCTCAAAGCCCAGGGCGCCGCCGGAGTAACGAAGGCTGTCAACCGGAGTGGTTTTTATTGTTGTGTCTTTCAGGTTGTCCAGCGCTTCATCAAGTGAAGAAAATTTTGAGAACTTCTGTTTTATCTGCTCCGCTTTCTTTTTATTGCGCAGCGGGATTTCGGATGAAGGCCGCACAAGCGATACCGGCGCTGTGCCTTCTTTAAACACCTCGGTTATGGCTACCACTATATATTTATCGCCTACCCGCTCCTGCTGCAGCACATCGCCTTTACCGGCTTTGTAAATTTCCCGTACCAGGTTGCGGCTGGTGCCATAAGCATTGATGCCCTGTATCATAATATCGTTGGGCCTGATGAAAGCCGCGGTGAATTTCTGGTAACCCTGCGCTTTCATCTTTTCAATATTGGCGTCAAACGATTTCAGGTCGCGGCTTTCGCTGGCAAACCTGCTTGCAGCCTCCAAGGCCACCCGATCAGTTTCATCGCTGGGTACAATGTTTTTGGCGAAGTAGGCTACTTTATAATGCGGCTGAAAATTTTTCTGCTCCATTACTTCGATAAAGTGATAACCGAAGCTGGTCTTTACCACTTTCTTCTCTCCTTTTTTTCCATCAAATAAAATAAACTGCGCAAACTCTTTGGCAAAGTTGGGCTGTTGAATTTCGGCTGATGCAAAAGTCATTTCGCCGTTTTGCTGGCGGCTGCCGTCGCTCTGCGGGTTGTACCGCTGCACCATGTCGGCCCACGAAGCACCACCATTGATGGCGTTTTTCACGCTGTCAATTTTTTTGGAAGCCGCGCTGTCTTCAAACCCGCCCTGGGTCACATCGGTGCTGATGAGTACGTGGCGGCATTTTACCGTATCGGGTAAATTTTTTTCATCAATCTTTTTTGCCATTACATAGCTGCCCCGGCCGCTGCCTTCGTCAAGGTAGGGACCGAAGATGCCGTTTTTGGGCAGGGCAAAAATGCTGTCTTTGTTCGGCACCTGTATCAGCGATTTGCTGTTGTACACATCGCTGTACTGAAACGTGCTGCCGTAGCGGGCAAGAAAAACTGCGGGGTCGGCGGCTGAGCTAAAGTCAGTTTTTAAATCTTCCATCTGTTTTTTTACCTCGGCTGAATCGCCGGCCGTTGGCGCCGCATCAAACACCACGTACGCTATGCTGCGGCTTTCTTCAATGCGGTATTGTTCTTTGTTTTTGTTGATGTATTCTTCAATCTCTTTGTCGCTTACCTGTATGGTGCTGTCGGCAATTTTTGAATAGGGATAAACCACGTAAGCCGCTTTGGCCAGCGCACTGGCTTCGGTATTTTGTTTTTCGATATACCATTTGGGAAAATAAACCGAGCTGCTGAGCAGCGATGTGTATTTTTCCACCTGGCGGTTGTACTCGACGGAAGCAAGATAGCTGTTCAGCTGGTCGCGGTCGGTTTGATTGGTGCTGCGGCGAAGCTGGTTGATAAACTCCTGGGCTGCCGCCGGGTTGTAATTGCCGAGGCTGTCGGAAAACCGCTGCCGCAGGTCGGGTGGCGGGTTAGCGCCAAACAGGTAATCGTTCAGCTCCCTCTTTCCTACTGTGATGCCCAGCTTACCAAACTCGGCATTCATGATGATTTGCTCCACCTCCTGGTTCCAGAGTCTTTCATTGTTCTGGTGACGCTGGTTTTCATCAAGGGTTTGGCCCTGAGCCTGCAGAAGCTGCTCGGCATTTTTCAGCTTGGTTTCAAAGTCGAGGAACTCAATTTTCTTTCCGTTCACCGAGCCAAGCGTGGTAGATGAACCGCCGCCAAACATCCTGTTTTGGGCAGTGAAGTAGTCGGTTAAAATAAAACCTAACAGCGCCAGGGCGATGGCCACCACGGCCCACTTTGCATACTTTTCACGAATACTCTGGATTACTGACATAGTAAATTCTGATTATAAAAAATTACCCGAAGAGGGTGCTCTTCGGAGGGCGGCCCGCCCGAACGTATACATGCAAGAATTTACCTGCGTTACATTTCGGTACGGGCGGGCAAAAATAGGGGAAAATCTGTGGAAAAACAGGAGTTGGGTTTTGAGCTTTTGTATATGCCTGTTGCTGGCAACAGCAGCAAAGAACGGTGAATAGAA
>CAZDUO010000056.1:0-24551 GCA_964508655.1 uncultured Chitinophaga sp. | reverse complement strand
AACGACGGCTGGAAAGATTTGTTTGTAAGCAACGGCATTCCCAAGCGGCTCAACGATATGGATTATGTAAACTATGTGAGCAATGACGAACTGCAGGCAAAAATCAGGGCCAACCGGGTGGAAGAAAAAGATATGACGCTGATTGAAAAATTTCCCCAGATAAAACTGGCCAATAAATTTTACCTGAATAAAGGCGAGGCAAGGTTAGACGACATAGCTGCCCTTGTTCGCAACAACCGGAAGTCTTATTCCAACGGCGCTGCCTGTGCCGATTTTGATAATGACGGCGACCTGGATTTGGTAGTAAACAATATTGATGAGCCGGCGCTGATTTATAGAAACCTTTCGAATGACGAAGTGGTGAAAAAATCTTTTCTTGAGCTGAAGCTGAAAGGGCCTGTTTCCAATGTCAATGCCATCGGTGCCAAGGTGATTGTCTTTGCAAAAAATGAAATCCGGACGTATGAAAAATTCCCTGTGCGGGGTTTCCAGGGCAGTATGGAAACAGCACTGCACATAGGGCTGGAAAAAACTGCTGTTGATTCCATTCTGCTTATCTGGCCCGATAACAGCTATGAAAAACTGCCTGCTGTGAAAGATTCCATTCTTTCACTGGCATTTAAACCGGGCCTGCCGCAGTTTGATTACAGAATGTTTGCAAAACATAATCTGAATCCGCTGCGGCAGACTAAAGACATCACCGGGGAAACCAGTTTGAATTTTCTGCACCGGGAAAATCCTTTCAATGAATTTGACCGGGAGCCGCTTATTCCTTTTATGACTTCACGGGAAGGGCCTGCACTGGCCGTGGGTGATGCCAATGGCGATGGACTGGATGATGTATTCGTGGGTTCTGCCAAGTTTGAAAAGCCGGCTTTGTTTTTTCAGCAGGCTGATGGTCAGTTTGTAAAATCAGTTCAACCGGCGCTGGATGCCGACAGTACGTATGAAGATGTGGATGTAGCGTGGGTGGATGTAAACAATGACAAGTATGCAGACCTGGTAGTAGCCAGCGGCGGCAATGAGTTTTATGGCAACAGTGATTACCTGCTGCCAAGGGTTTACCTGAATGATGGCAAAGGCAATTTGACAAGGCAGCCGGGGGCTTTTAATAAAGACATTATGCTCACCGCATCCTGTGTGGCGTATTTCGATTTTACTGGCGATGGTTTTGTGGATTTGTTTATCGGCGGCAGGGCTTTGCCGTGGGAGTACGGAACTGTTCCGCAATCATACCTGCTGAAAAATGACGGCAAGGGAAAATTTACTGATGTAACCCGGCAGTACAGTAGCGAACTGGCTAAGGCCGGGTTTGTTAAGCATGCCGCGTGGGCCGATATGGATAAAGACGGCGACAATGATCTTGTACTTTCTCTTGAGTGGGATGGCATCGTCGCATTTAAAAATGAAAAAACAAAGTTTGTTAAAGAATACCTCACGGATAAAAGAGGCTGGTGGAATTTCTCCTTGCCTGTGGATGTGGATGGCGATGGCGACCTTGACCTGGTAGCTGGCAATCTCGGTTTGAACAACCGGCTGAAAGCAACAGAGCAGCAGCCAGTAAAACTTTATTACAACGATTACGACGGCAACGGCAAAAAAGAACAGGTGCTGACTTATTATCTTGGAGGCAAAGAAATTCCCTTTGCCACTAAAGACGAACTGGTGAAGCAAATACCTCAGCTGAAGAAAAAGTACCTGTATGCCGAAGATTTTGCCAGGGCATCGCTCAGTGAAATCTTCGGGAAAGAAAAACTAAGCGAAGCGGATGTACTTACTGCCAATTATTTTTCCAATGCCATACTCATCAATAACGGCAACTGGAATTTTACCCTGGAACCGCTGCCCTGGCTGGCGCAACTCACTTCTTACCGTGATGCAGCAGTGATTGATGCCAACAACGATGACAGGCCCGATTTGCTGCTGGCTGGCAATTTTTATCACAGCAATATCCAGATGGGAGAGTATGATGCTGATTACGGCACGGTACTCATCAACCGGGGCAATGGGAGTTTTTCTGCCACTGTATTAAATGGTATAACGGTAAAAGGCGAAGTGCGGCATGTGCGGAAAATAAAGGTAGCCGGTAAAGAAGCCCTGGTCCTGGCAAGGAATAATGATAGTTTGAAAGTGCTTGGTTTTCGCTGATTAAAATACCGGGTAATACAATTTTGTAATCCACCTTGTCGTATCACTTTCTTTCACCCTGTCGGTAATCAACAACTGGTAAGGGATAGCCGGTGAGGTGTATTTATGATCGGAGCGATAATTTTCAAATTCACGGAAAGCATTTTCAATAGTGAATGGCCCGCCCTTTACTTCGGTTTCCAGTATATTGCCACCCTTGAGTAAAAATTTCGGTGCAAAAATTTTTGTTTCCGGCAGCAGGCGGTCAACCGGTATGGCTACCATGGCTTCGTAATGGTCTGCATTGGCCTGCAGCACATGCAGCATGGGATGATTTTTTTCCTTCGCTTTGTTATCGGCAATATACTTTTTCAGTTGCTGTATCATGTCATCCACTTCCTGCACGATTGGGTTATGATCAAATGAGCGGCGGGTGGATATCAGCACCGAATCGGCCACCGTGGTTTCCGCCACATGAAAGCCGTAAATGTTTTCCGTTTTTTCCATAAACGCTTTCATGCTTTCAAGTATGGTTTGCATATTTTGATGCAAAGCTTTTGCCTGGCGATGCTTTGCTAAACGATGAAATGGATTAATGCTTGTATTTATGGCAGCATCCCAGCCTATGGCCATGCTGTCAATATCAAAAAACAGCAGGTCGAGGCGGCTTTGCAGGCTGTCGGAACCGTCTGCAATTGCAATGTCAAACGCATTGAAAATTTTTCCCCGGGTTGAAAATCTGTATTTGTTTAATGTAAACGGAGTTTCACCTGGCCACCATTTTTTCCAGTTGTCATCGTGGCTCAGCGAACGGGATACAGCCGGCATAGCAGCACGGATGGAAACTGCCTCGTGTACTTTTAGTTTGCCGGGAATGAATAAATAAACCCAAGCCAGCAGCAGTGCTGCCAGCACCATAACGCCAATCAAAATTTTTCTCATAACAAATTACTTTTTTTCGACTTTCAAAAATAATCCGCCTGACTGATTAAAAAATTTCCTTTCCTGGCTGCAAACGATTGCAGATAAAAGCTTCAGAAACCTGATTAAATACCGCTTTTCATTGGTACTTTTCATTGCTGAACCAGCCCCAGCCAACGCTTGCATATGAACTTTACCAAACCAAGACTCAGCTTCTGGCAGATTATCAATATGAATGTCGGTTTCTTCGGTATTCAGTACAGTTTTGGTTTGCAGCAAAGCGCCGTCAATCCCATTTATGATTTTCTCGGCGCCTCACCGGACGAAATCCCCATCCTGAACCTGGCTGGCCCGCTTACTGGTCTCATCATTCAGCCCATTATCGGTGCATTGAGCGATAAAACATGGTCGCAATCGTGGGGCAGAAGAAAACCCTATTTTTTTATCGGGGCACTGGTATGCAGCATTGCACTCTTTCTCTATCCGTTCAGCAGCGAGCTGTGGATGGCTGTAGGTTTGCTTTGGATATTGGATGCAGGCAACAACACGGCTATGGAACCCTACCGTGCTTTTGTGGCCGACAAGCTGGATTCATCCCAACAGCCCGTCGGTTTCCAGGCCCAGAGTTTTTTTACCGGTTTCGGGCAAACACTGGCTAATGTCTCGCTTTTTATTTTTCCGATGATTTTTATCGGCAAAACGGGCAAGCTGCCCACGTGGGTATTTGCATCGTTTATGCTCGGTGCTGTTTGCTCTATCGGCTCCATCTGGTGGAGCATCCGCACCACACCTGAAATTTCGCCTTCAGGACAGGAGATTGCAGAAATAAAAAAGAAAAATGAAAACATGCCGCCGCTGGCTTTGCAGTTTTTCCTGTCCATACTTACTACAGCAGTAGCTTATTCGGCTCTTGTATTGTTACTCATCCCGTCTCTTTTTTCAAAAGGGCTTATCAGGAGAGTATTGACAAAAACGGAGCAAAATAAAATCACACATGCCCTGTTTGCACAGAATATCGAAATTATTGATGCCATTGCCAAAATGCCGAAGGTGATGTGGCAGCTGGCGCTGATTTACCTGTTTCAGTGGTATGCCTTGTTTTGTTACTGGCAAAATTCTTCCAAGAGCATTGCCTTATCTGTTTGGAAAACCACGCCTGCCGGCAACGAGGAGCTGTATGAAAAAGCGGTAAGCTGGACGGGCCTTGTAAACGCATGGTACAATGTTGTCACTTTTCTTTCAGCCTTTGTGCTGGTATGGTTTGCCCGCCGCTATTCACCAAAGCTGGTGCATTTTGGTTGTTTGACACTGGCCGGCATCGGGTTTCTTTTATTCCCCTTTATTGAAAACAAATACCTGCTCTTTCCCGCCATCACGGGTTTTGGCATCGGCTGGGCCAGCATGATGGGCATTCCTTACCTGATGGTGGTGAGCCAGATTCCCAAAGAAAGATATGGCGTGTACATGGGCATTATCAATATGATGATTGTAATTCCCATGTTTATTCAAACCACCACGTTTGGTTTTGTGATGAAAAATTTGCTGAGCAATCATGCGGGTAATGCCATTGCCTTTGCCGGCATCTTCCTGTTAATAGCTGCCACGTTAACTTTATTTATAAAATCTGGCAGGCCTTCCGGTGCAGCAGTGATGCCGGCAGGCGCAGGTCATTAAATTGAATTTCAGTTATGAACCGCAATCTTATCATCTGGTCAATTACCGTAGCACTCGGAGGTTTTTTGTTTGGGATGGATGTGGCCGTCATTTCCGGCGCCGAGCAGGTCATCCAAAAACTCTGGAGCCTTGATGACATTACACATGGTACGGCTATCGCTATGGCGTTGTACGGAACCATTGTTGGTGCTGTAGTTGGCAGCTTTCCTGCTAATAAAATCGGACGTAAGAAAACCCTCCTCTGGATCGGCCTTATTTTCCTGGTATCATCAGCAGGCGCAGCGGTGGCCAATGATGTGATTACATTTATGGTTTTTCGTTTTCTCGGCGGGTTGAGCATTGGCGCTTCGTCTGTAGTTGCGCCCATTTATATTTCTGAAATAGCTCCCCCCAAATACCGGGGCCGGATGGGCATCGCTTTTCAACTGAACATTGTGGGAGGAATATTATTTGCTTATGTTTCCAACTACCTGCTGCAGGGGGTAGGTGGCGAAAACGACTGGCGATACATGCTGGCAGTAGTGGCCATTCCATCTTTATTGTTTTCGGTTTTTATGCTGTTTACACCGGAAAGCCCACGCTGGCTTTTACTTTATAAAAATGATGAAGCAGGAGCCAGAAAAATTTTTGCCAAAAGCGGGGCGCCGGCTGATGAACTGATCAGTGAAATAAAAAATTCGGTACACGAGAAAAAAGAATCACTTTTCTCCGGCAAATTCAACCGGTTGATACTACTGGCTTTCCTGGTTGCATTTTTCAACCAGCTTTCCGGTATCAATGCCATCATTTATTTTGCACCGCGGGTGTTTGAAATGGCCGGTCTTGAAAAAAGCAGCGCTTTTCTTTCCAGCGCCGGCATTGGTATGGTAAATTTTATTTTCACCATCATCGGCTGGTACCTGATTGACCGCAGCGGCCGGCGAACACTGCTGTTCATCGGTTCACTCGGCTATATTGTTTCCTTATCACTGATTGCCTTTTCTTTTACAGGCGACTCGCATGGAGGAGTTCCCTGGTTTGTGTTTTTGTTTATTGCTTCGCATGCCATCGGGCAGGGCGCCGTCATCTGGGTATTTATTTCAGAAATATTTCCCAATACGGTGCGGGCCGCCGGCATGTCGCTGGGCAGTCTTACACACTGGTTTTTTGCGGCCGCTATTTCGCAAACCTTTCCATTTTTTGCAAAAGCCATCGGCGGCAGCTATATATTCGGGTTTTTTGCCGCGATGATGGTGCTGCAGTTATTATTTGTATGGAAACTGATGCCGGAAACAAAAGGGATTGCCCTGGAAAAAATGGAAACCAGTATTACTCATTAATTCCGGCAGAGACAGGGCATTGCCCTGTCTCTGCAAAAGAAAAAATTTAGAAAGGTCATGAATAAAATCCTTTGCATCGGTGAAGCGCTGATTGATATGATATGCACGGATAAAGGGAAACCGTTATCTGAAGGTGAAAATTTTTTGAAAAAACCCGGCGGCGCACCTACAAACGTGGCGGCCGCCATTGCCGCATTGGGGGGTCAGGTAGAACTGGCTGCCAAAGTGGGAAAAGATCCTTTTGGCAAACACCTCATTGATGTGATGGGTTCTTTTGGTGTCAATACAAACTGGATGATGCAGGATGAACAGCACTTCACCACGTTTGCTTTTGTATCCTTAATGGAAAACGGGGAAAGAGATTTTTATTTTAACCGCGGCGCCGACGGCCAGCTGAACCGTGACGAAGTGGAAGCGATTAGGCTGGAAGAATTTTCTATTGTACATTTTGGTTCGGCCACGGCGTTTTTACCTGGGCCTTTGCAGGCAACCTACCAGCTACTGTTGCAAAAAACATTGCAGCAAAATATTTTTATCAGCTTTGATCCCAACTACCGCAACCTGCTGTTTCAAAATGACCGGCAATCATTTATTGACCAGGGCTGGAATTTTTTGCGCAGCTGCCATTTCTTTAAAGTAAGTGATGAAGAAGCGCTGATGCTATGCGGGAGGTCAACTGTGCCCGATGCCGCACATGATTTTTTGCAAAAAACCAACGCTGTTTTTGCCATTACGCTGGGAAAACAAGGAACCTTGCTCGGTATCAACCGGGAAACCATTCTGGTGCCAAGTATTGAAATAAAACCGGTGGATACTACCGGGGCCGGCGACGCTTTTGTCGGTGCAGTATTGTACCAGTTGTCGGACAAAGAAATGAATGAAATAAAGGTCATGACGAAAGAGCAATGGAGTAAAATTATTTTCAATGCCAACAAAGCCGGCGCCCGAACCTGTGAATATATGGGCGCCATGGAAGCTCTCAAACACCTGAGCAGCGATATTTTTAAATAAATAGTTTACGACAGTACGGTGCAAATACAATGAAACCTTCATTTGAAAATTTATTTAAGCAGCGGTTGCGATCTTCTCTTGGTGATATAAGCAATCTGTATAATTCGGTGTATGCCCTGCACCCACAAGGACAGCAGTGTTTTTCGCAGCTGCTCGAAACCATTGAACGGGCTTTTACCCTTCGCTCCGATGTACTGAAGCAACGAGATGTGGAGAAACTGCAAACAGAACCTGTACACTGGTTTCTCAGCAATGAACTATGCGGCATGAGCCTGTACGTGGACCGGTTTTGCGGTTCGATAAGTGAATTAAAAAACAAGCTGGATTATTTTGAAAAACTCGGCGTCAATTTTCTGCACCTGATGCCGCTGTTTCAAAGCCCCGAAAATGAAAGCGATGGCGGCTATGCAGTTTCCGATTTCAGAAAAGTGGATAAGCGATTTGGCACGCTGGAAGAACTGAAACAACTGGAAGAAGAAATGCGTCGGCGCAATATGTACCTGATGCTGGATATTGTGCTTAATCACACTTCGGACCGGCATGCATGGGCCCTGAAAGCAAAGCAAGGCAATAAGCAGTACCAGGACTATTTTTATTTTTTTGACGACAGAACAGAGCCGGATGAATTTGAAAAATCAATGCCTGAAATTTTTCCTGAAGCCGCTCCGGGCAATTTCACTTTTATTAAAGAATGCAGTAAATGGGTGATGACAGTATTTCATCATTACCAGTGGGACCTGAACTATACAAACCCAAAGGTGTTCCTGGAAATGATGGACAACATTTTCTTTTATGCCAACCTGGGTGTGGATGTGCTTCGGGTAGATGCGCCGGCATTTATATGGAAAGAAAAAGGAACAGCCTGCCAGAACCTGCCGCAGGCACACACGCTGCTGCAGCTCATAAAACAATGCGTGCAGGCAGCCACACCGGGTATGGCCCTGCTGGGCGAAGCCATTGTGGCGCCGCATGAAATCATGAAATATTTCGGCGCAGGTGATAAAGAAGCGAAGGAATGTGATTTTGCATACAATGCCACGCAGATGGCCCTACAATGGGATGCACTGGCTACCGGTGATACAAGGGTGATGATGGCTGCCCAGCATGAGCTGCTGAAAAAACCATTCGGTACTTCATGGATAACTTATACACGTTGCCACGATGATATCGGGCTGGGGTATGATGATTATATGATCGGCCATGCAGGCTACAACCCCGTTGCACACCGGAAATTCCTGAAAGATTATTATTCGGGAAATTATTCCGGTTCTCCGGCCCGCGGTGCCCTGTTTGGGGTAAATGAAAAAACCGGCGATGCACGCATCAGCGGCTCGCTGGCATCGCTGTGCGGGCTGGAGGCGGCGCTGGAAAAAAATGACGCTGCTGCCATTGATGAGTCAGTGAAAAAAATTTTACTGATGCAGGCTATGGGTTTTTTCATCGGCGGCATACCGATGCTTTTTTATGGCGATGAGTCGGCCCATACCAATGATTACACGTACCTGCACGATGAAAGCAAAGACTACGACAACCGCTGGATGCACCGGCCTGTGATTGACTGGGAAAAAAATTCCGACGTGGATAAACCCGGTACGGTAGAGCATATTATTTTTTCCGGCACACAAAAACTGATACAGATAAGGAAAAAACTGGGCGTGATTGCGGATAAAAAAAATCTCACCTGGCTGCGGCCGCACAATATTCATGTGACCGGGTTATTGCGGGCATGGGATAACGAGCGGGTATATTGCCTCTTCAATTTCAGCAGGCACCCGCAGCGGCTTACCTGGAAGGTGTTTAAAGAAAATGCACTGAGCCCCCGCAGGCTGTACGATTACTGGAGCGAAACATTTTTTGAGGTGAAAAAGGATAATGAATATTTTATTTTGCCCCCTTACATGTTTTTTATTCTCGAGCCCCGGTGAATTTCTGAAATCGGGAACTTCAGTTCTGTTATTCTGCAGCCCAACCCTTAACTTTGCGGCCTCCCTGATTCATGAGTGATTCAATAAAACACGAATGTGGTCTTGCATTCATCCGGCTGCGGAAACCTTTCTCGTACTATCACCAGCGCTACGGTACCGTATTATGGGGGCTGAACAAGCTTTACCTGCTAATGGAAAAGCAACATAACCGCGGCCAGGACGGCGCTGGCATCGCCTCCGTAAAGCTGGATGTGGAGCCGGGCTACCCTTTCATGCACCGCATCCGCAGCAATGCCACCCAGGCCATTGCTGATATTTTTCAGCAAGTGGCAAAAGAAATTGAAGAGCTGGAAAAATATCATCCCGGCATACACAATCACCCGGGGCTGATGAAAGGCCATGTGAGCTTTTTGGGCGAGCTGCTGCTGGGGCACCTGCGCTATGGCACACAGGGGAAAAACAAAGTGGAATACTGCCATCCTTTTATCAATAGAGATACCATCCCTTCACGCAACCTGGCGCTGGCCGGCAATTTTAATCTTGTAAATACGGATGAACTGTTTGCCCTGGTAGGCAAAGAACCCAGCGACACCACCCGCTTCAGCGACCTGGCGGCCATGATTGAAGTGATGCATTCATTCCTGTGCCGCGAAGACGAAGCTTCGCCGGATAAAATGGACATAAAAAAAGTGCTGAAAAAAACGTTGCCTCTGTTCGACGGCGGCTTTCATGTGGGCGGACTTACCGGCAGCGGCATCGGGTTTGTGTTTCGTGATGCGCATGGCATACGTCCATCTTATTATTACATCAACAACGAAGTAGTGGTGGCCGCATCAGAACGATCAGCCATCCGCACATCCTTCAATGTGGGAGAAAATGAAGTAAAAGAGCTGATGCCGGGTGAAGCGCTGATAGTGGATGAAAAAGGCGCAATAGAAGTGGTGCAGGTGCTGCCGCCCAAAGAACGCAAGGCCTGCAGTTTTGAACGCATTTATTTTTCACGCGGCAGCGATGAAAAAATTTACCGTGAAAGAATACAGTTGGGCTACAACCTGAGCGAGCAGGTGCTCACCGCCATTGATCATGACCTGAAAAACACCATTTTTTCATTTATACCCAATACGGCTGAAACGGCATTTTATGGTTTGCTGAGAGGGATGGAAGATTACCTGAGCAGGAAAAAAATTGAACGCATACTGAGCTGGGGAAATAATATAGACACCGACAAGCTGGGTGAACTGATTAACCGCCGCATCCGCATTGAAAAAGTGGCCATCAAAGATGTGAAGATGCGCACCTTTATTACCGAAGACGCCAGCCGCAGCGAGATGGTGCAGCATGTGTATGACATTACCTACGGCACAGTACAAAAAGGACAGGACACGCTGGTGGTAATTGACGACTCGATAGTTCGTGGCACTACCTTGCGGGAAAGCATTATCCGGATTCTGGCCAGGCTGGAACCGAAAAAGATTATCATCGTTTCCTCTTCGCCGCAAATACGCTACCCTGATTGTTACGGCATTGACATGAGCAAGATGGGTGAGTTTGTGGCATTCCAGGCTGTGGCCGCTTTGCTGAAAGAAAGAGAAAAGGAAAAATGCCTGATGGAGATTTATGAACAATGTAAAGAAATGCAGCGCAGCAACCAGCTGCATACTGAAAACATGGTGAAACGCATTTACAAAATGTTCAGCATCGAAGAAATCACCCATAAAATTGCAGAACTTATAACCCCTAAAAACCTGGCCATTCCAGTACAGGTGATTTACCAGACTATAGAAAATCTTCACACGGCCTGTCCCAACAATCTTGGCGACTGGTACTTCACCGGCAACTATCCCACACCCGGCGGCAACAAAGTAGTGAACAAAGCATTCATGAATTATATGGAAGGGAAGAATATTCGTGGCTATTAATGCCGGTAACCGGGAAAAATCCATATTAATAAATCACAAATTCAAAATAAAAAGCAAGTACTGAATAAAAAAACAGGTATCCCCAAATGGGTATTTGTCATTTGGAATTTATTTGGAAATTGGTTTCTGGAATTTGTAATTTTATTTTACTAAACCCAGGTGAATTTTGAAGACGCTCTTACTTATTCGCCACGCCAAAAGCAGCTGGGATGATCCCGGGCTGAGCGATTTTGAACGACCGCTGAATGAACGCGGCAAAAAAGATGCGCCGGCAATGGCCGAGCGGCTGCATGAAAGAGGAATCAGGGTAGATGCTTTTATAACCAGCCCGGCACGCCGGGCCAGAAAAACAGCCGAGCACTTTACAAAACGTTACAAGAAGGACAAAGGGGATATGATTCTGAAAACAGAACTCTACATGGCCGGCGATGAGGCATTCAATGAAGTTATCAGCAGGCTGGATGACGATTATGACTGCGTGGCGGTTTTTTCCCACAATCCCGGCATCACCGAATTTGCCAACAGCCTCACCGATATGCGGACGGATAATATTCCCACCTGCGGCATCTTTGCCGTTTCCATAGAGGCAAAGAAGTGGAGCAAGTTCAGGGATGCAAAAAAGAAATTCTTATTCTTCGATTACCCCAAGGCCCTTGTTGAATGAATTTTTTTTAAAGCTCACCAGGAATACACCGAAGAAAATCATAAGCCCGGCAAGAATTTTTACTGGCGTTAAATCTTCATTGAAAAACAGTACGGCAATAAGCGCTGCAAACACGGGTTGTGTATAAATATAAGAACCTGTAACACCAGCGCCGAGATGCTGAATGCCGTAAATATTAAAGTAATAAGCAAGGAAAGTGCCCGCCATCACAGTGAAGAGGAGAGACAAATAATGCGACCCGTCCATTTTTTCCCAGGGAATAACGGTAAACTCCTGCCAGCCGAACGGCAGAATCATTATTAGCCCGAATGTAAATACCCAGCGGATGACGTGCAGCGGCGGGTAGGCAAGCATCAGTGGTTTTACAATGATAAAATAAACGGTGTAGGAAATGGCATTGATGATTATCAGCAAATCGCCAAGCAGGTAATTGCTGGCAGAAGCTGACTGTTCTTTGAAAAAAATGAGCAAGGCCGAACCGCCGATACCCAATGCAAGACCTGCAGCTTTTGCCAGTGTAAAGTTTTCTTTTAATGCCCAGAATGCAAAAACGGTAATGAGCAGCGGTGTGAGAAGAATCAGCAGCGATGCATGTATGGCTGTGGTATAGGTGAGTCCTTTTATAAAAAACATCTGGTTGATGGCAATACCGGTGAGGCCGCAAAGCAAAAACCGCGGCCAGTGTTCCCGTTTGATGTGTGGCCGGGTGCTGCCCAGGGTCCACAGCAACCAGAAAAGAATGAGACTCACCCCCACACGAAGAATATTGATGGCATAGGGTTTTACTAAAACCGGGGAAACATATTTCACCAGGCTGAAGTTGACAGCAAAAAAGAGATTGGTACTTAAAACGGCGATATGTGCTTTGGCTGATGAATTCAAAACAAAAAATTAAACAGGCGGTATTCAAAATTCCTTGCTTCCTCCAGCGCCTGCTGCAAAGAAAATTCTTTCTGGCTGCTGCAATAGGCAAAATGTTTTTTCAGTAGGTGCCCGGCCAGGTATTCCTGCTCTGTTTGGCCGGGAGTGGGAATAAGAATGCTTTTCTTTTGCATGGCGGCAATATCCATAACGGTGCTGTAGCCGCTGCGGCTGATGATGAACTCTGCTTTGGCTGCTTCGGCACCCAGTTCCTTTGCCGGCAGGTGATTGTAAAATTGAATAGAGTCGGTTGAGGGAAGAATTTTTTCTGCCGATGGCAATCCTCTTACCACGGTAGCTGTGCCGGTATGAGAGAATAGCTGGCTGATGATTTTATCTTCCAGCAGGCTGCGCTGCGGCTCGGGGCCGGAAAGAATTATGAGCAAGTGATTTTTAATCTCATCCGGATATATTTTTTCAAGTCTTGACAATAGGCCGATATATTTTATTAGAGTTGATGGCAGCCTGGCAGGATGGGACAGTTCGCCGGCCAGGTTATTTTCACCGGCTTCATCCGGCACCCAGCATTCATGAAAGCGATGGATGAGTTTATAATTCCAACCCTGTAAAATTTTTTCACTCCATTTACCAAACGGGCTTTTAATAGTAAGCTGATGAGTGATAAGGATGGAAAAAATTTTTTCATGATAAAGCCCGTAGCGGTTATCAGAAATCACGGCTTCGAAACCCTGTTTGTTCACCTGTTCTTTCAGCCATTTGTTTTCTTCTTTTATAGATTGAAGGATGGAGGGAATCTGCAAAAAGATTTTACCGGCTAAACCCTGTAATGCATATTTTACCCGGTAACCACGCAATGGTAAAAAAGGCAGCGCAGGAAATTCTTCCCTAAGTAATTTTTCCTGCGCCCCTTCGCCGGCCAGCCATACTTCACAGTGTTTGTCAAGTAAAGCTCTGATTACCGGCACGCAGCGGGTGGCATGGCCCAGCCCCCAGTCGAGCGGGGCCACAAGCAGCTTTTTGCCTGCCATCCGGGTCATGTTAATGTTGGGTATCATTTCTGCCGGGATATACTAAATTGCCCGTAAAATAGTTTAATTTAGAAATCCGGTTATGACAAGAGTAAAGAAGATGGCTTTGGCTTTGATTTTAACGGCGGCTGTACTGGCCGCAGGTTGCCAGCGAAACTACTATACCAGCAAGGCAAAAAGCAATGATTGCGGGTGCCCGGCTAAAAAAGGGATGGTGGGTTATTAAAAAAATATTTGAAACGTAAATGCCAAAGAGGGAAAGAGAGATAGTGTTGCTTTCTAAAACCAGTCTTTTGAGTGAAGAGGCCCTTGAAAGGGAGTTGTGCGATCTGGATGTGATTCTTCAGCAGGCCGAATCTCCCGGAGTATTTGCAAAAACACACGAGCTGGTAAGGCGAAATTACATTACCAGGAATCCGGAATTTCTAAAAAACATTTTTTACAGACACCGGCTGAAATCCTTCTGGTTTTTGATTGGGAAAAACTGAGCCCGGCGGATGAGGAATCCGCTTTTTTATTTTGGCCCGGCCCGGGTCAACTTTTCTGTATTATTTCCTGCTATATTTATCAGATGAAAAATTTGCTGCTGCTGTTTCTTTGCCTGTACTTTTCATCCTGCATTACCAACCGGCAGCGGCAGGTGTGGCTGGGCCCGCTGCAACAAACCCACCTGGCAGATAAGGAAAAAGTAGTACGGATTTATTTTGACAAGCAGGGTAATCTTTATCCCGGTACGGAAGATTTTATCCCGGCCAAAAACTTTTTTGACCCGCTGGCGGCAAAAAAGACTTTTAAAGAAAAACCATTTACAGCCAACCTGGAAACTTATTTTACCAGTCACAGCGCTGCGTTGAAAAAATTATTTCTTCACTGGTGTCCTGCTGCCATGGCAGCGGGGTCAGCAAAGGATTCGTTTTACGCAGTTCAGTATTTTATCCGTAAAAAGCATGCAGATGATTTGGAAAACGCAATTGCGTTGCCAAAAGAAAAAATACTGGTGCTGATGATTCATGGGTTCAATTCACCCAATCCCACCGGCGAATACCAGATGATGCGAAATGCCATAAGAAAACAAGGGCATGACAAAGGAGATTTTGTTTACCTGGAAGTTTACTGGGATGGCCTTACTGCCAACCAGGGCAATCCTGTTTTTGAAGGTATTTGGAAAAAGGCATTGCAAAATTCAGCCTATACCTCACTGGGCCTGCGGCGATTGCTTACTTTACTTGACCCTGACTTAAGAATCGTCATCATTACGCATAGCCTGGGAGCCAGTGTGGGCACAGGTGCTTTGTTTAATACAGAAACAAAATGGACTAAACGGGGTTTTAAAAATGTGGGGAAAAAACTGGGATATGAGTATGATCAGAATTTTTTTGATTCGCTTCGTTCCATTCCGGCACCGCGTCAGGAGTGCAGGCTGGGCCTGATTGCACCGGCCATTCCCGGCTACAACAGTTTTATTGATTTCAATAAAAGAAACCCGGAGATTACTCCGGCGCAGAATAATATCAGCAGGGTAGTGATAGGCTACAACGTAAATGATTTTGCCGTCACCAAGCGGCTGTTCAAGGTGGATATGGCAAGGTATTTCGGCTCTACATCACTTGGCTGCAATAAATATCATAAAGGAAAGACAGAGATGAAGCGGACAGAAGAAGCCTTGCTGCAAAACGGATACAGCACTGCTGATGTGAGACAAATTTTATGGCCTGTTGATTACAGCCGATACGGGAAAAAAATCAAGTCGGAAGAACATGGCCTTTATTATTACCTTTCTGATACCTTGTGCACGGATGAGTTTCTGAAAAAACTGTTTGAGTAAATTTTTGCTCCTGCCGTAAAAGCTTGTTAAAAAAACTTTTGCAGTAAACTACAGCTGCATTGGCTGCGTTGTTCAGTTGATAAACACCAGTACATGCTGAAACGACTCATACCGGCAGCGCTGGCATGCCTGCTGTTAACAGCCTGCAAAAAAGAAAATGACAATGCGACGACTGATAACCCCGATCATGATTGCGCAACCCTGAGCGCTGCCCATGCCGGCGACAGCATCGAAGGGCAATACATCGTAGCGTTTTCTGATTTGCAATCTTCGTCTTCATCAAGAGCTGTTGAACTATCGGCAGGCGACGTGCTGGCAAGAAATAAAATCAATCCTCAATCGCTGCGGCAATCATTTACCGGCAAACTTTCGGGCTTTATTGCAAAACTGGCAAAGGAGGAAGCGGAAACTTTAAAGAAGGATGTTGCGGTAAGGATGATTGAACAGGACAGGATAATTGCACTTAATCATTGCTTCACGGTGGCAGCGCCCCGGCTGATTACCTGGAACGTCAACCGCGTGGGTTATGGCGATGGACGCGGCAAGACAGCCTGGGTGATTGATACGGGTATTGACTTTGACCATCCTGATCTGAATGTAGATGCTGCACGAAGCCGCTCCTTCATCAGCGGCAGCACAAACGCTGATGATGAAAACGGTCATGGCACGCATGTGGCCGGCATCATTGGTGCAAAGAACAATACGTTCGGCGTGTTGGGCGTGGCATCGGAAGCAACATTGGTTGCCCTGAAAGTGCTGGATAAAGACGGTGAAGGAACCCTGTCGGCAATTGTACTTGCTTTATCGTACGTAAACGCCCATGCAAAAGCAGGCGATGTGGTAAACATGAGCGTGGGTGGCGAAGCTGCTTCCGAAATACTGGACCAGCAGGTGCGCAACACGGCAGCCAAGGGAATTTTTATAGCCATAGCCGCCGGTAACGAGGGGGAGCCGGCCGGCAAATATTCACCCGGACGCACCAATGGTGCCAATATTTATACTGTTACTGCAGTTGACAGTCTTGACCGCTTTGCTTCTTTTTCTAATTACGGTAATGATGTGGTGGATGTTGCAGCACCGGGTGTCCGCATTTTGTCCTGCTGGATTAATAACCGCTATGCGTATGCAAGCGGCACATCCATGGCAGCGCCGCATGTGGCGGGTTTGTTGTTACTGAAGGGAAACAATATCAGCAGTTCAGGCACGGCGAAAAATGACCCGGATGGCGTGGCGGATGTGATTGCGCATTATTGACAATTATACAAACGTGTTATTTGCCCAGGTAAAAAATTCTGTCATATTGAAAATCATAATTTGTTTCCGCTTGCTTGTTTTTGTAGTATATTTTTTCTTTTTTGCTGCTTCTCTCAACCATTTTATTGCACCGCGTTTCCAGCCGTCGCCGTCAATGAGAACCATAATCGTTATTTCTGGCATGGCTTCTATAGTATTCAAATACAAATAAGGAAGTTTTTCATCAACAGATCCACTGAGCTGTTGCCATTTGCATTCGATCCGCATCTCTAAGAAATACTTCTCAGAACGAAGAAGAAATTCAGTATAAGCATCATGTTTGTAAATAGATCTGAAAGGAACGTTTTTAAGTAGTAGTTCTTTACCAAATTTTGCCGGGTTCTTTTTCCAGGTACTATAATTGACAATTTCAAACCCTTTTCCCAATAAAACTGTCTGTAATGTTACTTCGAGCTGATTCCCTGTGATATTCGCTTTTGTTCCTTTATGCATAACTAAGATGATAAAAGCGTTGTATTCTGAATTACTACATCAATGTATTTCAAACCCATTCTTTTTGCAGCTTCCAGCCTATGCTGTCCATCCAATAAATATCCTTCCTCGTCTAGAGTAATTGGAATCCAGAAATTCAAATCAAAATATTGAACAATTTCATTAATATTTATATTGGAAACCTCATTATGAAAAGAAAGGCGTGATTTACAATATTTTATTTTTTTTATTGGAAATTTAAGCCTGGGAACCCAATATGGTTTATCAAAATCCTGAATAAAAAGACGAATATTATGTTCAGGAGCCGGGATGTAATCAGGTAAGGCTGTTTTATAGTTAGTTACTACAATTTCATTAATCACACCTCTTTTTGCTGCATTTGAATTGATTACTCTTTTTGCCGGTATTCTTACAATATTGAACTCTTCATATAGCCGATCAAAAAAATCATCTTTTTTATCATGATTTTTCGGGTCCGAATTACTTAGCATGACATACCCGCCTTTTTTATGTATGTATTCAAATAAATTTCTTAGTTCTATTTGTTCTTTATCAGTAAAATCATGCTTATTATACGAAGTGAAATTTGCAGTTTTACTGATAGGTCGATAGGGGGGGTCAAAATAAACAAATGAACTTGTTTTCAGGTCCTTTTTTAGCTGTTTAAAATCAGCCTTCTTTATTATTGCTAATTCTAAAACTTTAGAAACAGTCAATAAGTTGTATTCATCACAGATTGTTGGATTTTCATATTCTCCGGCAGGAGTGTTAAACTCACCTTTTGAATTTACCCGGTAAAGTCCATTAAAGCAGGTTTTGTTTAAAAAAATCGTTTGAGCAGCTCTCGGAATCCACCGCTCTGAATACTTATCATAATCTATATTAAATCTCTGCAGATTATAATTCTCCCTTTGTTCGTAGAAGTATTTTTCTCTTTGTTTTTTATTAAGTTTAAAATATGAGCGTTGATAGCGATACAAAGACTCTATTAACTTGGAAACATCTTTTTGAATTACTTGATAGGTTATAATCAATTCTTCGTTTATATCATACAAAAAAGCACTTTCGATCTCATAGGTTTGAGCAATATCAAAGAACACGGCCCCGCTACCCAAAAAAGGTTCATAATAATTTTTAATCCTTCTGCTTTTCAATTCTTGCGGGTATAGTTTTTGAAACTTTTGTAGAAGTTGACCTTTTCCTCCTGCCCATTTTAAAAATGGTTTTGCACCAAGATTATAAGGTTGAAAGAGGTCTTCTACAACACTTAACATTTCATCTTCAGGCAATGAATATTTTTTTGGCATACTTCAAAAATAAAATAATTCAGGAAATGCCGGCTGTGGTTTCTCATCACAGACTAATGCTTTCTTTTACTCCAGTTGCTGCTCTACATACTCTTCATCTCTTGGCTTCAGGTGGTAGCGCTGAATCATGCGGGCGCAGGTGTTCCAGCGCAGCAGGGCATCATCATTACCGGGCGGCCGCACGGCTTCTGCTTTTTCGTATAGGTCCATGGCATCACGCAGCCATTCATAAACAATAAAGCCGGCATCGGGAATATTTTTTCCCAATAATGATTTCCCTTTCCGTTCACAGATAATGCCGCCGTAGTAATGCCGCTCATAATCGCTTTTCAGGCGGGGCAGCAGTTGCCTGGCTTCATTTACATCGGCCGGTGGAGTGGAGCTGAATTCATCCGTAATGGCCAGCAGCATGATAATAACGGCTTTGCCGTTTTCCGGGTCGGCTTCCAGAATATCGAGGCAAATACTTTCGGCCAGCCGCGGCTCATTCAGCAGGCGGTAACGTTCGGCTTTCTCCAGTGCTTCCGGTACACTTTCCTTTGAAATTTTTTTTAACACAAACATATTTTTGATGGTTTTAAATTATTGGTTACAGGTCAGAGCAGTTGGAATGATTATCGGCGACTGGCCGTTGGTCTAAACCCTATAACCAATGACGGGTTCCAAACCGGCAGCCATTTCCCGGTGCCCATTTCTTATTTCTTCCCACTCAGCCACCGGTAAAATTTTTTCACCGGGTCGTAATACCTGTCTGCCACTCTTTCTTTCAGGGGAATGATGGCATTGTCTGTAATGGTAATTTCTTCAGGGCACACATGGGTGCAGCATTTGGTAATGTTGCAGAATCCCACCCCCTGGGTTTTTTTCAAATCTTCTCTCCTGTCTTCGGTATCCAGGGGGTGCATTTCCAGTGCGGCGGTGTAAACAAAAAACCGGGGCCCGGTAAATTCATCGTGCAGGTGATGCTCACGCAGCACATGGCACACATCCTGGCACAAAAAACATTCAATGCATTTTCTGAATTCCTGCACCCGGTCGATGTCTTCCTGCATCATGCGCCAGGTGCCGTCCGCTGCATCGGGTTTGCGCGGCTTGAAAGGTTTTATTTTTTTCTTCACCCGGAAATTCCACGAAACATCCGTCACCAGGTCTTTAATCACCGGGAAAGTTTTCATCGGCTGAATGGTTACGGGTTTTTCAATGGGCAGGTCGCTCAGCCGTGTCATGCACATCAGCCGGGGCATACCATTGATTTCAGCAGAGCAGGAGCCGCACTTGCCGGCCTTGCAGTTCCAGCGCACAGCCAGGTCATTGGCCTGCTTTGCCTGTACCTGGTGCACGGCATCGAGCACTACCATGCCTTCGTCTACTTCGGCGGAAAAGTTTTCATATTTGCCGCCCTGGTTATTTCCCCGCCATATTTGAAAATTAACAACAGGCATTTTTGAAAGTTGGGTTATTGTCTTTGGTCTAAGCTGCCAGTCAGGTCAATGGTGAATAGTCAATGGTCAAATCCCCAAACCTGCTCTCAATACGGATATGTAGTTTTTGTTTGTGGATCTCACCAGCCGGTATAGTCACTTGAAAATGCTGGTTGGCCAGCAACCCAAAGACCTAAAACTAAAGCCTAAACCGGCAGCTATCACCCCTGCCTGATTCCGGTTATTTATTCTCTTCAATTATCTTCTTCAAATCCTCCCTTATCACAGGCAGCGGCTCCTTTTTTATCCACATCTGCCCATCTGCATCTTTAAATATTACCAGATTGAATTTACTGTTTTTTTCATCCTTCTGAGGGTAATCTTCGCGGAAATGTGCGCCACGGCTTTCTTTTCTTTCAAGCGCTGCCAACGTGATGGCCTCTGACACAGTGAGCAGGTTGTTCAGGTCCATGGCCGTGTGCCAGCCGCCATTGTATTCCCGGTTGCCGATAACTTTAACATGGTCAGCCCGTCTTCGCAACAGTTTTAAATTCTCAGCGGCACGCAGCATTTCAGCTTCATTGCGCACAATGCCTACAAGTTGCTGCATCATATCCTGTAAAGTATGCTGCACATCGTAAGGGCTGTCGCCTTTTTCCCGTTCGAAAGGTGCCAGTGCCCAACTGGCTGCACTGGTTATTTGCTGCTCATCTATTGTGCCTTCCTTATTCTCTTTGGCAAACTTTGCTGCATACTCACCGGCTCGTTTTCCAAACACCAGCAGGTCGGAAAGTGAATTGCCGCCGAGACGGTTGGCGCCATGTAAACCGGCACCGCATTCACCGGCAGCAAACAACCCCGGCAGCGATGACATTTGTGTGTCGGCATCTACACGAATGCCACCCATCATGTAATGCGTGGTGGGGCCCACTTCCATCGGCTCTTTGGTGATGTCAATATCAGCCAGTTTTTTAAACTGGTGATACATGCTCGGCAATTTTTTTCTGATGTGCTCTTCCGCATGCGGCAGTTTTTTTCGAATCCATGCAATGTCGAGATACACACCATTGTGCGGACTGCCTCTTCCTTCTTTTATTTCCCGCACAATGCAGCGGGCCACATGGTCGCGGGTGAGCAGTTCCGGGGGACGCCGGGCATTTTTATCACCCTGCGTGTACCGCCAGCCTTCTTCTTCATTGTCGGCCGTTTGATTTTTATATAAATCAGGAATGTCTTTGAACATAAACCGTTCGCCGAGTTTGTTGAGCAATACGCCGCCTTCGCCACGGACACCTTCAGTAACGAGGATGCCGCAAACGCTTAGCGGCCAGATCATGCCGGTAGGATGGAATTGCAGAAACTCCATATCAATCAGTTCGGCGCCGGCATGATAAGCCAATGAATGACCATCACCGGTGTATTCCCAGCTGTTGCTGGTAATTTTATAGGCACGACCTACACCGCCGGTGGCGAGCACCACGGCTTTTGCTTTGAACACAAGAAATTTTCCACGTTCTCTTTCATAACCAAATGCGCCTACTATACGGCCATCATCTTTCAGCAGTGTGATGATGGTGCACTCCATGTGTACTTCTATGCCCTGGTGAATGCCGAAGTCCTGGAGCGTCCGGATCATTTCGAGCCCGGTGCGATCGCCCACATGCACCAGCCGCGGGTACTTGTGCCCGCCGAAATTGCGTTGCAGAATTCTTCCGTCTTTGGTTCTGTCAAACAAGGCGCCCCATGCTTCCAGTTCTTTTATTCTGTCTGGCGCTTCTTTAGCATGAAGTTCGGCCATGCGCCAGTGGTTGAGGTACTGCCCGCCCCGCATGGTGTCGGCAAAATGCACTTTCCAGCTGTCGCGGTCATCCACATTTCCCATGGCAGCGGCAATGCCGCCTTCGGCCATCACGGTATGTGCTTTGCCCAAAAGTGATTTGCATACCAGTCCCACTTTTACGCCATTGGCCGAAGCTTCAATTGCAGCACGCAAGCCTGCGCCGCCGGCGCCGATGATGAGAACATCGTAGGTGTATGTGTCGTAGCTGGTCATAAGTTTTTGGTCATGGCTGCCGGTTTGGATTTTGGTTAAAAGGCTATGGTTTTTGATTTCCCGGGTTTGAAAATTTACTCCACGATTCTTTCAAGCGGAATAATTGTTTTCCGATAATGTCATATTCATCAATCAGCTGCTCGCAAATTTTGATATCAACATATGCTGGATAAATATCTGTGCATTGGCAAATGCTTACTTGTGATTCATTAGATTCTCCCATCGCATCATCAAGATATTTTTGAAAACCTGACTTCTGATGTTTTTTTGCATATCCTTCAGCGATTAGTCTGGGAACGGCTTTCGAAGACCTTGACAACTGGTCTTTCAAATCATATTTTTCATTATCAGGTAATTTGGGAATTATTTCTTTCATGACAACCAGAGAAGCATTATATGACCGCTGATACACATCCATGTCTTTATAACTTTTTATTTTTTATTTTCCATAATCAAATTTTCTTTTCCTATTGACAAAAGCCTGTTTACCAAACCGGCAGCCCAGACCATTATCCCTAAAATAACTACAACAAGCGTAAATCTTTCCATACCCCCACTGCACACAACCGCACATAAACATCAGTGAACATTACCCAAAACAAACTCATCCATGCCCACAGCATGTGGCGGCGGTTGAAACAGCTTACACATTTATATAATGTAAAACGAACCGGTTTGCCCGAGAGGCGGTCCATAAATCCGCCGACGAAATGGCGAAGTGAATGACAACCGAAAGTGTAGCCGGCCAGCAACACTACATTTATTGCAAGCACCAGGGTGCCTATACCTATACCGAATGATTTTTTACCTGTGGCTGCATCGGTAAACCACAAAGCCTTCCACACATCAATGGAAAGAAATATGATAAAAAATAAAGCGATGTACATGAAGTAGCGATGCACATTCTGGATAATCAGCGGCAGCGAATTTTCTCCCCAATATTTTTTTCTTGGCTCGCTTACCGTGCAGGAAGGCGGGTCGGCCCAGAAGGCTTTATAATATGCACCGCGATAATAATAACAGGTGAGGCGGAACAAACCCGGTGCCCAAAGAATCAGCAATGCCGGCGACCACGGTAACCATGCCGGCCACCAGCCGGGTTGGCCGCCAAACCAGCTGTGCGGAGATTCGCCAAACAGTTCCGGTGAATACAGCGGTGAAAGATAGGGACCGTAATAATAATTTTTTCCCTGAAGGGCTGCCCATGTGACATAAACAACAAATGCAGTAAGAGCTATAAAAGTAAAAAGCGGTTTCACCCACCAGGCATCTTTTCTGCCGGTGACCCCAAAACGATACACGGTTCCCTTCAGGTTTATTTCAGCCATAATCACTTTTTTAAAAAAGAGTCAGCGTGAAATTCCGAAAGCACAAATGTTTTCTATGGGTAAAAGAAAGACCTCTCCCCTAAGATAATTCAAAAGTGAATATGCAAGTGAAAAAAAAGAGGCCGCCTTTTGAGGCGACCTCATTTTTATTTGATAAAAAAATTTATTGAATACCCCGGCACCGGTACTTGTATTCTAATTTGTATTGGCCGCAACCGGGCTTGCGGTATTTATATTCAGTCGTTGTTTTCTTTACAGGCTTTTTCAGCCCGATGCTGAAGGGGATTCCCATTTTTACATTCCAGCCCGAAGCATCGGATTGCAGGTGCGTAACAGTGGTTTTGCTGCCCGACGTGGAAGTAATGGTTTGCCTGCTGAGATTGCCGATGCCGTTGAAATAGTGGATGCCAATGCTGAAGAGCCGCTGGTTCATTCTGCCAAATTCAAATCCCATCCCGGTTATTAGTGCCGTGTTCCAGTTGCCGGCACGGTACTCATACGATGTCTGGCTGCCCGATGTTTTGGTAATTACATCGGGTTTTACTGAAGGAATAAAACCAACACCGACCGAAGGCAGCAGTTTCATCCATGTGCCTTTGGTTTTTTCGGCTGCTTTTTTTGCAGTGGAAGATTTTCCTGCACAGCGATTGGATGTAGCAGAATAATTCTTCAAACAATTGCTTTTTGAGAAATAACTGCTGCAATCTTTACCTGCTGATTTTTGCTTATGCGTCCTGCTTTGTGCGGCAGATTGTTTTGATGCAGTAAAATAAATCGGTTTGGTGCTGTACTGGTAACCTCCTTCCAGCCGCAGTTGCATATCGCCATTCACTGCTGAAAAAAGGTTCATGCCGTTTTCAGGATCAGAAAAACTATACGATACCACTGACCGGCTGCTGCTGATAGCAAGCCAGGGACCGAAGCCCTGTTTGAAACGGTAATCGAGCCGCAAACCTACCTGCGGCGAAAACTCACCGCCAAGCGGCGCAAAGGAATTGAGATTGTTGTACGAGATGGTTGTTCTTGAATTTTCAAAACCTACATGCGGAAGCAGGGTAAGCTTTTGGGCAATCGCTGCGCTGCCGAATGCAACAAGCAGGAGGCTGGTTAACGCTGCAGTTCTCATAACAAAAAGTTTTAGTGGAGAGAAGTTAGGAAAATTCCGGCCGGCAAAAAAATTTTATACATAAGCGGCGGCTTCCCGGCAGTCTGCAACGGTTGAAGGGAATTTCTTATTTCAATTTTCTCAGCGCATCGCCCAGTTTTCCAATCATTTCATCTATCTCCTCCAATTTACAGGTGCCCACACTCAGCCGGTACCAGGGATTGCTGCGGTTGCTGCCGAATGCATAAAAAGGTACTACGGCAAGTCTTGCTTCGTTAAGCATGTAAGCAGTCACA
>CAZDUO010000055.1:0-26387 GCA_964508655.1 uncultured Chitinophaga sp. | reverse complement strand
CTGGTCGTAAGATAATTTTAGTTTATTTTCCAGGGTTTCCCAATTTATTTTTTTCAGTTCGTTCAGGTATTCGTTTTTCAGTTTTGCCTTTTCAGCCGGGTTGAAAACTTCAGCATAGCTTTTTTCCAGCTCTTTCCATTCTTTTTCTTCAAGAATTTTTCGTGTGGCATTCACGGCTTCCTTCACATTCACTTCGGCTTCTTCTGTCAGTTCCGGTATTACCGGGGCCTGGTAGCCGGCATGCTGAAAACCGGGTGACAACACTGGCGTTTCTGAAAAATAATCATTCACCCGTTCACCAATGTTGAATTGAACAATTTTGTCTTGCTGAGTAAAGCTTTCATTTATTTTTAAAAAGGAGTTGTTCCCTGTGTTGCCAGGTTTATTATTGAAAAAATAATACGGACTCACTTCGTTTTGCAAAACAAAAAAGTTATTGGGCTCTTTATCGTTTTTCAGGGTAAAAAGAATATTCAATACTGCCACGGTAATAAAAGCAGCTGAAGCAAATGCAAATCGCCTGAAGCTGTAATGAGCTTTGCGCTGAATGCCGAGGATGGATTCAATGCGGTGCAGCAGCACATGCTCGTTGCCGGCTGCGGCCACCATCATTTGTCGCCGGGTGTTCACTTCAAGCCGCAGCAGGGCTGAAGCATACTCGGTCGGTTTGTACTGGTGCTGCAATACCATTTCATCGCAGCTGTTTTCTCTTTCCCTTTCTATGCTTTTAGCCAGCAGTGATACAAACGGGTTGAAGTATAAAATGGTCCTGATAAAACTGATGACGAGGTTAAAGAAATAATCGTAGCGGTGAATATGGTTCAGTTCATGCAGGATGATGGCTTCCAGTTGCTGCGGGGTAAGATTATTTATGGCAGCAACCGGCACCAGGATAACGGGCTTCAGATAGCCGATGGTAACCGGTGATGTAACCAGTTCCGACAACCAGATCTGAACTTTTCGAGCAATGCCCATGGATGCTGCAGTGTTTTTTACAAAAATTCTCCAGCCGGCATCCATCTTTTTTAATCCTTGTGTACGGATGATTTGTACATAACGGTAATTGCGGATAAATCTCCAAACAGGAACCACGAGCACTGCCAGGTAAATAAAAGATACTACCGGAAGAATTTCCTGGAAAAGCTGGTTCCGCAATGATGGGTTTATCAGTCCTGAGCCTGAAGAATAAATTGTCTGATTTCCCGGGGAGAATAGAGAAGAAATAAATGTGATAATAAACCAGGTAAAGCCAAGTAAAGTAAATGCTACTGCAGTGGATGCTTTATAACGGGCTTTTAGTTTTGGCAGTAAACCCGTAATCAACTGGTAAATGAGCCAGAGCAATGCCATCTGCCAGAGGCTGTTCAGCAATGCCCATCCCAATGCCTGCAGTAAGTTTAACTGGTTCATGGTTTACAAAATTATTTACCCTTTAAACTGTCGATTAATTGCTGGATTTTTTCCAGTTCATCGGCAGTGGCCTTGTGCTCACCCAGTGCTTGTATCACCAGTTGGGTAGGGGAGCCGCCAAAAAGCGAATCAATCATTTTACCCACCAGGTGCTTCTGTGTTTTTTCTTTGCTTACGGCTGCCTGGTACACATGCGTACGCATGCTGTCGTCTCTTTTCACCAGGCCCTTTTCGTGCATAATCTGCATCAGCTTCAGCGTGGTGGTATAGCCTACATCTTTTGATATAGAAAGTTCTTCGTGCACTTCCCTCACGGTTGCAAGACCCTTTCTCCAGAGCACCTGCAGTATCTCGAGTTCGCTTTCGGTGGGTTTTATGTACCTGGTATTTGTCATGGATTAAATCTTTGGTTGCCCGAATATACGACTTATTTCGTATGGACCGTTTTCCCCAACCATATTTAATTTTTTTTAACAGCGGTTAACATTAAGACGAGACAGGTGCTGAAAGGTTACAATGCATAAAACGAAATTGGCGGGAAAGAAGGCAACGGGATAAAAAAAATAAGTCCCGCTATAGACATAGCCGGACTTAAGTAATGGTTCTGATTAGAATCTTTAAATTATTTGTACTGAACCGTATTGTCAATACCAGTTTTGGCTGCAACCGTTCCAGGTTTGATATTTATTTGATGAGCTGTCGCCGCTTCACTTCCTTTAGCCTTGTTCATTTCGGCAAGGGTGGGGGCGATGACCAAAGATACTATTGACATCAATTTGATCAAAATATTCATGGAGGGGCCCGATGTGTCTTTAAAAGGATCGCCAACAGTGTCACCTGTTACCGATGCTTTATGCGGTTCCGATTTTTTGTAAAAAGTTTCACCGCTTATTTCCACTCCTTTCTCAAAACTTTTCTTTGCATTATCCCAGGCGCCTCCGGCATTGTTCTGGAAGATTCCCATCAGCACACCGCTTACGGTGGCGCCGGCAAGAAAACCACCCAATGCTTCAGGACCTATAACAAACCCGATAGCAACGGGTGAAATGATTGCAATGGCCCCCGGCACCATCATTTTTTTTATAGAAGCTTCGGTGGATATGGCCACGCATTTATCATACTCCGGCTTGCCAGTACCATCCATAATACCGGGAATGGTTCGGAACTGGCGTCTCACTTCTTCCACCATAGCCATGGCCGCCTTGCCCACAGCCTGTATGGCCAGCGATGAAAAGATGAAAGGTATCATTCCGCCAATAAACAAAGAGGCCAGCACTTCGGCTTTGTAAATATTAATTGAATCACCGAGATCGTAACCATTATTTTTAACCACCCCTACATAAGCTGCAAATAAGGCAAGCGCCGTAAGTGCGGCTGAAGCGATAGCAAAACCTTTCCCGGTTGCTGCAGTTGTGTTGCCAACTGCATCCAGTACATCGGTTTTTTCCCGCACGTCTTTTGGCAGTTCGCTCATCTCGGCTATACCGCCTGCATTATCGGCAATAGGGCCGAATGCATCAATTGCCAGTTGCATAGCCGTTGTGGCCATCATGGCGGCAGCGGCAATTGATACCCCGTACAGCCCGGCACATTCATAAGAACCCCAGATGCCTGCGGCCAGCACCAGTATGGGCAGCATAGTTGATTCCATTCCCACGGCAATACCGCCGATGATATTGGTAGCATGCCCGGTGGCCGATTGACGCACAATGGTACGAACAGGTCTTTTACCCATCGAAGTATAATACTCTGTGATGATGCTCATCAATGCGCCAACAACAAGACCTACGAGGATAGCACCCAGCACACCCCACTTGGTAAATTCGTGTCCACGCAGGCTCATCGTTTCCGGCAAAACAAACGAGACAAGACCGATGGAAGCGATGGCTGTAAAAACTATAGAGCCCCAGTTGCCCATGTTCAAAGCTTTTTGCACATTATCTGTATTAATACCGGCCGAATCACTTACACGTACGAACCAGGTGCCCACAATAGAAAAGAGAATGCCAACACCGGCAATCAGCATTGGCAGCAAAATGGGCGATAGTCCTCCAAACTGGTCGGTGGCATAAGTTTCCTGCCCGAGCACCATGGTAGCTAAAACGGTAGCTACATACGACCCGAAAAGGTCGGCGCCCATGCCGGCCACGTCGCCTACATTATCACCTACATTATCGGCAATGGTAGCGGGGTTGCGTGGGTCATCTTCAGGAATGCCAGCTTCCACCTTACCTACCAGGTCGGCGCCTACATCGGCAGCTTTGGTATAAATGCCGCCGCCCACACGGGCAAAGAGTGCAATGGATTCGGCACCGAGTGAAAACCCGGTAAGCACTTCAATAGTTCTAATCATATCGGTACCATTCACCGATGCCCCGTCGGGAACAAAAATTGTTTTTAGTACGATGAACAAACTGCTCAGGCCAAGCACGGCAAGCCCCGCCACACCCAAACCCATCACTGAGCCACCGGTAAACGATACGCTCAATGCCTTGCTGAGACTGCTGCGGGCAGCTTGTGCGGTTCGTACATTGGCTTTGGTGGCCACTTTCATCCCGATATAACCGGCCGTGGCGCTGAAAACTGCACCGATGATGAATGCAACTGCTATTGACCAATGTGAATGCGGGTTGGCCGAAGCCATCAGCCCCAGCAGTAAAGCGACTATCACTACAAAATATCCCAGTATTTTCCATTCAGCCCTCAGGAAGGCCATGGCGCCTTCGGCAATGTGATCGCTGATATCTCTCATCCGTTCATTGCCGGCATCCTGCCTTGTAACCCAGTTGAATTTTAAAAAAGTGTAGAGTAATCCAATAAGCCCCATGGCGGGTACCAGGTAAATCAATTTATCCATAATCGCTGATTCTTAAACAGTTTAATAGCCTGCCGTCTTTTTCCGGAGGTCGGCAAAGATAGGGAGAAAGGGCAATTTCAGATTTTAGATTTCGGTCCCGATAATTATCGGGAGCTGATTTTGGATTTTATAGAAAATTCGCTACTCTGAGGCTGCTATCATACATCACTTATTGGCTCTATTAAAACCATTACAGGATCCTTACCTTAAACTTTCCTGAACTAAGTATGGTGGCTTCGCCGTTTGGTTTAAATACGGTGCCGCCAAACCGGCCTGTCATCATCTTTGCCTGGTGAATATAACTTTCGATGGTGAGTGAGAATGGAAAATCAGTTCGGGTAATGAAGGGATGAGTTTGACCGGCATTATCATAATAATAAAAACCGACTTTGGCGGTAGTAATGTTGTAAAGGTCACGGTTTAAAACAACCGGTTGCAGGTACACGGTTATCACCATGCCACTGTCAGCGGAGCAGGATGATGGCCCGAAAAAAGTAAACCCGTTTCTTTCGGGTGTGGCAATGGCCGTGTCAATGATACCGCAGTAGAAGGAAGTGTTATTGAAAAAACTCCATTTTAATTCTTCATACACATCCTTGTCTTTGCAGGCCGGGCAGCTCCATGCAGCAGGCGTTGACGAGCCCGGTGGATTTAATACAATGGGAGTGAGGCCGCCTTCGTAACTGTATTCTTTTTCGCAGCCGGCAGCAACATATAAAGCGGAAAGAAGAAATAAAATAATTGTATGATTTTTTTTAGTAGTCATTGAAAGTCCTGCTCAAAACAAAACGAATAGTAATAAATACAGGTTGCCTTCCCCCCGTTTTACATTGGCCGGTAAGATATAGTTATATTAACATGCCGGCCCTTATCATAAAATACATTCTCTCTGATTAATTCGGATAAAATAAAGATTGAAAATCATTCTTAGTTTTTGTCTATTAAAGCTATGAGTGCCATGCTTAATATGATTAGCGTTCGTATTGAATTACGGATATAGCTGTTTAAACTATCCGGATGCACCGCTGCTATTGAACGGGGAAAATGAAATAAAATAAAAATCAATGCTGCGATGGCGGTTGGGGCAATCAGTGCAATCACTACACCCGGTTTAATTTGGGCCGGTAAAAAAGTATAGATTATAAACATAGTTAATAAAAACAATGTCATATAAAGGAAAGGGATGACAGCAAAAAAAGCCAGTAAGCCATTAATAGTATTTTTCAGGTTAAATGTTCCGGAATCCGGATATTTTTTTGGTGAACGCTGATGCATAAATCTTTTATCAATTGCAAGAACTATTTTTATTGCAAAATGTAAAATAATGGCACAAACAATGATGGCAAATATGGCTGCAAGTGGGTATATTTCGATTTCCGACAAATGCAAATTTTTAAACAACGATGTTTTGTCTTTATGCATTTCAGCCAGGCGTCGCAGAAGAAATGCAATCAGCCAGGTAAAAAATAACCCGAAAGCAGCATAGCTCACCAGTGTTTCATCAATTTTATTTCGTTCTTTGAAAGGTTTCAGAGCTTCGCTGGTATGCCCTGTAAAATCAATTGTGAAATTGAAATAGTCCGTGATATATTTTGGAATATCCGGCAGATTCATATTCTGGTTTTAGTTTTAAGCTTTATACAGTTTCGAAAGCCGGTTTCATAGAAAAAATGTTTATCAGCAGAAGTATTCAATGTTGTCAGTTGCCCAGCCCGATTTTTTTCAGCATCACTTCATACCGCTGATCGCTGCGAAGTGAATCAAATTTCGGGTCCACCTTCAGGCTGCACAGCGACTCTTCGTGTTTATCAAAACTTTTTTCCAGCCATTCAAATGCTTTGTCGTTATTTCCAAGCGCCGCATATACCAGCGCAATGCCGCGATAATCGTTGCTGCTGAGGAGTTTTTCAATACCGGTTTGTTCAATTATTTTCCGGGCATCATCTTTATTTCCGCTCACTGCATAAATGTGGGCCAGCGCCACATCCGTTTTAATCATATTGCCGGTCTGCCGGCCCCACAGCTGGTTTTCTCTTATTGCTTCCTCATACATTTCTTTGCCCAGGTAGGTTATTGAAAGCAGGCGGTGTGCCGCCGAAAAACCGGGATCAACTTCCAGTGTAATCAATGCCATTTCAATTGCCTTGTCATATTGCCGGGTGTAATAGTAATAAATCCCTTTATCTTTCAGTATTCCCTGCGAAACGGGATCCAACTCTACTGCAAGAGAAATTTCTTTGTAAGCTTCCTCAAAATTGCCGGTAAACAAGAGCCACTCCGCATACCAGTGATGACCGGTGGCGTAGTTGGGGCTTAATTCAATACCAAGCCTGAATTCTTTTTCCGCCTTTGCCCAGTTCCATTCATTCAGCATGTGAATTATGGCAAGTGAAATATGTGCTTCGCCAAGCCGGTTATCAATTTCCAAAGCCCTGTTTACTGCTGCTCTTTGTTTCGGGTACATCTCACGCCGCGAAATATTGGTGTATTCTCCCATTAATCCGTAGGTATCGGCAAGTCCCGTCCATGCCAGTGCATAGTTCGGATCTTTCTCCAGCGCCTTTTCAAAATGACGAACTGCAGATTTCAATCCCTGTTCATTTCTTTTTTTCCAGAAATAGCGTCCCTGCAGATAAAGCTGGTAGGCTTCGGTGTTTTCAGTATAGCGTTTCTGCAGTGTGTTCATTTCGTCACGGGTCATGTGAATGCGGAGCGCTTCAACGATTTTTGAAGAAACACTTTCCTGTATGTCGAAAATATCATCCATCGTGCCGCTGTAGCTTTCAGCCCACAGGTGCACGTCACGCCGGGCATCTACAAACTGTGCGGTGATGCGCAGGTTATTTGCATGCTTCCGCACACTTCCTTCCACGATGTAGGTGGCGTCAGTTTCCCCGCTTATTGTTTTGATGTCTTTCTGCGTGCCTTTGTATTGCATGGAGGTGGTGCGGGAAATCACCCGCAATTCCTTAAGCCCGGAAAGTTTTGAAATCAGTTCTTCTGTCAGCCCGTCGCTGAAATACTCCTGTTCGGGATCGGCGCTCATGTTGATGAATGGAAGCACCAGTACACAATCACAGTCGGTCCTTGCCTTCTTTCCTTTGCCTTCGAGGTCGCTTTTGTCCGGTATGATTATTCCCGGGTTGCTGACGGCGAAAATTTCTACTTGTTCAGCTACATTCTTCAGTGAAAACCTGCCGAGGGAAATGGCTTTGATTTCCTTCTGGTTCTTTATATCGTCATGTACTTTCTCGGAAAAAAAAATGCTGCCGGGCACGGCAAAGGTTTCAATGCGGGAAGCAATGTTTACTCCATCGCCATAAATCATATTGCCGTCCATCATCACATCGCCGGTGTGCATGCCGATACGCAGGGGCACCACGGGGTAGTTTTGCATTTCGAGCTGAACGGCAATGGCGGCCAGCACTGCTTCAGTAGTACTGGTGAAACAACACAGGGCGCCATCGCCCCGGAATTCAAGTATGCGGCCGCCGTGCCGGGCCGTTTCTTCTTCCAGCTTTTGCTGCAGTTTATTGCGGAGTGTAAGAGCCAATGCTTCGTCTTCCTGCATCAGGGCGGTGTAACCCGTGATGTCGGCAAACATAATGGCGGCTAACTGGCGTGATACAGGCATAGCAGGGGGAAAGTTAGTAAAAAGGCAATAATATTTTTTCACCTGCTACACAGATTCAGTTGTATTAACATAAAGTGTTTGGAGGAATTCTGTTCGGGTAATACATTAGTGAAGATAAACCCGTCTTCCGCAACTTACACTACAGGAGTTTTATTAAGGTGATTTTTGGAATAATCCCGATTAAAATAAATTGTGCCCTTCTTATGCCCCCAGTTGCCTCAGCGCTTCGTACACAAGGAATGCAGGCCATACAATTGCTTTTAGAAAACCAATTACACCCATCCAGAAGCCGGTGGCCTGCATGATGTAATAAATGGCGGCGCCGATAAATCCCAGGCCACACACGGCATTACTTGATGTGCTGTGATGAATTACTTTTTCTTTCATTTGGTTTTGATTTTTGTTGAAATAATTTCAGCGTTGCAAAGCAAAAAATTGAAACGGTTTTTTCTATGATTCTCATCAACCCGGTACACATTAACGATGCGATTTTATCTGGACTGTACTCTTGAGGAAGAAAGCTGCAATAACATACAGCAGCATTGCTTAATTCAGCAACTTTTTACTTTGGAAGCACCGTCACGATAACCCGCTTATACCTTGTCAGCGAGGGGGCGCCTTTATCTTTTACCTGCAAAATAAAATGGATGGTTTCCGGTTTATCCACCTGCGGCGCTGTTACCGGCAAGTTGTACAGGTTGGCCGCATAAGGCCTGAAGCTGACAATGCCATTGTAGGTGCCGGCTTCTTTATACTGAAACCATAAATAACTCATCGAATCGCCATCGGGATCGTAGGTGCCATCTGCATTCAGGTGAAACTGCTCTCCCGATTTTACACTGAAAGCATCCGGGTGGACCAGTTTGGGAACAGGCGGATGATTGGCTTCATTGTATGGGTTGGTACACCAATCCATGCGTGCTGCAAAATCATTTTGAAATGCTTCCCGCCAGCGCCAGATTGTTGCCTGGTTGCTGCTGTAGCTTTTGTTATCAATAGATGAAAACACTGAATCATCGGCATTCGTCCAGATAGGTCTTGTTTCAGGCGCATCCTCCGGCCAGTTTTCTCTTTTGAACATACCGGTATTTGAATTCCGGAATTCCGGCAGATAAAACCGATAGCGGCCCCCCCAGCCTCCATAATCAGGATGTTCAGGATCGCTTAAACCATTTTGAATAAGGTTTAAAAACGAAGGAGTATCGCCTTCCATACCGTAGGCTACATCGGGGTAAGCAACGCCAAGCGGCCCATGACCCTGCTGAATGTTTTTGGCCAGCCATTCATTTGAGACCACCTCTCTATTGGCCCCGGGATAAGGAAATGTAATTCCCAACCACGTAGCATAATAATAATTGTAGCCGGGAGAAACGATAAAGAAAATTTTGGGAAAATTCTTTCTTATCCAAGGACCGGAATCATCCTGGTCAGAGATGGTGTACATTCTTACTTTCTGAAAAATTTTTTCTGCCTCTGCCGGTTTTTTTGTGTGCTGAATTTTCCAAAGTGCCTGTGCCAGCACATTGGCGCCTCCCCACACGCAAAACCAAACGGGGCGTTCATCCGGTTTGCTTAATGCCTGTACTATCCAGTCTGAACCCTCTGAATCTTTTCCTTCGCCAACAGCCTTCATTCCATAAACGGCCGGTCCGCTTTTCACTTTTGCCCTCAGTTCTTCATAGGCAGGGTAACCTTTTTCGTGTTTCAGCAGGTTGGGCTGCACTTTGGCATAAGCCCGGAGAATTTTATGAATACTCTCCGGCGCTGTTCTTGTTTTTTGATGAATGGATGTGGTGGCGATGAAACCTTCAATGTCCCATTGATTGGCATAGGTAAGAAAACGAATCAGCGATTGTGTATCGTCAGGATCAGCTTCGATATCTGTCAATACCATTACCCTGAGCTTCTTCGACTGACCGGAAAGCATTTGAGGAAGCAGGTTTATCGCAACACAAAAAATAAATAGGATGACTGATTTCATTCAATGGAGTATTTAAACAATGATTGAATAACATAAATATACGTCGCCCTTAGACAAATTTAATTTCATTGCTGATGGCCGGATGTGGTTCGGTCTGCATCATTTTCTTGTTATTTGGTTATGGGGAATTACGGAATAGCGGGCAAGCGGCAATCTCACTTGAATTAACGGATATGAGCCAAAGCAGCGATGAAGATGGATTGTTTACAATAAAATCGCTGAACAGCTTCTTTTAAAAAGGTAAGAATTTTGGGGATTTTTTAGCAATATTTCTGCAACAACGATTAAAAAATTACGTTGATTATTGGGTTAGCCGTGAACGTTTTTCAGCGGAAAATATTGCCGGGATATAAAAAGAGTATGGAAATTGTTTTTAGAGAGATGCCGGGCCTGTGAAAGACCTGGTAAAAAACCAAATCACATGAAAAAACTATTTTTTTTAATCAGTATTCTGCCCTACTTATCGGTAAATGGCCAATTGATAAACGACCATGAATCATTTTCTGCAAACAGGGAAAGGGTATGGGAAACATTATCTAACCTGCCACTTGAAAAATCAGACTGGAGGTATGATGATCTGAGAAAAAACTTCCTGGGAAATTGGCAACGAGAAATATTCAGAACTATTATTACCTATACTAGTCGTATTGAGGATTATGATACGCCATCAATGTATTATCTGGCCATTGCGGAGGGAGAACCATCCAGAATTGAATTAGACTCTTTAAAATTTACCCTGGCGGATGATATAAATCATTGTGTAGAGCATGAATTAGGACATGCTGCTTTTAAGGGAAATATGAATGTACCGGGATGGCTACTCTACTTAGGCAATCAAACGGCCAAGCTGCCGGGACAGGATGCTTTACCATACGAAAGAATAGTAAGGGCACTCGTGCTGAGAAGAGATGTAATAGATTATTATGGTCTTACTCTCAATGCAGTAATTACACAGCAACAACTTCAATATTATATTAACTATAAAGCTGAAATTATGGATTTTGGCCTTACCTGGCTGCTTGAAACAACAAGAGCAGAAAGATTACTTCCTCTAATAAATTTCGAAAACGGGTATTTAATAAATGAAAAAGCAAATTATGCCCCGGTAGAGATCAGGACTGTAACTAAAACCGGTTACTAATAATGCACGCAAGCTGATGCAGGTTCTGCATGTATGAAAATAGATTTCCTTATTATAAGATTGCCGGATAGTATTTTTTTACAATGTTAGGTTTATTTCAAAACAACATCTCTGCATAGTCACCGGGTAGAAAAGTTGCAATCGCAACAAAATGATTGGAGAGTTAAGATGCAAAATTCAATGCTTAGTAGAATACCGGAAAGTACAAAAGTCCGACCCGCCTGCCAAAGTCTTGTACGGCGGGCAGGCGCAACAGGAGCTTCATAGTAGCACAACAGGGGGTTATATAATCCAACAAATCTCAAAATTTGAGACCCTAACAATTGTTACCTTTGCCTCCTAAATTTTCAAAAATGTCAAGGTCAGTTTATATCGTCGGCATGGCCCGCACACCGATAGGAAGTTTGGGCGGGGTGTTATCATCGCTTACGGCGCCACAACTGGGCGCTATTGCAATGAAAGAAGCATTAAACAGGGCCGGCATTTCGCCAGGCTCGGTGCAAGAGGTGTTTATGGGTAATGTGGTGAGTGCGGGCATTGGGCAGGCGCCGTCGCAGCAGGCAAGCATCTTTGCAGGCATTCCTACCAGTGTGCCCTGCACTACCGTAAATAAAGTTTGCGCCAGCGGTATGAAGAGCATCATGCTGGGTGCACAAACCATCCTGAACGGCGACAACGACATCGTGCTGGCAGGCGGCATGGAAAGCATGAGCAATATTCCTTACTACCTGGAAAAAGCCCGGACAGGTTACCGCCTCGGCAATGGCAATATTGTTGACGGCATACTGAAAGACGGGCTGTGGGACCCCTACAAGGATTATCACATGGGTAATGCCGGTGAGTTGTGCAGCACAACTTATAAAATAACACGTGAAGACCAGGATGCGTTTGCAAAGGAAAGTTATACCCGGGCCGCCAATGCGTGGAAGAATTGTTATTTCAGCAAGGAAGTAGTACCTGTGGAGATTGCCGGAAAAACGACGGTGACTGTGACCGAAGATGAAGAATTCAAGAAAGCCAACTTTGAAAAGATGCCCACGCTGAAACCGGCATTTCAGAAAGACGGAACCATCACGGCAGCCAATGCATCAAAAATAAATGACGGCGCAGCAGCAGTGGTGCTGGTGAGTGAGGAAAAAATGAAAGAGCTCGGTTTGAAACCATTGATGCGCATCGTTTCTTTTGCTGATGCATCACAAGCGCCGGAATGGTTTACCACCACGCCGATAAAAGCCATGAACAGCGCCCTGCAAAAAGCCGGACTGAAAGTAAGCGATATTGATTTTGCCGAAGTGAATGAAGCCTTCAGTTGCGTGGCCATTATCAACGCAAAAGAGATGGGCATACCCATGGAGAAGCTGAATGTGTGGGGCGGAGCAGTGGCGCTGGGTCACCCCATCGGCTGCAGCGGTGCAAGAATTACTGTAACCCTTTCCAGCATTCTGCAAACAAATAAAAGTAAGTATGGAATGGCAGGAATTTGTAATGGGGGAGGTGGCGCAAGTGCGGTTATTGTTGAGAATGTCTCCTGATATTTTAGATTTTAGAATCAGGATTTCGGATATATTATAAAAAATTCACTGCCTTACGATTTTTCAGCAGGCTTTTTTGTTTCACTAAGAGATAATGAGAAAAAGAGACAAAAAGATGAATGCTTTCCCTTTATCCCTTTCACGTTTTATTCTCTTTGTAAAACCCGGCAACTTTTATGTAAAATCATTATTGTAACTTTCGGGTAAGCCATCGCAATGAAAAAAACTATTCTTTTTTCCATCACTGTTGTTTTTGTTATGATTTCCGCCGGGTTTCTCCGGCCGCAGGCCTCCCTCACCGGTGCATGGCATGCAAAAAGCGGGAGCGCTGAACAGGTGCTCATTTTCCAGGACGGTTATTTTTCCTATACTCTTTTTGATAAGACAAACAAAAAATTCATCCGCACTTTCGGCGGCACGGTTGCTGAAGCCGGCGGGCAGCTGCATGTGAATATTGAATTTGACACGGAGTCGAAAGATAATGTGGGTAAGCATATGCATTACGCCGTTTCGGTTTCTGAAAAAACAATGAAGCTTAACTTAGGCAGCATGGCTGAGAACTGGGAAAGAATTGATGATGGCAAAGCTGAGCTGGCGGGAAACTGGCGGATTACCGGCAGAATGAACAATAACCAGGTGCAGCCCATTCAGCTCAGTGCCCGTAAAACGCTGAAGCTTCTTTCGGGCACCCGGTTTCAATGGATGGCGGTTAATACCGAAACAAAAGAATTCTTCGGCACCGGCGGCGGTACTTATACATTTATCAATGGGAAGTACACGGAGCATATTGAATTTTTTTCAAGAGATAGTACAAGAGTAGGCGCCTCACTTACATTTGACGGCAGTGTTTCCGGCTATGTGTGGACACACAAAGGCCTCAGTTCAAGAGGCGATCCTATTCACGAGGAGTGGACGAGGGAAGTGAAATAATAGAGTTTTTTAAGCAAAAAAAAAGCCTCTTCTGATTTGAAGAGGCTTTGAATTATATGATATCTTTTATAAACTTAGTCTATAACGAAACACTCTTTAATGGGTTTGGCAGTGTCGTTTTATTTCGAGCTCAGATCGGCCCTGTAAAACAGCAGTTCACTCCATGCATCATTAAGATATTCCCGCAGCACATCCAGAAAGTCTTCCAGTGAATCCTCCCCATTTGCATTTTCATACCTGTTTTTAAAAGATTCTTTTATGAAACCGGGATTTCGTTCTTTTAAACCCTGCTTGTATCTTGTCACAATTGTAAACTGTGCAGGGCCCGAAGAACTGGCACTATAAACGGCCACCGATTGTCCGCCGGCCTGCCAGGCTGGTTTCATTGATGCTATTAATTCTCTTATTTTTCCTCCCCAGCCAATTTTGGGATACCAATGTGTAACATTTATTTTATCAGCATAGTCGGTCATAGCTACTGTGCTGAGCGTGTCTTCAAAAACTGAGTAGCCGGACGAGCCCCTGTCGGTAAGATAAATGGCCACGTTTTTATTCCAGTCATTGTTATGCTCCACGCTTATTTCGCCACGGCCATCAATCAGGTCCCAACTGAGCGGGCCTTCCGTGATGTGGTATCCATTGGCATCGGGACCGGATTGAATGGCCCACACTCTCCATTTCCAGTCGCCTGTATGATATTTTTGTGCATGTGCGGCCAGTGCCTTTTCAAATTCCAGTACTTTGTCAACCTTGGGGAAAGCCCGGAATGTACTGAAGATGTTTTTGGTCTGGCTTATTCCAAACAAGGGAACAAGCAGCAGGAAAAGAAAAATCTTTTTCATGATGTGCAATTTTGTTGGTTACATAAATAGATGGAAGCGTTGAGATAGGGTGGGGAAGAACGTAAAAGATATGGATTATTTTTTTAGGAGAAAACTTTTATTTATGTTGGTTTAGCTGCTGCCAGTTTTCATTTCTTATTCCGGATTAAAATTCAAACGAATTATTTGCTCAACCCAGGAAGAGTTTATAAAGGACAGAACTATTTTTTTGCTTTTAAAACCACCGCCGGGTTTTCTTTTTATACTCTTTATATTGCCCGCCAAATTTTCTTTCGAGGTGTGGCTCTTCAATAAAAATTACTACGAGGTTAAAAAACACAACAAGGAAAAGCGCATACCAGAGCACATGGGCATGCTGAAAAAAAATGCCCTCCCCAATTACTGTTGTGATGACGCCGGCATACATCGGGTTACGGGAATATTTATACAGCCCTGAAGAAACCAGTTTCACCGGTTCTTCGCCAATCAGGAAACGGATGGCTTTGGTAAACCATATGGCCGGTGTGCCCCGACCCCGCAATAGAAAGGAAGCTGCTGTCCACAGGTAAATGATAATACCTGCAATCATTACGATTACCCCGAACCAGTGAAAAAAAATCAACCGGAGATCCGGTTCATTGTTTCGCATTAACAGCCACGGAATATAACCGGCTACCGTGCCGGGCACCAGGATGGTGAAAATAATTCCGCGGAGCCAGAGCAGAAACATAGCGTCGGGTTTCATCAAAAGTTACAAAACAATACCGGTTTTGCTGCGTTCGTTGCAAAATTCTTAACGACATTTGCCGGATTAACTGAAACGAAAAACTATGGCTGAATTTGAAATAAGAATTGCCACAGAAAAGGATGCTGAACTGGTAGCCGACCTCAGCCGCCGTACCTTTTACGAAACTTTCGGTGCTGTGAATACAAAGGAAAACATGGATAAATTCCTGAACGAACAATTCACCCGTGAGAAACTGGTAGCCGAAGTAAGCGAGCCCGGAAATATTTTTTTACTTGCCTTCGATGGCCAGTTCCCGGTGGGGTATGTGCGCCTGAGAGAAGGGGAGAAGCATGTTACTTTCGGCGAAAATGATTCCCTGGAAATTGCAAGAATTTATGTGGTAAATACCTACATCGGCGCCGGAGTAGGTAAAGAACTGATGCGCAAATGCATTTTCATGGCAAAGGAAATGAAGAAAGATATCATCTGGCTGGGTGTGTGGGAGAAAAATTCACGTGCTATTTCTTTTTATATTCATTGGGGTTTTGAAAAGTTTGACGAACACGATTTCATCCTTGGCAATGATGTGCAGAAGGACTGGTTGATGATGAAACGGCTCTGATTGCGAAGCCGGTGAAGCAGGCCGAAGCAATCTTCCCGACTGTACCGGTAAATCCCAATTTACTGACCCTTCAGAATAGTTTTAATTTACCAACAGGTTGCCTGTAGCCAGTTGTATTCCTTTCTCATCCAATACACGGTAAAATATTAACCCGGTATGCTGATTGAGAATATTTGCCGGCAATGATGAATTGTTTGTAACAGAAACGCCAACCTGCCGGCCAGCGCTGTTCATAAAATAAACAGTTAGTTTTTCATTGTTGGGATTGCTGATGTGTAATGTCGTACTCTTCTTCCATGGACTTGGATAAAGAGTGACCAGACTGCCGGTGGCAGACTGTACGGCAACTATTTTCGAATAGGAGAATGTGCCGTTGTTTTCCACCATCTTTAACCGGTAATAGGTAATTCTGTTCAAAGGTTGATTGTCATTTGCTGTATAAGCAGATTGAGTTGCACTATTGCGGCTGCTGAGGGATTGCAGTGTTGAAAAATTGCGACCGTCGGTCGAGCGTTGCACTTCATAATGACTCATATCTGATTCCTCAGTTACAATCCACATCAGCGCTACTGACCGGTTATTCTTTTTTGCAGTAAAGCTGATAAGTGAAACAGGCAGGGTGGAAGGATCAGTATAGTACACCGTGATGCGGATGTTATCAACCCGGCCCAAAGTGACATCGGTTGTACCGTTGATGCGCTGCGCTGCAATGGCAATTCCAAAACCGTCATCATTAATAATATCGGGATCCCAGAATTCACCCCACAGGTCAGTAGTGCCGCCATACGATTTGTAGGCGTCGGTGGCAGGGTAGGGGTCGCCGGTTGATTTTTCATCGCCGGTGATAACACCATACCGGATGATACGAATGCTGTAATCGGCTGTGTTTTGGTTGGCATCCGACCGCTCCACTTCCACCACAATACCATTGATGATGGCGCCCGGCGGCACATCGAAACCAAATTTGTTGGCGATAATATAATCAGTATAACTGCCTGGCGAGGTACTCAGGTTTCCAAAATCAGAATAGCTATCATCACTGAATTCTGCATTTTCAGCAGTAATCCATATTTTGTTGGAGCCGGGTATGGCCTGGTTTGAGAAGCCCTGGCCGTTCAGGGGGCCTTTGGTTTGAGCATTTGAATTGACAGCAATGTAAACAAACATGCAAAAGAACAACCGGGTCTTCATGACGGTGGATTTTAGGTTTTTCAAGCTTTGGCAGCACAAGATATTAATTTTATTTTCTACAGTCAATAGTTGAACATAATTTGATTAACACAACTAAATTTCTTTTAGCTCTTAAGTACCTGGTTAACCGGTTCGGGAAAGCGGGTTGTATTAATCAAGTAAACCGCCGGCAATTAATCGTAAACCTTTATTGGACCTCGGGCGGATTTATCGCCAGCAAAAAACATTTCAACCTGGCCAACTGCCGGGAGAAAATCTTGCCCTTCAATTTGATAAAATGAAATTGCAAGAACCGCAGATGAAATTTAATAAGGAGAGCTGCCAAAATTTTTTAAAGCGATGAATCAGTATAGAATAATTCCTGGAATCGGACTGTACGTTTTATCATGGGATGCATTGCTTCACCAGAATGTCTGATGCTTTCTGCTTAATTTCACGGCTGGTATGCGAACCCGGATAAAAATCTGTTGTATTTCATCGGAGCTGGAAGCTAAAACAGCGATAGCCTATGGTGCTGATGCCCTGGGCCTGGTAGGTAAAATGCCCAATGGCCCCGGGCCCATTCCCGACTGGCTGATTGCTGAAATCGTAAAAATCATTCATCCGCCAGTGGCCACTTTTCTTTTAACCAGCTCTCAATCTACTGAAGAAATAATTTATCATGTAAAACGGGTAGACACCAATACGGTTCAGATAGTAGATGAACTGGATGAAGGAACTTATGCCGACATAAGAACTGCATTACCGCATCTGAAAATTGTGCAGGTTATTCATGTTACCGGCGATGAAAGCATTGAGCAGGCTCAGCGGGCTGCCGAAGAAGTGGATGCATTGCTGCTTGATAGCGGCAATCCGCGGGGCAATGTCAAAACTTTGGGTGGCACCGGCCTGGTGCACAACTGGGACATAAGCCGCGATATTGTACGCTCAGTAAAAGTTCCCGTGTTTCTTGCCGGCGGCCTGCATGCAGGAAATGTGCGGCAGGCTATTGAAAAAGTACAACCGTTCGGTGTGGATGTTTGCAGCGGTGTACGTACTGAAGGCAGGCTTGACACGGGCAAACTTGAATCCTTTGTGCGGGCCGTATATTCCCTTTAGGTTTTATCCTGTTGCTCACTTATTTTTGCTTCCCGATTATTTTTAATAAGGATAAAATTTTCCGTCTTCATGGCTAGAACAATAGCATTCAGGGAAGCGCTTCGTGAAGCGATGAGTGAAGAAATGCGGCGTGATGAAAGAGTGTTTTTGATGGGTGAAGAAGTGGCCGAATACCAGGGCGCCTACAAAGTAAGCCAGGGAATGCTGGCCGAGTTTGGTCCCAAAAGAATTATTGATACGCCCATTTCTGAATTAGGTTTTACTGCCATTGGCGTGGGAGCAGCGCAAAATGGCCTGCGCCCGATTGTTGAATTCATGACATGGAACTTTGCTGTGCTTGCTTTGGACCAGATTCTCAACACGGCTTCCAAAATGCTGGCGATGAGTGGCGGCCAGGTTAATTGTCCCATAGTTTTCAGGGGTGGCAATGCATCAGCTGGTCAGCTGGGCGCCCAACACTCCACTTCCTTTGAAGCCTTGTATGCAAATATTCCCGGAATAAAAGTAGTGTCGCCCAGCAATGGTTATGATGCCAAAGGTTTGCTGAAGCAGGCCATACGCTACGAGGAAGACCCGGTGATGTTTATGGAAAGCGAACTCATGTATGGCGATAAAAGTGAAGTACCGGAGGAAGAATATTATATTGAATTGGGAAAGGCCGATATTAAAAAACCCGGCCGTGATGTCACACTTGTTTCTTTTAATAAAATGATGAAGGTAGCGTTGGCTGCTGCCAACGAACTGGAAAAAGAAGATATCAGCGCCGAAGTAATTGACCTGCGCAGCATCCGTCCGCTTGACTGGATGACGATACTTGAATCAGTAAAGAAAACAAATCGCCTTGTAATTATAGAAGAACAATGGCCCTTTGGTTCTGTGTCGTCTGAAATTTCTTACAGGATACAGAAAGAAGGATTTGATTACCTGGATGCACCCATCCGCCGCATTACTGCCGCCGATGCTCCCCTGCATTATGCTCCCAACCTGGTAGCAGCCGCATTACCCGACGTGCCACGAACAGTAAAGCTGGTAAAGGAAGTGATGTATATGAACAAATAAATCAGTGTTATAAAGCTGAAACCCTGCAAACCCGATAGGTGCTGCAGGGTTTTTTATTATGAAAAACTGTGGATAAACTTTTTTTAAAAAAAACTTCGGTTGGTGTGCAACGTTTTGGTTTTTTCTCCGCATCTTCGCCATGGTTTTTCATAGGATATTGGATTTTACAACGAGGCTGGGTTTCTACCCGGCCTCAATTTTTTTCCGGGTGTCCCGGCACAGTCATGACGACAAAGCAATCACCCCGAACACCTCAAAATTCCCATCTTTTTAAATTTCCTTCTTCAAATTTCCATTCAGGCGTGTATACGGGATAAATGTCATCCAGGCTATACCAGGGGCTTAGCTGAGGGTTAACCGGATTTTTCAGTACGTGTATATCCTGTGCAGGCATGTACCCCTGCGAAAGCAGGAAAATTATTTTCCCATTGTTGTTTGTTGCAACCGCCATTACAGTGACTGCATGACCCGGAAAACCACCCTCGATAAAAATATCGCCTGGTTGTATAAGTGCCGGAATGTTTACGGAAGCCAGTTGCCTGCTGAGTGAGTAAGTGCCGCAATAAGCATATACAAATTCCATAAAGGCCGGAAAGGATTTTTCCGGTGAGCCGGGTATTGCATTGCCGCTAACCTTCACCAGTTTTCCTGCCTGCTCTATCCAACATATGCCCCTTTGCCATTGGGTAAATGAAAGTGTGTCGCCTGAAGTGGCGATGAAGTTTATTTTATCAAAACATCCTGCCCGGAACAGGTACGCTGCCCGCAGCCTTATAGCAGCATCGGCACACTGCAGCAGGTTTTTTCTGCCAATATCCATATCCAGCACGGCAAACTGAACTTCCTGGTTTGGCTTAGGTTTTCCATTATACAGGTAAACCGTTTTGTTAATTCGCAATCCTATGCCAAGCAGCCATTCAGCATACAGGCTGTCGCCGGTTTTTATGTGAGTATACCCGCGGGGTAGCGGAATGTCATTTATAGTTTTATAAATCTCTTTTTTTTCACCAGCCAGAACATCAACCTGGTATTTTTCCGGGATATTATTGCAGCCAAAAAATGATAAAGACAAAGGAAGAAGGAAAATGAATCCTGGGTGCATACGTAAGATTTTGCAAATAGATACTTCGGTGTTCTGATTCCATAAATAGCAGGGTTAATGATTTTTTAAGATGTTACTGATTTGAATTATTTTCACGCCTCCTGAAAATTCTGCACATGCCCGACATCCTGGTTATTGATGATGAAAAAGCCATCCGCAAAGCCCTGACGGAAATACTTTCGGCCGAAGGTTATAAAACCGACGAAGCTGCCGATGGGGAAGACGGTTTGAAAAAATTCAGGGAGAAAACTTACGATGTGGTGATTTGCGATATCAAGATGCCGAAGCTCGACGGCATTGAATTTTTGCAGAAAGCCGGCGAGGTGAATCCCGATACGCCTATCATTATGATTTCAGGCCATGGCAATATTGAAACGGCAGTGGATGCCGTAAAGAAGGGCGCCTTTGATTATATTTCAAAACCGCCCGACCTGAACCGGATGCTGATTACCATCCGAAATGCAATGGACAAAAGCAGTTTGGTTTCTGAAGCCAAAGTGCTGAAGCGGCGTGTGAACCGTGTGCAGGAAATGATTGGCGAATCAACACCGATAAAAAGAATTAAAGAAACGATTGATAAAGTGGCGCCCACGGATGCCCGTATACTGATTACGGGAGAAAATGGCGTGGGTAAAGAACTGGTGGCAAGATGGATTCATGAAAAAAGCAACCGGTCAACAGGCCCGCTGGTGGAAGTGAACTGCGCCGCCATTCCCGGTGAACTTATCGAAAGCGAACTGTTCGGCCACGAGAAAGGTTCGTTTACTTCTGCTATCAAACAACGCATCGGCAAATTTGAACAGGCCTCAGGCGGCACATTGTTTCTGGATGAAATAGGCGACATGAGCCTGAATGCTCAGGCCAAAGTGCTGCGGGCATTGCAGGAAGGAAAGATTACCCGTGTGGGCGCCGATAAAGATATTAACGTGGATGTGCGGGTGATTGCCGCCACCAATATGGACCTGCTGAAAGAAGTGGAAGAAAAACGTTTCCGGCTCGACCTCTACCACCGGCTGAGTGTAATTATCATTCACGTGCCATCGCTGAACGAAAGAAGGGATGACATTCCGCTGCTCGTTGACAGGTTTCTGGGTGATATATGTGCCGATTACGGTGTGGCCAAAAAAACAATTGATACGGATGCAGTAAAACTGCTGCAAGAGTATAACTGGACGGGCAACATCCGTGAGCTGCGCAATGTAGTGGAGCGGCTGATAATTCTTTCCGGTAAATCGATTGGCGCGGATGATGTGAATAATTATGTTTTGCCAAAATAACAATAGCTTTTTACTCTTAACTTTTTCTTTCATTAATACTGTTGACCGCAAACACCATTCACATATTGCCTGACCTGCACAACCGGCCGGGTTCATTATCTTTGTCCGCATTAAAAATTAACTGATGCCGTTACAACATCTGCTCATTATTTATTTTATCGGTACCCTCATTGTGTTTCTGCCTTCTTACGGCTTGTACCAGCTTTTTATGAAAGCCGGTGTGCCGGGGTGGAAAGCTTTTGTTCCTTTTTACAATACCTGGATCATGCAGGATATTGCCAAAAGGCCAAAGCACTGGGTTTTCTGGCAGCTGATTCCCGTGGGCGGGTGGTTTATCAGCATGGGCATCTTTATTGAGTTTGCAAAAGTGTTTGGAAAATTTTCCTTTGCTCATCATACCGGCGCCAGCTTGTTTGCGCCTTTTTATTTTCCCTACATCGCCGTGCAAAAAACTACAAAGTTCATCGGCGCAGAAGCAGCACGCAAACATAAAAAAGCAGGATGGCGGGAGTGGGTGGATGCTGCTGTTTTTGCGGTAGTGGCTGCCACACTCATCCGGCTTTTTATTTTCGAAGCATACACCATTCCTACAGGCTCCATGGAAAAGTCGTTGCTGGTAAACGATTTTCTTTTTGTGAGCAAACTCAGCTATGGACCCAGAGTGCCCAACACGCCACTGTCAATACCTTTTATTCATAATTACATTCCCAAGCTGGGAAATAAATCCTATTCAGAAGCGATAAAACTGCCTTATATACGCTGGTGGGCCAGCCCGGTAAAGCGGGGCGATGCCACCGTTTTTAATTTTCCGGCAGGCGATACGGTAATACATAAAGATGGGTTTGAATCAGCTAATCCTTACTATGATATCAAACGAAGAGCTGTCAAAGGATTTCCTGACGACCGCTATATTCTCGATAATCCGGCTGAATTTCCGATTGCGGTTCACCCGGCAGATAAAACAGATAATTATATTAAACGCTGCGTGGGTGTGGCTGGTGATACGCTTTCGGTAAAAGATAATATTGTTTATATAAATAATGAACCGCAACCAATGCCGCCCAACTCGCAAATGCATTACCTGGTTACATTAATTAATAATCAGCGTCTCGATCCGGATATTATGAAAGAAGAATATGATTTGGATGCTGATAAAGGTGATTACAGTCTTGGCAATGCACCCAACCAGTTTCGTATGCTGCTTACGGCAAAAGCCAAAGATAAAATGCAGGCTGCGGGCCTGGTAAAGGAAATACAGGTGGACTACAGCTATAATGCAGGTGGCGGCGAAACTTTTCCGTACGATACGCTGCACAAATGGACCCGGGAAAATTTCGGCCCGGTCTGGATACCGAAAAAAGGGACCACGCTTCAACTGACAGCAGAAAATTATTCCATTTACGAAAGAGCCATCCGGGTGTATGAAAAAAATGATTTTTACATGAAGGATGGAAAATTTTTCCTGAACGGGAATGAGGCGACCTCTTATACTTTTAAAATGGATTATTACTGGATGATGGGCGACAACAGGCAGGATTCGCAGGATTCACGCTACTGGGGTTTTGTGCCGGAAGACCGAATTGTGGGCAAAGCATGGCTCATCTGGTTTAGCTGGGAAGAAGGCCCGCGGTGGAAGCGGTTGTTTCGCATTGTAAAATAAATGCGGCTTTTTAATAACGGAAAGGACAACCGGGTGGGATAATCAGTATGCAGTAATTAGCAACGAATAATTGTTCAGGGCTTACGCAATGATTCTTTTACTTTGTGTATTATTCTCTGTATGCAGGAGCAAAAAATTGAAATCTCATTCCAGGTTTACGACGACATCAGTGAGTTAACTGCCGCTGATGCCTGGCTGCTGAACGAAGCCCGTGAAGTAACCCGCCAGGCATATGCTCCTTATTCCAACTTTTATGTAGGCGCTGTGGCCAAGCTGGTGAATGGTGAAATTGTTGCCGGCACCAACCAGGAAAATGCGTCCTTTCCCGTCGGGCTTTGTGCCGAAAGGGTATTGCTTGCTTCGGCATCATCTCTTTATCCCGATGTGGCTATTGAAAGCATGGCCATCAGCTACCACAGCGGTAATGGCGACAGTAAACAACCTATTGCACCCTGCGGCATGTGCAGGCAGGCGCTGCAGGAGTATGAAGGCCGGGTGCGTATGCCCATTCGTCTCATTCTTGGCGGGCTTGAAGGTAAAATATTTGTATTTGATAAAGCCAGCCTCCTGCTGCCGCTTGCTTTTACCGGCCAGTCAATGAAATGAAAAAGCATCGCACAACACTTTTTGCAAAGCTTTTCATCCATGGATTACTTCCCCTTATAACAGGTGCAGTTATTTATATTTTGTACCGCCCCGAAGCCTGGTTCACCCGGTTGTTGAATTTGGATAATTACCGGGAACAACCCCCCGGAAATTTTTCAGCATTCGGCCGGTTTATCATCTATTCAGGGCCTGACTTCTTTTGGGCCTGTTCATTTGCCTCGGTAGTTTTTATTTTAAACCATTTTTACAAATTCGGGTCATACCGGCTCTTGTTTATTTTTGTATTGCTGGTTGCTGAAATTTCAGAAATAATTCAATTGTTTATGCCATCTGTTTTTACATTCAGCTTTACTGATTTATTTGCGATTATGGCAGGTGTTTCTTTAGCAGCTATATTAAATAAAGCATTATGAAATGAGCCATAAAATTTTCGAGCTATTATACCAACCGGCGATGATCCCGAAAGTTTTCGGGATATGGCGACCCGAAGGTTCGGGTCTATGTGGCAAAATCATAAAATAAAAACTTACACATGAAATTAAAAACCAAACGTCTTATTCTGCCCGCTGTACTTGTAATATATGCAGCTTTGTATGTTGCCACTTCGTATCCGGCACAATGCAGTGAAGACTGCATGAAAATTAACCAGCTTGATACTACCCTGGCCGGAAAATTCACTTATTATTATGGTGCGTACAGATGCACCTATTTTGCCAATACCGATACACTTTGCATTTATGTAAAAGATTCAACCGGCATTAACTGGAATAATTTTGCCGATACGGTTTGTATTTATGCAAACAGTGTGGGGCTGTACAATCAAAAACTGTTTGTGTTACGTTACAATGTTTTTCCACCGGATACGCTGGCCCGGAAAAACTGCCCTTAAAACAGAGTCTGCACACCAAATGCCAGCCTGGCTTCATGTTCCAGCAGCCATTTTTTTCTCCACAGACCACCTGCATATCCCACCAGTTCGCGGTTGGCGCCAATAACCCGGTGGCAGGGCACCACGATGGCAATGTTGTTTTTACCATTGGCATTGGCCACAGCACGGGTTGCTTTGTTGTCGCCGGTTCGTATGGCAAGCTCCTGGTAGCTTATCGTTTTTCCAAACGGGATGGACAACAGCTCATGCCACACATCCTGCTGAAATTTTGTGCCGGGCTGGTGTATGGGCAAATCAAATTTTCTTCTTTCGCCATGAAAATACTGGATGAGCTGCTCCACGCATTGTATCAGCAACGGCGGCAGATTTTTCTTTTTCATTTCGGTTTTCTGCACCTTGTCATAAAAAGAAATTTCGCTGATATAGTTTTCCTTGCCGGCAATGCGAAGCATACCGACCGGCGAGTGATAATAGGTTATATAGAATGTTTCAGGCATGCGTCAGCCGGTTCGCTGCCTCTTTTTTTGCGGCACGTTCGGGCTGTGATAAAATTACATGATTGTTTTCATCGTAACTGCCCGGCACCAGGCATTCGCTGAAAAAGCCGGCAATTTGTTTGGGGGGGAAGCTGACAACAGCTACTACCTGCCTGTTGATTAATCCGGCAATGGAATAATATCGGGTAATCTGTCCGGAAGATTTTTTTATGCCCGGTTCGTTTCCAAAATCAATCAGCAGCCGGCAGGCAGGTTGGCAGGCTTGTGGAAAATGGGTTACTTCAGGTATGGGGCTGCAGCGGATGTCAATTTTTTCAAAAGCATCCCACGTGATGAAGGACATAGTTAAGAATTAGTCCAGTAAGTTGGCCAAATCCTGCAATTCTTTTTGTTTGTACAGATTCTTTTCATCTTCAAAGCACTTGCTGGTTTCCAGCAGCAGGCGGCGGATTACCCACTTATTGTTCTGCGGCTTGAAATAATCATCAACCGGGTCGGTGGTTATTCGTTTAAAATAGCTGCTCACATCTTTTTGGGTAAAAACCTGGCCGTTGGTTGGGTCAATAAAAAATTCAATCTTATCCTGCGGGTTCTGCAGGTTTTCATCGCTGTAGCCGGGTTTGAAATAAGCCAGTACAAATTGCCGGGGAATGTTAATGGCTTTTACCGGGATATCGAGCAGCTCGCTAAGCACCAGGTAAAGAATTCCGTTGCTAAGCTGGTTGCCGCGTTTTGCTTCCAGTACTTTGTGCAGCAAAAACTCATTTGACTCCTGCAAATTTATTTCACCGCCTTTCAGACCGTAGTAGCTGTACAGTATGCTGGTGATAATATTCACCTGCTCAAGCGGCGTCAGGTAATTATTCAACTCCAGCCAGATGTTGCGGCGGATTTTTTCCACTTCCTGCAACACGGCAGTACTGGTAAGGTCGGGATAGTGAAATTTACAGGCAAGCAGGGCGCCCAGCATCAGGTCGTGATGGCCTGCAATATTCCATTGCCTGAAATCTTCGCAAAGGTCACGGTAGTGAAGCCGGTGAATCAGCAACTCGATGCGGTGCTGAACATGTTGGTCGGGGATGGTTTCCCACAAATGCTCGAGGCTGGGGATAATGTTTTTGCCGTAGTCTATAATTTTTTCTGATACGGCGCCAAACACCTCTTCATCGGGATCATCAATCAGCGTGAAGAGGGCTGAAAGTTCTCTGGTGGTTTCCATTGGTTGTATTGGGTTTCATAAATGTCACCCTTAATAACGAAGTTACGCATCGAAAATTTTCCACAGGTGGGGAAAGTTGGAAGTCAGAAGTCAGAAGTCAGAAGATATTAAAGACTGGTAAGATAAATAAAGAA
>CAZDUO010000054.1:0-26448 GCA_964508655.1 uncultured Chitinophaga sp. | reverse complement strand
AAAAAAAATTTATGAAGCCTTATTAACTTCTACTCGTCTTCCTTGCCGGCGCATTTACCATGCTGTGTGTTTTTTCTTTTACAAATAAAAATCAAACCGGGCCTTACGTGCTGCAACACGAAAAGGATATTGCCGTGCAGCAGCCCGCTCCGCATGATGGCGGTGGCAGCACCAATGCACATCCTTTCTTTGAAAATGTGAAAGACTTTAAAATGGCTTTCTGCAAAAGAGTGCTGAATCCGGGCTCATCTATCGGTTATCATTTGCAGGAAACGGACGAAGTGTATTACATCCTCAGCGGCCGAGGCCAAATGAAAATGAACGGGGAAACATTTGCAGTAAAAGCCGGCGATGCCATTCTTACACGGCCCGGCAGCAGCCATGAACTGAAACCGGCAGCCGGTGAAGAACTCACCCTCATCATTGCTTACCGGTTGAAATAATACCTGCTATTCTTTTAGTATTTTTTTAAACTCCACTTTCCGGGCTCTCGATACACTTACAAAAAAATGTGTGATTGCACCCCGCTTGTTTCGTTGAAATGAAATTTCAGCGCCGGGATAATATACGCCGTCACGGTAAGTAAATGTGGCTTCTTCCTCCATTCCTTTGCGGGGATACATCATCAACTTTCCGTTTTTTGCCTCCACATACATGTACGATTCAGTTTCGTCAGAAAAATAAATACCGGCATAGTCCTGCAGCGATGCGTTATCTGTTCTTGCCGTATCGGTTTTATAAAATAACACCGTATCGCCGGCTGCGTTAATTAGCGTGACCATGCGCTGATTATTTTCCTGGAAAATCAAAAGACCTGTTCTTACTGCCAGAGTGTTTTCATTTACGGGCAGCAAAGGGCCCCCAACCGGTACCAGGTACATTCCGTTTTCTTTAGAATAAAGTGTAAACCCGCTTCCGGTATGTGGGTTGAAGTAAGCACCAGCGTAAACGATGAATTTTTTCCAGCTGATGCTGCTGTCAGGTTTTAAATTGCCTGAACCCGCAGCTGTAGAAATATCTTTTACAAAAATATCCCGCACATCATCGGGCACTGATGCAGTAGCCGAAGATGCATTATTGCTGAGCCAGGCAAACGATAAATCCAAATCAGGAAAATATTCCAATTGCGCCCGGTAACCAGCCGTGGCCCCGGTATGGCTGATAGCCCGCCACCCGTTAATGGAATCCACATCAAGCCCCGCTGCATACGCATTTTTTTTGCCATTGTTCAATGGCCTTATTTCAATCTGCTTCGGCAGCAAAGATGGATTGCCGAATTGGCCGGATAAATAAAACTGGTTCCACTTCAGCAAGTCTTCTGCTGTAGTAAGCAAGCCGCCATGACCATGAGTATCTTCATTGGGCATGGTGGTTTCATACACGTTAGCCTGCAGGCTGTAGGCTATGGCCCGGCCCGGCACCACCCGCCGGTAATCATCCCGCCACTCCGTATTCTTCATGCCTGCCGGTTCAAACAAATATTTTTTTGTAAATGCTGCATGACTCATACCGCTCACCCGCTGTACAATGATGGTAAGACTTGTGTAGTTTGAATTGCTGTAAATGTATTCGGCGCCGGGCAGGTTGTTCAGCGATTTCTGCCTGGCGATAATTTGCAGGGCATCCTCATTTGTGTAAGCCCTTGTACCCCGCGGCCAGCCGCTGAGTGCAATCACACTCCCCCAGTCTTTTAATCCGCTGGTATGATGCAGCAAATGATAAATACGGATGGTATTGCCATAGTCAGGAATTTCGGGTAAATATTTCCGGATGTCATCATTCAATGAAAGCTTGCCCTGCTGCTCCAGCAACAGGATAGCGGCTGCAGTAAATTGCTTTGATACCGAGCCGGCTTCAGTTTTTGATTCTTTAGTCAGGGGAACATTATGTTCCAGGTCGGCAAGTCCTCTTATGCCGGAATAAATCAGTTGCCCGTTTCGGCTAATGGCCATCTGGGCGCCGGGCATACCCGGTTTGTACCGGTCCATGATTTTATCAATCATTTTTATGGTATCCTGCCAGCTTTGGGTTTTGGCAGCAATTGAAATCAGCAGGATGAAAAGTGAAAATATTTTTTTCATAAAAATGAAGGTATCAAAATTCAATGAATGAATAATGCTGAAAAAAGTTTTTGAGCATGTAAATCACACCCCGGTTTTTATTCCTTAACTTTCTCATCATTCAAAAAAAAATTTTTTGTTTATGAGAAAGATATTCTTCCCCCTGTTATTTATAACACTGGTTACATCAGCGCAAAAAACCGGCACCTTCAACGGGCTTGATATGAATCTTGGCAACCTGTTCCGGCTGAGCAATGCTAAATCGAGATCTATCAGCCCGGAGAATCTTACCGGCGAGCCGGGCAAAGGCGGCATGGCGACCCCGGAAACCGGCAGTGCTAAAAATGCAGCCCGTGAACTTGGCCAGGGCTGGAAAGTGAATCCCTTTGTCGACATCAAGCCCGGCGAAACCTTCACCCTTGCCGAAATCAACGGCCCCGGCGCCATTCAGCATATCTGGATGACGCCAACCGGTAACTGGCGGTTTTCCATTCTTCGTTTTTACTGGGATGATGAAAAAGAACCTTCTGTGGAAGCGCCGGTGGGTGATTTTTTTGGTGCCGGCTGGGGATCGTATGCTCACCTGAATTCGCAAGCGGTTATTATCAATCCCGGCAGTGCATTCAATTGTTACTGGGTGATGCCCTTCCGCAAAAAATGCAGAATCACCATGACCAATATCAATGTAGAAAGTATGCGGTTGTTTTACCAGATTGATTTTACACTTACCGAAGTGCCCGATGACGCTGCTTATTTTCATGCTCAGTTCAGAAGAACAGCAAGAGTGAAAGATGGCATCTGTACATTGATTGACAGCATCGCTGGCAAAGGACACTATGTGGGCACCTATATGGCATGGGGCGTACACAACAACGGCTGGTGGGGCGAAGGCGAAATAAAGTTTTACATGGATGGCGATACAAAATTCCCGACAATCAACGGCACCGGCACCGAAGATTATTTCTGCGGTTCGTATGATTTTGATACCCGGAGAAAAAATGAAGCCGGGGTGGAAGTAGTGGATTACACTGAATTCTCTACTGCCTATGCCGGGCTGCACCAGGTTATACGAGGCGATGGCCACTACAACGTAATGCAGCGCTTCGGCATGTACCGCTGGCACATCATGGACCCGGTTCGGTTTGAAAAAAATCTGCGTATCACTATCCAGGACCTGGGCTGGCGAAGCGGTGGCCGTTATTTGATACAGCAATCGGATATCAGCTCGGTAGTGTACTGGTATCAAACCGAACCGCATAATACTTTTCCAAAACTTCCGGCTAAAAATGAACTGGAAATAAACTGACTGTATTTTCAAATTAAGTAGTTTCGGAAAAAAATATTTACAATGAAAACATCCCGCAGAAAATTTATTACGCATTCGGCTGCAGCACTGGCCGGTGCTTCTTTTCTTCCCCGGTTGTCGTTTGTAGGCCTGGCAAAGGGTGAAGTAATCGGCATCCAGCTTTACTCTGTCAGGGATGATATGAATAAAGATCCGCTGGGCACGCTGAAACAACTGGCGGCAATGGGATATAAAAATGTGGAGCATGCCAACTACGTCAACAGAAAATTTTACGGCTATACACCGGCTGAATTCAAAAAAATACTGGATGACCTGGGTATGAAAATGCCGAGCGGGCATACCGTGATGAGCGCCCAGCACTGGGATGAAACGAAAAAAGATTTTACCGACCCGTGGAAATACACCGTGGATGATGCCGCCTACATGGGCCAGCAGTATGTCATCAGCCCCTGGATGGACAATAAATACCGCAAAGACCGAAGCAGCCTGCTGGGTTTTATGGACGTGTTCAACAAAAGCGGCGAGCTGTGCAAAAAATCCGGAATGAAGTTTGGCTACCACAACCACGATTTTGAATTCAGCGAAAAACTGGATGGCGAAGTGCTGTTTGATATCATCCTGAATCATACTGATGCTTCGCTGGTGATTATACAACTGGACACGGGCAACTTGTACAATGGCGGCGCCAACGCCATGGATGTAGTGAAAAAATATCCCGGCCGTTTTTTATCCCTGCATGTAAAGGATGAAATAGCTGCTGCCGGCGGGAATGAAAAATATGAAAGCACCATACTTGGCGCCGGCATAGTGAACCTGAAAGCCGTGATTGATGAAGTGCGCCGTACTACCCGGGGCGTTCATTACATCATCGAGCAGGAAAGCTACCAGGGCAAAACACCACTGGAATGCGCCAAAGAAAATTTAACCATCATGAAGAATTGGGGTTATTAAACACATCTGCCAAAAGGTGAATCCAGGTTTGTACATCCCATTAAAAAATAGAATCACCTGTTGTAGAGACAAGGCAATGCACTGTCTCTACCGAACCTGTTCAAAAATTTTTATGAGAAAAATTATTACTCTGATGGTGACATGGCTGTTTGTTTCCTGTAACGATTCAATCAAGAATGCAGCAGAAGACCTTGGCGAAAATGCCAAAACAGAAATTGCGGAAGCGGAAAAGAATTTTGCAGCAATGGCAATGGAAAAAGGAATTGCCGAAGCCTTCTGGTATTATGCCGATTCAAATGCCACTATCCGCCGGCAACAGGACACGCTGATTCATGGAAAAGAAGCCATCAAAAACTATTATTCCGCCGATTATTACAAAACAGCAACCGTCACCTGGTCACCCGATTTTATCAGCGTGGCAAAAAGCGGCGACATGGGCTACACCTATGGCCCATACACCTGGCAGAGCAAAGACAGCGCTGGCAAAGTGAATGAAGTCAAAGGCGTTTTCCATACAGTTTGGAAAAAACAGCAGGACGGATCGTGGAAATATGTATGGGATTGAAATAAATATCACAGATCTACCGAATCATACACAATCACTTTGCTCCAGAGCGAAGAACATTCTTCTACAAACTTCAGGTGTATGGGATCGCTTTGATAGCTGTCCTGGTCAGCAGCATTGTCAAAGAACAATAGCCAGCTGACATCATATGAGCTGTCAATCACATCACGCCGGGTGGCTGCCGGCTGACCGATATAAAATTCTTTTATCGTTTTCACCCGCGAGAGTTTTTTCAAACCTTCCACCAGTTTTGCTTTATCCTCCTTATTGCCCGGGTTTTTCAGCCAGAAATAAACATGATGAATAAACATTCCTTTCTTTTGGGCGAAGATAGACCTCCGTTTCATTATTACGGATAATGGTACCAGGCCGGCAAGGCTTTCTGCAAACCGGCGACGTGAGATTGATTTCATGAGCAATAAATTTTTTCCCGAACTTAAATTTTATTTTGAAATCTAAAAACCACATGTTATCCGATGAATAAGAATTCTGTTTTTGCCGCGGCCACTGCGGTGATGCTGGTGCTTGGCATATACATGATTTACCTGGGCGCCACAGCCAAAATACAGCCCCCGGTCATTACCGGTATCGGTTTCCTGGTAATTGCTCTCGTATTCTGGAGCCAGCGAAATAAATAGAACCCAGGCGATGACTGGATTTATCACCAGCTGTTAAAAACAAATTCACCCATTTGTATAATTTTTCACAGTTCAAGCGGATTTTTTGTATTAATTTTTTGTGGTGAAAAAGCGGCTGGCGATATTACTGATAATGGGAGCAGCGGTTGGGAACAGTGCAGCCCAGGACCTCAACGGTTTCTGGAAAGGAACACTCACTATGCGGGGCTGCTTTCCGGAAAATAACATCGAACTCCAGATAAGCATGAAAGGCGCCCTGGCCTCCGGCGACTCTTACCACTACCAGGATATTGACAACTATGTAAAGAAAAAATTCCGTGGCAGCTATAACAAAGAGTCAAAACTTCTGAGCCTGGGCGAAGGCCTTGTTACCACTTATCATATTCCGCAGCGCTGCGTTATTTGCGTAAAAAATTTTGAGCTTGTGTACAGCCGTGAAGGCAACGTGGAAATGCTGAAAGGTTACTGGTCGGGGCATGTGCTGAACTCGGTTCAAAGCTGCGATGGCGGCACTATTGTGCTTACACGCATTAAGGAATCTGCTTTTAAAGAAGTGCCCGAAATAAAAGTGGATACCGGCAGCATCCGTCTCGACTTTTATGATAATGCCCAGGTGGATGGCGACTCCATCACCGTGCTGGTGGATAATAAAGTGGTGCTTACCCACCAGCGCCTCAGCGCAAAACCGGTTACACTACATATCAGGATTGACCTGGATAATACTTTTCACGAAGTGGAAATGGTAGCTGAAAACCTCGGCAGCATTCCGCCCAATACGGCTGTTCTTATCATTACGGCCGGCATCAGGCGATATATTCTTTCCATGAGCTCATCAGAAACCAAAAGCGCCAGGATACGGATTATTTACGACCCCGATGGCCTGACCGAAGAACAAACCATTGCCGCTTCCGGATACTAATCAGTAGAACGCAAAAACTTTCTATATTATCCGGTATCGTTCTGCTGTCGTTTTAATCACATTCTTTTCACACATCACCGGATTGTAGTTAATCAACAGTACATGCACGGTGCTATTTAAGTAGTTTTACAACAAATCAAAATTACTGACCCATGACCCATATCCTCTGTAACCGGATACTGCCATTTACTATGCTGCTGCTGACGGCAAACCTGCTGACAGCACAAAGCAGCATGAAACTGAAATACACCAATTCCACCGTTTATACCGGCATCGAAGTAGGCTCCAAAGGTGTAAAGCTGAGTATGGTGGAAATTGGTAAAAATGCACAATCAAACGGCGCATTCAATATTCTGAAAGACAGTTCGGTCAATACCGACTTTATTTCCTTTAATGATCCCACATTTGCAGCCACACTGGATGCTTTCTGTGGCTTATTCAACAAAGCCCAGAAAGATTATAAAATTCCTTCCAAAAGAATTTTTACTACGGTAAGCAGTGGTGTAAAAATGCAGGCAGAAAAAGATGGTAGAACCGACTGGGTGAACCGCCTTGTTGATTCTTTTAAAACCCGGATAAATGAAGCCGAACGGCAAGTGGAAGTAGTGGATGTTAAGAAGGAAGCTTTCCTTTCACACCTCGGCATCGTACCCGAATCAAGACGCTACACCACTTTTCTGATTGATATTGGCAGCGGCAATACCAAAGGTGGCTATTTCCCGTACGGACATACAAAAGATTTTTACCTGTTTCAACTAAACTGGGGAACCAAAAGTGTAGCTAATGCAGTGGAAAAAAGACTTGAGGAAGATAAAAGCCTGGCCGCCTACCAGCGGCAGCTAACCCGTGTGCTGTCACAGGCCGAAAATGCCGACATTATTTATGCCGTAAATGCAAGCGGTGCTTATCCCCTGAGCGATTATATCGCCTTCAGCGGTGGCGCAGCATGGGCTGCTGCCACGCTGATGAAGCCAGAGCTGGTGGATAATGCCGTAATCTCCGTCACCTTTGAAGAGGTGGCTAAGTATTACGAAAGGCTCTACATAAATTTTTCCTCCTATTCTGAATCTAACCTGGCAAAAGCGACCAGCGATGTAAACGAAAAGGCAGCCATTATGAAAGCTGTCAAAACCGTACATGGAGTTTTCGATCAGCGGTCGCTCATGTCTGCTGCCGGCCTGCTGCTGAAAATCATGCGGCAGTTTGCTTCCATTTACGAAACCAAACAATTTTACCTGGTTAAAAACGGGCAGGTGGGATGGATTTCAGCCTATGTGGATCAGTCCATTTCGAAATAAAAAAGCAGTAAACTTTTTATTGCAATGCAAAATCCACAGCGGCCCGGGCACGAATTTTTGCGGTATCGAATAGTGGAATTTTACAGTCTGCCTGGTTGAGCAGGATGGGAATTTCGGTGCAGCCAGGTATAATACCTTCTGCCCCCTGTTGCTGCAAATCACCAATTATTTCCAGGTATTTCTTTTTTGTTTCCGGCAGAAAAATGTTTTTACTGAATAGTTCAAAAATCGTTTCATTCACATTAGCCGCATCCGCATCGCCGGGTATGATGCAGTCAATGCCATGACTGGCCAGTTCATCTTTGTAAAAATTCAATTTCATGGTAAATCTTGTGCCAGGCAACCCCACTTTTTTCAACCCATGATTTAAAATTTCTTTTGCCACTGCGGAGGCAATGTGAAGTACAGGAATGTTAACCGCCGCCTGCACTTCCGCTGCAATCTTGTGCATAGTATTGGCGCCGATGAGCAGGCAGGCTGCGCCGGCTTTCTCCACCAGTTGAGCTGCTTCGCAAATCAGGGGGATTATGTTTGGCCAGTCATCTTTGTCTGTCAGTTTTTTTATTTCCCCAAAATTGACGGAGTACAGGATGATTTTAGCCGCTTCATTTCCTCCCAGCCGTTCATTCATTATTTCGTTAAGATGGCGGTAATAATCCAGCGTGGATACATACGTAAGCCCGCCGATAAGCCCGATTGGTTTCATGCAGTAAAATTAATTGTTCTGTCATTTGCCACAGCTGTTGATAAAATACTTTCACCGGCCCGATGCAGAATCATTAATTTGCCCATTAATCGTAAACCAAACATTTTACGTATGAAAAAAATCGTTTGTTCCCTGTTGATGGCCACCATGACAACTGCAATGCTTCCGCTTCAATCCGCTGCAGCCACAGTGCTACCGGGCGGCGATCCCGACCCGGCTACAATTAAAGCTGCCATGGCAGAATTTAAAAGCCTGCCAAAAAAAGAAAGAAAGGAAAGAATAAAAGAAGCAAAAAAAGCATGGAAGACTTATAAAAAGGAAAACAAAGGGAACCTGTCTGCAAAGGTTGAGCAGGTGGCGCTGATTATTCTTGCCATCTTTTTGCCGCCGCTTGCTGTTTACCTGCACCAGGAAGAAGTGAATGGCAAATTCTGGTTAAGCCTGATACTCTGGTTCCTGTTTATTTTACCCGGCGTGATTTATGCCCTGCTTGTAGTTACCGACAGTGTTTAGAATATAAATCATACAAAGTAAAGTCCCCCGGTGGCGGGGGACTTTTGTTTTTATAGGATTGCTTACCAACTGAGGCTGGTTATAAAATAATTACCCGCTGGTTGTTGCCGTTGTTCCAGGTCAGCAGCGCTTTGTTATCGCACTGGCCATTGTTGGGGAAACCATAATCGAGAAACAACACACGGTCATTGATTTTTATTTTCAGCTTGCCGTCGCTTATCCAGGGGCAGGCTACTTTCTTCACCAGCGGTGTTTCTGTATTCAGGTTCACAGTGGTGCCGTTATTGTATTCAGTTCTGGAGCGGCCTTCTATTTCGTACACATCATCACGAACGATTCTTGTATCCATACCGGCCACCTGCTTTTTGTACTTCAGGCTTTCGTAAGAATAACCTCTGCCTGAAGGGAAGGTTACTTTACCACCCACTACCTGCACACTCCACTTATGCACCGGGGGATCGCTCAGGTTGCTGATGATTTTTGTACCCTCAAGATGAATATGATTTACAAAATAATTGCGGAAAGTAATGGTGAGCACTGAACCGGGCCGGCGCAGCGGGGCAGTAAGGTGCAGTACAATGGCGCCTGAGCGAAGTTTACCATCGCGGCCTGTGCAGCTGTCGCCAAAATCTATGGTGATGGTTTTTGGATACGTACTATCGTTGGGTGAAACGGTAATGGTGGCGCAATCGCCGATGGAAGCACGCAGTTCGGCAAAAGAAGGAAAGAAACCACGGCCATTAATGCCATATTCACTGGCATTACCTTCTTCGTCGGCGGCAGTAGTGGCAAGGTCAGCCACATCATCAAAGCCGGCTTCGGCCTGCGAGCTTTCTTCAGAATATGCTGTTGCTTGTTCTTCAGTTACTGCATCCTGGTTTGCCGTGCTGAATTCTTTCTGGCATGAAAAAAGCACAGCGGCAAACATGAATAAAAATGCGGCTATGCTGATCCGGTTAATGGAGGACATTTTCATCGTTATTAGTTTTTTTAGGGTTATGGAAAATTTTAAATACGCAGTATGAGAACGGGCACCGTGTAAAAAGTTTAACCGGCAGGTAAAAAAACTTTATTTTCCGTTTTTATGCAGATGATTACAGGGTATATAAAAGTTTATTTCCAAACCATAAATAAAAGTGTGCTGGCTGCCTGCACCCTGCTGGCCGGATTATTAATTTACCTGAATTACCGGTACGGAATTGACAGCTTCATTGAATCGCAAAATTCCGTGGCTGCTTCATTTTACCTCCGCTACCTGGTTTTTCTTATAGCCTTATCATTACCTTATGCCTTTTATTATTTGCTGGCAGGAAAAAATTATTTTAAAAGCAGCCTGGTTTCTTTTCTTATCATTATCTCTCCTGCCTTGTTTTCATGGAAGATAGCCATGAGCACTGAACTTCTGCTGTCGTTGGATTATAGTTGGAATTATTACTGGAACCAGGTTGTTTACTGGCCGCTGCGGCTGCTGGTATTGATGGCAATGCTTTTCGTTTTCTGGAAAATATTTTATAAGGGAGATTCTTTTTTTGGTCTTACAGCAAAAAACTTTTCCTGGAAACCCTATCTTATTTTGCTGCTGATGATGACGCCACTGGTAGCTGCCGCATCCACGCAGGCTGATTTTTTACACATGTATCCAAAACTGAGCGATGTAAATGAAGTGCTGGAAGGTGTTCGGTACAGGTGGTTTTACCATTTGCTTCATGAACTGTCTTATGGCAGTGATTTTATTTCGGTTGAACTTTTTTTCCGGGGTTTTCTTGTGCTGGCATTTGTACAGGTGGCCGGCAAAGACGCCATCCTGCCCATGGCCTGCTACTATTGTACCATACACTTTGGCAAGCCGCTGGGCGAATGCGTCAGCTCTTATTTTGGCGGAATACTGCTCGGTATTATCGTGTACAACACAAGGTCTATTGCCGGAGGGCTGGTAGTGCACCTGGGTATTGCCTGGCTGATGGAACTGGGCGGCTACATCGGCAACCAGCTGAAATAAATACCACTTACCGGGTATTGTTTCCAGCTCAATCTATATTACCTTAGAAATTCTTTTTGTGGGGAATTCATGTTTTTATCACTAAATTTTTTCTTCCATGAAAAAGCTGATACAGGTTGCCACCTTTTTGCTGTTTGTGCCCCTGCATAGCCAGGCACAAACCCCGCAGCAACAAGCCATCCCGGTTGATTCTATCCTGACCACGCTGCAAAAAATAAACATTGCACTCGAAGAAAGGAATTACACCCGGATTCCAATCAAGGAATTTGATGACAAATTAACCCAGGCCGTTTCAAAAGACATTGACAGCCGCTGGGGAAAACTGATTGCCCTGTTTGCGGGTATCGGCGGTGTATTGCTGTATGCCATCTACCGGTCGGTGATTTCGAATCTCAAAGAAGAAATGCGCAAAGACATGGATAAGAAAATAGAAGAAATGAACAAGGTAATGGATAAAAAATTTGCCGACATCACCGGCAGCCTGACTGAAAAAATCTCTCATGTGTACCTGACCACTGTAAAAGACCAGTATGAAAAGCAGATTTCTGACCTGGAAAAAATTTATAAGACAAAAATTGAGCAATTGGAAATAAAAATGAAAGATCTCGATACCCAGTCACTGATGACCAAAGGCAACCTGATCCGAAACGAGATTATTAAAATGCGGGAGCAAAAAAGTTATACCATTGATGAATACAACAAATTAAAAGGCTATGTGAACGATGTGGAAAAACTGAATGACAACCGGCTGATGTCGGACCTGCTAAACGACTTGACTTATGCTGCTTATTATAACAGGAAAGAAAAAGAAATACTGCCGGTGATGGATAAATATATGGACAGGTCGGATATTGACATCCGGGAGAATTCCTACATCAATGTGGCATCCGGGCTTTTTTATGTCTATGCCACTTCAAAAGACACAGAGCTTAAGAAAAAAGCATTTACATATATCAATAAGTCGCTTGAAAAAGTTTCCGATTACGGCGAGGCACTTGGCCTGAAACTGGAATTTTATATGGTGGATCTGGAAAAAGCCAAAACCGAAGTGGAAAAAGCCGATGTTCGTCGTGAAGCCCTGTTTACACTTGACCAGACGTTATCATCGCATTTTGCTTCCAAGGAGGCCGATTCAAGGTTCAAGCGGGTAAGTACCAACGCTACAGAAAAAAAATACATTGAAATGCTGAAGAATGAATTTAAAATGGAAATGGAAAAACTGGAAGAAACCAGCAAGAAGCAGACACAAGCCGGTTCAAAACCCGAAGACCTGAACTAAAAAATCGCTGCAAACCTGTAAGCCGGATTCTGTTTTATTCTCCGAAGAGAATACTGCTATCATTTATCTGTTCTGCCTACCCTGTATTGCGCCTCCCGTTGAAACCGGTAGAACTTGGACGAGCAGCCCTCCTCCGGAAGTTACCGGAGCAATACTTTACATGGCATTTCAGCCTGCAAGGTTTACCCGTTCCGGCAATTACTTGCCGCAACTGTGGGCTCTTACCCCCCTTTTTCACCCTCACCCCTGCCCGCTCCTGTTGGGAGCGGGTGAGGCGGTTATTTTCTGTGGCACTTTCTGTCCCCGACAAGTCGGGGCCCCCGCTGTTCGCAGGGTGCAGCGCTCTGTGCTGTCCGGACTTTCCTCCCCGGCCGATGCGCCGGGGCGATAGCTGAAGTTTGCAGCGAACTGCAAATTTACTTTTTTATCCCCTGAAATCAGTTAGCAGAAATAGCCGGTTCAGTTTGCGATTTCATCCATGCCTCCAGGCCTTTTTGCAGATCGGTGGCATTCATCACCGGGCAGAAATCCACTTCGGCATTCATTTCCATAAAAAAAGGCTCGGCAATTACCGGGATTTCCGAAGCGTCTTTCATATCAAATACCATAATGCAGCTTCGCTTGCCATGTATAGTATAAAAATAGCTGGCTTCGGGTTTCAGCTTTTCCAGTGTGTCTTTAATCACTTTGGGAAGTGTACCGTTTTGAATGGCCCGGTTGGATGCCACTACATCCAACGAAACTCTTAGCATTGTACGCATAGGCAATCGTTTTAGTGTCATTAAAGGTAAGCGAACGGTGCAAGAGAATGCAAATTAAATTTTACAAAACAGGCTAATACTGAAAAAATATTTCCGTAGCGCCATACCCAAACCGCGGATCGTACTGGTTGACGAAGGATTTCACTTCTTTGCGGTGCCGGAGCAGTTCATGAATTTCATCTCGCAGGCGGCCGCTGCCCACACCATGGATGACGATGAGCGATGGTTGCAGATGAGCCACGGAAAGTTCATAATACTTTTCAAATGTTTTCAACTGCATGGAAAGAATCTGCAGGTTGCCCAGCTGCTGCCAGTGATCGGTAAGTTTTTCAATGTGCAGATCAATCACACTCCGCGGCGGCTCCATTTCGCCTCTTGCTTTTGATGCATCGTAATAGCTGTACTTTGCAGTCATCGAACCCGCATCAAATCGTTCTTCCACCACCCGGTCGGGATATTTTTCAAAAAGCCGGTACGAAAAGCTGGCTTCATTGCGGCTTCTTATTTCTTCTATTTTGGCAAAAAGTTGTTTGGGTTTGAGTTTCAGCGAAGCGGTGCAGATTTCTGCTTTGGCCCGGTCGGGCTGGGCAAGGGCAAATTCAAATTCAAAAAAAGGGCTATCGCTCAAATCTTCAAAGGGTACATCGTGCAGGTAAAAATCTTCAAAAGGATGAATGGTATTCTTCAGCTCAAACTCCGGCTTGCCGAAAAAGTTGAGCTTGTAATCGAACTGGTATGAAATGCCGGTATGATTGACAAGGTGTACTTTCAGTTCGTCTACCACATCGTCGCCAAACTCATCGGTATCAATTACGGGTAAAAATGTCAGCCACATGCCATCCTCTTTTCTTTTTGTGCCGTTGGTTTTTTCTTTTTTCAAGTCATCCACATATTTTTTTTCTTTGACAGGCTTCCACTGTTTCTTTTCCGTAAAACGCTTGAAGTAGGGAAAATCAATCTGGTCGGTATACACGGGAAACTGCACGCCGCCGGCATCCACCATCACCATTTTTTCGTTGATGATGTCCACCACTTCGGCTTCTTCGCTGGAGTGAAGAATGAGAACAATATCGCCAACCTGGAATTTCATAACCGGTTGTTTGGCTTACTACCCCGGCACCACGTTTGCAACCGTGATTGGGATAGCTGGCAGCCCCGCAAAGTTACTTCAGATGAACGGAGCCCCGAAAAGTCGGGGCAAGGGACGGTGATAAGAATTTCAAAAGCTGACTATCAAAAAAAAAAATTTTCAACCAACGTGAACTGTCTGGCAAATGGCCCTCCGTTAAGTTTTCGCTGCCAGCTTACTGTGCCGGTAGCCGTAAAGAAAATAAATACACAACCCCCCTGCCATCCAGATGAAAAACACCATCCAGCTTTTGGCCGGTATTTCTATCATCAGGTAAAGACAGAACAATACCCCCATAACCGGTATGAACGAATAACTGTGGATGATGGTGAGCACCGACATGATGACTGCAATCAACAGAAATGCAAGGAAGAGTATCTCCTGGTAGCTTTCACTGCCAAGATGGGTCGCAGCCATTTCAATACGGTTCCAGAACCCATAAATAAACAAGGCGAGCAACAGCGGAATGATAAACCGGCCATTGATGTAAGGGATGCGGAATTTGCCCGCTTCTTTTTCAATAGCAGGCAGCAGCAGTACACCGCCCGAAACCAACATGAAAGCAAACAAAGTTCCGATGCTGGTAAGATCGGTCATGATGGCATCTTCAACCACCAGGGCAGGGATGGCCACAAGAATGCCGGCAACGATAGTGGCAAAATAAGGCGTTTTGAACCGGGGATGAATTTTCTGAAACTGCTTCGGCAGCAGCCCGTCGCGGCTCATGCTCATCCATATCCTCGGCTGGCCAAGCTGAAACACCAGCAGCACACTGGTGGTGGCCACCACAGCGCTGATGGAAACAATAGTTTCAATCCACGGCGCTCTTTTTTCGAACACAAAAGCCAACGGATCATTCACATCTTTAAACATAGAAAAATTTTCAATGCCGGTAAGCACCAGCGCAATCAGGATGTAAAGCACGGTGCAGATAATGAGTGAATAAATCATGGCACGGGGCAGGTCACGCTGCGGGTTCTTGCATTCTTCAGCGGTGGTAGAAATGGCATCGAAACCGATGTAAGCATAGAACACGGCTGACACACCCTTCAGCACTCCTTCAAACCGGTTGGGCATGAAAGGTGTCCAGTTGTTGGTGTCAACAAAAAAGACACCGGCAATGATGACAAAAATGATAACTATCACTTTAAATATCACCATGAAGTTGGCCGACTGCTTGCTTTCTTTTATACCGGTAAATACCAGCCAGGTGATGAGGCCCACAATAATAAATGCAGGAAGATTAAAAAACACATGATACCCAGAAACTACCGGTGCGCTGTTCCATGCTTCAATGGCAAACTGGTAGGATTTTAATTTTTCCGGATCGGTGACAGTACCAGCAGCCAGCGCCTCCGTTGCTTCTCTGAATGCCGATTGTGCTGTGGCGGGATCTACCAGCATCCAGTCGGGCAGGTGAATATTGAAAACATGTTCGAGCAGGTTGTTGAAATAGCCGCTCCACGAAATAGCCACCACTACATTGCCGATGGCATATTCAAGTATCAGCGCCCAGCCAATAATCCAGGCTATGACTTCGCCAAAAGCAACATAAGAATAGGTGTAGGCGCTGCCGGCTACGGGTACCCGGCTGGCAAATTCAGCATAACACAAAGCAGAAAAACCACAGGCTACCGCGGTAATGATAAACAGAACGGATATACCGGGACCACCGTTGTAAGCTGCATTGCCAATGGTGGAAAAAATACCGGCGCCAATGATGGCTGCTATGCCAAGAAAAGTAAGATCTCTTACCCCCAACACCCGGTGAAGTGTGTGCTGGTGGGCATCGCCTTCTCCTTTTTTCGAGTCGACTAAAATGGCATCAATGGTTTTTCTTCTGAATAAAGAACGGGACATAGCGGTCGGTTTTGGCGGGTCAAAATAGGGAAAAATTTATTAGCAGGGATGTTATTGTTTCCCCGGGTGCAGGCTGTAGTGCTGATAAAAATCAGTTTTTAAACTAATCCTGCTCATGCTGCTGCAGCAGGCAGCAAATGATTTTTGTAAAAAATAATTGATATGGGAACCGCAATACAACAAACTTATGCCCCTTCGTTTGAAGCCACTGCGAAAACTTCGCTGTGGAAAAAATTTATTACCTGGTGTGACGGCCAGGAGAAAAACCGTTTAGGATGGCTGGCATCATCTTTTATGATTCATGGCTGCATCCTTACCATTGCAACTATGTTTGCCATCATACTTGCCGGCAATCATTTTATTTTCTGGCCCTTCGCCATCGCTGCCATGGGTATGACAGTAATAACCAACCTGGCCGCTATGCCTACACGCATCACCATCCCTGTTTTCTTTTTCAGTGTGCTGCTTGACCTGGTTATCATCGTCACCTGCATTATCATCGGGTTCGATGTAAGCGGTACCACTATTTAAACTAACTAATAATCCCGTTGTACAAGAAAATGAGCCAGCTCCCTGAGCGGCTCTTTTCTTTTTGAAAGCACGGCAATATCGTCAAGGTGAGCCAGCGCTTCATTAAGAAAGCGGTTTTTTAACTCCAGCGCCCATTCATCTGCCTTGCAGTTTTTATAAATGGCCAGCACTTTTTTTATTTTGTCACCGTTGTTTTCATTTAAAACAGCTTCGAGCTCTTTTTTGTGCGCAGGCGATTGCATGGTGTGGATAAGCAGGAAAGTTTTTTTATGAGCCTCAATGTCGCCACCCACCCGCTTGCCAAATTTTTCAGGATGGCCAAAAGCATCGAGATAATCATCCTGCACCTGGAAAGCTATGCCGAGCTTTCGTCCGAATTCGTAGAGCAGCTCCTGGTTGCGCTGGCCGCCCCCGCCCATGATGGTCCCCATCTTCAGGCTGGCAGCCAGCAATACGGATGTTTTCAGCTCAATCATCCTGATATATTCATCTATGCTCACATCATTTCGTTTTTCAAAATCCATATCGAGCTGCTGCCCTTCGCAAACTTCCTTTGCTGTTTTATTAAACAGCTGGAGGATGCGCTGCAGGTAGTCGGTTTTAATTTTAGTCAGGTATTCATACGCAGTTACCAGCATCACATCGCCGGCAAGCAAGGCTGTGTTTACCCCATATTTTGTATGCAGGGTCTCCATTCCCCTGCGCAGCGGGGCCTTATCCATAATGTCATCATGAATAAGTGTGAAGTTGTGAAAAAGCTCAATGGCCGTGGCCACCTGCCAGGCATCGGGGTTTATTTCATCAAAAAGTTCATTGCCCATCAGGCAGAGCACGGGCCGGATTCTTTTGCCACCCATTTTCAAAAAATAGTCAGTGGGCTTGTACAGTGACCCGGGCTCTGCCGGGAATTGCAAGGAATTGAATTTTTCCGAAAACTGTATTGCTAATGTTTCAAATGAATGCATGGTTCTTTTATTAATCAGGTAAAGTTATTTTGAGGCAGGAGGCCGGAGGTCGGACCCTCCTTCGTCCCGAATAATCGGGACTTCGGAGGGCACGCATCAGACTCATTTTTTCCTGCTTTTTTTCTTTCCCTTCCCTTCCTTCAATCCGCTGGCCACCACCCACTCATAATCCAGCTGGCGTTTTGTAAGATTGGCCGCAACTACTTTTATCCATACTTTATCTCCCATCCGGAATGATTTACCTGTACGAAGCCCGACAAGACTATAATCACTTTCCACCAGTTTGAAATCATCAAACTCCAGCAGGCTGTTTATGCTTACAAGTCCTTCGCATTTGTGTTCGATGGTTTCTACCCAAAAGCCAAATGAAGCCACTCCGCTGATGACACCTTCAAATTCATCGCCGAGGAAATTCTGCATGTACTCCACCTGTTTGTATTTGTTGGCTGCCCGCTCGGCTTCCATGGCAGCCCGTTCCCTGTCGCTGCAATGTTTGCATTTTTCTTCCAGCTTTTTATCAAAGATGAAATTATTATTCAGCGCCTGCTCCAGTATGCGATGCACCAGCACGTCGGGGTAGCGGCGTATGGGCGAAGTGAAATGACAATAATGATCAAAACCCAGGCCGTAATGCCCCACGTTTTCGGTTGAATATCTTGCTTTGGCCATGGTTCTTATTCCCAACTGCTCCAGCACATGCTGCTCGGGTTTACCGTGTACATCCTGCAGCATCTGGTTGAATGAGGCAGCAATGGCATCGGGTGAGGATGTATCGAAATGATGCCCGAATTTTTTTGCAAACGCCACAAAGGGCAACAGCTTTTCCTGGTCAGGATCGTCATGAATACGGTAAGGAAACGGTATCGGTTTGTTGTTTACTTTTATTTTACCAAGATTTTCAGCCACGGTGCGGTTTGCCAGCAGCATAAACTCTTCGATGAGCTGATGTGCTTCCTTGCTTTCTTTTATCATGATGCCGACGGGCCTGCTTTTTTCATCCAGCTTCAACCGTACTTCCACCGATGAAAAACTGATTGCGCCGTTTTTAAACCGCTGCTGCCGCATTTGCTGCGCAAGATGGTTCAGCACAAGAAGCTCATCCCGGTACAGGCCGTCTTTTGTTTCAATTATTTCCTGCACTTCTTCATACGTAAACCGGTGATCGGAATGAATGACTGTTTTGCCCAGCCAGTATTGTTTTATTTCTGCCTTTTCATTCACCTGGAAAATGGCCGAGAAGGTAAGCTTGTCTTCATGTGGCCGGAGCGAACAAAGCACATTGGAAATTTCTTCTGGCAGCATGGGGTTCACCCGGTCGGGCAGGTACACGGAGGTAGCTTTCTCATAGGCAGCCTTTTCAAGTTCGGTGCCGGGCAACACATAATGCGACACGTCGGCAATGTGAACGCTTATCTCATACATCCCGTTTTTTACAACACGGAAAGAAATGGCATCATCAAAATCTTTTGCATCCACGGGGTCAATTGTAAATGTAAGTATGCTGCGTATGTCTTTTCTCTTTTTTATTTCCTGCGGTGTAATGATACCCGGAATTCTTGCTGCCTCTTCCAGTGCATCGTCAGAAAATGAAAGCGGGAAACCGTACTGCAGCAGAATTTCCTTCATGGCAATATCGTTTTCGTCTTCCTCGTCCAGCACCTGCACCACTTCACCTACGGGCCGTCTATCAGCATCGCTCCATTCGAGCAGCCGCACTACCACCCTGTCGCGGTCCTTGGCGCCGTTAAAACCCGAAGGCGGAATAAAAATATCCGGCATCTTCCTGTTGTTATCGGCAATAAAAAAGGCAAAACCCCTATTCATCTGAAGCGAACCTGTAAACCCGGTTTGCTTACGGCTTACCACTTCTGTTATCACGCCTCGCTGCCTCTTATCTTTTTCCCTTGCATCTTTTATTTTCACTTTCACGGTATCGCCGTGCAGGGCTGTGCCGAAATCGCCGGGGCGAACCAGTATATCCACCGGCCTGTTTTCCACGATGACAAACCCGGTACCCGAGCGGCTTATTTCCAGCACTCCTTTCACCGTTTGTTCGTGCGGCTGCCTGTGTTTCTGCTTCTGCTTTTCTTTTTTATGCTGGCTTTTTCTTCCCATGCGGCTTAGTTTACTGATGGCTTAAAATTGAGGATATAATTTTTCACCAGGTTTAAAAATTTTTCTTTTTCATTGAACAGGAAGTGATGTTCCAGCGGAATCACAAAGAGCGGCACATCGCTCAGTTCCCGGCCAAACTTGACCAGGCGTACGGCATCTTTTTCCGTTGTAAGAATCATTTTCTCCTTTGCTTCTATTTTCTCAAACCGCCGTTTTATTTCTTTCCAGTCGTCAATGGTAAAAATATGATGATCGGGATAATGCAGCATGTAATATGTTTTGCTATGGTCAAGCAGCAGGTCTTTCAGCGGTTGCGGGTTGGCAATGCCCGTCACCAGCAGCACTTCCGTATACGGCGATACATTTCCCGTTTCATGATGATCCATGATGCGGTAAGGCCGGGAATAGAGGTTGGAAGTAAAAAAAATATGCTGATGCGGCAAGGGTTTGATTTCTTCTGTAATTACCTTTCTTTCTTCTTCTGTCATCATCGAATCACATTTGGTAACCACGATTATTTCCGCTCTTTGATAGCTGCTTTTTAAATCACGCAGATCGCCGGTAGGTAAAACGAAATCCCGGGTAAAAAGATTATTGCAATCTGTGAGCAGAATATTAAGCCCGGCCTTTATTGCCCTGTGCTGGAAGGCATCGTCCAGTATGATGCATTGTGTGCCTGGCCTGTCGTGCAGCAGCTGGGGTATTGCCTCCAGTCTTTCTTCTCCCACCGCAATGGGAACGCCGGGAAATTTTAAATGGAACTGCATCGGCTCATCGCCAATTTCCAACGCTGTTGAATATTCATTGGCCAGCGCATAGCCTGTGGTTTTTCTTTTGTAGCCGCGGCTGAGGATGGCCACTTTAAAATAATCTTTCAGGTGCATCACAAGGAACTCCACCATCGGCGATTTGCCCGTACCGCCTACTGACAGATTACCCACACAGATTAAAGGCAAACCAAAACTGGCTGAACTGAATATTTTTTTATCATACAGCTTGTTCCTGGCAAGAATAATAAACCAGTAAACAAGAGCCAGCGGAAATAAAAGTATACGGAATGATTTCAGGAAAAAGTTAGAATACATAAACGGTGTCAGGCGTTACACAAAGGTCTAAAGGTACGTCAAATTCACCGGCATCGCCGATGGCATCCAGCGGTGCAAAATAACTGAAACCGATTTTGATGCAATCGCTGCGGCATTGCGGCAAAAAACGATCGTAAAACCCTTTGCCAAAACCCACACGGTAACCACATTTATCAAATGCAAGCAAGGGCACAAAAATCATATCCAGCCCCGGGGCATTCACGGCTTCGCCTTCCCCGGGTTCATAAATATTGTAATCATTTTTTCTAAACCGGGTTTCGTCATTTGTTTGTACCGGGAACAGGTTCCCGGATGCAAAATCAGCTTTCGGATAACAAATAATCAACTCCGGGTTTTTGAATTCAAGATAATCGGTAAACAGGTGCGTATTGGGTTCTTTGTTTTGCTCCATCGGCCAGTACGAAAGCAGGAAGGTGATAAAGGGAAGTTGCAGTGTTTGCAGCTGAATCAGCAGCAGGTCATCCAGCTTCGCTTTTTCGGCGCCGGTAAGCGCCATTCGCTTTTCTTTGTAAACATTTCTTGCTTCCGCTTTCAGCATGTGTCAAGATAGGAAGTATTTGTGAATGGTGAATGGTGAATGGCCCGGCCACCGTCCCGATTATTATCGGGATAGCGAAGGTGGAAAAATGTAAAATGCTTTTTTGTATTTCACCGGGTTTCCTCAAAAATCGAAAATATCGTAGTGCCGTAGTTTCTTCCCATTTTGTAAAAAGGAAAATTTTTGTAATCATTTCCCGGCGTATGCTCCAGCACAAACCAGCCCCCGGTACGCAGCAATTGTTTTTCAAAAATCAACCGGGGCAAATCGTCAATATTGCCGAGGGCATAAGGCGGACCGGCAAAAATAAAATCAAACTTTTCGCGGCATTGCTCAATGAATTTAAACACATCCATCTTCACCACGTTGAAATTTTCCAGCTTCAGTTCACCGGCTGTTTTTTTTATAAACGCATACATCTTCGGGTCTTTCTCCACAATGGTCAGGTCTTTGGCACCGCGGCTGGCCAGTTCATAGCTGATGCTGCCCGTGCCCCCGAACAAATCAAGTGTCTTTAGTTCTTCAATGCCGAGATAATTGCAAATGATATTGAACAGCCCTTCTTTGGCCACATCGGTAGTGGGCCGTGTGTGGGGCATGTGCGCCGGCGGGTTGATTCTTCTGCGTCCATGTGTACCTCCTATGATACGCATGCACCAAGTTTACTGAGGGTGGAAAAATAATGGGCGGGATACTCCGCCAGTGCATCAGCCAGTTTTATATCGCCATGCAGGTTGTCAAATTCAAGACAGACAAAATATTTGTAAAGCTCCCGGTAAACGGCGGAATCTTTTTCAATCAATCCTGATAAAACCACTGTTGTTTCCTGCTGCGACAAACCAAATTGCCGGCAAATCTTCAGCAGGTAATAAAGCACGTCTGCAGGCGCCGAGTAAGACCAGGTTTGTGCCAGCAACAATTTGCTTTTACCGGATACCACAACAGTAAACTCATCCGTTTTGAAATCCGCCAGCACCACCTCTTTGGCAGACACAGAAAAATTTTTCAGCAGAACCGAATACAGATGCAATTGCCGGCCATTGGTAAATTTTCTTGCCGCTGCCTTCAGGTTCCCCGGCAGGCGGTAAACATTGCAAAGATTGTACCCGGTAAGTATATCTGAAATCACTTCCGGATGTTCATCCGCTCCATACTGCATTTCCAGGTGCAGACCCGCATCAGCCTCATTATAATAAGCCGCAGGAATAAACACCGAAACGGGTATGTCATACCCAATCACCGATTGATGATAATTTTTTCGCAGCGCTTCCTGTTCTTCGAAAAAAGCTGAATAATCTTCTTCCTCATCTCCGCCGGTGAAACAGCCAAACTCAACCAGCTCATTTGACACGCTGCTCATCAAGGCAAAACTGCAATGAGTGCTGCCTGCCACAAGAAGCAAAACAGCCTCCGATGTGTCAACAATATTTGCTGATTTTATGTGAAGTGCCTGCTTCAATCTTTTTTTAAGTGCTGCAATGTTAGAACAAAATTCACTGTGGGGCAAATTGAAGACGGAGGTCTGATGCGTGCCCTCCGAAGTCCCGATTATTCGGGACGACGGAGGGTCTGATGCGTGCCCTCCGAAGTCCCGATTATTCGGGACGAAGGAGGGTCCGACTTCTGACTTATCTTGCACTCCTTTTTTTATGGATAGCATTCAATCCGGCTTGCAGTTAAAGGTCACAAACAGGCAGATTATGAAACTTACACTGCCGGTGAGCATCGCTATTCTTGTGCCGCAGCTGAATTTTATCACCAACAATATTTTTCTTGGCCATTATTCATCCACCACGCTTGCCGTGGCCAGTATCACCGGTGTGTATTATCTTATTTTTGCTTCCATCGGTTTTGCGCTGAATAACGGGCTGCTGGCGCTCATCAGCCGTCGCGCCGGCGAAAACAAGCCGGATGCGATTGGAAAAATTTTCAACCAGGGAATTTTTACTGCGCTGTTGATTGCAGCCATCGGTATTGTTGTTTCTTATACAATCACACCACCCCTGCTCCGGTCCATCATGCATGAGCCGGAAAAAGCCGGGATGGCCATCAGCTTTCTGAAAATCCGCATCTGGGGTTTGCCCTTTCTTTACATATATCAATTGCGCAATGCTTTGCTTGTGGGCATCAATCAAAGCAAGTACATGATTATGGGCACGCTGGCCGAAGCTCTTGCCAATATTGTATTTGATTATACGCTCATCTTTGGAAAACTTGGTTTGCCTGAACTGGGTTTCAACGGCGCCGCCTATGCCTCCATCATTGCCGAGTTTACCGGCATGTTTGTTATTTACCTTGTCATTCACCAGAAAGGAATTACGCAACAATATGCACTGTTCAAAAGCCTGCGCTGGGATAAACAAAATGCATCGCTCATTACGTCCATGTCGGCGCCGCTGGTGTTTCAGCATGCCATCAGCATCATCAGCTGGGAATTTTTTTTCCTGCTTATCGAACGCAACCAGCCCAGCGATACACCGCAGGCTATCAGCAACGTGATGCGAAATGTGTTCGGCATCTTCGGTTGTATGAGCTGGGCCTTTGCCAGCACCAGCAACAGCATGGTGAGCAATATCATCGGGCAGGGCAGGCAGGACCAGGTAATTCATGTCATCAATAAGATAGTCAGGCTTAGCACCAGCATTGCACTTATTCTTTGTTTGTTTCTCAACCTGTTTCCGCAGGCATTTCTTTCCATCTTCGGGCAGGGTGATGAATTTATCAAAGCAGGCATCCCCGTCATCCGCATAGTATCGCTGGCCATGATATTAATGTCGTTTTCCGTAGTATGGCTGCACGCTGTCACCGGCACGGGCAATACGAAAGTCACCTTCCTCATCGAATTTTTTGCCATCATTTTCTATTGCATCTATGTATATGTCGTCATGGAAAAATTAAAACTCTCCATTAATTACGGCTGGATGAGTGAGTGGCTTTACTGGACCTGTATGTTTGTACCGGCATTTTTTTATTTACGAAGCGGAAAGTGGAGGAAGAAGATGATTTGACCCCCCCCCACTCCCCACAGGAAGATTTGGATTTGGTCTCCTGCTCATTAACACATGCTACCGGCTACATGAACTATCAATGAAATTATTTGTTAGCCGGCTGAAGCAACTCCGGTTAAGCTTTACTTGCGACGCTCCGTTCAACTTCTGTAACTCCGGTTAAGCTAAATACCCGGATTGTGTATAACTAAATCTCATGACTGTGCTGGACAATACGCCATTGGCTGCATAGAATTCCTACAGTTGAACGGAGCGTCGCAATTGCAGTTTAATAGCAGTACAAAAGCTGACTCCCAAAAAAATTTTTCCTGGAGTTTGCTGCGCCCCGATGTTATAGGGCTCGCAAGTACGCAAATAATCAAAACGGCAACTGCGCCGTATTCCGCGGGTCGGTCTTTGTTTCAAACTGGTATTCCTTCGGCGGTTCTTTACCCAAAAGATGTTTGACAAAATAATCCCAGCGCTTGCGCATCATGTACGGTGAGTACGTGCCAAAGCCATGCGCTGCATTGGGAAAAATCACCAGGTCGTAATCTTTGTTGGCTTTGGTAAGGGCTTCCACTACCAGCCAGGTGTTGTAGGGCGGCACGTTATCATCCATTAATCCATGTGCGAGCATCAGCTTTCCTTTCAGATTTTTTGCATACGTCTGGTTGGCTTGCGCTTCATAATTGTCTTTGCCATCGGCACCTTTGGTGAGCAAACCAATATAGCGTTCGCCCCAGTCATCTTCGTAGTTGCGGTTGTCATGGTTGCCCGATTCTGAAATACCCACTTTGAAGAAATCAGGATACCTGAACATGGCAGCCGCCGTGGCAAAGCCGCCGCCCGAATGTCCCCAGATGCCGACACGGGTTGTGTCAATATAAGAATAACGCTTTGCCAGTTGGCGAATGCCGGCCACCTGGTCGGGCAATGTGTTTGTGCTCATGTCGGGCCAGTACATGTCATGAAAACTTTTTGAACGAAGCGGATTGCCGGTGCCTTCAAGTACCAGTACAACGAAGCCAAGCTCAGCCAGCGCCTGGTGATCGCCCCGTGAAGCGGTAAATCCCCAGAATCCACCCATGCTGCCGCCCTGCGGCCCGGGATAGATATAGTCAATGACCGGATATTTTTTGGCCGGGTTAAAATCCGTGGGAGTATAAAGCAATCCATACAGGTCGGTTTTACCATCATCAGCTTTTACTGTTACCGGCATGGGCGGTTTCCATCCTTTGGCTTTCAGCCGCGATACATCCGTTTTCTCCAGTTCAAGAACCATTTTGCCACTGAAATTGCGCAGTACAGTTACCGGCGGCACATCGGGTTTGGAATACGTATCAATAAAATAATTTCCTGATAGCGAAATACGGACATCATGATAACCGGCTTCTGGTGTAAGCAAAATCATTCCTTTGCCATCAAACCCGATTTTATATACCTGCCCGAAATAGGGATTCTCTTTTTGCAAGCCAAAAGCATAGAAAAATATCTGGCGGGCAGTTTCATCCACTTTCAATATTTCAGCCACCAGCCATTCGCCCCGGGTGATTTGGTTTTTCAGTTTGCCGGTAACGGCATCGTACAGGTAAAGATGTCCCCAGTTATCTCTTTCAGAAAACCAGATGAACTCTTTTGTCTTAGGTAAATAGCGCCAGTTGATGGTTCCCCAGCCCGATTCATACTGGGTAGCCACGGTTTCTTCAAACACATCCCTTACTTCACCGGTGGCTGCATTGGCAATACGCATCCTGACATGCTTATGGTCTCTTGAGTTGGAAAGAAAAGCCAGCTCGCTGCCATCGGGGTTCCAGTCCACATCATCAAATGTGCCGCTGCTCGAAATATCATCGCTGAGCGAGGCACGGTGCGGGTCGGGTGGCATATTGAAGAAAATCACTTGGGGTTCATCTGTATTGATAATGCAGCGGTGAATCATTGGAATATGTTCATCGCCCGGCAGCGGATATTTCCATGCTTTCAATTCAGGATGACCCACCTGAGTGGTTGCAAGATACATGTCGCCCACTTTGCGCTGGTCTTGTTTAAAAGTGGCAATTTTCTTTGAGTCGGGCGACCAGCGCAATACGGGGCGTTCGCTTTGCCGCCAGCCTGCATTGTCTGTGGCATAGCCAAAATCTTTTTCGCCATCTGAAGTAAGTTGTGTTTCCGTGCCGCTTTTTACATCGCGGATCCACAGGTTGAAATTCCTGATAAAG
>CAZDUO010000053.1:0-26621 GCA_964508655.1 uncultured Chitinophaga sp. | reverse complement strand
AATTCTGCCGGGCCAGTTTTTCAGAGTTTTCGGCAAACTGCAGGGCTTCAATAAACTCCTGTATATCACCATTCATAAAGGCCGGAAGATTGTAAGAAGTTAGATTTATGCGGTGATCGGTCACCCGGCCCTGGGGATAATTGTAAGTCCTTATTTTGGCGCTGCGGTCGCCGGTGCTTACCAGGCTTTTACGGTGCCGGGCTATTTCTTCTTCCTGTTTCCGCACCTGTTCTTCATACAGCTTGGTACGCAGCATTTGCATGGCTTTTTCCCGGTTGCCAAGCTGGGTTCTTTCGGTCTGGCAAATTACCACTGTACCTGTCGGGATATGTGTCAGCATCACTTTTGTTTCCACTTTGTTCACATTCTGACCTCCGGCGCCGCCGCTGCGGGCTGTTTCCATCTTTACATCACTTTCTTTCAGTTCAAAATCCACTTCTTCGGCCTCCGGCATTACGGCTACTGTGGCCGCCGAAGTGTGCACCCGCCCGCCGGCTTCGGTGGCAGGTACCCGCTGCACCCGGTGTACCCCGCTTTCAAATTTCAGGGTGCCATACACATCTTCTCCCACCACCTCCATCTGCACTTCTTTATAGCCGCCTACCGTTCCTTCATTTTCACTCAGTATCGCTGTCTTCCAACCCCGCCGCTCACAATACCGGATGTACATCCGTAGCAAATCGCCGGCAAACAGGCTGGCTTCATCGCCACCGGTGCCTGCCCGAATTTCGATAATGGCGTTCTTTTCATCTTGTGGGTCCTTCGGTATCAGCATCTGGCGGATAGCCGTCTCCAGTTTTTCCTTTTTTTCACCGCAAACCGGTAACTCCTCTTTTGCCAGCTCCCTCAGCTCATCATCATCACCGTTCAGCGCCTCTCTGTACATCTTTTCATCGGCCAGCACTTTTCTGTATTCATCATACGCCGCAACAATCTTTTCAAGAATGCGGTACTCTTTGCTTGTTTCAGCAAATTTTTTGTTGTTGCCCACAATTTCCGGGTTGGTCAGCGCAATGCCCAACTGTTCAAACCTTGCTTTTATAGCTTCGAGGCGATCTAACATTCTAAAGTTTTATTTTTATGGTCCCGGCTTGGGTAACTCCGATTGAACGTCCCTTGCGACGCTTGCCGACGATAAATATCGGCATCCTGACCGAAGCGTCAGTGACCGTTCATCTTCAAAGCCCTGGTTAGGCTTTTATTCAATTAACAAATAAGGAGTTTATCTTCCGGAATTCTTAAAATCGTTATTAAGGGCAGCAAAGTTAAATGAAATCACAGCATGGGTTTACTCAAGTTTAAAGCAGACCTGTTATTCGACGGCTACCGCCTTCATGGCAGCGATAAGGTTTTAATCACCGATGAATCGGGCATGGTGGAGGATATTGTTCCTGCATCGGAAGCCGGTGATGATGTACAGACTTTCAGCGGCATTCTTTCACCGGGACTCATCAACTGTCACTGCCATCTTGAGCTCAGTCACTTGAAAAATGTGATACCGCCGCATACCGGTTTGATTGAATTCCTGTGTTCTGTCGTCACCAAGAGGGAGACCTCCCCAAACCCCTCCGAAGGAGGGGCTTATGAAGATCCGGTAAAAAAGAAAATGCAAGCAATTATAAACGCTGAAAAAGAAATGTACGACGGTGGCATAGTAGCGGTCGGCGATATCGGCAATACGGCCGACACAGCCGAAGTAAAAAGCAAAAGCAAAATCCGCTGGCAGAATTTTGTGGAGGTGCTCGGTTTCACTGATGAGAAAGCGGAAGAAAACATAATCCATTATCAGCAGGTGGCAAAAGCTTTCGAAAGTCAAAAGGAAAAAGTAAAAAGTAAAAATCGTACATCGCTGGTTCCCCATGCACCATACAGCATCAGCCCAAAAACTTTCCAACTGATCAATCAATTAACCAAAAACCAAATTATCTCGATTCACAACCAGGAGCATCCCGCCGAAGATGAGCTGTACAAAACCGGCGGCGGCGATTACCTGAAGCTGTTTAAAATTTTCGGTATCGAAAACTCGCCGTTTCCTGTGACAGGTTTGAGCAGCATTCGCTCTGTGCTGCCGCATTTCAACAACGGGCAAACTATTTTTCTTGTTCACAATACTTATATGCCTGAAGAAGATGTATTGTGGGCTAAAGAATATGCAGCCGCCAACGGGTTAAAACTTTATTGGTGTCTTTGTGTAAATGCCAACCTGTATATTGAAAACAAAACACCGCCTATTGAGATGTTTTTAAAAAACGATTGTCCTATTGTACTCGGCACAGATAGCTACAGCAGCAACTGGCAGTTGAGTATTGCGAAAGAAATACAGACGGTTTTGGCAGGATTGGAAAAGTTTTCAACTTTTTCCATCCGGGAGCAGGTGCTAAAATGGGCCACCCTCAACGGCGCTAAAGCCCTGCAATGGGATGATGAGCTGGGGAGTTTTGAAAAAGGGAAGAGGCCGGGGGTGGTAGTGATTGAAGAGGAATTTAGTTTATCAAAAAGATTAGTATAATAATTGAAATCTTACTGGATAATATCAACGTCATGGGCATTGGCGATTTTTTCAATGCTTTTAATTGTAATACCGGGTGTAATACTTTTTCATGAAATTCTTCCCGATGATACAGGTGTTAATATTATTGCATCAATTTGTTTGATTGGAATCGGATTATTTCTTCAACGTTTTATTTCAAGGGCGGAAATTGAAATCTCCTTAACGAAGGAATTTCTAACTATAAAATGGTTGCATCAATATATTTTCCATAAAAACCCTGACAGAAAAATATCTTTCAGAGAAATTAAAAGTTATAAATACCAGGAGGATCAAAATTTTGATTTATTCCAGATTACTCTTATTGATGATACAGAAATAAATTTCTGGCATTTTACATTTACAAAAGATGATTTTGATTCATTTGTACAAATTTTCCCTGAGTTTATAGAATATCATAATAAAATTGCTGAAACTGAAACTTCAGATAAAAAGCTTACCTATAAACAGCCAAAAATCGAGAGAGCCAAATCGATCTATGAGAATGAGGCTTCTCCTGTTTTTGTAATTCTTGCAATCGGTGTTGTTTTGGTTATTTCTTTAGTAATGATATTTAAAGATAATGGAGTATCAAATCCATTTCTTGGTTTAACTGCCATATCCGGCGGAGTTTTTTACATAATACAGTATTTTAAGTACAGAAAAAGAAAAAAATAATATTTGAACAATCCTGAACTAATTAATTTGATTAACCTTCACCCCAGCACCTCCCGCAGCACCGGTAGCGTTTTCATGGTTCCGAAATCCTGGATATGCAGGGCATAATACGTTTCATAAGCCGCTAATAATTGTCGCCGGAAATCGTGATGGAGTTTTACCTGTTCCAGTTCGGCGGGCTGCATCACTTTCAGCAGTTCATTGGTTACTTCGGCTTGTTTGCTATCCAGAAAATGAGGATGATCCGGTTGTTGCAGAGTAAACTCTCCTTCTTTTAAATCAAAATAAATTTTTCCTTTATCAAACTCTCCCTTCAAAAGGCTAGGGGGCACGCCAAAAAAGCTGGTCAGGTGAAGCGCAAAGAACAAAGGAAAATTTGCCATCACGGCGCCGCTGCATTCATCAAGATGAATAAAAGCGTCTTCACAAAAATGAAACAAATCGGTATTGGCTTCGGGCTGTTTCAGGCATTTGGTAAGCAGCTCCACCATAAACAAAGCCACGGCATTCTTCGGCACATCGGAAAAAATATGCCGGTACAAATAACCCCATTTGAATTCTTTTATCCGGTTCAGGTGTTTCAGCTCGTTATGATATACCACCATGTCCAGTATTGCCGCCGGCTGAAACAGGTTGGCCTTACCGCTGCCTTTTTTGGTAGAAGCCCTCACCCCGCTGACAATGTACGATTGCACACCAAACAACTCGGTAAAGATGGTTACAATCAAACTGGTTTCACCGTATTTAACCGAACGCAATACAATTCCTTTGGTTGAAAATAGTTTCATAAAAGCCCCCATTAGGGGGTTTAGTGGTTAATGAAAATTATTTTTGTCGCCAGGTTTTCTTTCCTCCCGTCATCACTCACCAAAACCAGGTACACACCGCTGGAAATTTTTCTTCCTCTGTAATCCCGGCCATTCCACACAGCCTGCCCGCCAAGGGCACGGGTCTGATACACCAATCGTCCATCCAGCTCTGTGATTTTTACAATGGCATTGTTCACCAAACCGCGGATGGCAATAGCACCATTGTAACCCGGCGGCACGGGATTGGGAAACACCAGCACGTTTTCATTCCTCTCGCTGCCTTCGGTAGCCGTACTGCGGAATGAGCAAATGCCATTGGCTGTAGCAAAATAAACCTCTCCTGTTTTTCCATCAATGGCGATGCTGCGCACATCATTGCCCAACAGGGGGCTGTTGGTTTCGGTAAACCGGTAAATCACTTTTTCACCTTCGCTGCTAATGAGCCAGGCGCCATTCTTTGTTCCCACCCATTTCCTGTCGGCGCCATCCACGGCAATGCATTGCACTGTTTCGCCTTTAAAAAGATACTGGTTAAATCCGCCCTGTGTCACCACTGGCAGCACCGCATCGCATCCCTGAGCTGAAAAAACATTCTGCGGACATTGTACCACGCCGATGCCGTCATCCGTTCCCACCCAGATAAAACCGTTTTTGTCTTTTACCACAAAAAGCACATTATCCGAAGGAAGGTTGCCAGCACCGGCGCCGCTTCGGTACAGTTTCCATTTATCATCGGTTGTGTTGTCAATCGTATTGTTGTCATTAAAACAAACCAGGCCGTTTCCCCGCGGCAACACTATCCATTTCTGGTTTTCATCACCCATCACAATTTGCGATACGGCATTTTCGGAAAGAGCAAAGGGTGGAGAAAATGATCTCCAGCCGCCATCGTTTTTTCTCACAACAATATTTTGCGCAGCGCCATAATTGGCAATCCACAGATTTTTTTCTTTATCAAATGCCAGCCCGGCTACACGATAACTGCCGGGGTCAAAAGTGGCTGCGCTGAGGGGAGAATTTTGTTTAACGACTTCAAAACTGTTTCCCGGCTTTATGTGCAGCAAACCCCCGCCATAAGAGCCGGCCCATATTGATTCGTCACGCAGGTCAGCCACCACACAAATAATATCAGGCAGTGAATCGAGCTGCGGAAAATTCTTGCCGTTGTAATTTGTCCATTCCCCGTCGGAAAATTTATACAGCCCGTTTTTGTTGTTCTGCTTCTGCCAGTTTGCATTCACCGAGCCGGCTGCCGCATAAAATTTTTCATTGAAAAAAATCATTTGCCCCGAAGCAACAGACTGCGGTGAATTGAGATTGTAATTCTGAAAACCGCTTTGCATAAACCGGGTCAACCCGCCGCTGCTGTCGGCTACCCAGTAATCATCATTTACCAAAATAGTTTCCTTTGGTGCAATAATTAATCCCGGTTGCTGCAGCACACGGCTGATAGTTCCATCTGTATTCAGCGAAGTCACTTTGGCGCTGCCGTCATTTTTTCTTTGACAAACTAGTATCCTGCCCGAAGAAGAACGGATACCGGAAATATTCCACCCGGTTTCAGTAAAAAATAAATTCCAGTTGCTGCCAGTGAGCACAAACAGCGAATCGCTTTTCAAGGCAATAATTTTTCCCTCCGCATTAATCACATCATTGCAGTTGCCTGCCTGTAAACCGCTTGTGCCGCTGAGGTTTTGCCAGTTCAGGTAGTTGGCCGGATCAGCAGTATTTGCAGAAGTCCTTTTCAATCCCTCATCAGTAGCCGCATAAAAAAAATTATGGCCGGCAGTAAATCCGTTTACCTTTACCTGACCGCCACTGTTCCCGATAAACCAGCTGTCTTGTACTTCATATTTTTCTCCATCAATTACAATAACGCCCAGCCCGGCGCTGAGATAAAAATATTTCCCGGACGAAAAAACATTGTAAATGGTTTTATTGCCGGTAATGTTATCAAGTTTAATATCCGGGATATTGAATATATCGTTCCGGTAAATGATATCAATATTGCTGCTGCGGTAGGCAATCAATAATTTTTCATTTAACCCGTCATAAGCAATTGCCGAAACGCCTGTTTCGTTCAAACCGGTTATACGGCTCATACGGGTAATAGAATTTTCAGCCAGGTCAACACTGAAAATGCTGTATGGCGTTGCGCAAAAAATTTTACCCCCACCGGCTGTCACTTCAACGGCAGAATGATAGGGCAGGTGATCACGCCACTGCCCGATGGGCGGCAGGCTTTGCTGGGATGTTGCGTTGCTGATGGAAATAAAAAAAGAAACAAGGATGATTATGGTTTGCCGTAAACTCACACTTCAAAAATATCAATTGTAATCAACTTGCCCGGAGAGGATTTAACGAACCGGTTCAGGCATTTTTCTGTTTCTTTGCGCCATTCTTCCATCAAAGAGTTCACTATGTGGTTTCGCCTTGGCAATTTTATTCTCCGGTTCAGAGTGGCATTGTTGGTTCTCCTGTTCGGTGCAACTGTTTTTATGGCTTATGAAGCAAAAAAGCTGCAGCTGAATTATGAATTTGCCAACGCCATCCCCACCGATCATCCCAAGTATAAAGCCTACCAGGAATTCAGAAAGAAATTCGGCGAAGATGGAAACCTGCTGGTGCTGGGTATGCAGACTGACCGCTTTTTCAATAATTATTTTTTTAATGACCTCCGGCTGCTCATTAAAAAAATAAAACAGGTACGCGGTGCCGGGGATGTGATTTCGCCGGTGACAGCCATCAATCTTGTAAAAATCGAAGAAACGGAACAGCTCAGCTCCCGGGAAATTTTCAGGGACACGTTGCTTTCGCAAGAAGAGCTTGACAGCTGCAAAAACATTTTTTACAACCTGCCTTTTTACCGCGGCCGGCTTTATAATTCCGAAACCAATAGCTGGCTTACCGGCATCCGGATAGATAAACAATTACTGACTTCCAAGAAAAGGGAAAAGACGGTGAGTGAAATAACGGCGCTGGCAGAAGCATTCGGCAAAAAACATTCGGTGGAAATACACCTGAGCGGCCTGCCGCTGATACGCACCGTAATTGCAAAACGCATTGCCGATGAAATGCGCTGGTTCCTGTGGGCTTCGGTGGCCTTGTCGGCTGTTATACTTTTATTGTTTTTCCGATCGTTCAGCGCTATGCTGCTTTCCATGCTTGTTGTCGGCACCGGTGTAGTGTTCAGTTTGGGCACCATGGTATTGATGGGTTATAAAATTACCCTGCTCACTGCGCTTATTCCACCGCTGGTGGTGGTGATCGGTATTCCCAACTGCATTTATTTTCTGAACAAATTTCATACCTCGTACAGCGAAACAGGCAATAAAGAAAAAGCGCTGGTGATGATGGTGGAGCGGATGGGCATTGTCACCCTGTTTTGCAATATCACGGCAGCCATCGGCTTTGCCGTGTTTGCACTCACACGCAGCCAGGTGCTGAAAGAATTTGGCGCCGTGGCAGGAACCAATATTATGCTGCTGTTCTTTATTTCGCTAATACTGATTCCCGCTTCACTCAGTTTTCTGCCGGCGCCCAAAAGCCGCCACACCCGCTATCTTGAAAACCCGCGGCTGCGACGCTGGCTCGACCGGCTGGAGAACTGGTCACTCAATCACCGCAAACTGGTTTATGGTATCACGGTTTTGATAATTGCCGTATCAGTGGCAGGTTTTTTCAGGCTGCGCAGCGAAGGATTTATTGTAGATGATCTTCCCAAAACAGATAAAATTTATACCGACCTGAAATTTTTTGAAACTCATTTCAAAGGGGTGATGCCGCTGGAAATTGTAGTGGACACTAAAAAGAAAAGAGGCGTGAGCCGCAACATTGGCAATCTTCTGAAAATTGATTCGCTGTCGCAATTTCTTGCTTCCATGGCAGTGATTGGAAAACCGCTTAACATTACGGAAGGATTGAAATTTGCCAAACAGGCTTTCTTCGAAGGCGATACGCTCGGCTACACCGCACCTACGGAGCTTGACATGATTCCGCTGAAGCCTTATCTTGAATTCAAAGCTGATTCAGCAGGCAATGAAAATGCTTTCAGCAAACTGTTATCATCGTTTATTGACAGCGCCAAACAGGAAGCAAGAATAAGTGTAAACATGAGCGATGTGGGCAGCTACCGCCTGCCGGCTATACTGGACAGCATTCAGAAAAAAGCCGACAGCCTTTTTGTAAAAGATAAATACCATGTGCAGCTTACCGGCGCCAGCGTTACCTTTCTTGAAGGCAGCAGTTTTATCATCAACGGGCTGAAAGAAAGTATCCTCTGGGCATTCGGGTTAATTGCCCTCTGCATGATGTACCTTTTCCGCTCATGGCGGATTTTACTGTGCTCATTGCTTCCCAATATCATTCCCCTTATCATTACCGCCGGCGTGATGGGGTGGCTGGGTGTAAGAATAAAACCTTCCACCGTTTTAATTTTCAGTGTAGCGCTGGGCATTGCCATTGATGTTACCATCCGTTTCCTGGTAAATTACAAGCAGGAATTGCCGCTGCATCATTTCAACAAAAAGAAAACAGTGATTGAAACAATACACAGCACGGGCATCAGTATTATTTATACTTCGCTTGTGCTGATTGCCGGTTTTGTTATTTTTTGCTTCAGCGGTTTTGGCGGCACCCAATCGCTGGGCTGGCTTACTTCGCTTACTTTAATAGCGGCCACCGTTACCAACCTGGTGCTATTGCCCTCGTTGTTAATTACATTTATCCGGAAAAAAGATTTGGAAGCAACTTCTGTGTCAGAATAACTGAAGCCTTGTTTACAAAAAAAGGCCGGCGATATGTCAGCCATATTTTTTTAGTATAGAGAAATCAATTCAGCACCTGTTCCAGTTTTTGTTGTAAAAAACTGCCCCGCAAATTTTCTGCAATCACTTTTCCTTCGGGATCAACCAGTACATTGAAAGGAATGCCCTGGATTTTGTACACAGGCACCACCACACTTTCCCAGCGTTTCAGATCGCTGATATGCGTCCAGCTCAGCTTGTCATCTGCAATGGCTCTTTGCCAGTTTTCTTTCTTAAAATCAAGCGACACGCCCAGTACGGTAAAATTTTTATTTTTAAACCGGTGAAATGCTTCCACCACATTGGGATTTTCCATGCGGCAGGGACCGCACCAGCTGGCCCAGAAATCAACCAGCACATATTTGCCGCGGAACGAACTGAGCGAAACGGTCTTGCCTTCCGTATCGGGTAAAGAAATTTCAGGCGCCGGCTTACCCACCCACACAGCATTTACAATCTGCGACTGAATGGCATCGCGGATGCTGACCATATCGGCCCGACCGGGAAATTTAGTTATCATTTCATTGAACAAACCCACCAGTTCTTCGCTGCTGAAGGGATTCATCCTGAAATTCGGATTGTTGGCCTGCCCCTGGTAGGTGGCCAGAATAAACAAAGCCAACGAAGGACTCTTTGCCTGCTGCACCGATTGCAATGTGTAAGCTCTGAGTTTCTCCACCAGTTCTTTGCGTTTTTGCTCCGGGGCTGCATTGGCCGTTTCTGCTCCGGCAATATTTTTTAAACTGTCAAGCTGAATTTCAAGGCTGTACTTTTCCCGCATCAGCTCGCCTGATTTTCCCAGGTACTCTTTTATTTTGCTGCTTGCTTCAGAACCCGACACCGAATAAAAATCATACCCTTTGCTGAAATCGGCCTCCACCTTTATTTTATCCGCATCATTCACCAGTGATACAAAAGCAAACTGCTCGTTGCCGAGGCGCAGGTTGAAAACGGTTTCGCCGGGTACAGTGGTGTTCAGGATAAATTTTCCTTCGGCGTCAATGATTGAAGAGTCTTTCAGTACTTTCTGGCTGGTTGACAGCACCGATTCTTCCAGGTACACATTGCGGGCAGCAGTGTTTTTTAATGTGCCGCTTACGGAAAAAGATTTTTCTACCGCCCCCTCGGTATTTTTTTCCTTACAGGAAACAAGAACAAAAACAAACGCTGTAATCAAACTAAGTTTACGCATAATTCTTTTATTTCAGGTTTTCAGTTTTTCAAGCAAAATTTCATTTACCACTTTGGGGTCGGCCTTGCCTTTTGACCGCTTCATTACTTCGCCGACAAACATAGCCAGTAACCCTTTTTTCCCCTTGCGGTATTCTTTCACTTTTTCTTCAAACTGTAAAAGTACAGCATCGGCAATGGGCTGAATGTAATCTAAGTTACTTTCCATTATGAGATTCATAGCGGCGGCCAGTTGTCCCGGGTCGGCGCCAGGCTTATCTGCCAGCACCGGAAAAATTTTTGATGCCGCAACAGAAAAACTAAGCTTATTATTTTCTACCAGCCTGATGAGCTTCAACAGGTTTTCGGGTTGCAGGGGAAACTCATCAATGGGTTTATTCCGCTCATTCAGCCAGGTTTTTACCGGCCCCAGCATCCAGTTGGCTGCCGTTTTGGCCCTGGCGGTTGTGCCATCACCCGCCTGTGCTGTATTACCCTGGCCAACGAGTTTTTCAAAGTATTCAGCAAAATTTTTTTCTTCTGTCAGCACCGTGGCATCGTATTCATTCAGGTGGTAATTGTTTATGTAATTACTGATTCTGTCTTTTTGCAGCGCCGGAATTGTTTTTCTTATTTCTTCAATAAAATCATCCGTGAAGTCAAACGGGGTAAGATCCGGCTCGGGAAAATAGCGGTAATCTTCAGCATCTTCTTTATCGCGGATGGCAAAAGTAGTTCCGGAGCCGGCATCAAAACTTCTTGTTTGCTGGCGGATAGTTTCATTTTTTTCAAGCAATGAAATCAGCCGCCGGGCTTCAAATTCAATGGCTGTTTTTACATTTTTTATGGAGTTAAGGTTTTTCACCTCCACTTTTGTACCCAACCGGTCATCACCTTTTAACCGAACCGATACATTGGCATCGCAGCGCAGGCTTCCTTCCTCCATATTGCCATCACAGATTTCAAGATAGCGTACCAGCCTGCGCAGCCCTGTAAGAAAAGCATAAGCCTCTTCGCCGCTGCGGATGTCGGGTTCGGTCACTATTTCAAGCAGGGGCACACCGGCCCGGTTGTAGTCCAGCGCTGTTTCTTCAGCAAAAACATCATGAAGACTTTTACCTGCATCTTCTTCGAGGTGTATGCGGTTCAGCCGGATATTTTTTTCATTGCTGTGTGTTGAAATGGAAATAAAACCGCCCTGGCAAACAGGTGTAGTATGCTGCGATACCTGGTAGCCTTTGGGCAAATCAGGATAAAAATAATTTTTGCGGGCAAAATAATTCTGCTTTTTAATGGTACAGTGACACGCAAGGCCCAGCTTTATGGCAAATCCAATAGCCTGCTTATTCATTTTTGGCAGGGTGCCCGGGTGGGCAAGCGTAATGGGGCTTACATTGCTGTTGGCTTCTTCGCCAAATGCTGTACTGTCGCTGCAAAACAGCTTGCTGCGGGTAAGCAGCCGGGCATGCACCTCGAGCCCTACAACCACTTCATATTTTTCGTTTGCCTGCATTGCGGATGAGAACGGCAAAAATACAATGCAAAACCGGAACGGCTGAGTGAACCGGTGTAAACAATTTTTTTTCTTTTAAATAAAAACCACGGCACGCAAAAGACACGAGCCGTGGCGATGATTACGGATTTTTTATTGAATGAGTTTACAGGTCGGCCGTTTTCAGCTTGCGGGGCATTTTTACTTCAACATTCTGTGTCTTGCCGTCTCTTTTCACTTTCAGCTGCACGGAAGGTTTGTCTTTGTTTTCTTTCACCAGTTTAGCCACTTCATCGGCGCTGTTTACTTCTTTATCGTTGAAATGAGTGATGATGTCGCCCTCTTTTACACCGGCCTTGGCTGCATTGCTGTCATCATCCACTTCAATCACTTTCACACCTTTGCCATCATCAGTATCCTGAACAGAAAGTCCAAGTCGCGGTGAGCTGCCTGACCAATACCAGTTTTGCCCGGGTGTTCTGGGTATGGTTTGTATGCGTGGTGTGTACAAATCTTTAAAGTCATACTGGGGAACTTCCATTTTGTACCGCTGACCCGGTGTGATGGCCAGTGAAGATAACCCCTTCCACTTACCCAGCTCGGCCGAAATTTTCTGTTCCTTTTTGTCACGCAGTAACGTCACTGTTACTTTATCGCCGGGTTTGTGTTTGCGAATGGCCTCTGTCAGGTCATCCGGATCTTCAATCTTTGCGTCATCAATTTTTTTAATCACGTCCCCTTCTTTGATGCCCGCTTTTTTTGCGGCGCTTTCATCTGTCACATCGGTTACTTTAGCACCGCCACCATCAGCTTTCCCGGTGGTCACGCCCAGCATTGCCCGGTTTTCACCGGCATCATCAAAAAGCCTGAACGCATCGCCGTCCCAGTTGAAATTCCAGTTATTGCCAATCCGAGGTGCTGTAAGTGCATTTAAGCCTTCCAGTGCTGTAATTGCATTTAAGCCTTCCAGGGTTTTGAATTTATTGCGGTGCACTTTTATTTCACCGTCCTTATACTCATCGGCCGGTTTGCCGTTGATGGTGATTTTATCACCGCTGATTTCAATCACCACTTTTTCTTTATCATCACCCTTGCGTGTAATGATTATCTGTTCCACTTCCTTTTTCTTTTCTTTTTCTTTCTCTTTTTCTTCTTGCGCTAAGGCAGGAAAAGAAAGCGTAGCCAGCAAGGCGGCTATGACAAAATTTATTGCAATTCGTTTCATAATCTGATTTTTTTAGTTCTACGTTTTTTTTCGTAGGTCAAATATAAGGACATTTCCCAAATTACGAAATGATTCGGAAATGTTAAATGCCGGGAACTGTTTGGGTGGCTGTATCAGCGGATAACCGGGTTTTGAATTTCATAGAGCCTCACCAGGTAGCCATCCAACTCATCCTGGCCAATCCAGTCCATTCCTATTTTTTCGAGCACCCGCCATGAACCAATATTCTCCGGTTCTGTCCTGCCAGCAATGCACTGAAAATTCAGTTTTTCAAATCCATACCTGACGGATGCAAAGGCTGCCTCGGTGGCAAACCCTTTTCCCAAAACTCTTTTTTAAAACGGAAACCAGGATCGGTTTCACTAAGTTCGGGGCGATACTTTAATCCGCACCAGCCCATGAATTGTAGCGAGTGTTTCAGATGGACTGCCCAGCGGCCATGGTTGTAAAGGGCATATTGGGGTAAAATATTTTTCGCAAGAACTGCAGCAGCATGCTCAATGTATTTTACAGAATCGAAGGTGTATGGTGTCAAAACGGGATTAAGATATTATACGTAAATAAGCGCTGCATCATTTGCTGTGAAAGTACGAAGTAATATCTGCCGGTTTCATTGAGAACATTCATCATGGTAAAATTACTGATATGGACGGGTAAAATTCCTTACCACTTCGTGGTATTGGTAATTTTTTTAAGTTTCAGTTTTTTTGAACCATTCTAACTGCTTCAAAATATTGCTTATGAAAGAACTGTTTATTATAGTCGCTCTGATAGTTTGTATTGTGGCCATCACATTAGCTATCCGGATTTACAGGGAAACTCCTAAAATAAACAGGAAGATAGAAGATGACTGATTGATGTGTTTTTCATTAAAAGTTTTTTATCCGCCTGGGCGTATCAGCGCCGGTTACAAGTGCCTGCACACCGGCAGCCACTGCACGGATAACTTCAGCCATTGCTTTATAATCCAGGGTTGCGGGTTCATCGTCGGGGGTATGATAGTATTCATCTTTTGGCGAACTGAGCATAATGGTATGCGCCGGAATTCCTTTTTTTGCAAACGGGTAATTATCTGAACGCTGAAAAAGAAAACTTCCGATATACGGATCAGGCCTGAAATATTTTTTTTCTTTCTTATCCTGGTGCAGTTGGTAGTTGCTGTTCAGAATTTTTATTAAATCAGATTGTTCATGTCCGGTTACATAAGGCCTGGAGGAACTGTAAGGTTTCCGGCCAATCATTTCGATATTTATCATCGCAACTATGGAATCCGGCTCTATGTTTTCGGCCAGGTATTGCGAACCCAGCAACCCAAGCTCCTCGCCGGTAAAAGCAATAAAGATCAGCGTCCGTTCATTGTTGTTTATTTCTTTTAAAAACCTGGCAAGACTGATGACAGCAGCCACGCCTGAAGCGTTATCATTTGCCCCGTTAAAAATTTCATCCCCTTTTTCCACCACAGCATTTCCCCCGCTGCCTGAAAAGGGATTTGTGTTGATGGTACCAACATGATCGTAATGCGCTGAAAAAATAATCACCTGCCCCGGCCTGGATTTTCCTTCGATGGCACCCATCACATTCAACCACGATGGTTTTATTTCCATAAAAAAACCGTTGTTACCTGCCACATGACTGAGCCCTGCATTACGGAATTGATCAGCAATGCAGAGAGCGGCTTTCAGGTTGCCGGTAGTGCCAGTATATCTACCTTCAAGACTGTCTGAAGCGATAACTTCTACCATGCGGCGAAGTGAGTCGGGATGAAAAAAATGATAAACGGGGGAGGATTGCCCTTGCAAAAAATAACTTATTAACGCAAAAATGACTGTTGAAAAAGACTTTTTAACAAGCCGCATTATAATAGCGCTTTTACTGTTTCAATTACCTGCCACAGATTGTTTGCATCCTGCCCTCCTGCAGTGGCCAATGTTTTTTGGCCGCCACCGCCGCCTTTTATCAGCGGCGCCACATGTTGTTTTATGATGGCAGAAGCATCCAGCTTTTTTGCAGCCGCCACTTTTTCATCAATGCTGATGGCCACCGAAGGCTTGCCGCCTATATTGGCGCAAAGCACCACCACGTAATAACTGAGATTATTTTTCAGATCGTAACAGATTTTTTTCAAGGCATCGGGATTGCTCACTTCCACTATCTCGCCGATAAAGTTAACCGAGTCAATGATTACATCCTTTTGAAGCAGCTCATTGCGGATGCCCACCAGCATCCGGTTTTCCATGTGTTCAAGATGTTTTTTCAACGCGGCGTTTTCATTCAGTGTGTTTTCCACTGTTTTCAGTACATCCTTTGGGTTTTTAAACTGCTCTTTTATTTTTCCGAGCAGCTCCAGCTGCTGATTGATGTATTGCTCCGCCGCCACACCGCTCACTGCTTCCATGCGCCTGACCCCGGCGGCTATGGCGGTTTCATGAATGATTTTAAAATATCCCAGCTCGCCGGTGCTGCCCACATGTGTGCCGCCGCAAAGCTCCACGGAACAGGTGGGGTCAATGATTACAACCCGCACCACATCGCCGTATTTTTCACCAAACAATGCCATGGCGCCCATCTGTGTGGCTTCTTCTTTCGGCATTTCTTTTATTACCACAGGAATATTATCCCTGATTTTTTTATTCACCAAGGCTTCAATGGCGGCAAGCTCATCATCAACCGGTTTTGCAAAATGAGAAAAATCAAAGCGGAGATATTCATCATTTACCAGGCTGCCTTTTTGCACCACATGGGTACCCAGCACTTTCCTGAGCGCTGCATGCAGCAGGTGTGTGGCGGAATGATGAATGGCAGTTCTTCTTCTTTTTTCCGCATCCACCCTGGCAATCACCGGGCCACTTAAATCAGCAGGAATGGAATCGGTGTAATGAATGATTAAATCATTTTCCTTTTTAGTGTCCACAATTTCCAACTTCGAACCGCCTACTTCCAACCAGCCTGTATCACCCACCTGCCCGCCGCTTTCGGCATAAAAAGGAGTTACCTCCAGCACCAGTTGATATGCTTCTTTCCCTTTCAATTTTATTTCCCGGTACTTCACCACTTTGGTAGTGGATTCCAGCTCTTCATAACCGATAAATTCATTCCGGGCAAAATCATCCAGCACCTTCCAGTCTTCGGTTTCGATGGCAGTAGCGGCGCGGCTGCGGTCTTTCTGTTGCTGCATTTCCTTTTCAAAACCGGCTTCATCAACTTCCAGTTTATTTTCGTGAGCAATCAACCTTGTCAGGTCAATCGGGAAACCATAAGTATCGTAAAGTTCAAATGCATCTTTGCCAGATATTTTTGCTGCGGATTGCACAGAAGGCATGAAAAGAATATCTTCCATCCGATTCAAACCTTTATCCACCGTTCTTAAAAACGCTTCCTCTTCCTCCCTCACTACCCTGCTTACAAAATCTGCCTGCTGGTGCAATTCGGAAAACACATTTTCAAATTGCCTTGCCAGCACCGGTATTAACTGATACAGCAATGGCTGTTTGTAACCGAGATATGAAAAATAATACCGTACAGCCCGGCGGAGAATGCGGCGTATAACATATCCGGCCCCGGTGTTTGAGGGCAACTGCCCGTCGGCTATAGTGAATGCTATAGCCCGAACATGATCGGCAATAACACGAAAAGCAATGGCCAGTTTTGAATCACTGCCATCATATTTTTTGCCGGTTATTTTTTCAGTAACAGCGATGGTGCCTGTAAAAACATCCGTATCATAATTCGACAGTTTACCCTGCAGCACCCTCACCAGTCTTTCCAGGCCCATCCCCGTATCTACATGCTTTTCGGGCAAAGGTTCAAGGCTTCCATCTTTCAGCCGGTTGAACTGGATAAATACATTGTTCCAGATTTCAATCACCTGCGGGTTGTCTTTATTCACCAGGTCTTTCCCGTCCAGCTTTTTTCTTTCCTCATCGGGCCTGAAGTCCACATGAATTTCGGAGCAGGGGCCGCAGGGGCCGGTATCGCCCATTTCCCAAAAGTTGTCTTTTTTGTTTCCAAAAAGAATCCTGTCTTCCCTAATCCACTTCTTCCATTCATTATATGCTTCCTCATCCTGCGGCAGATTTTCTTTGGTATCGCCTTCAAACACGGTTACATACAGCCTGTCTTTCGGAATCCGGTACACGTCCGTCAGCAGTTCCCAGCTCCACTCAATCGCTTCTTTTTTGAAATAATCGCCAAAGCTCCAGTTGCCCAGCATTTCGAACATAGTGTGATGATACGTATCAACACCCACTTCTTCCAGGTCGTTGTGCTTGCCGCTTACACGAAGACACTTTTGGGTATCAGCCACCCGTTTCCATGGCGCCGGTTTATTTCCCAAAAAATAATCCTTGAACTGGTTCATACCTGCATTGGTAAACATCAGTGTGGGGTCGTTTTTAATCACTATCGGCGCCGAGGGTACAATGGTATGTCCTTTCGATGCAAAAAAATCCATGAACTGCTGCCGTATGGCACTGCTGGTCATCATAAATAAACCGGTTGATTTTTGCTTTTTATAAGACTATATTTGTCTTCCCTGCAAAAGTGGCCAAAGGTAATAATAAGCCGGCAGTTGACTGTAAGCCGGAAGGCCCGGCTCAAAAACCAGCATCCATTAATACCCACCTGGAACGACGAGCTCCATGAAAAAAATCAAATATTATTACAACACCCATACGCTGCGGTACGAAAAACTGGAAACACCGCTGCGGGTAAAGCTGCTGCGGGTATTTGGTTTCCTGGCTGCTGCCCTGGTAACGGCGGCGCTTATTTCTTTTGTGGCTTTCCGGTTCATCGGTTCGCCCAATGAAAAACTGCTGCGCAGCGAAAACGAACGCATGAAAGACCGTTTCCGCGAAATGAGCCAGCAGATGAAAAACATGGAGCAGAAGATGAAGGAACTTGAAACCCGGGATAATGATGTGTACCGCTCCATCTTTGAAGCCAACCCTATTCCTGACAGTGCCCGCGCCAAAGAACTCGAGAAACAGCAGCAGATAGCTAAAGTGGAAGGCATGGAAGAAAGCGATCTTGTTAATTCCATCACGGAATCGCTCAACAACCTGGGCAGCCGCATCAGGGCACAACAGACTTCATACAACGAAATAACAGGCATGGTGAACAATAAAGAAAAACTGCTGGCTGCCACACCTGCCATTCAGCCTGTAAGCAATAAAGATCTCAAACGCATAGCTTCCGGATTTGGTTACCGCATTGACCCGGTGTATAAAACCGTAAAGCTGCACCCGGGTCTTGATTTTACTGCCCCGGCAGGCACACCTATTTATGCCACTGCCGATGGTACGATTGAATTTGCCGGCAACAGCGGCGATGGTTACGGTAATCACATTATCATCAATCATGGCTTCGGGTACAAAACGCTTTACGGGCACATGTACCGCATCAAGGCAAAACGGGGGCAGCGGGTAGTGCGTGGCGAAGTAATCGGCTGGGTGGGCAGTACCGGCAAAAGCACCGGCCCGCACTGTCATTACGAAGTAATCAAAAACGGCATCAAGCTCGACCCGATTTATTTCTTCTACAACGACCTCACTCCCGAGCAGTTTGACCGGCTGCTGAAGCTGGCGGCGGCATCGAACCAGAGTTTTGACTAAGGCAGGAAAGAATGGTATGATGGTTTGATTGCTGTCAGATTCCACCTGGCATTGCAGGCAATTATACATTTTAAATTTGCCTTTGTTTGTAGAGACAAGGTATGCCCTGTCTCTACGAAATATGAACAGTTCCTTATAATATCCCTTACACATCCCCCACGATAACCATTCACCCATTCAACCATTTAACCATCCAACAATCCAACCATCCTGCCATTCAGAATTATTTATTATTCGCCCAACTTTTCCACACTATTCAGCTTCCGTTGCCCCGAACGTTCGGGGCTCCGTTCAGGGTTCTTATCTTTACTGGGCAATTATGAGCAAATCACACTCGCAAATCACCTTCGATTTTTCTGCAGCAGAAGAAAAAGATGTAAAAACTGCGGAACAGGAATTGCATGTAAACCCCGGACCTCAGCAGGAGGTGCAGGAAACAATTTCACAACCCGAAGCAGAGCAAATAAGGCAGGAAACACCGAAAAGAAGATCGCCGAGGGGCCGCCTGTCGCTGAAAGAAGTGCACCTGAATGCCGACCTCATCCAGATTCCGCCGGATGACGAACTTTTTAAAAAACAATACTACTCCATCGGCGAAGTGGCTAAATGGTTCCGGTTAAACCAGTCATTGATCCGCTACTGGGAAACCGAGTTTGACATCCTGCAACCGAGAAAGAACCGCAAAGGTGACCGTTTCTTCCGGCCTGTGGATGTAAAAAACCTGGTGCTCATTCACGACCTGCTGCGCCGCCGCAAGTTCACCATCGAAGGCGCCAAGGAGTTTTTAAAGAAAACCAGAAATGCAGAAGAGAAGTTCGCCATGATTCAGTCGCTGCAAAAAATCAAGTCCTTTCTGAATGAGCTGAAGGCGGGCCTTGGGTAAAATCACTGTTCCAGTTTTCCCGAAATCTTTATCTCGCTGCTTGCCCCGGCCAGTTCAATCTTCATTTCTTCCATCAACCTGAGTATTTCCAGGTTTTTCTGCTGCTTCAGGCTGTTGAATTCATTGATGGAAACCGGCGCCGTAAAAAAGTCGGCTTGAATCAGGAAAGCATTGGGTCTTATTTCCATTAAATAAACTGATGTTTCCTCAATCTGCGGGTGATTCATTTTTATTTTCACCGCTTCAATAAATATCCGGAGTGTTTCAGCAGAAATATTCACGCCAATCTCCAATCTTATTTCTGCCTTGCGTTGCGTCCGCAAACTCAGGTTGTCGAGAATACTGTCCACCATCTGCTTGTTGGGCACGGTGACAAAAGTTTTCTGGTCGGTGCGGATGCGTGTGCTGCGCAACCCGATTTTTTCCACCGTGCCGGTTATGTTCTGCACATGCACCAGGTCGCCGATGGTAAAGGGTTTATCAAAAAAAATGATAAACGAAGCAATGAGGTTTTCAAGGCTTTCCCTTGTTGCCAGCGCAATGGCCGCCGTGGCAATGCTGAGGCCGGTAATGAAACTGCTTATGCTGAAGCCAAAGCCAAACTTCAGAATCATCAGCACACCAAGAATGCCGATAACCACTTTGAAAAAATCTTTGAAGAAGATGATCAGCTGGTTGTCGGCCATGTCCGGTGTCAGGTCAGCTTTTTTTTCGAGCAGCAGGGCTATGAAATCAATGATGCGCAGCAGCAGCCATATAAAAGAAAAGATAAGTATGATGCTCCCGAGCGATTGAACAATTTCTTTGGTCGTGGCCTTATACACTTCCACATTCAGCGCAGCGGGAAAATGGAGTTTGTGCAGCGAAACAATGGAGATAAGTATAAGCAGGAACAATCCCAGCGGCTGCGCCACCAGGCCGGAGAAAGATTTCTTGTCCACATCTTTCCAGATTTTTTTTACCACGCCATAAATAAGCCCGGCCAGGTAGCGTGAAATAAAGCGCTTGAGCAGCAGCACAAACAAAATGATGCCGGCCACAATTGCATAGCTCCGGACAGTGTTGTCAAAAAATATCTTATCGAAAACATCATTCATGTCTTACTGTTTCGCAGCAAAAGTAATTAAGAATGCACCTCAGCGAAGCCGGTAAATTTCCAGCACATCTTTTTTCAACGCATAGGCTCTTGATGGAGTAAACCGGATGGACAGTGCCTGGCGAATCGGCGGCGGCAGTTTAATTTCTTCAGTAAGAAAAACAGCAGGCTGGTAGCGAAGCAGGGAATCGTTTCGGGTGCCGAAAATATATTTCCCTGATACTTTAAAATTTTCCCAACCGGTCAGCGGAATGCGGTTTTTCAACGTACCGTAATAATCAAAAACCAAAACCCCTTTGTTTTTATCGTACAGGTAAAGCAGGCCGTCCTGGTCGCTGATGGAAGTAAAAGTATAGGACTCGCCGAACAGCTGGCGGAAATCGGAGGTCGCAAAAAGCAGCCTGCCGTCTTCATCAATTTTTTTCAGGCGGTGTTCAAATTCATCGTAGAGCCAGATTTTGTTGTCGTAACTCAATCCGATGGCCTGCACCTGGAATATATCCTGCTGCCGCAGGTCAATACTGTTGCGGATATTCAGCAGGCGGTCGAGCACCACTACGGTGGAAAAATCTTTGTAGTAAAGCAGTACACGCAACGGGTTGGAAACTTCAATGAAGGAAACCTTGCCTGTTTTTCGCACATTATTAAACACGGCTACTGAATCACCGTTGGCGTCCAGCTTTTTCAGCTGGTCGGAAGAATTAAGGAGGTAAACGTTATCAAGATTATCAACCGTAAAAGCTGTGATATCGCCGCTGATTTTTTTTAAAAAGCTGAAAACGGTGTCGCCCTGCGCACTGGCAATACCGGCCAGCGTCATTAAAAAAATAAAGTAAAGTATTTTCAGCATTTACCTGCGGATGATTTTTTCATTTTTATTCAAATAAGATTTCAGTTCCAAATCATTGCCGTCAAAAACTGCATACGTGTAATAATGTATCCAGTCGCCGAGGTTGATGTAGCGTGAAGCCTCACTCCCAACCCCTCTCCTGACGGAGTGGGGAACGGAGGTAAGGCTAAAATCAATAGCGAGGTGCCGGTGTGCAAAAACAAAATAATCGAAATGCTTTTGCTTTAAAACTTCTTTGCAATAAATAATTAACCATTCTTTATCCTCTCCAAGGAAAACTTCTTCTGCTGCACCGGTCTGTGCCCGGCTTCGGCGGCTCAGGTAATTGGCAAGCCCCATGCCGAAAAAAGGTGGTAATATGCCAAACAGCCATTGACAAAAAGGGTTGCGAAAAATTTTTTTCAAAAACTTATATCCTTTATCACCCGGGCCCAGCCCGTCGCCATGGCCGATGAAAAATTTTTTACCGTTCCGTTCAAATTCTTCCGGTTTAAAATAAACCGGCATATTCAGTTCTTTCTGAAAATAATCTTTCATCCACATGTCGTGGTTGCCGGCAAAAAAATGCATGGAGATACCGGTATCACTGAGTTCGGCCAGTTTTCCCAGCAGCCTTACAAAACCTTTCGGCACCACTTTGCGGTATTCGTACCAGAAATCGAACATATCGCCAACAAGGAATATTTCAGCCGCATCAGTTTTTATTTCATCAAGGAACCTGACTACCTGTTTTTCCCGCTCAAGGCTGGATGCCGCATCCGGTGCGCCGAGATGAAAATCGGAGAGGAAGTAGATTTTTTTATCGGGGGGAAGCGTCACCAAACGAAATTATTTCTTTTCTGCCATGTACTGCAACACATCGCCTGATTCAATAACCGGTTTGCCGCTTACATCGCCATTGTACCAGTAAATCCATGCTGTTGTTGCCTGGTTGTTGTTGTACACTTCGGTCAATTCGCGGCGGTAAAGCTGCACTTCATCAAAGGCCACATTCACACCTTCGTAATCATCGAGCTGGGCCATGGCCCATGCAAATTCGCTTTCATTACGGATGCGGTAAAGTTCTCCAACGATAAATTTATTTTTATCTGTTGGTTTGCCGCCCGGGTAGCTGCCCAGGTCAAAGAGTTCGCCTTTTACTTTTGCCTCCCCTGCCAAATCGAAATAGCGGCTGATATACTCATAAGCCGGGCTGCGGAAACCGCTGCGCAGCGAACCATAAACAAAAAGCTCGTAAACCTGAGGATTGTTCATGCAATAAAAATACGAAGGTAGAAGTTACTACGCATCCACCAGGAAGCAATACACTTCGCCTGGGCCATGCACGCCTACGACCAGTGTTTTTTCAATATCGGCTGTGCGGCTGGGACCGGTAGCAAAAGTGATGAGCGAAGGAAGTTTATTGTTGTATTTTTCTTTCAGCAGCACCAGCGCATCTTTTACATCATAAACCAGCTGGCTGGTAAAAGCAATGCAGATATGCACCGGTGCATACACGCTGGTAGTTCTTCCTGAGGGCTGCGCAGCGCTCATCACGATGGAGCCGGTTCTTGCCACCAGGCATTCGCAGCCTGTAACACTCGCATTGCAGCCGGCAAGATCAGTTGACATAAACCTTTCCTCAATGGAATGTCCGGCGAGCTGCTTTAATTTTTCTTCCACGCAATAAATCTTTTGCCAGTCCCGCTTTTTTACCAGGCTGCCGAACTGAAAAGCCAGCTCCTGCAGGTTGACACAAAAAATAAACCGCCCCTGCAGCGCATTGAACTGCTCGGCAAATTCCACTTCGAGATCCTGCTTCGACGGCGGAAACACAGGCTGGTTTCCTTCACTTTGCGGAAAAGGAATAGGCGTTGAGTGACTCAACGCCTGCCGTATTTTTTTCAGTATGGATTCTTTTGATGGAGAAAATTTCATTCCCGGTTGTTTGGTTATGCCGGCAGGGGAAATATGCCCGGCCCGGTATCCGATGCAGTTTCTGGTGATTTTTTTTCTGCAGGCTTCTCCACCGGCTTTGCTTCTTCGGCCGCGGTTTCATTCACCGGCACATCCAGCACTTTTTTCTCTTCAAAGGGACGTTTCCCTATCAGGGCCTCCACATCACTTTGAAACAACACTTCTCTTTCCAGCAATGCTTCAGCAAGAGTTTTCACCTGCTCTTTTTTCGCATTTAATAAGTGTTTGGTTCTGTCAAAAGCACTATCTATCAGCTTACGTACTTCTTCATCAATCAGTTTTGAAGTTTCTTCGGAGTAAGGCTTGGTAAAAGCATTTTCCTGCTGCGGATCATAAAAACTTACATTACCTATTTTATCATTCATACCATACACGGTAACCATTGCATAGGCAATTTTTGTTACCTGCTGCAAATCGTTTTGTGCGCCGGTTGAAATTTTATCAAAGAAAAGTTCTTCGCTGGCCCGGCCGCCCAGCGTCATACAGATCTGGTCCATCAGTTGATCAGTGTTATACAAATACTGCTCTTTGGGTGTATACTGTGCATAGCCCAGCGCCGCTGTTCCTCTTGGCACAATGGTTACTTTCAGCAACGGATAAGCATGCTCCAGGTACCAGCCGCAGATGGCATGGCCGGCTTCATGGTATGCAATTACTTTTTTCTCTTCCGGCGAGATGATTTTGTTTTTCTTTTCCAGCCCGCCAATTACACGGTCCACCGCATCCTGGAAGTCGGACATCTCCACTGAATGTTTTCCTTTTCTTGCTGCAATCAGTGCCGCTTCGTTGCACACATTGGCAATATCGGCGCCGGCAAAACCGGGAGTTTGTTCAGCCAGCTTATGAATATCCACTTTTTCAGAAATCTTGATGGGCTTCAGGTGTACTTTGAAGATTGCTTCACGTCCTTTCAGGTCGGGCTTGTCAATTGAAATCTGGCGATCGAAGCGGCCGGGACGAAGCAGTGCATTATCCAGCACATCGGGGCGGTTGGTGGCGGCCAGCACAATAATACCGGTATCGGTTCCGAAACCATCCATTTCAACGAGCAGCTGGTTCAGTGTGCTTTCTCTTTCATCATTACTCATCATGATGTTCTTACCTCTTGCACGGCCGATGGCATCTATTTCATCAATGAAAATGATACACGGCGCTTTTTCTCTTGCCTGCTTGAACAGGTCGCGGACACGGCTGGCACCAACGCCGACAAACATTTCCACAAAATCGCTTCCGCTAAGGCTGAAGAAGGGCACCTGCGCTTCACCCGCCATCGCTTTTGCCAGCAGGGTTTTCCCGGTTCCGGGCGGACCGATGAGCAATGCCCCTTTTGGAATTTTACCGCCCAGGTTGGTATACTTCTTTGGATTTTTTAAAAAGTCTACGATTTCCATCACTTCCACTTTGGCTTCGTCAAGCCCGGCTACATCGGCAAAGGTGATGTTCACTTTTGTGCCTTTATCAAACAAAGTGGCTTTGGATTTACCAATATTAAAAATGCCGCCGGGCCCGCCACCACTGCCCACACCGCCGCTCATCTTGCGCATCAGCATAATCCAGATAGCGATGAAAAGCAATACAGGTAATAAAACATTCAGCACACCGGAAAACCAGTCTCTTTCTCTTTCGGCCTTATAAGGATCGTCATTTTCGGATGCGAAATAAACCGGGTTTTCTTTTTTGAAGTCAAGAATTTCATCCCTGAAGCGGTCGTTGATTTCAAAATGAAACTGGGGTGGCCGCTCATCCACCTGCCCGGTTAGGTTTTTGGGTAAAATATTCTGGTAATACTTCAGGCTGTCTTTCTTAATAGTTACCCGCACAATTTTTTTATTGGTCACTTCCAGGTACTGATCCACGTGATGCTTCAGCAGCATTTGCTTAAAATCCCCCACTTTAATGGAAGTGGTTTTTTTGCTGAAAGGTCCGTACACACCAAAACCGATGAGTGTGGCGAATATGATGGCATATATCCAGTAGATGCTGAACTTGGGCCCTTTGCGCTTACTGTTATCGTCACGGTCGCGGTTCTGCTGAAACCGGGGCAATTGTTTTTCGTCTTTATTGTATTGCTCTGACATGTTTTTCTTTCTTCCCCTGCTGTTTAAAACGTTTTATTAATAATTATGGTATCGCTGTTAATTTTAACAAAGCTCTTTTATTTTTTACTGTGATTCTCCACCATTGCATCGCTCCACATATCTTCCAGCTGGTAAAATTTTCTTGTATCGCCCAACATCACATGCACCACCACATTTACATAATCAAGCAGCACCCAGCTCAGGTTCTGGTATCCTTCGTGATGGTAAGGAAGTTCTTTGCATTTCTTTTTTACTTCCTGTTCGGTAAACTCGGCTATAGCCTTTATCTGCGGCTGGTTACCCGCTTCGCAAATGATAAAAAAATCGGCCACCGCCTCGTTCACTTTTCTCAAATCAAGCGAAACAATTTTTTCTCCTTTTTTTTCCCTGATTGCGTTGATGATGGTTTTGATGATTTTAGAATTCTTCGTAAGCCGGGATATCTTTTTTTTCTTACGGGAAGTCAATATTTCAAGTTGTTCCAATAATGTTATAGTTTAATGTTTGGGTTGTTGGTTGCTTGTTGCTGGTAGTTTTAGTTTGAAAATGTGTTTTATTCTTGAATTACCAGGAACTAATAACCGGCAACTATTTCTTCCGGTTTTTACTTTGGAAAAACCCGTTTATTTTGCCAAAAATAGTAATTAATTGCCACTACTACCTGCCGTCAATCCGATAGGAATGCCGTTTATTGAACTGCAATCAGTTGATAGTACCAACAAATATGCCATGGCGCTTATACAGCAGGCCGGAGTGACGGAGGGTCATACTGTAGCGCATCCAGGAATGGTGATTTTTGCCCATGAACAAACAGCAGGCAAGGGGCAGCGTGGCCGGACATGGCGTTCACAAGCCGGAGCAAACATTGCCATAAGCATACTATTAAACCCTTACCCCCTAACAGTTTCCGATGGTTTTAAACTGAGTGCATGCACTGCAGTTGCAGTCCATGAATTTTTCAGACGCTATGCAGGTGATGACACAAAAATTAAATGGCCCAATGATATCTACTGGCGTGACAGGAAGGTAGGGGGAGTGTTGATAGAGAATGTACTTAGGAGCCAGGAGACAGAAGTCGGAAGTCGGAAGTCAGAAATCGGAAATCAGAAACCGGCAGAAATTCGCCACTCACCAGTCACCAATTACCAATGGCATTGGGCAGTGATTGGTATCGGGATAAATATTAACCAAACAGTTTTCCCGGCTGATTTGCCTAACCCGGTTTCGCTGAAGCAGATTACGGGGAAAAATTACAAGCCTGTTTTGCTGGCAAAGGAGCTTTGTTCAGTTTTCGAAAATTACTTTCAACTGCTGGCTGCAGGAAAGTTTAATGAAATTTTTAACCGGTACACGGAGCATCTTTATAAGAAAAATGAAAAGGTAAAGCTGAAAAAAGGCAGTCGTGTATTTGAAACAACCATTAAAGCTGTTTCAGAAACCGGG
>CAZDUO010000052.1:22129-26763 GCA_964508655.1 uncultured Chitinophaga sp. | reverse complement strand
GTTCCCGGTATTTTATTTCCCCAACTGTTGCGAATGTAATTCAGCACATCTGCGATCTGAATATCGGTTAAATAAGGTTGAGGCGGCATCATTGCATTATATTTTTTTCCGTTCACCACCACTTCACCTGATTGGCCTTTGAGAATAACATTAATCAAAGTCTTTGATGGTTTCCTCAGGTAATCTGCTTTGGCTACCGGGGGATTGATATCCGGAGTGCCCTTTCCATCTTCCATATGACAGCTCTGGCAGTATAAAGTATAGACTTCTTTTCCTCTTTTAATGCTTTCACTCAATGACTGATTGGGAACAAAACTGCTAAGAAGAAATATTCCAAGAGTTACTAAAGAGATCATTAATACTTTAATCATATTGGGTTTGAATTTTATCACTTACTATTAATTGATTCAAAGTGGGCGGAATGATGATTTGCCTGTAAGAAAAATTTCAAATGAAACTTAAAGGTAGATACATTAAAATCATCTGCATTTAAGTTTTTCACACAAAAAGTTACGAAAATCAAATATTCCACAACCGTTCCTTTTTGCATCAGTATACTTTTTTAGTTAGACGCCTGTTTTTCCCAAAATTGAACAGCGAAGTTTAACCATCCTTCGGCATCTGTACCTGTTCCAAGCCCAAAACCGTGACCTGCATTTCTGTATCTATGATATTCAACTTCAACCCCTGCGTTTCTCAAATTTTCAATACGTCTTTCAACTGTTGATACATTTGCTATTCCATCATCAGCACTTACTGTTATAAAGGTTGGTGGAAAGCTATTGGAATAAGTTGAATGCCCAGTATAAGCAATAACCACTGCAGATGGTTTGGGAAGATTACTTCCAAATTGTGTAACTCCGCTCAGGGCAATATTGCCTACCATTCTTGCACCGGCAGATCCGCCCCACAAAGAATATTTATGTGTACTTATTCCGAGTGACGCTGAATTTCTGAAAATATAAGCAATTGCCGCTGCCAAATCTTCGGTTGCTTTTTGTTCACTGCCTATACGGTACCTTAAAACAAAAGCATTAAATCCTTTCTTACTTATTTCCAAAGCAAGCGGAAACCCTTCATGAAGAGAACCGACATATGAGAAACCTCCTCCCGGACAAACTATGGCAAACGGGCATTTGGATTTCCCCGGTAGAAAAATAACCCCGTGTTTTTCTTTCCCGGATCTTGTTGTTTCTGTTGGTCAGTATAGAAATCGTAGAATATAATTTTACTATTGCCCGCTTCATCAATCAGGTGATTAATTGCCTGCAATACATCATCAGTCCGCACATTCCTGTGATAAGGCATGAGGGATCCCACTTCAGTGAGTTTAGTGTTATAATAACCTGTGTTATCATCCCATGGCAATAAGAGCTCTCCAAAGTTCTTAAATGCCGGGTGATTTACGATATCACGGACGTAGTTGTCGGCTGCCAGATGATCAATCATATTTCCGTTTACTGAATTGCCATTTAATTTACCGGTGGAATTTGGTACACAACTCAAAACAATGGTTATAAAAAAAAGTAATAGTGAGCCATGAACCAGGAAGCAGGCGATCTTTTTAAACGAATTAAAATCTGGATCCTGGTTAGTATGACTGTTTTTACTTCTCATTTCAATATTGACTTACTTATTGCACTCTTCGTCTGTTACTTTCTCCAGCCAAACCGTTTCACCTTTTTCTCTCCCGGTTATTGCTATCTGAACAAAAGCAGAGTCTGCACTGGCGCCATGCCAGTGGGGAACATTAGGCGGACATTTTATCGCATCACCTTTACGAAGTATTTTTTTTGCTTGTCCTTTTTCCTGGTAATAACCTACTCCATCGGTTACTAACAATATTTGTCCTGCGGGATGTAAATGCCATTTAGTTCTTGCACCCGGTTCAAAAGTGACGTTTCCTACTTGTGTGGGATTTAAGCTGTCTGCTGTGATTATTTGCTGAAGCCATACAGTGCCAATAAAATTGTCGTTTGTGATTTTCTCTCCTTGTGGAAATATCATCACTTGATCAGCGATGCCTTCGTTTTCATTTTCTTCTTTTTTCACAGGCTCATCAGGCTTTAAAAGATTTTGCAATACATGGCTTGCAGCAGTTCCTTCCTTTAAGCCAACATTAGATTTAATAATCAATATAAGGTGATTAAGTTGTGCGTCTGTAAGTCCGTTGTATATGCCCACACTAAAATGTGAACGCAATTGGTTTTTAGCACCACCAAGACATGCCAATGCAGAAATAGTGGCTAACTCCCGGGTCTTCCAATCCAGGTTATCCCGGCCGAAGATGGCGCCAAATAAATGTTCTTTCAGGAATTGATCAATAGCAGGAGCAAACTCATAAACTTCACCCTTTACAGGTTGTCCTACAAGTTTAGTTTGCATCTCGGTTCCAAATTGCAGCCTGCTTTTATCAGTTGGTAAAGTCGATGGCTCTTTGCCTGACGGATCATGAATACCTTTGCTCTTTCTTTCTTTTAATACAGCAATAAAAGTATTGAGTGCATTAAGGCTCCTGGGAAATCCGGTATAAGCATATAGCTGTACTATAACTTCCTTGATTTCATTGACAGTTAATCCGGCATCTAAACCATTGTTGAGTGCTTTTTGTAATTGTGCCAAATCTCCAATTGCTGTAAAAGCTGAAATGGTGACGATACTTTGCTGTTTCGAGTCTAAAGGTTGATTTTTGTTTATTGATTGTTGTGCATACAGGTCTTTGGTTAAACAGAATAAAAAAAGTCCTGTTATCAAAAAACTCTTTATTACTGTCATACAAATATTTTTTACTTATTGAATGTGGATCATAGAATAGTGATTTTTATTGCACTCTTCTAATTACTTTTCATTTTATCCGGTCTCACCAACTTTGAAAATGTAAGGGAACCCATCTTCCATTTTCCGTTTTCTTTGATATATACCTCAGTAACCATAAAAGGATTGATGACCTCGTTTCCTCCAACTTCGGCAACCAGGTCAATGTCATTTAACAAGATGGCCGTGCTGCCAATACTGTTTACTAAAACTGTATAGACTTCGGCCTTCTTATACCAAATGCCTCCGCTTTTTATTACATTAAGCTCCTGCTCCTTGCCCCAACTTCCTCCCATATGAACAAACATGGATTTATCATCAAAAAGTACTTTTAAGGAATCAATATTTTTATCTGCCATCCAATCCCACTTTGTTTTAGATAGATTAATAACCTCCTGTTCGGTCCCGATTGCTATCGGGCCCGGCTTTGTTACCTGGGCATCGCATGATTGTGCAATCATTATTAAAAACCAAAATACGATAATAGATAATTTCATATAGTTATTGTTTATCAGTTTTACTATTGTAGTCTTCATCCTTTACTTTTTCTAACCATACTGTAGCTCCTCTGTGAGCGGGGCTCGTAGCCAGGTATGTAACACCTGATTCAGCTGATGAACCATGCCAATGTTCTACACCCGGAAGACATTTAACCACCTCTCCTTTACTAACTATTCTTTTTGGTTTGCCTCTTTCCTGGTAATAACCGATGCCTTCGGTAATAATTAAAATTTGTCCGCCCGGATGATAATGCCAATCTAATTTTTTCCCTGGCGGAAATTTTGCAACAGCTATACTGAAATTGAAAATGCTATCGGGATGATTTAACTCAACGAGAGTGTTGTTGCCGGTGCTACGAACTTGCAGCGGTACTCCATCTTTTGTAAAAATAGTTGAATCCTGTGCTCCGGATTTGTTTACCAGAGCAGCAGATAACAGTAACACTAAAAGTAATTGCTTCATAATTTTTATTTTCATTGCTTTTCTTTTATTGATTTTATAATTGATCATACTGCCAATTTTCTTTCACCCAACCATTTTACCATTGCAGGATCACGATGATCGAAAAAGCTGCTTGTCTTTGTATCGAGCTTTTTAATTTGATTCATATCGTCTTCACTCAACCTGAAATCAAAAATGCTGAAGTTCTCTTCCATCCTTTCTTTACGAACCGATTTTGGGATTGCAATTACCCCCCTTTGCGTGAGCCAGCGAAGAATAACCTGAGCAATTGATTTGTTGTATTTCTTCCCGATTGACAACAAGATCTCATTATGAAAAATATTGTTTTTGCCTTCGGCAAACGGGCCCCATGATTCTATCTGTACATTGTTTGCCTGCAAAAAATTCTGCGTTTCAATTTGCTGGTTGAACGGATGGGTCTCAATCTGGTTGACTGCCGGAACAATTTCATTGTGAACAATCAAATCGATAAGCCGGTCTGGCTGAAAGTTGCTTACACCAATGGCTCTCACTTTTCCTTGTTTATACAAATCCTGCATGGCTCTCCATTCACCATACACATCTCCGAATGGTTGATGCATAAGATATAAGTCCAGGTAATCTAACTGCAATCTTTTTAATGAATTTTCAAAGGCTTTTTTTGTTCCTTCGTAACCGTTTGATTGTATCCATACTTTTGTTGTAATAAAAAAATCTTCTCTTGCTACACCACTTTTTCTGATAGCATTTCCAACAGCTTCTTCGTTTCCATAAGATGCCGCAGTATCAATCAAACGATAACCTGTTTGTATTGCATCGAGTACGCTTCGTTCACATTCTGCCAAATCGGTTACCTGGAAAACACCAAACCCAAGGAT
>CAZDUO010000052.1:6516-22029 GCA_964508655.1 uncultured Chitinophaga sp. | reverse complement strand
CGTGATTGCAGACGATCCCTCTTCTTAAATGCCTTTTCAATCACATTAAGTCTTGCTTTTCGGGGATCGGGCTTGCTGACTGGTTTGCCGTCTAACTCAATATCGAGGATCTCTTCTTTTTTGCTATCATAAAGAGGCCAAACCGGCAGACCCTTACCGTTGGGATTACCTGTTTTTGCGAAGTTTGTCCAATAAGTGTTCATTATCCTTGCCAGTTCTTTTTCCTCAGGTGTTGCTTCACCAGGGTTTCCCCACCGGGCATGAAGTGTATTAAACACAAACGAAACTTCAGATCCGTGACCGGCACCATAGGGTGATCGTTGTCGCATTGCGGTCGGAACATAGCCGAATTGATATATGAATGCTGGCGACTGGTTAGCTACAAAAGCTTTTGCGGTCATTCGTGCCGGCTCACCCCAAACCCAATCTGTATTAAATTTTGTAATGATTTCATTGAATACTTTGCTGCCGTCAGGATCGAACGCAGCTTTAGCCTCAGCCTCAAGCTCATCGAAATTTGCAAATAATGCTTCCTTTGAATCGGCGTTGCTAACAAATGGGCCACCTATTTCCGCACTGCAATTTCCGATTATGAGTGGAACCTTTGCCTGCCTGCCTGCCTGCCTTGTAAGCACTCTCAGCAGTTTCAACAACAAGTTTACCATCGAGGATCGGGCCTGAATATATTCTGCCAAAAGAACTATCATTTTCCTGACCTCCATCTACAATTTCGGCAACGCTTAAAGAACGGAGCTTTGCCAATGCTGCAGCATCTGTGCCCTCGATCTTATGTTTGCGTGCAAAGTTTATCCCAACTGTTTCAGCCGAAACAGTATAAAAAGGATCAGCATTTTCTTTATTTATCGGCCTGCCGGTGAGAACACCGTCTCGTCCTCCACCCGATTCACTGATAGCTTTATGAAAAAGGCCTTTTGCAGCCGGTATGGTTAAAAGTGAATGTACAGAAACTCCGCCTGCAGAAAAACCGAAGATGGTCACGTTTTTTGGATCACCACCAAATGCTGTAATGTTTTCCTTGATCCACTTGAGTGCAGCGATCTGGTCCATATACGCATAACTGCCTTTGTATTCTTCCGGATGTTCTTTGCTCAAAGCGGGGAAAGCAAAATGACCAAGTCGGCCGAGGCGATAATTAATCGTTACTAAAATTACGCCTTGTTTTGCAAATGCATCGCCTGCCGAACCTGCATCTGAACCACTGCCACCTGTGAAACCCCCTCCGTGTATCCAAACCATCACGGGTAATTTTGATTGCTTTGTTGCTGAAGCCGTAGTCCACACATTAAGAAAAAGACAATCTTCAGATGAGTTTGCAGCAATGCCGGAAGCAGTTCGCTGAAAACCACCCTGTGCACAATCTGCGCAATACTTATTTGCATCCCTCACTCCCTGCCATGCTTTTACCGGTTGCGGTGGCCGCCATCTATATTCACCAATGGGTGCTGATGCGTATGGAATTCCTTTGAAACTGGTAACATCGCCAACCGTAATGCCACGTAAGTCGCCTGATGTAATTCGAATTATAGGACCAGCTATCGTATCCGTTTTTTGAGCATGCGATGTGCAAGCAATCAGCAATGAAATTCCAATTCCAATTTTTTTCATGATGGCAATTTTTGTTTCACTCTATTTCTTGAATGTCCCTGTCTTATTTACCCAAGTTGTAAAGGTCATAGGATTTTAATAGCTGAGTGGTATACAGATTACGGTTTTATCTACCATTGTTACTGATATGAATACAATGTTCGCTGACCTTGTGATTGATTGTTTAAATTTGTTTTATAATTAAACCAGAAAGTATGGAAAAGGTTTTCAAGTTTGATACCGTAAGTGAATACAATGCCCTGAATAATCATGAAACGCTGCACCCCCTGGTAAGCGTAATTGATTTTTCAAAAGCCGCACCAAGGTCATGGGGCGGTTGTAAGACCGTTAAAATTAATTATGGTCTGTATTGTATTTTTCTTAAAGAAATAAAATGCGGCGATCTGAAATATGGTTGCAATTACTACGACTACCAGGAAGGCACATTAGTTTTTGTTTCACCCGGGCAGGTGATGGAATTTGAAAACTTGGGAGTATATCAACCCAAAGGTTATGCACTGGTATTTCATCCTGATCTCATTCATGGCACTTCACTTGGCAGGCATATCCACAACTACAATTTTTTCGGTTATCAATCCAATGAAGCGCTGCATTTATCAGAACGTGAAAGGCAGATTGTAATGGACTGTTTATCTAAAATTGAATATGAATTAAACCAATCGGTTGACAAGCATAGCAAGAAACTTATTGTTGCAAATATTGATTTGTTTCTGAATTACTGCGTTCGTTTTTATGATCGCCAGTTTATTACCCGTGATAATGTGAACAAAGGAATTTTAGAAAAGTTTGAAAATCTGCTAAACGAATATTATCAATCTGATAAACCACAGCGTATTGGTTTGCCTTCTGTTGCCTCTTGTGCAAGTGAGTTAAATTTATCAGCAAATTATTTTGGAGACCTGGTAAAAAAAGAAACAGGCAAGACAGCACAGGAGTACATACAGGCAAAAGTGATTGATATGGCGAAAGAAAAAATATTTGACCCAAACAAATCAGTGAGTGAAATTGCTTATGAATTGGGTTTTAAGTATCCGCAGCACTTCACACGACTCTTTAAACAAAAGACAGGGCATACGCCGAATGAGTACAGGATGCTGAATTAATGGAGCCCTACACTGTTGAAATATCAAAAAAAAATAACACCGTGTACAATGAATTTAAGCGGAATCTCTCAGCCTGGTGTAGTATGCCTGTACCCCGAACGCACTTTGAACACATGAAGTATATGAGGAAATAATGCATCCATTGCTTCATGCACCGCCCTGTGTGAACCCGGCAAAGTGATGACCAGCGAATTTTTTATAAACCCGGCAACACCCCGCGACAGCATGGCGTAGGGCATCCGCTCCTGGCCATAATGACGAAGCGCTTCCATAATGCCAGGAACAAGTGTATCAATTAATGGTGAGATGGCTTCCGGCGTCATATCCCGTGCCGACAAGCCGGTGCCGCCGGTAAACAACAACAGATCAATATCAGCAGCACTCAGTGTTTCTGCTTTAGAACGTATGGTTGCCATATCATCAGGAATGATTTCATAAGCAACTGTTTTTATTCCATACTGCCTTAGTCTTTCTACAGCCGCTTTTCCTGCGGTATCAGTTCCTTCACCTTTTGAAATTGTATCTGAGCATACAATAACCGCACAGGTAAGCCCGGTATCTGCATCCTTCAAACGATCCGATTTGCCTCCTTCCTTATGTAATAATTTTATGTTTCCTATTTCCCCTGCTTTGTCAATAGGCTTCAGCATATCATAAATAGTAAGTGCCGTAACGGCAGCACCATGCATCGCTTCCACCTCCACCCCTGTTTTGTAAATTGTATGTACTTCAACCGTAATGATGATGTTCAGTCCGTCTATTTCATGCCTGATTGCAGCATATTCTACCGGCAGCGGATGACAATCGGGAATGACATCGCTTGTTTTTTTAATGGCCAGCAGACCGGCTGCCCTTGAAAATTCAAATACATCGCCTTTGGGAACCGTTTTATTTTTTACAGCATCTATTGTTTCCTGTTTTGAAACAGAAACAATGGCTGTGGCTATTGCCTTTCTTAAACTGTTTATTTTATGGGTGATGTTGATCATAGATGCCCCCAAACCCCCTAAAGGGGGTTATTTACTCTCCGGTTTTCGAAAAATTATTTTGTTTCTGAATATCATTTTTCTTCAATTGAATATTTTCATTCTTGAAAACCGACAGCCTTTTAAAGCCAATCCGAACATGAGACTCCAAAACTCCCTTTAGGGAGTTTGGGGGTTGTGGTTTGGAGATTTCCACTGATAGGATTCATCAGCAAACAATTCCTTCCCCCACACCGGCAGTTCGGCTTTTATTTTTTCCACCGTTTCCTCGCAGGCATCCATGGCAGCCTTGCGGTGAGCCGATGACGTAAACACAAACAAACTGATTTCACCTGCATTTACTTTTCCCAAACTATGATACACATGCATGCAGGTCAGATCATATTTTGCAAACATCTCTTCGCGGATAACATGCATTTTTTCCAGCGCCATTTCTTCGTAGGCTGTGTATTCAATGCAGGAAACTTCTTTGCCGTCAATTTTATCGGCCCGCACCTGGCCTAAAAAAATACTGTGGCCGCCGATACCGGTTTTCGTGCTGTGCTTTTGAATGCTGCCGGCAATAAAAGCCGCAGTAACCGGTCCCTGCACAAAAATGTTTTTGGGCTTTCTTTCCTTCATGCCGGCTGTTTGTGTTGTTGTTTCCACTGTAAAATGCCTCCCCGCAAACTGTAAATTTTTTTTCTGTCCCCAAAAATTCCGGATAAAATCCGGGCCGCCTGCAGGCTTCGCTTGCCCGTCTGACAGAAGGCCACTACTGTATCCGAATTAATAAGCGATAAATTTTCCGACAGCGTCGCAAGCGGAATTTTTATATGTGCAAATTCATTCACTTCAGGCAGTTCGCTGAGCTCTCTCACATCAATCACCTGAATTTTTTCTTTTGATAAGAGGTTGTTAAACGTACCTGCATCAATTTCACAATCGGCCGGCTGTGCAGAGCAAAGCCATTCATAATCTGTTTTCAAAAAAGCCGCTTCATCATTCGGAATCAGCAAGCGGGTATCTTTTCTTGCCGATAAACCCAGCTGGTAAACCTGGCTGGTCAGTGCATTATACATCAAAAGCTGGTTGGTCAGCGGCTCGCCTATGCCGGTAATGATTTTGATGGTTTCATTCGCCATCATGCTGCCGATGATACCGGGCAATACGCCCAGCACGCCGGCTTCGGCGCAGTTCAGTACTTCATTTTCTTTGGGCGGATGGGGAAACAGGTCGCGGTAATTCACCGCTTCATCGTTTTCGCTTTGCCTGTAATTAAATACTGCCACCTGTCCTTCAAACTGCGAAATAGCACCATAAACCAAAGGTTTATTCAGCAATACACAAGCGTCATTAATCATGTAGCGTGTGGAAAAATTATCCGTGCCGTCAACAATGACATCGTAATCTTCAAAAATGGTAAATGCATTCCGGGTAGAGAGCCTTTCGTTGCAAGAAAGGATATTTATTTCGGGGTTCAATTGCTGTAAAATATGTGCAGCTCTTTCTGCTTTTGACAACCCTATATCATTTACTGAATACAATACCTGGCGGTGAAGATTGTTAAGCGCCACCACGTCATCATCCACAATACCCACGGTGCCCACACCTGCCGCTGTTAAATACTGCAATACCGGGCACCCCAAACCTCCGGCGCCAACTACAAGCACTTTTGCCTGCAGAAGTTTCAGCTGGCCTTCTTTGCCAAATTCCGGTAAAATTACCTGCCGATGGTAACGCTCATATTTATATGGTTCATTCATTTCATCCTCCGGAAAAAGGCGGCAGCAGGGCCACCACGCTATCCGCTGTTAACCCTGTATTCTTATTAATTACCTGCCTGTTAACCGCTATTATGTATTTGGCATTTGCCAGTTCCGGGTAGCTCTTGTGCAACGAATTTACCAGGCTATCGGTATCTGAAATATCATTTACAATAACAGTATGCCCTGCTATATCAGCCAGCTGCCCGAACAAAATAACCTGGATTTGCATATAAAATAAACCGGGTAACAAATTTACTCAGAAATCACATTGCCGGAACGTATTTTATGTACGTCCTATCTGCATTATGCGTTTGTAAATATTAATTTATATGCCGCAACGATAAGAACCATTGCCAGCAGGTATTTTAAAATATCCTGCCTGAATTTCAGCGAACCGAAATAGGCCCCACAAACGCCTCCTGCAAAAGCCACTGCAACATAAGCATACATATCGGGGCTGAAATGAATTCCCTTTGTCAATTGTCCGCCGAGCCCTGACAACGAATTGACAAAAATGAACAGGGCGCTGATAGCGGCGGTTTGTTTCAGGTCTGACCACTTCAGCAGCAGTAAGACAGGCGATAAAATAATACCTCCGCCGATTCCGATAAGCCCTGATAGAAAACCGATGGCGGCACCAATCAGCAGGGATATTCCGGTATTTGATTTCCTGATTTCATGCACATGGATGTTGGCAAAAAATAAAAACCGGGCAATGGGTATCAAGAGCAACAAACCGAGTATTCTTTTATACAACTCTGCGTCAACAGTAATGATCCCGCCGGCATACGCCGCCGGCACAGAAGCGATGGCAAAGGGCAGGAATAATTTCAGGTTGAAATGTCCTCCCCGGTAAAACTGGAGAAATGAAATAAGCGAAACAAAAATATTCAGCAGCAAGGCGGTCGGCTTCATCACATCGGTTGAAATGCTGAACAACGCCATAAGGGCAAGATAGCCGCTGGCACCGCCATGCCCCACCGATGAATAAAGGAATGCGACAAGAAAAAGAAGTAAGTAAAAAACGACGATTGTTTCCACCCGGTAAATTTAAGCCGGCAATAAATGTACATCAACTAATTCACCTTCTTTAACTATAGTCACTTCTTCATTTACCTGCACCAGGCAGTTGGCAGTAGCAAATGAACTGAGGCGGTACGATTCCTGCGCACTCAGGGGAGTTGCCGTGTTGCCATCGTACACGGCTTTTAAAAAATGTGTCAGCCCTGCGGCTTTCTTAAATGATTTGGATAACGGCGCTTTAATCATTTGCAAAGTGATTTTTCTTTTGCTCAGTTTCTCCATTGCCGGAACAACAAATTGATAGAAACAGGTTATAACAGAGGATGGATTGCCGGGCAAGCCAAAAACAGGTTTGTCTCCTTTCTTTCCAAAATATAACGGCTTGCCCGGCCGTTGTTTTACTTTATGAAATATTTTCTCCACACCGCATTGTGTGGCTGCCTGTAATACAAAGTCGTAATCGCCGACGCTGATGCCGCCGGTGAGCATCACCAAATCACTTTGTTGCAATGCATTTTCCAAAGCGCTGATTACTTCTTCCGGCTTGTCGGTGACATGATAAACCTGCTGCTGAAGAATATGTAACTGCTGCAAGGCTGCTATCAATGAAAACGAATTGGATTCATATACCTGGCCATACTGTAATGGCTTGCCCGGTTCCTGCAGTTCATTACCAGTGACGATAATACTGACGGAAGGATTGGGATACACTTTCACTGCCGGGATACCAATACCGGCCAAAAAACCAATGGCTGCGGGAGATAAAGTTGTTTCTTTTTCCAATGCCAAAGCCCCGGCTTTGATTTCAGAACCTTCAGGCCGCACATTGGCTCCCTGCTGCAGCCATTCATCTTCAATAATCAATTCTCCATCTGCCGTTTTTATTTTTTCCTGCATCACTACCGTATCGGCGCCGGCAGGTACTGCAGCCCCGGTAAAAATGCGTACCGCATTGCCGGGAGCAAGAGTAAAGCTTTCGCTGTTGCCTGCCGCTATTTTGCCGGTGATTTTTAATTTTTTATTTTTCTGCCAGTCGGCAAAACAAAATGCAAAACCGTCCATGGATGATTGGGGGAAGACAGGAATATCGGTGGAAGCATAAATATCTTCTGCCAATACCAAACCGGCTGCCTGCTTCAATGGCAAAACAACAGGCAGTAGTGAAGAAACACTTTCTGAGATAATTTTTTTGGCTTCGGTGACGGAAATCATTCCCTTATCCCCTCAAGGGGGTATTTAAAAGGTTTTACTTATTTGACCCATGAAAACAATATTACATTTTAAATCGCTGTTCGCAAGCCTCCTTTAACGGATTGGGAGTATTTTACCCCCCAATTGTAATCATGCTCCTGTTATGAATTTCTTCGGGATGAAGATGTTCAAAATCGGTAGTGAACTGCCCGCCCAGCTCTTTCGCCTTGCTGCGGATGTTCTGATGAATCAAAGAAACCACATCCTCTCCCCTGCGCAGCGGCGTTAACAAATCGGTTTCCTTTTCTGCAAACAGGCAGTTTTTCATTTTACCATCGGCTGTCAGCCGTATGCGGTTACAAGTACTGCAGAAGTTGGCGCTCATGGTGCTGATGATGGCAAAAGTGCCTGCATGGCCCGGGACCCGGTAGCCTTTGGCGGTGGCATTTTTTTCATCCTGCAGGCGCTCCACTTCATACTTTTCTTTTATCACCTGCAGCATTTCGTGCAAGGTAAATACCTTATTGCTCGTCCACCGGTTGCCTGCAAAAGGCATGAACTCGATAAAACGTACATGCACCGGCTGCTGTTTGGTCCATTCCACAAAACCAGGAATCTCGTTATCATTCAGGCCCTTCATCACAACCATATTAACTTTTACGTGAAAATCCTTTTTCAGCAGAAGCTGGATGTTATTATATACTTTATCAAACTGGTTTCGCCGGGTGATGAGCTGAAACTTTTCCGGCTGCAGCGTATCGAGGCTTATATTGAGTGAATGCATGCCTGCCTGCTCCAGTATGTCAACATACTCATGCAGCCGGGAGCCGTTGGTAGTCATGGTCAGCTTCACCGGCAGTTTGGATAAAGCAAGAATGATTTCCCCGGCATCTTTCCGCACCAGGGGTTCACCACCTGTCAGCCTGATTTTATTCACACCCAGGCTTACAAAGATTTTAGCCAGCGTCTCTATCTCTTCTTTCTGCATCAGCCGTGAAGCCGGTGTAAATTCATATTCTTCCTCCGGCATGCAGTAAAAACAGCGCAGGTTGCAATTGTCCGTCAGTGAAATGCGGAGATAGTTATGAATGCGATTATAATTGTCAAGAATCATTTTGCCAACTATTGGGACGACAAATTTATTTATTTCCTTGCAGCCGGCATTGAATTTTTGAAAATATATGAGCAGTGGAATTTATTCAAATTTTAAACCTTCACAGTTAAGGATTGTAAATACCGGTATGCAGCCGTTTCAACAACCTGGAAAAAAAAATTTGGCGCAACGGAATTTTGCATAACTTAATAGTAGGATCCCAAAAGAAACTTTGGGAGTTCTTACTCATCAATCTTTAATCCAGCGCATGCAGCTTTCTGGCAGGCATATAGTGAATGCAACTCCAACTCTGCTTTGGTCAATGCTGATGGATACCGGTACGCTGGCCCGGATAATTCCGGGAATCTCCCGGCTTGAAAAAACCGATTACAATACTTTCAAATCGTTTATTGATATAAAACTCGGATTAATCAACGGTTCCTTTACCGGCAATCTTCAACTGGAAAATGTAACAGAACCTAAAGGATTTATTCTGAAAGTACAGCAATCTAGTGGTATCGGCAAGGCCAATGCGGCTATTAATATCGATTTAATGCCGGTAAACGATTCACAAACCGAAATCAGTTTTAACGGCGATGTAAAACTTGCCGGTCTGCTGGCCGGTATGGGACAAAGAGTGCTGGGCGGCGTCGCAAATACCCTTACAAAAAAGTTTTTTGAAAACCTGGATAAGGAGCTGGAAAAGCAACTGGTGAAATAAGACCCCCACATGTCCTTCACCTCAAGCCTGGATCTTAGTAGAAGAACCATTATTGATTGGCTGATGAGCAATAGAGGAAAAAAATCATTACATAATTTTCAGTTTTCAATTTTCAAATGACACGGAAACAAAATCTTCTTCATAAAAAAATTTAACCTCCATGAGTACAAAAATTTCCCTGACAATTAATAGCATTAAACACACGGATAAAATGGAACCGCGGATGTTGCTGGTGCATTACCTGCGTGATGTGCTCCGGCTTACCGGCACCCATGTAGGATGTGATACCAGCAGTTGTGGCGCCTGCACCATACTGGTGAACGGTAAAGCTACCAAGAGCTGTACCATGCTGGCCGTGCAAGCCGACAGGTGCAAGATTACCACCATTGAAGGGCTGGCCAAAAACGGCGAACTGCACCCGCTGCAGCAGGCCTTCAATGAATGTCATGGACTGCAATGCGGCTTTTGCACCCCGGGCATGATAATGACCGCGGCCGATCTGCTGAGCCATAACCGAAAACCAACAGAAGCAGAAATACGTGAAGCCCTGGAAGGCAACTTCTGCCGCTGCACCGGGTATCACAATATTGTGAAAGCCGTTCAGTACGCCGCTGAAAAAATGAGTGCTCCCCGTGCCCGCAAACCCAAAAAGGAGGTAGCCTTATGAGTAAACATAATGGTAACGGATTGCCCCCCACCGGCGGCCTGATTGGAAAATCCGTAAAGCGGGTGGAAGATAAACGGTTCACTACAGGCCACGGCCAGTACACCGATGACATCATTCTGCCGCAGCAATCTTACGCGGCTTTTGTGCGCAGCCAGTATGCGCATGCAAAAATTGTAACTGTGGACACGGCTGCGGCCAAAGCAATGTCCGGCGTGGTGGCCATATACACCGGCACTGATGTGGCTCACCTGAATGGTGTGCCCTGCGGCTGGCAGGTGAATTTTAAAAACGGCGATACCATGAAGGAACCCAAACACCCGCTGCTGGTAGCCGATAAAGCAAGACATGTGGGTGACGCCATTGCCATCGTAATTGCTGAATCGAAAGAACTGGCAGTGGACGCCGCCCAGGCCGTGAATGTGGAATATGAAGAACTACCCTGCGTAGTTGACGCTTTTAAAGCCACACAGCCCGGCGCTCCGCTGGTGCATGATGATGTGCCGGATAATATTTGTTACGACTGGGCATTGGGTAACCCGATTGATGAAGTGAATGCTGCGATGAGTAGCGCTGCACATGTAACCACTCTCGAATTCGTCAATCAACGGTTGGTACCGAATGCTATTGAACCACGCTGTTATAACAGCTCCTATGATGCTATCAATGACAAATACACGTTATATACAAGCAGCCAGAATCCACATGTCATCCGTTTGCTGATGTGTGCATTTGTACTCGGTATTCCTGAGCACAAAGTAAGAGTGATAAGTCCCGATGTGGGTGGCGGCTTTGGTAGTAAAATTTTTCACTATACCGAAGAGGCACTGCTTACCTGGTGCAGCAAACAAATCGGGAGGCCCGTGAAATGGACTGCAGAGAGAACAGAAAGCTTTTTGCTTGATGCCCATGGCCGTGACCATATTACCAAAGCAGAAATGGGTTTTGACAGCAATGGGAAAATTGTTGCCTTACGTGTAAAGACCTTTGCAAATCTCGGTGCTTATCTTTCCACCTTCGGCAGTTGCGTGCCTACATATTTGCATGGCACATTATTACAAGGTTTATACACTACTCCAAAAATTAATGTGGATGTGACAGCCGCTTTTACTCACACAACGCCTGTTGACGCTTACCGTGGCGCAGGAAGACCCGAAGCAACTTACCTGCTTGAAAGACTTATTGACCTTGCTGCACATGAAATGAACAGAGACCCGGCCGAACTGCGCTTCAAAAATTTCATTCCTCCATTTGACGGCGTGAATCAACCGGGTTATCAAACACAAGTCGCATTGCAATACGACAGCGGAAATTATGAAGGTGTTTTGAAAAAGGGGCTGGAAAAACTCGGCTATGATGATTTTCGCAGAGCGCAGAAGGAAGCCGCGAATAATGATACGCTGCTGGGTGTTGGTTTCTCCACTTACATCGAAGCATGCGGCATAGCACCATCAGCCGTTGTAGGCTCATTAGGCGCCAGAGCCGGATTGTTTGAATCCGGATATGTACGTGTTCAACCCACGGGCAAAGTAAGTGTGTTTACCGGATCACACTCCCATGGCCAGGGGCATGAAACAACTTTTGCACAGGTGGTTGCTGATAAACTTGGCATTAGCATGGATGATATTGAGATTGTGCATGGCGATACAGAAAAAGTCCCGTTTGGAATGGGGACTTATGGCTCAAGAAGTATTGCGGTTGGTGGCACTGCCATTTTAAAAAGCATTGATAAAATAATTGAGAAAGGGAAAAAAATTGCTGCTCATTTGCTTGAAGCCGGCGCCCAGGATATTGATTTTGCAAACGGAAAATTTACGGTGAAAGGAACGGACCGGTCTGTTCCATTTGGCAATGTGGCTCTCACAGCTTATGTGCCGCATCATTATCCCAAAGATTTGGAGCCGGGTCTTGACTTCAGCAGCTTTTACGACCCCGCCAACTTCACTTACCCCTTCGGATGTCATATGGCAGTAGTGGAAGTGGATAAAGAAACAGGGCGGGTGAGATTGAACCGTTTTATTGCAGTGGATGATGTGGGCAATGTTATCAACCCGATGATTGTGGAAGGCCAGATTCATGGCGGCGTGGCGCAGGGTGTGGGGCAGGCATTGTTTGAAGGCGCCAGCTACGATGAAAATGGCCAGCTCACCAATGCATCTTATATGGATTACTGCATGCCGCGGGCCGATGATTTTCCCATGTTTGAAACCGGCAGCCAGGTCACACCATGTCCGCACAATCCGCTTGGTGTAAAAGGGGCAGGTGAAGCCGGCACAATCGGCTCCACACCGGCAATAGTAAACGCAGTGATTGATGCACTCTGGAGTGGTGGTTACAAAGTGAAAGACATCCGCATGCCATTAACACCAGAGAGAGTGTGGAGGGCAATGAAAGAATAAGCTATGAGCCAGAAGCTTCGAGTTGTGAGCCCTTAGACTATAAGCTCGCGGCTCACAGCCCGCAGCTTGAATATTTTTAAACTTTCAAACTAAGTAAAATGATACCTGTCGCCTTCGATTATCAAAAAGTGAAAACCGTGGATGAAGCCATTGCCGCTTTATCAGACAACAGTAAAATTCTTGCCGGTGGTCACAGCCTGTTACCGGCTATGAAGTTCCGTTTGGCACAGCCTTCCAAACTGGTGGACATCGCAGGCATTGCCGCACTCAAAGGAATAAAAGAAGAAAACGGTGAAATAGTTATTGGAGCTGCCACCACCCATGCCGAAGTTGCAAGCGACCATCTCATCGAAAACTTAGTTCCTTTTTTTGCTTCCGGGGCAGCTGTGATTGGCGATATGCAGGTGCGCAATCACGGCACTATCGGCGGCAGCCTGGCACATGCCGATCCCGCTGCAGACTGGCCGCCGCTGGTATTGGCAGCTGATGCCGCCATCGAAGTGCAGGGCAAAAACGGCAAGCGAAGAATAAAAGCTGCTGAATTTTTCACCGGTCTTTTCTCTACCGCTTTGCAGGATGATGAAATCATCTTAGCCATACGCATACCCCACCCGCCCAAAGGCACAAAATCATTTTACCAGAAATTTGAACAGCCTGCTTCCCGATTTGCTATCGTTGGCTGCGCCGTCATGCGTTTCCCCGATGGCAAAACCAATATCGCCTTCACCGGTATTTCAGACAATGCCTTCCGCGACATCGGCGCTGAAAATGCCGTTTCCGGAAAACCCATCACTGCCGAGACAATTGCAGCAGCACAAAACGCAGCATTACAAGGTGTAAATATTTTAAGCGACCATTATGCCTCGGAAGAATACCGCCGGCACCTGGCCAGTGTGTACCTGAAAAAAGCGCTGCAGGCGATGGCATAAAAATTTTTTATAAACAAGGCGGTAGTAATGCCGCCTTGTCTGTTTTATTTAACTTACGATATGCCCGAAATAAAAGATATAAAAAGAATGTTGCTCCAGCAGGGCTACATCACCGACGACAGCGTGGCCATGTCTGTTTTTCTTTCCCTGCAATTAAACAAACCACTGCTGGTGGAAGGACCCGCCGGCGTGGGTAAAACGGAAATAGCAAAAGTGATGGCAGCTGCCCTGCAAACCGATTTAATCCGCCTGCAATGCTACGAAGGGCTAGATGCCACCCATGCACTGTATGAGTGGAATTACCAGCGCCAGTTGCTGCACCTGAAAATGGCGGAGCATAACGAGCAACCGGTGGAAGAAAAAGAAAAAACCATTTTCAGCGACAGCTTTTTGATGAAGCGGCCTTTGCTGCAGGCCATCACTCATCACCGCCAGCCGGTGCTGCTGATTGATGAAATAGACCGCAGCGATGAAGAGTTTGAAAGCTTTTTGCTGGAAGTGCTCAGCGACTGGCAAATTACCATACCCGAAACGGGCACCATCAAAGCCACGTATATACCGCAGGTAATACTCACAAGCAACCGTACAAGAGAGCTGAGCGAAGCATTGCGCAGGCGTTGTCTTTATTTATACATTGACTATCCGACTTTCGAAAAAGAATGGACGATAGTAAAAAACAAAGTGCCGGGTATTGACAAAAAACTTGCCGAACAAATCACAACCTTCATGCAGCAACTGCGCACCTTCAAACTGGAAAAGACACCCGGCATTGCCGAAACGCTTGACTGGGCTGCGGCTCTCTCCTCACTGCACATAGACCATCTTGATAAAAATATTATTGAACAAACCCTCGGCGTAGTGCTGAAAGACTGGAAAGATACAAGACAGGTGCAGCTCTCCCTGAGTGAATTGATGGAAAAAACCGGTGTGTATTCAAAAATCTGAGTTACCGGTTACCCGTTTTTTCTTACCGGCAACCTTTGCAATAGTGAATCAATGATTACCCGCTCAACCTCTCTCTCCAAAAACATCGTTCAGTTCTGCCGATTCCTGCGGCGAAAAGGATTTACAATTGGAATGGAAGAAGAAGCAACAGCTTTGTCGGCCCTGCAGTTTATTGATTACAGCCACAATGACATTTTCCGTCTTTCACTGAAAGCTACACTCTGCCGCAGCAAAACCCAGTTGGATGAATTTGATGATTTTTACCTGCAATACTGGAATGAAACGGGAAAAGCAGCGGATGCAAAACTGAAAGAAGACGGGGCAAAAAAAAATTCATTTCAACCTGCTGCCAGCTTTAAATCGCTGAACACATGGCTGCATGGAGATAAGAATAAAGAAACAGAATCAACTGCCACCTGCAGCATCCGGGAAAATTTGTCGCAAAAAGATTTTTCCACCGTGCCTGAAGATGAAGTGGATGAACTCATGCAAATCATCAGGGCTCTTGCAAAACGACTGGCGGCCAAAACAAACCGGCGGTTTGAATTTTCAGCCAAAACAGATTTTCCTGATTTACGAAAAACACTACGCAAAAACCTGCGCCGCGGCGGCGAACTGCTGGACATCGTTCACCACCGGCCCAAACGCCACCGTGTCAACCTTGTACTGCTGTGTGATGTCAGCAGGTCAATGGAACTCTACTCTGCATTTCTTATCCAGTTTATGTTCGCTTTTCAACAGGTGTATCGCCGCATGGAAACATTTGTTTTCAGCACATCCTTAAAAAGGATAACCCCCCTACTGAAACAGAAAAGTTTTGATGAGGCAATGGATTTGCTAAGCGCTGAAAACAGCGGCTGGAGCGGCGGTACACGCATCGGCGAGGCGTTGGCTTCTTTTGTGAAAGAATACAGCAGAAAAATGCTTGACTCAAAAACTATCGTCATCATCCTGAGCGACGGATGGGATACAGGTAATATTGATTTGATAAAAACCAATATGAAGTTCATCCATGTCCATTGCAAAAAACTGGTGTGGTTAAATCCGCTTGCAGGATTTGCCGATTACCAACCGCATGTATCCGG
>CAZDUO010000052.1:0-6416 GCA_964508655.1 uncultured Chitinophaga sp. | reverse complement strand
GTTGGATGACCGATGGCTGAATTTGGCAACCGCAAACTTTATAACAAAGCATTGTAATCCGCCTCCGTATCAATATCAATTTTTCCCTCGGGGAAATAAACAGTTGCAACTTCACCACTATGCTGCAGAATTATTTTCCGTGCGCCAACATCACCTTCCAATTGTATTAATTCATCAAAAAGCGATTGATGAAAAAGTGCCGGCGGGCCGATAGTATCACCATAATTGCATGCCACTACGGGTTTGCCGGTTTTTTGCTGTGTGCTTATTAAATCATTCAGTACCGCAGCTGACACAAAAGGCTGATCGCAAACCATTAAAATTACTGCATCTGCCGATGGTGATTTTTTGATAACCGTATTTAACCCCGCTCTTATTGAAGAAGCCATCCCCTCCTGCCATTCAGCATTTTTAACCAATGTCACCCTGGTTTCATTTATTTCTTTTAATAAAATTTCAGCATTTGCCCCCAGCACAACAACAACCGATTGAGCCTGCGAATTCATAGCTTCCTCTACCGCATGTTTTAATAATGATTTTCCTTTATGCAGCATCAACTGTTTCGGACTGCCCAGGCGGGTTGATGCCCCGGCAGCCAGCACTATTATTACTGTATTATTAGTTGTTAATGGCAATCTATGTTTTTGATGCCAGCTTTACTTCTTCAATGGCAGTGGCCGAACGTGGATGAATTACTTCTTTGATAGTGCGCAGCGACATGACATCCTTATCAGCAAAAAAAGCTTTTATTTCCGCTAAAATTGACAGGGCAATCTCTTCCGATGTTTCGGCCCCTATGTCAAGCCCCACAGGACTGTGCAACACAGCAAGCTGCTGTTCCGAAAACAGCAGTCTTTCTTCTTTCAATTCATCCAGCATTCTTTCCCGTTTCTTTTTCGGGCCCAGCATACCAATGTAGGGCACATGCATCTGGAGCAGCCGGCGAAGTATGGCCATGTCGTAATTATAATTGTGCGTCATCAGCAAAAAAGCTGTCTGCTTATCTATAGTTACCTGCTCCAGCGCCTGTTCCGGTTTTGATACAAGTACCCGGCAACCGCCGGTAAATCTTTCTTTTTTAGCCAGGTTGGCCCGCCCGTCAATCACCATGGTTTCCCAGCCGAGAACTTCTGCCATATCCACCAGCGGAACTACATCATTACCGGCACCAATAATAATGAGTGAAACCGGCGGCTTTATCATTTCAATAAAAGCCGTGAGGTTCTGGTTTTCTGAAATATAATTTTTAAATGATGTGGTTTCATTCACCATCGCTACATGTACATCAGCCAGCAGCACATCTTTCATCACAGGTGCATGCTCCATAAGATGGCCATCTTCTTTCAGCAGCATACAGGTGCCATATTGCGGGTCTTTTTTATCCAGCAGGGAAAACAGGCTTACCAGAACCGACTTTTCCCGTTTTCCATTTACCCATTTTAAATATTGAATTGGGTTATTGGAGTTGCCGGCATCAATTGGTTCTATCAGCACCTGGATGATGCCATTGCAACCGAGACCCACACCAAACTTTGCATCATCGTCATCCATGGTATCGTACGTTACCAGTTTTGATTTTTTTTCAGTCATCACCAGCAGTGCTTTGCGCAGCGCATCACCTTCCAGGCAGCCACCGCTGATAGCGCCGGTCAGCTGGCCATTCTCCTCAATCAGCATTCTTGCACCCGGCCGGCGGTAGGATGAACCTTCCACATGCACCACGGTGGCAAGGGCTGTTTGCCGGCCTTCCAGCTGTGCAGTCTCACATGCCCTGATGATATTCCTGATTTCTTTGGTCATTTTTTAAAAAATATTTTTTTAATAAACGGCTTTCCTGTGATTCATTTGAAGTAAATTTTGCACGCAAACCAATTTATCAAATTATCAATAGTGCAATGTGGCCCCTGCCGGATGTTATTTTTATACCCGGTTAAATATGCCGGAATTTCAGCGGGCTCAGCTGCACATGCTTCTTAAAGAAATTGTTGAAATGTGTGGTTTCAGCAAATCCTAATGCATACGCAATCTCCGAAACATTCCACGGGCTGTGTTTCAGTAAAATTTTCGCTTCCTGTAAGATTCTTTCGGCGATGATCCGGGAAGTTGTCTTAGCGGTTGTTTCTTTTACAGCACGGTTCAAATGATTGACATGGACATTTAATTGCCTGGCAAAATCAGAAGCAGACCGGAACTGTAAAACCGGGTGATTTTCATCAATGGGAAATTGCCGTTCCAGTAATTCCAAAAACAAAGAGGAAATTCTTTTGGATGCATTCAGCGGCTGCCCGTCTGCTTTTGCAACAGGCTGCAGCTTCAGGGCAAAATGAATCAGCTCAAACACCAGGTTGCGCAGCACATCGTATTTATGTGCATAATCAGAGCTGATTTCATCAAACATCCGTTGAAAGATATTTTCCACCTGCCCGGTTTGTTCATCCGTTAATTCAAACAAATGGGTTCCTTCCGGCTGAAAAACCGAATACTGGTTCAAATTCCCATACTGATGAAAAAAGTGCTGGTTGAAAATGCAATACACGCCGCTGCGTATTTTATCCAGGTGGTCCCACTTATACGGTATAAACGGGTTGGAAAATGATAAAGCTTGCTTCTTTACCTGGTACACTTTATCTGCATAATGTACCTCGCTGTTACCCATAACCAGCATGATCTTGTAAAAATCACGCCGCCTGTATGGATCAGATGGAGGCTGGCCTTCAACATACGGCTGCAATTTGAAAATATTGAAATGCCCTATCTCATTGCGGAGGTTATCCGGTATCCAATCGAATTTCCGTTTGTAGAATTCCTCTATAGTTTCCACCTGACGCATCTCCCACAAACTTACGTATTCTTTCGCTGTTTTACCGCCGGACATAGTTCTTATTAAATGAGTAAATGAGACTGGCGTTCCATAAAAATTTTTCACTTCCTTCAATATCTGTCTCAATAGATTTATTAACGATGCATTGAACAGAAAGAGGTAAATTACTCCTGGAAACACTGATAGCAGAAGTAATAAATAACCCGTCCCTTGCATCCAGCGCCAGGTAGTATAATTGAGGAGTGAGGCGGGCATTGAACCGGCTGCCGGGTTTGTTAATTGAAATGTTGCTGTTGATAGTAACAAAGTGAGTATTATTTGTAGTGCCTTTGTCTAATCCCCGTGAATATTAATAATACACCCCCATATTTATATTTTTTGAAATAAAATAAGCCGGCGCCAGCTCTGCCGCAAGATAGCGGCGAACTACCAGCCCTGTGGTTGGTACTCCATTTGCTGAAATGGATTCGTTCCTGAAATTCAGACCAAGATGGGTGCCGGCAAGCAGTTGAAATTTTTCAGTGGTTATCGGTTTATACCGCCCCCAAAAAAGAAATGACCAGGGTTTTCCTTTGAGAGAAAACCGCAATTGCGGTTCGAAATACAATTTTCTTTTCCCCATCGACAGATCAAAAATGGCCGCCGGTTTGCCCAGTGAAAAAGATGGAATGAATGAAATTCCTTTGGTGGTAATTGTGACAGCTCCCTTAAAATGGAAGATACTTTTTGTTGTGTCCGTCTTTTGTGAAAATGAAGAATGCACAACCAAAAAAAAAGTGAGTAGTAAACAGGCATTCTTGTGCATCGTTTTCCAGATATGATTTCAGTATACAAAGGAACTCCATCCGGCCGGATTATTTTAACGCAGTTCAAAGATATAATTACGATTTTCAAACAACCGGCATTCATGCCCTGTTCTTTTTATCGGCTGGTAATCTTTTTGCTGAATGAATAATTCAGACTCACACTCCATACAAAATCTTTGCTGGCGGTAATATCGGTCTGGATGATTTTGTTCATCACTGCCGAAACTGAAAGCGGGAAATTTCTTTTTGCCGCCGAAATTGCCGAAGAAAAGTAATAGCCTCCTTTATCGTCCATCTTTAAATAGTACACTTGCGGAGCTACGCCCAGGTATAAATCGTCGCTGAGTTTGATATTTGAAATACGGCTGTTGAAGGTAATAAAATGCATGTTACGGATTGCCTCCTTTTCCATTCCATGCCCGTACAGGTAATACATGCCGACGCTGGTATTTTTTGAAAGCTGGTAATTGGGGGACAGTTCCCCGGCTACGTAGAGTTTACCTGATGAAACATTTTTTGAAACCCCGTCTTTTACCACTGCAGTGGTTTTGAAGGCAATGGCTGGATGAGCGCCGGTGCCGAGTGTAAAACGTCCGCTGCTGATTACTTTATACCGCCACCAGAAAACAAAGCCCCAGGGTTTTCCGTCAATGGCAAAACGCAGCTCCGGGTCAAAACTCAGGTTGCCCCTGCTCACCGACAGGTTAATACCCACTGCAGGTTTATCCAGTGTAAAGGTGGGAATGATGGAAATACCTTTATTCATGAAGCTTATGGTGCCTTTCACATGCATGAGCTGTTTTACGCTGTCAGCATTTTGCGCTATGCCAAAACCGGCAACGCTTAATAAGACAAACAATAGTATGGATTTGGCAAGATGTTTTTTTTGCTTCCTGAAAAATGAGAAGCCTTCAGTTGGTAAAGAGGTTGTAAGCGTAAAATTATTTTTCATCAGTTTATTTGGTTGAAAATTTATGATGCAAAGTACAATAACGGAAAAGGCCTGCAGTAACGAAAAACAAAGTAATCATTACAATTTTCAAACAGCGGGTTTAATAGATGTGCTGAGATTGCAATTTGAATTACCGGGTGGTGATAAAAATGAACTGATGTTCGTAGTAAACAGTAAAACTGTTTTTTTATTACAAAGCTGCCGGCAAGATATGTTGCCTTGTGCGGGGTTCTCATTCAAAATGAATTTTAAATAAGCCATAGCAGCTCAACTTCTCATTTGCACCCGGCCGCAAATCTGCAACCGAATATTCATGATGATGATAAGAATTGGGAAAGTCAAACGGAGCCCCGAACGTTCGGGGCAAGGGACGTTTAATCAAGGTTCCCATGCTGGCATCATCACCTTTATTCTTTTCTTAACAGTGCCCCGATAATTAAATAAAGTATTACCCGTTTAATTGTTTCCAGCTTCAACCGGGCATTTCAATTCTACATTTACTTACTGAAAAAAAATTCTCATGGCTGAAACCAACAACGGCCATCCCGATAACTACCGGGACAACGACCTGTACACCTACGATTCGTTTGGCGAAAAGAAAAAACCGGTTGAAAGCAATTTCCTTTGGTGGTGTGCCGGGGCGCATCAGAAAATTTTAAAACAGTTTCCATCGGAACATAGCAAATACGCCGGGCTGGGCGCTGTACTGCTGGCTACATTTGTACTGGCAACCTTGTCGGCTGGGTATGCCATTTACACGGTGTTTGGAACCTGGTTCTGGACCATTGGCTTTGCCATCATCTGGGGGCTTATCATTTTTAATTTCGACCGCTTCCTGGTGAGTACCATGCGCAAGTACGGCGTAAGTCGCCGCAAGCAATTGATGATGGCGATGCCGCGGCTGGCGCTTGCACTGCTTATCGGTATAGTGATTGCACGGCCGCTGGAGATGAAAATTTTTGAAAAGGAAATCAATGTGAAGCTGACCGAAAACCTCCATGAAAAGATCCGGCTCAACGACAGTCTTTTGGCCATGGAGTATAAAAACCAATTGCTGGATGCTGAAAAAGAAAGACAGCGGCTCCTCGGTCGAAAGTCGGCGATCGGGGATACGCTGCACAAGCTGCAAACCGCTTACCTGCAGGAAGCCGACGGCACCGGCGGCAGCATGCAGCGTGGCATTGAAGAAATCACCCGCCTGAAACAGGAAGCATACACACAGGCGAAATTGCAGTATGCGCCGGAAATGCTGCTGCTTGAAGAAAATATCAAAGCACAGGACAGCATTCTCAGCCATGCCAGGGCTTCGATGGAAGAAAAAAGAAAACAGTTTGAAGCAGCGGCGTCGGCCAATATGGGATTTCTTGAACGTAATAAAGCTTTGGCTGATTTATCATCGGAAGAGGCCAGTGTGTTTTGGGCCAGCCTGCTCATTTCACTGTTGATCATTTTAATTGAAACCGGGCCCGTGTTGTCGAAACTGATTATGCCGCTGGGGCCTTATGACATTGCTTTGGCAAAAGAAGAGCTGCTGCACATGGCGAATGAAGAAAACGAAATAAGAAAAGACAAGGAAGAAAGATTTGAAAAACGAAAAGTTTTTTACCGGAAACAAAAGGAGATGAGCGACCAGCTGGCGGAAAAACTGACGCTGCTGCAGCAGAAAAATATTGACCGTGAGCTGGACAAATGGGAACGTGGCGAATGGCTGCCGCATGACCACCGTGCCAGCATGGATGAAGTGATGCGAAAGATAAAAAATCAGTACCGGTTTAAAGAGGAAGATCTTTTATGACAGAGTTCCTGGTTCACTAACCCGAACAAAACACTATTAAAC
>CAZDUO010000051.1:0-27392 GCA_964508655.1 uncultured Chitinophaga sp. | reverse complement strand
TTATTTCACCTCTTCAAACTCAATATAATCTCCCGGCTTGTCTTTTTTGTTTTCAGTGTTTGTGCCGGCAGATGATTTTTCTTTCGAAGAATAAGTAGCGGATGACTGCTGCTTCATCGCTTCTTCCATCCGGTCATGCATTTCCTGAAACTGCTTTCGCACCCGGCGGGAGGTTTTGTATACCGGTATGATTAAATCAAATACAAGCCGGTAAAGCAGGTAAATTATTAAAGCATATAAAAGATAGCGGAAAAACATCAGGCAAAGTTATTTCAAATCCTGCAGCCGCCCTGTTAAACTAATGTCATACGGGTCAGAACGGGTGCATTTCAAATTGTCGCAGCTCCGATCTGCATCAGCCCCCGGCTCCGCCATCTGGCGGCGAGTATCAGGTTGAGAATTTGCTATTCTCCTTCAGGGGATAGGGGCAAAAGCGACAATTTGGAATGCACCCCTCAGAACTAATATTTGGATGATAACCGGTATTTGCGTTACATTTGCTGCGGCAATGAATGACAGAAGGGAACGAATCCGTTCCCTTCTTCATTTAATCCCGGTTTCTAAAAGGGTGCCTGGGAGTTGATGTAAGCTATGAATGAGACTAACCAGTCGAAGGTTATTGAAAATAAAGTGAATGAGTTGCTGGCTGCAGAACCGGGCTATTTCCTGGTAGAAATAAGGATAAAGCCAACAAACAACTTCAGGGTTTTTGTGGATGCCGACCAGGGCGCTGCCATTGACCGGCTTTCGAAAATCAACCGGGCTCTTTACAAATGGCTGGAAGAAAATCTTTATCCAACCGGTGATTTTTCCCTCGAAGTTTCATCACCCGGGCTTGACGAACCGCTGAAACTTCACCGCCAGTTTTTGAAAAATACCGGCCGGCAGGTGGAAGTAGTGCTGAAAAACGGGCTGAAAACAGAAGGAAAGCTGCTGGGCGCCACCGAAACCGAAATTGTAGTGGAAGAAGTAAAGGGGAAAGGCCAAAAGAAAGAACTGATTCAGCATAAAATTTTAAAAGAAGAAATAAAAACAACAAAAGTCCAGGTAAAATTTTAGAATGATTCCTCTTTTGTTATTTGGTCCCGATAAATATCGGGATTGTTATTTGGAATTTGTTATTTGATATTCAAAAATCAAGCTATGTCCAGCATCAACCTGATTGACGCTTTCCAGGAATTTAAGGAGGCCGAAAATATTGACCGCCCCACCATGATGAAAGTGGTGGAAGATGTTTTTAAAACACTGCTGCGCAAAAAATTCGGCAGCGATGAAAATTTCGATGTGATTGTAAACGCAGAAAAAGGCGACCTGGAGATCATGCGCCGCCGCACCATTGTGGAAGACGGCCAGGTGAATGACCCGCTGGCCGAAATTGCCTACAGCGATGCAGTGAAGATTGAACCCGACTTTGAAGTGGGTGAAGAGATTTACGAACCGGTTGACCTTTACGATTTCGGCCGCCGCGCCATCCTGGCCGCCAAGCAAACCCTTGCCAGCCGCATCAGCGATCTGAAGAAAAATGCCCTGGCGAAAAAATACAGCGAACGGATTGGTGAAATTGTAAATGCCGAAGTGTACCAGGTTTGGAAAAAAGAAATTCTGCTGCTGGATGAAGAGGGTAATGAGCTCATACTTCCCAAAAGCGAACAAATACCGCAGGACTATTTTAAAAAAGGTGAAACAATCAGGGCTGTGGTGAAAAAAGTGGATATGAGAAATAACACCCCGGTAATTATTCTTTCCAGAACTTCACCGGAATTTCTGGCCAAGCTGCTGGAGATTGAAGTGCCCGAAATTTTCGACGGCCTCATTGTCATCAGGAAGATTGTACGTGACCCGGGCGAAAGAGCTAAAGTGGCTGTGGAGTCATACGATGACCGCATTGATCCCGTGGGGGCCTGCGTAGGTATGAAGGGAAGCCGCATTCACGGTATAGTTCGTGAGCTTAAAAATGAAAACATTGACGTCATCAACTGGACCAATAATACCCAATTGCTGATACAAAGAGCACTGACACCGGCCAAGATTACCAGCATGGAGCTGGACCAGGAAAATAAACATGCCAATGTTTACCTGAAACCCGACCAGGTTTCGCTGGCCATCGGCCGCCGCGGGGTAAACATAAAACTGGCCAGTGAGCTGACCGGTTATGAGCTGGATGTATACCGTGATGATGAAGGAGTCGAAGAAGAATTTGATATTGATCTCGACGAGTTCAGCGATGAAATAGAAACCTGGGTGATTGATGAGCTCAAACGTATCGGCTGCGACACAGCAAGAAGTGTACTGAACCTGACGGTAGAAGAATTGGAGCGCCGCACCGACCTGGAAAAAGAAACGATTGAAGAAGTGAGAAAGGTATTACATGCGGAGTTTGAGAAAGAATAAAGAGGTGAATGGTCAATGGTCAATTGTCAATGAGAAAAAGCAAACGGAATTTTCACCATTCACCATTGATCATTCACGATTACTGAACGGAAATACCGGGCGATGATCGGCAGGCTGGCGGATACAACGAAAGCTGAACAGCGACTAAAAGTTGATAACATAAAATTTTTTAATGGCAGAAATAAAATTACCACGGGTACTGGCCGCAGCCAAAGAGTTTAATATCGGGAAAGAAACCCTTATTGACTTTTTGGAAAGTAAAGGATTGGCTAAAAAAGGAGAGCTGAAAGACCAGGCAAAGCTTACGGAAGAAATGTACCGTATGGCCATGCAGGAGTTTCAGAGCGACAAAGTGGCCAAGCTGAAAAGCGATATGATTGATCTGCCAAAGGGAGTAGTATCCGACCTGAAGAAAAAGAGAGACGAAGAAGAAATCGTTTTCAAAAAGGAAAAAGAAGACAAAAAACCCAGGAAAGAAGAACCCAAAGAAGAAACAACACCCGTAGCGGAACAGCCGGCAGAAGCAGAAGTATTGAAAACAGAAACACCGGAGCTGGAAGGTCCGAAAGTGGTGAAAAAAATTGACCTGGCTGCTATTGACTCGTCCACCAGACCGAAAAAAGAAACAAAGAAAAAGACTGAAGAAAAAGCAGAGAAAGAAGAAAAGCCTGTCCGCCACGACGGCGGAAAACCCGCAAAGAGGAAGGGAAAAAAAGAAGCGGAAGAAGAAGTGGTGGAACTGAAACCCGAACAGCCCGCAGAAGAAGAAGCACCTGCTGTAATTGAAAATATAAGAGCTGAAAAACTCGAAGGCCCGAAAATTCTTGGCAAAATAGAATTACCGGTAGAAACCGACACCCGGCCCCGCCATGAAGAAAAACGGAAGCGCAAACGCATCCCCATTGAAAAGAAAGAACTGAAACGGGAAGATGCCATCAAGGACAAAGACAGGCGTGAGGAGCGCATCGGCCGTGACGACCGCCGCGATAAAAAAGGCCGCAGAGACAGGCACCGCGAAGAAAAAGTGATTGATGAAAAAGAAATCCAGGAAAAAATAAGAGAAACGCAGGCCAAGCTGGCAGGCGCCGGCGGCCGCGGCAAAAGCCTGAAAGCAAAATACCGCAAAGCCAAGCGGGAAGAAATGGCCGAGGCGGCCGGCGAAGTGGATGAAAGCAACAAGCTTCAGCTGACAGAGTTCATCAGCGTAAGCGAACTGGCCAACCTGATGGATGTAAGCTTTGCCGATGTCATCAGTAAATGCATGAGCCTCGGCATTATGGTTTCCATCAACCAGCGCCTCGATGCTGAAGTGATTGAACTGGTAGCCAGTGAATTTGGTTACAACGTGGAATTTATTGATATGGAAAAACAGATGGAGATGGAAGAAGTGGAAGAAGAAGATGAAGAAGAACATCTCCACCACCGGTCTCCCATTGTGACAATTATGGGCCATGTGGATCATGGCAAAACATCCCTGCTTGATTACATACGCAGTGCCAATGTGGTGGCCGGCGAAGCAGGCGGCATCACGCAGCATATAGGCGCTTACCAGGTGGAACTGCCCAACGGAAAAGAAATCACTTTTCTCGACACTCCCGGTCACGAAGCATTTACTGCCATGCGTGCCCGCGGCGCTAAAGTCACTGATATCGCTGTCATCGTTATTGCCGCTGATGATGCAGTGATGCCGCAAACAAAAGAAGCCATCAGCCATGCGCAGGCGGCCGGTGTGCCTATGATTTTCGCCATTAACAAAATTGATAAAGATGGAGCCAACCCACAGAAAATTTACGAGCAGCTGTCGCAAATGAACCTGCTGGTGGAAGAGTGGGGCGGTAAATACCAAAGCCAGGAAATATCGGCCAAGAAAGGACTGAATGTGGATCAGCTGCTTGAAAAAATTCTGCTCGAGGCAGAACTGTTGGATCTGAAAGCCAACCCCGACCGGGAAGCCAGCGGCACTATCATTGAAGCATCACTCGACAAGGGCCGCGGCTATGTGGCCACCGTGCTGGTGCAAAACGGAACATTGAAAATTGGAGACATCGTAGTGAGCGGCCAGCACTTTGGAAGAGTGAAGGCTATGTTCAATGAAAGGGGTAAAAAAGCAGATGAAGCGCCACCTGCAACAGCTGTGCTCATCCTCGGTTTGAATGGCGCCCCACAGGCAGGCGAAAAATTCAAAGTGTACGAAGATGAAGCCGAAGCAAAAGATATTGCTTACCGCCGGGCACAGATACTGCGTGAACAGGGCATCCGCACCAAAAAACACATTACGCTGGATGAAATTGGCCGCCGCCTGGCTCTTGGCAATTTCAAAGAACTGAATGTAATCATCAAAGGTGATGTGGATGGATCAGTGGAAGCATTGAGTGACAGCCTGCAAAAATTAAGTACGGAAGAAATAGTGGTAAGAGTGATTCATAAAGGAGTAGGCCAGATAACCGAGAGCGACGTGACGCTTGCCAATGCTTCGGATGCCATTATTATTGGTTTTAATGTGCGTCCATCCCTGCAGGCGGCAAGGCTTGCCGAAAATGAAGCTATCGAAATAAAAATGTATTCCATCATCTACAAAGCCATTGAAGAAATCAAAATGGCGATGGAAGGGATGCTGGAGCCTACCATCCAGGAAAAAATTGTAGCCAACGTGGAAATAAGAGAAGTGTTCAGGTTCGACAAAGCCATCGTGGCCGGCTGTTATGTGCGGGATGGCAAAATCAAGCGGGATTCCAAAATCCGGCTTATCCGCGATGGCATAGTCATCTATCCTACCGGCGAAGGCGCTTTTGCAGAACTTGGCTCGCTGAAGCGATTCAAGGATGATGTAAAAGAAGTGGCAACTGGCATGGAATGTGGGTTGACTATAAAAAATTACAACGACATAAAAGTGAGTGATGTGGTGGAGGCCTTTGAGGAGGAGGAAGTGAAGAGAACGCTTTAATGCGCTGCGATGGAAAATTATTAATTATTGATTACTGGTTATTAACTGCAGTGGTATCCGGGTAATAATCTGTAATTCGCTTTTTATACAGAAAAAAGATTTGTTAATAAACCCATACACCTTTAGCTCCGCCGGTAATCAAAATTATTTTTGGGTAATAAATCCCTGTTATGAAGAAAATTTTCACTCCCTGCTTTTCTCTTTTCTTTTTTGCTGTGGCTGTGCAGGCCCAGTCGGCAAAAGTGGTGGCCGATAAAATTCTCGGTATTGTTGGCGACCGCATCATTCTTTATTCCGACATTCAGAATACCATTGCTGATGCACAGAGAAACGATAACCAGCTGCCGGAAAATGCACACTGTGTGCTGATGGAGCAGGCAATAGTTTCCAAGGTGCTGATGCTGCAGGCCGAAAAAGATTCGCTGCCTGTGACTGAAGAAGAAATAGAAGCCGACCTGGACAACCGCATCCGCCGCTACATCAATATTTATGGTTCGCAGGAGGCGCTGGAAGAAATTGCCGGCAAATCCATTTACCAGATAAAAGAAGATGCAAGGGCCGTAGTGCGGGAACAAAAACTGGCCGAAGCCATGCAAAGAAAGATTGTAGAAAATGTACATATCACGCCCAATGAAGTGAAAGCTTTTTTCGACCGCATTCCGAAAGACAGTCTGCCCTTCTTTGAATCGGAACTGGAAATAGGGCAGATTGTTTTTTACCCCAAAGCCAACCGCGACCTGGAAAAATATGTGATGGATGAAATGCTCAATTATAAAAAGCAGGTGGAAATGAAACTCGCCACGTTTGAGCAACTGGCCATGCGCTACTCCGAAGATCCCGGCAGCAAAGACCGTGGCGGGCAGTACCAGGTAAACCGCAACGATAAAACATGGGACCCGAATTTTCTGGCTGCCTGTTTTCGCCTGAAAAATGCCGGCGACATCATTGGCCCTGTGAAATCAAAATTCGGCTATCACCTTATACAGATGGTGCAGCGCATCGGCGATGAAGCGGTGATACGCCATATACTCCGCACGCCCCCGGTTACTGATACTGAAATTAAACAGGCCATGAGCAAAGCTGATTCGGTGCGGGCCAAAGTGCTGAGCGGCCTGATGAGTTTTGCCGCTGCCGCCTCCCGCTATAGCGAAGATGAGCAGGCAAAATTCAGCGGTCCATATTTTCTCGGACGCGATGGGGCACCTTATGTTACCATTGACCTGCTCGACAAAGATCTCGTTGCCATGCTCGATAAGCTGAAGCCCGGTGAATATTCGCAGCCCGTCGTATTTGAAGATAACGGCAAAAAAGCCGTTCGCATCATTCATTACAAAAGCCGCACCGAGCCGCACCGCCTGAATATGAAAGATGATTTCAGCCGCATATCGCAACTGGCGCAGGAAGAAAAAAAGCAAAAGGCCCTGGATAAATGGATGAAAGACAAAATTCCTTCCTACTACATCATGATTGATGATGAAATAAAAGAATGCCCCGGCCTGGCCAATTGGGCTACGGAAAACAAAAAGGCATTTTGATGTTGTTTCGCCGAACGATCGCAGGCTGCCGGTGTTAAATGCAATTCTGTAAAATTATCAACCCGGTATTTCATCAGTTCAAAGAAACTTATTATCACTGCAGTATTGTTGCAGCACCCGCCACTGCCCCTTTACCAATGCCAGGTCAGCATCTTCCGTTTGGAAATTATTTTCTGATTCCCGGAATCCTGATGCATGAAAGGCTGCTGAATAAAGCGGCTTCAATTTCCCAGAAACAACCAGGGTAACACGGTTATTCCTTTTTTCAGTTATTTCACCTGTTTCAGCGCCGATGATCAGGCCATTAAGGAAATAATAATTTTCCTCTTCAGTCAGTTTATTAAACAGTCGGTTGGTACGTACAAGAAATGCAGTATGCAAAAGATTCGATTGCCGTCCGGCCAACACTCCTGCTTCAAAACTTTTTTTATTCTGTTTGTCATGTAATCCGCCGCTGCGGCGTACCGATGAAGATAAAATGCTTTTTTCACCCAGCAATTCAAAAAATTCACCGGTCATGAATGTTTTAATCCCGGTAACCATGCCTTTACGCACTGTCACATGTTTTGAGTGGGTGCCGGGAAAAACGAGAATTCTTTTATTTATTAAATCTGATTCGCAGCCTGCCAGCTGGGTTTCCTCGCCCCGCATGGCATCATCATCGGTGCGTACACCGGAAATGATATACAGGTCATTCTTTACATCTTTTGTCCCGGCAATCTTCTTTACTTCGAGATCGCGGCCATCGGCAAACACAGGAATTTTTTTATACCCCATTTCCATCATGCCCAATGATGAAGAAGCCATACCCGAAATAACCAGCGGTAAATTTTTAAGCGAGTGACCCGATTGCGATTCCAGCATCCGGATATGCCGGCCGATAACCTGCAGGTAGAAATCAAAGCGCCCCTGCTCACCTGTGGCGCTTTGTTTCCATAATTGAAAAATGGTTACAATGCCTGTATCCTTTGACTTTACGGTACTGTATTGCCAGGCTGCAGCATCCACCAGCCGCAAGCGGAATGAAGTGCTGCCCCAATCGCAGCTTAAGAAGTTTTTCATTTTACTTCCGCAAACAGTATCCTGGTACTGGTTTGCTCATGCATAAATTCGCTCAATCGCTTCTTTGTATTTTTCCATTATCACTTTCCGTTTCAGTTTCAGCGTGGGGGTCAGCTCGCCGCCATCCACACTCCACTCCTGTGGCAGGAGCTCAAATTTTTTTACCTGCTCTACCTGGTTGAAATTTTTGTTGTAGCGTTCTACGGTGTCTTTTATCAGTTCCAGCACTTTTTCATTTTTGATGACGGATTCGTTATCAGTACTGTTTATTCCTCTTTCCCTGCACCATTCTTTCAGCGGGGCAAATGCCGGCACTATTAAAGCCGATGTAAACTTTCGTTCGGGGCCCAGCACTATCATCTGCTCGATGTATTTTGATTCTCTCATTTTGTTTTCAATCGGCTGCGGCGCCACGTATTTGCCGCCGCTGGTTTTAAAAATCTCTTTCTTGCGGTCGGTGATTTTTAAAAATTTTCCATCCACCATCATGCCGATATCGCCTGTATGAAACCATTCGGCTGTCATCACTTCTGTTGTCAGGTCAGGCCGTTTGTAATAACCCATCATCACGTTCGGTCCCTTGCAGAGTATTTCGCCGTCTTCGGCTATTTTTACTTCCACATTATCAATGAGCGTACCCACGGTGCCAAACATGCGGTTGGCAGGGTCCATCCTGTTCACACTGATCACCGGCGAAGTTTCTGTAAGTCCATAGCCCTCGAGTATGGGAATTTTAGCGGCGGTGAACACCCGCAATAGTTTTACCTGGCAGGCGGCCGAGCCGGTGATGATGGCTTTTACATTTCCACCCAGCGCTTCCCGCCATTTGCTGAAAATAATTTTATTGGCAAGACCCAGCTGGATATTGTACCACAAGCCCGTTTTTTTGTTGATATCGTATTTCAATCCGAGGCTCAACGCCCAGTTGAAAAGTTTCTTTTTTATACCGGTCAGTTTTGCCGCTTTGCTCATGATGCGTTCATACACTTTTTCAAGCAGCCGCGGCACGGTAGAAAATATGCCGGGTTTTACTTCCCGCAGGTTGTCGCCTATGGTCTCCATATTTTCAGCATAATAAATAGACACGCTGTTGTGAATATAAATATAGCTCACCATCCGTTCGAAAATGTGATTAAGCGGAAGAAAGCTCAGCGCCCTGACTCCTTTCAGGACAATTTCGTCAAACACGCATTTGCTATCGAGCACATTGCTCACAATATTGCGGTGACTGAGCATTACTCCTTTGGGAGTGCCCGTGGTGCCCGAAGTATAAATGATTGTGGCAAGATCTTCTTCTTTTATTTTTTCCTGTGCAGCATTTAGGTGTGCAAGTATGGAGGCATCGGGTTCACGCAACATATCTTTCCAGTATGTGGCATTGGGCACATGCTCGAAAGTAAATACATGCTGCAGGGCAGGCAGGTAATCAAGGATACTTTTTACTTTCAGGTAAAGTTCTTCATCATTTACAAAAATCACTTTGGCCTTCGAATCATTCAGGATAAACTGCAGTTCATTTACATTGATGGTGGGATAAACGGGCACCAGCACAGCGCCGGTTTTCTGCACTGCCAGATCCGTCATCAGCCATTCGGGCCGGTTTTTAGAGAGAATGGCCACTTTATCCCTGTTTTCGGACGACATATCATTGGCTGAAACGTCAAGTGAAATCAATCCCGCAGCCAGTTGATTTACCAATTTGTTTACTTCTTGTGTGCTGTAAGTTTTCCATCTGCCTCCTTCTTTGGCTGCAAACATATCAGGAAGGGGTGCGGATTGAAACTGGTCATTAAAAAAGTCAAACAATCGCTTGGGTGGCATCGGCAAAAATTTTGGCAGTTAAATGAAAAATAAAAAGTTTTTTTTAACCTGTCAGGAATCAGAAACAAATTAGGCAAAAATTCAAGAAATAAAAAGCTGCTGCAACATGGGTATAATGAACCTGGTGAATGGCAGCCCGCATGGAGGACATTTAAAAAGGAGAGGATGCTGACAGTTATTTCGCCTGATAGTATTGACCCTGTGGCATTCTGAACACCCGGCTCTTTTGAAATGCAACAAAACCATTGTATTCGCCGCTGTGCGTTTTAGTCCATGCATCGTAAGCCGTCAGGTTTTCTACGGTGCCAAAGAGCCACTGGTTGTAAGCTTCAAACATCCCTTCACGCAGCAGCTGCTGCAGGTAATCGAAAAGGCGGTGAGGGTATTTCGATGCGTGCATTTCATACCAGTCGAGGATAAAACGTGCCCGCACCATGGTGAGAGAAGCAGTTGTCACTCCTTTCGACATTAATGCCGATTGTTTGTTCATGGTTTCAAGAAAAGCTTTTGCAAAGCCGCTCTTGCTGTTTTCTTCATCTTTCAGCAGGTTCGTTTCTTTAAAAAGTTTTTCTTTATAACCTTTAAATAAAAGCTCTTTCATGGCGGCGCCCCGCTGGCTCAGGCTTTCCATGTTCACAAATATTTCGCCGTAAAGAAGGCTCCACACTTTGTCTTTGGTATAAAAATAATAGAGGGCTGCGTTGTAATAATTGCCACTGAAAGCCGGGTCAATTTCAATGCCTTTTTCCCAGAGGTCAATGGCGCTGTAATCTTTGCGTGCCCAGAGCAGCTCACCATATTCGCTGTACAGCGGCCCGCTTTTGGGAAATTTTTTTATACCGGCTTTATATACCTTTTCGCATTCCTTTACTTCTTCCAGGGCTTTGTACACATTGCCAGCCAGCTGAAAGGTCATCACATCGGCATCATCGCGGCCGATGACGGCTTTCACACCTTCAATCGCTTTTTCGTATTCCCGTTTGAAATAATAGCACTGGATCATGTCTTTCTGGTATTCGAGATTGTTTTTATCGAGCTGCAGCGCCCGGTTCAGCACCAGTATGGCATTGTCCCAATCGGCCTGCGCCATAAAACCACGAGCCGTCTGGTGCAGGGTTTTTGCATCATCCTGTGCAGCCACAGCAAAAGTGAAAGCGAAACCACAAAAGAGAAGAGTCAGTTTTTTCATAGTACAAAGTAAATTAAAAGCGCCGGTGAATTGTATGATAAACGGCTGGTATTATCATTTCTTTTACAGCCATATTAAATCAAATGTGTGAGCAATCCATCCCTCAGCTTCGGTTCGAACCAGGTGCTTTTCGGTGGCATCACACTGCCGCTGTCGGCAATGGCAAAAAGTTGTTCGATGGTAACCGGGAATAAACTGAAAGCAGCAGCCATTTCACCGCTGTTTACTCTGCGTTCCAGCTCATCCAGCCCGCGGATGCCGCCGACAAAATCAATGCGGCTGTCGGTTCGCGGGTCTTCGATGTCGAGAATTTTGTCTAAAACATTTTTCTGCAGTATGGAAACGTCCAGCACCGCCACCGGGTCATCGGGGAAGGTTCCGTTTCTGGCAGTCAGTATATACCAGTCGCCATCGAGGTACATACCAAACTCATGCATCGTGACCGGCTTTACGGGTTCGGGGCTGTAGGTTATCATGAAATCTTCCTGCAATGCGCCGATAAATTCCTCTTTTGTCAAATCATTTAAGTCTTTTACCACCCGGTTGTAATCAAGTATGCTCAGCTGGCTTGCAGGAAAGATGGTGGTAAGAAAATATTTTGCGTCTTCACTGCCGGACAATTCTTTGCTCACTTTGGCTGCCGATGCAGCCCGGTGATGCCCGTCGGCAATGTAGGTATTGGGCACTTTGGTTTCAAACAGGCGCACGAGGGAATTGATGACATCATCCCTGTCAATCACCCACACGGTGTGCTGCACACCGTCGGTGGCAACAAAATCATATACCGGTTTGTTTTTTGCCTTCCATCCACTGATGAGTGCATTTATTTCCATCACATCGCGGTAAGCCAGGAACACATTGCCGGTTTGTGCCCGGATGGCCAGCATGTGGTCAATGCGGTCTTTTTCTTTTTCCGGCCGGGTGTATTCGTGTTTTTTAATCACATCATTAAAATAATCTTCCACCGATGACACACACAACAGCCCCGTCTGGCTGCGGCCGTTCATTACCTGCTGGTAAATATAAATGCAGGGTTTTGCCTCGTTGAAGAGAGTGCCGTTTTGAATAAAAAGTTCCAGGTTCGCTTTTGCTTTGTCATATACAGGCTGGCTGTGGATATCAATTCCTTCAGGCAAATCAATTTCAGATTTTGTAATTCGCAAAAAAGAGTAGTGATTACCCGCCGCTTCCTGTTTTGCTTCCCGGCTGTTCAGCACATCGTAGGGACGGGAAGCAACCTGCGAAGCCAGCTCAGCCGGGGGCCGGAGCGCTTTGAAAGGCCTGATGATTGCCATTTATTGATTACTGATTTTTGATTGTTTATTGGTAAAAAAATTATCCTTTCCTTTCTGCAAACTCCTTCATCAGCTGCGTTATTGCCTCCACACTTTCATAAGGCAGGGCATTGTACATGGAAACCCGGAAGCCGCCAACGCTGCGGTGGCCTTTTACACCCACCATGCCTTCTTGCTTGCACAGGTCGAGAAATTCCTTTTCCTGTGCAGGGTCATGCATAACAAAGACGGCATTCATCATGCTTCGGTCTTCCTTTGCCACCACGCCTTTGAACACAGGCAGGCTGTCGAGGGTGTTGTAAAACAATTCCGCTTTCCGGGTGTTCATTTTCTCCAATGCAACAACGCCGCCCTGTTTTTTTATCCAGCGCAGCGTAAGCATGGCCACGTACACGGCAAATACCGGCGGCGTGTTCAGCATGCTGCCTTCCTTAATGTGATTGCGGTAATCCATCATGCCGGGCAGCGCTCTGTTTACCTTGCCAAGAATCTTTTTATTTATTACAACTATATTCACTCCCGCGGCTCCCATATTTTTTTGTGCGCCGGCGTAAATAAGGTCAAACCTGTTGAAGTCAATCACCCGGCTCAGCACATCACTGCTCATGTCGGCCACCAGCGGCACACCACAGTCGTAAGGAATAGTTTTCCATTGCGTGCCGGCAATGGTTTCGTTGGTAGTGATGTGCAGGTATGCGGCGGCAGGGCTTACCGGGAGATCTTTGGGTATGTTGGTGTAGTTAGTGTCTTTTGAGGAGCCGGCAATTTCAACATGACCAAATAATTTAGCTTCCTTGATGGCCTTGAGTGACCAGGTACCGGTTTCGGTGTAAGCTGCCAGCCCGTTTTCATTCAGCAGGTTCATCGGCACTTGCATGAACTGCGTGGTAGCTCCACCGTGCATAAAGAGCACTTCATGGTCATCATCCAGCTTCATTAGTTCTTTTACCAAAGCCCTTGCCTCATCCATCACTGCCTGGAACAGCGGGGTACGATGCCCGATTTCAAGAATGGAAAGACCGGAATTGTTGTAATCAATTACGGCCCGGCTTGCTTCTTCAAAAACTTCTTTGGGTAAAACAGAAGGCCCGGCGCCGAAGTTGTGAATAATAGTTTTTCCTGTTGCAATCATAATGCTGAAAGGTTGATTAATAGAATTTGCAAATGTATGAAAAACCATTTCAGGCGGGCTGTCTTATTCATGCTCCCGGCCTTTGATGGCGCTGTTTTTCCACGCCTTGTTCAGCGCATCAAATTCTTCCAGGTCTTCAGCAGAAAAATCCCGGGTGGATAAATTTTTCAGATCAGGCTGACCCGCATTTACCCATGCTGTGTACCAAAAAGAGGCGATAGCGTAAATGGATTGCTGCATTCTTCTTTCAATCATGCCGTTGAGTTTGGCATCATAGGCTTTGCTGTAGGCCGATGAGTATTGGCGTATGGTGACGCCGTTTCTTTCTTCAAAGGAAAATTTCTGGTCGGCGGGAAAAGTTTTACTCAGTTCTTTTTCAAACAACAATACCGTATCAGCAGCCGCAGCGCTTTCCAGCACACGCTGCCAGATGAAATCACCCGGGTTTTTTATGAAATCAGCCTTGCCGATAAAAAAATCCCATTCTTTTTCTGCCAGCAATTCGGGCACGCGGCTTTCCCAGAAACCATGAATGCCCCGCTGGTCGGTAAACTGCCCGTTGTGATTGCTGCAGGCATGCAGCGGCACATGTGCATCAGAAATATAATGCCCGATTTCGGCAGAAAGCTTTAGAATTCTTGCCTGGTTCTTTTCTTTGAAAGCATCGGTGAGCCGCAGCAGCATGGTTTGCACCCACCAGGGCACTGTGCCATGTGCCATCAATGTGTCTTCAGAAAATTTTGCCACAGCATCATTCCATTTGCGTGGCAGCCCCGCGAAGGGATATTTGCCGTAATGATCTATATCAATGTAATGCCGCGGACCCTCTTCGGGCACAGCATATCTTCTTTTATCGGGGTCCACCGCATGTTCGCTTAAAAAGTCTATATGCTGTTTGTAGAGAACAAGCATTTCAGGCGGCAAAAGAAAAACAGCCTGGTAGTTAATTTTACGGTGGGCATAAAAACCCCAGCAGAAGGCTTGCAGCGAAATGAAAAAGAGCAGTATTAAAAGCAGAATACTTTTCATCCCATTGTTTGATTGCCTGGTTGTTGGTATGCTGACTTTGTTTGAAAGGTCAACAATTAATATAAACTTTTAACCATCAAACCATCATTTCATTAGTTTAACTCCTTCAGCTCTTTCTTCTTTTCATCGTCCAGGTCCACCACACCGCCGGTCACCGCATACTTCATCGCTTCGCCGGAAGAAATCTTATCAATTTTTCTTACCCGGTCGCGGGGCAGTATGTATAGCTGCCCGGCAAAATTGTAAGCCTGCGGTACATACACTCCTACTTTGTCGGCCCCCATTTCAAACTTCTGCATTTCTTCATCCGTAAGAAAACCCACAATCCATACGTCGTCTGAAAACACATTGGCCAGTACGGCTTTGTTGAACCGCTTGCGTGAGCCGGCAAAGGCTTCAAAAAAATCACGGGTGCTGGTGTAAATGAACTTGATGCCGGGTGTTTTTTCAAGCCAGCGGTCAAAAAGATTAAAAAGACGGGATTGAATAAAAAATGAACTCAGGTAACCGATGATGATGATAGCTGCAAGTACGATTAAAAAACCAAGGCCATAGTTTTTTACTTCGTAACCGGTAACTTTTCCCTCTGCATCCCGTATGGGTTCGCGGAATATGGGCACCCAGCTATCCACCGTGGAAATGACCCAGTAAATGGCATATATGGTAATGGCCAACGGCGCAATAACCAACAGGCCCTGAAGGAAATACTGGATGACTTTTTTCCAGCGGAAAGGCTCTTTCGGCAGTAAATTTTTAAACCCGGAATGATTTTCCATTTGTCAAATTTAGGATAAAGAAAACTGGACAGGCGGTTAAAAAAGTAGATGGAAACTTTGGCAACGAAAAAAGTTTCCATAGTTTTGCCCTTCCCGGTAAGTACCGGGTTTGTGAAAATGGAAATACAGGTACGAATCAAACAGAAAGCCGATGAAATGTTCCGGCGTTACGGTATCCGCTCTGTCACCATGGATGATATTGCTGCACAGCTGGGTATGTCGAAAAAAACCATTTACCAGTATTATGCCGATAAGGACCAGCTGGTAGATGCGGTGGCGGTGGATGAAATTCAGTTTTCAAGAGAAAGCTGTCTGCGTGATGCGGCGGCATCGGCCAATGCCATTGAAGAAATTTTCCGGGTGATGGAGTTTGTGGAGGTGATGTTCCGCAACATGAATCCTTCGATGCTGCACGACCTGGAAAAATATCATCCCGGCGGGTACAAAAAATTCCTGGAGCATAAGAACACTTTTTTGTACGAGATGATAAGGCGTAACCTGGAGCGGGGAAAAAAAGAAGAATTGTACCGCCCCGAAATCAATGTGGAAATCATGGCCCGCTTCCGGCTCGAAAGTATGATGCTGGCCTTTAACCCCGACCTGTTTCCACCGTCCCGTTTCAACCTGGTAGTACTGCAGCAGGAAATGGTAGAGCATTACCTGTATGGGCTGGCAACATTAAAAGGCTACAAACTTATTTTAAAATACAAGCAACAACGATTAAACAAATGAATTATGGCATGCAATAAATCGAAAACCATTTTACCTGCCTTTTTCCTGTTTTACGTCTTCAGTTTTCAGCTGAACGCTCAACAGGTGTATGAAATAACGGTACAAGATGCCGTGGACATTGCCTTTAAAAACGTGGCCGATCTGAAAAATGTCAGGCTTGATTATAAGATTGCCGAAGCAAGAAACCAGGAAATTGTAGGGCTGGCCCTGCCCCAGGTAAGCGGCACGCTGCAGGGCAATCATTACCTGTCGCTGCCGCAAATTCAGTTTCCCGACGCTACCGAAAGAGCCATTTACGATGTGCTGCGTGACGAGGGTGTGAGAGACGGCACCGGCAATCCTATTACCAAAGAAGGGGAATTTGTTGTCCGCAACTTCAGCTTTTTTACTCCCTGGAATGTAAACGGCGGATTAAGTGTGCAGCAACTATTGTTCGAGCCGCAGGTGTTTGTGGGGCTGGAGGCAAGAAGGGAATTGCTTGTCAACAGCGGCCTGCAGGTGAAAGTGACGGAAGACAAAGTGAAGGAAACAGTGTATAAAAGTTATTATGCTGTACTGATTTCGCAGAAACAACTGGAGTATGTGCAGGAAAGCATCAGGCGGCTGGAAAAACTGGCGGCCGATATGAATGAACTGTATAAAAACGGGTTTGCTGAAAAACTGGATATTGATAAAACCACGGTGTCGCTCAACAATACAAAAACTATCGGAAACCAGTTGCGCAATGCAGTAAGCATCGGGCTGGCAGTTTTAAAGATGAACCTCGGTTTGCCGCAGGCCGATAGCCTGGTGTTAAAAGATAAACTGACACCGGAACAAGTGAAAGACGGCTTACTGGAAGAGGGTTTCAAATACGAAGACAGGAATGAAGTGAAGTTGCTGAACAGCGCCGTACGGTTGCAGGGCTATGATGTGCGCCGTTACCGGCTTTCGTATGCACCCACCATTGCAGCATTTTATAATTTTCAGCGTAACGGCCAGCGCAGCGCCAACGGAAATGACAACGGCAGCTCCTGGTTCTGGTACAATACCAATATTGTTGGTCTTTCCGTCAACATTCCCATTTTCGACGGCATGCAGAAGAAATTTAAAATCAAACAGGCGCTGTTCAACCAGGAAAAAACCAGTAATACACTTGACCAGGTAAAAAAAGGAATTGACCTGGAAAAAACGATTGCGAAGAATACACTGGCCAACGCCATTCTCACTTTGAATTCGCAGGAAAAGAATATGGAACTGGCAGAAAAAGTGTTCAGCGCCGTGAAGAAAAAGTATGAACAGGGGCTGGGCTCCAGCTTCGAAGTGCTGCAGGCCGATACGGATCTGCAGCAGGCGCAGAGCAATTATTTCAAAGCGCTTTACGACGCCATCATTGCCAAAATAAGTTACCAGAGGGCATTGGGTAAACTCTAAACATTCAGTCCCGAAAAAATTATTCAACAATATTTAAAACCGGAAACCATGAATAAATTATTGATGACTCTCGCTGTGGCTGCTGCACTCTTTGCTGTTGCATGCGGCGGAAAAGACCAGAAAGGAGAACTGGGTGAGAAAAAAGCAAAGCTGGAAAAACTGAAAACTGAAAAGAGCAGGCTGGATAAAGACATTCAGCAACTGCAGATGGAGATTGCCAAACTCGATCCTGCGGCTGTGGCGGTAGCGCCTAAGCTGGTGGCAGTTACTCCCGTAAGTATGCGGTCGTTTGCGCACTACATTGACCTGCAGGGCCGGGTGGATGCTGACAATATTTCTTACCTGACACCTCGCGGCATGCCGGCGCAGGTGAAAGCGCTGTACATTAAAAAAGGTGATTACATAAAAAAAGGCCAGCTCATCATGAAGCTGGATGATGCCGTGCAGCTGAAACAACTGGAAAGTTTAAAAACACAGCTTGGTTTTGCTGAAGATATTTACAAACGTCAAAAAAATCTCTGGGACCAGGGCATCGGTACCGAAGTGCAGTTGAAAACGGCAGAGAACAATGTGAACAGCCTGAAAGACCAGATCAGCACACTGCTTGAAAGCTGGCAGATGACCAATGTGAAATCAGAAGTGGATGGCTACGTGGAGCAACTGAACCTGCGGGTAGGAGAAACCTTCAGCGGGTTTGCAGGCGCAGCGCCGCAGGTGATGATTGTAAATGCATCGAGCCTGAAAGTGGTGACCGATGTGCCGGAAAATTATCTTGGCAAAATAAGAAAAGGAACAGCGGTTGAAATTACATTGCCCGATGTGGGGCTTGCATTCAACAGCAGTATTGCCCTGATGAACCAGAGCATCGGGCTGAACAGCCGCTCGGTAAGCACCGAAGCAAAAATTCCTTACAGCCCGAATGTGCACATCAACCAGGTGGCGCAGGTGCGCATAAAAGATTATGAAAACAAGAAAGCAGTGGTGATTCCGCTTACCACACTGCAAACTGATGAAAAAGGAAAGTATGTATATGTGCTGGCCAACGAAAACGGGAAGAAAGTGGCAAGGAAAAAACAGGTGCAGGTGGGAGAAATTTACGGAGAGCAGATTGAAGTGCTGAGCGGACTGAGCGATGGTGACCAGCTGATCACCCAGGGTTTCCAGAGCCTGTACGAAGGACAGCCGGTGACGACAGAGAACCTGCTTTGATATAAAAGCTGGCTGAACAGAACTACTACAGCTGAAGTGTGCGACGCAAGGGACGGTGAAAAGAATTCCTGCAGCTGGCTACATCCAACTACGCCTGGCAACTGCTTTTAAAGCTTCACAGGTCATGGGGCTTTGCCGGATAAATAAAAAAAATACTTTATGAGCCTGAAAGAAAAAATCATTGATAAGTTTAAAGAGTTTAAACCAACCAGCTGGGTGATTAACCACCGCACGGTAACCTATGTGGCCACGCTGGTGATTACACTCTGGGGGCTGAATATTTTTAATACGCTTCCCAAAGAATCATATCCCGATATTGTAATTCCGCAGATTTATGTTTCCACTGTGTATGCGGGCACTTCGCCTAAAGATATGGAAGAGCTGGTGACACGGCCGATTGAAAAACAGATTAAAGGCATTACCGGCGCCAAAATAAGGAATATTAAAAGCACGTCCATACAGGATTACAGCAGCATCGTAGTGGAGTTTGAAACGGATGTGAAGGTGGAATCCGCCAAGCAGAAAGTAAAAGATGCCGTGGATAAAGCCGCGCCTGATTTACCCACCGACCTGACTGTGCAGCCCAATGTGCTGGAAGTGGCTTTCTCTGATTTCCCCATCATGTTTGTGAATGTAAGCGGCAACTACGATCCCATACAACTGAAGGGGTATGCAGAAAAAATGCAGGACCGTTTTGAATCGCTGGCCGAAGTAAACAAAGCGGAAATAGTAGGCGCTCCGGAACGGGAAATCCAGGTAAACGTGGATAAGCTGAAAATGGAATCAGCGGGCATTGCTTTCAATGACATTGAACAGGCTATCGGTAGTGAAAATGTGGACATCAGCGCCGGCAATATAAAAGTGGGTGAAATGCAGCCAACCATACAGGTAAAAGGCCAGTACCGCTCGGCCTACGAAATGCAGAACCTCGTTATCAAAAGCATTTACGGCGCCCCGGTGTACCTGAAAGATATTGCCCATGTGGTGGACACCGTGAAGGAAAAAGAAAGCTACTCGAGGCTTGCCAATAAAAATGTGGTGACGCTGCAGATAGTAAAACGTGCCGGCGAAAACCTGATTAACACATCTGATAAGGTGAAGATGATTGTAGATGAAATGAAACTGACCGGGCTGCCCAAAGACCTGGATGTGGTGATAACCGGCGACCAAAGTGTGCAGACAAGAACTTCATTCAACGACCTCATCAATACCATCGTCATCGGTTTTATTCTTGTATTGCTTGTGCTGATGTTTTTTATGGGGGTAAACAATGCCTTCTTTGTGGCGCTGAGTGTGCCGCTGAGTGTGTTTGTAGCATTCATGTTTTTGCCCATTGCCGACTGGATAGTGGGAACCAAAGTGACGCTGAATTTTATTGTGCTGTTTGCCCTGTTGTTCGGTCTCGGCATTATAGTGGACGATGCCATCGTGGTGATTGAAAACACACACCGCATTTTCGGCAATGGCAAAGTGCCGGTAGTTCGTGCGGCAAAAATGGCCGCAGGCGAAGTGTTTGTGCCCGTGCTGTCCGGTACGGTCACCACGCTGGCGCCGTTCTTCCCGCTGCTGTTCTGGCCCGGGGTCATCGGCAAGTTTATGATTTACCTGCCCACGGTGCTCATTCTTACACTCACAGCATCACTGATTGTCGCTTTTCTCATCAACCCGGTGTTTGCAGTTTCATTTATGAAAACGGAACACTACCCCGGTAAAGAACCACGAACAGCGCTGTTCAGAAAACCAGCCTTCTGGTTTTTTGTTGTGGTCGGTTTGCTGCTGCACCTGGCTGGTCAGCCCGGATTTGGAAATTTTGTTTTAGTGATGATTGGCCTGGTTATCCTGAATCGCTTTTTTATTAAAGACCTTATTCATCGTTTCCAGGCCGGTTTTCTTCCCCGCATCATGAACCGCTACGAAAGAGGCTTACGCTGGGCGCTGAAAGGAAAAAGGCCCGGCTGGCTGGTGGCTTCCATCTTTTTATTGTTTGTGATTGCTACCGGTGGATTGGCTGCCAATATTTTTCTTGGAAGAATACAAACCGATTTTTTTCCGCAAGGGGATCCCAATATAATATATGTGTACCTGAAAATGCCGGTGGGTACCAAAACGGAAACTACCGACAGTGTGACTCATGTGCTGGAAGACAAAGTGTTTAAGGTAATGGGTGAAAAAAATCCTGTTGTAGAATCTATAATCTCCAATGTGGCCGTTGGCGCCACGGAACCCTTTATGGGCGAAAGAGGCACACAGCCCAACCTTGGCCGCATCCAGATTTCGTTTGTGGAATATGAAAAACGGTATGGAGTAAAAACAGCTCCTTACCTGGAAAAACTCAGGCAGGAGATAAAAGAAATTCCCGGCGCCGAAGTAAGCATAGCGCCGCAGCAAACCGGTCCGGCTTCCGGCGCCCCGGTCAACATTGAGGTAGTGGGTGAAGAGTTTGATGAAATTGTAAGAACCGCCGTTGACCTGAAGCGTTATCTCGACAGTGTAAATATTTTCGGCGTGGAAAGGCTGAAACTGGATGTGGACATCAGCAAGCCGGAACTGGCGCTGAGCATTGACCGGGAAAGAGCCCGCCATGAAGGACTGAGCACCGGGCAGATCGGTTCTGAAATAAGAACAGCACTCTTTGGCCGCGAGGCTAGCAAATTGAAAATAGGTGAGGATGAATATAAAATTCAGATTCGCTACAACGAAGAGTTGCGAAACAACCTGACCGACCTGCAGAACATGAAAATCACGTACCGTGATTTTAATACAGGGCAGGTGCGGCAGGTGCCCATCAGCGGGGTGGTGAAGTTTGATTACAGCAGCACGCTGGGCGGAGTGAAGAGAAAAAATCTGAAACGATTGATTACAATTTACTCCAACCTTACTTCACCCAGGATTGACCCCAACAAAGTGAACCTTGATATAAGCAAAGCAATTGCGGAATTCAGGAACAAACCTGATAATATCACCATCAGACAAACAGGCCAGCAGGAAGAGCAGGCAGAGTCGCTGGGTTTTCTTGGTACAGCCCTTATCATTGCGCTGGGTATGATTTTCGGAATACTTGTGCTGCAGTTCAACTCGCTGAGCAAACCTTTTATCGTGTTGTCTGAAATCTTCTTCAGTGTCATCGGGGTGTTTCTTGGTTTTGCCATCACCGGTATGGATATGCCGCTGATTATGGTGATGGTGGGCATAGTGGGGCTGGCGGGTATCGTGGTAAAAAATGCCATCCTGCTGATTGAGTTTACCGATGAGCTTCGCCACCGCGGCATGCGCACAAGGGAAGCAGCCGTGCAGGCAGGCAAAATCCGTATCATACCGGTAATGCTGACGGCGCTGGCAACAATACTTGGCTTGCTGCCGCTGGCTGTAGGGTTCAATATCAACTGGGTTACCCTGTTTGAAAATTTTGACCCGCATATTTTCTTTGGCGGCGATAGTGTAGTGTTTTGGGGCCCGCTTAGCTGGACCATCATCTTCGGTCTTGCTTTCGCCTTCTTTATGACGCTGCTGATGGTGCCTGGTATGTACATCATAGCCCAGCGGCTGAAGCGGCCCATGGAGAAATTTTATGGCACCAAGTGGGTGGCCCTGCTGGGTTTTCTCGGTCCGTTCTTCTTCATTTTTGTAGCTGTCATGTTCCTGGTGAGAAAAATTCAGGGAAAACCGGTGTGGCTGGGCCGGCTGAAGCAGCGAAACGGCAATGGCTGATGTCTAAAGTGCATAGTTGGTTTTACCCCGACCGTGTCGGGGGCCCGCCGGGTACTCTTATCGGGCAGGCAAGGTGAAAATAAAAGCGACCCCCCATATCTGACTGCTTATGTATACCGGGGGGGTCGTTTTTTTATTTCCATTCAATTTTATCAATACGTCGTCACACTCACTTCATGAATTCCGTTTTGCGGCGAGCAGTTGCCGCAGTTTTGCGGCAATGATTTGTTCCAGGCATACTGAACAGTTTTTGAAAGTATGGTTTCCCAGTTGCAGTAGCCGGTTGCAAAATAGCTTATCTCCTGGTGAAAAGCCTGCACAAAGCTGATGGAGTACAAGCCGCCCTGCGTGGAGGCCCATGATACTTCGCCGGGTTTTGCCGCAGCGGAAATTATACTGCCCCTTGAGTTGACGAACAGGTTTCTGAGTTTTGAAACATCGGACGTATTGTCCACCTGGAAACTCCAGTAATTGTTTCCCGTAACGGCCGATGTATTTACTTCATCATTGCAGCAATCACCCAGCACTACATTCAGCCGGGCGCCTTTGCGGTCAAGAATATCTTTCACCTCTTTCAGGTTCATCGAATTTTCTGCCGATGGCTGTACATAAGAAGAAGTACGCAAATCAAGCCGCGGCCATTTTTCTGTTTGGTTTTTCCAGCGGAAACCATGACCACGGTAAATAAACAGCACAATATCATTTTTACCGGGGTAAACTGAATTCAGCGTGGAGAGCACTTTTTCTTTCGAAAAATTATAGTCATCAACAATGTATTCGCTAAAGCCGATGCCCAGCGCTGTGGCCACCTGGCGGAATTCATTTTTCAGGTTGGTGCGGTCCACGGCACAGCTGATGCCGATTTTCGGGTCCAGTGTGTTGGCCACAATCACAAGGTGGAGTTTGGCGGGTAGCAACTGGTCGAGCGGTTTCAGAATCACCGGTGTGATGCCGCACATTTTTTTCAGCGCCGTGTATTTCATTTCATCGGAACCGAAAAACTCACGCAGATAGCTGTCGGTTATTTTAAGCGCATCGAGTTTTACATAAGAAATCGTCCGCCTGTAATTCTCAGAACGGAACAGGGAATCGTCGGTGGTGTAGAGGTCGTCATACTGCTGGGTGCTGTTGTTATAAAACCAGATAAAATGATCGGGATAATAGCTTTGCTGCAATGTTTTTTCTGTTATGAAAACGGGATTGGAGCCGCGGAGCATGCAGTATTTTAAACCCGTGGCCGTTGAGCCGTATTCCATTTTATAGATTACTTCCACCACATTGTACCGGTTGTCGGTGTTGTATGCAATCCGCATGTAGCAGTTGTTTTCGTGAAAGAAAACAAGGAAAGCCTTGTACTGGGTGTTGAGCTTGTCGCTGAATTTAATTTCGTACAGCGACTGGGCCTGCAATGGCAACGTGGCGCTGGTGCATAAGCAAAAAGCAAGAATGGTTAAAAAAGTACGGGATTTCATAAGCAGTGTTTTTGAAGTTGACATTTCAAAACTAAAAAACATTTTCACATCCCGGCAAGTTGAAAAAGAAGAAACCGGGTTTGGCGGGATATATTTATTTTAGAGCCTTATTGATTCACCAAGCTCCAAAACCATGAAGTCAATTTTAGCAGCAGTTATTCTTGTTATCTTTCTTCCGGCATGCGCCGGTAAAAAGAAAATCGAATTACCGCCTCCGCCGGCCGGCAAAGAGGCTGTAAGCAAAGAATTATCCGGGAAAAAATACAACACCGAAAAGCTGGCGCTTATCTCCATGCTTGCAGGCGACAGGAATAATCCTTATGAGTGGCTTGATGATATAAAGGATACATCCATCATTTTCAGAACATACAGGGAAGACAGGATGAAATTTACCCTGCAGTTTATAAACGACAGCGCTGCCGTGGTGAAAGATGCATCTGGCGACAACCAGGGCAATTGGGAAATAAGTGATAAATCGCCGGAAGGCGAACAGCCCGGCCTGTTTGCCAGGTTTTCGTTTACCAAAAATGAAGCACTATTTCCCGGCCAAACCGGGCCTTCCGTTGTTACATACACTTACCGTGTGCTTGGCATCAGCCCCTCGCAACTGTTTCTGGAAACCCCCAATATGTTTAACAACCGCAAGCTGGCGGTGCTGATGAAGGCGGAATAACTGAAACAAAGTTTTTTTATGGGTAAACTAACCGCAACAAAATTGAAATGCCGGAGCATAAAATTTGGGTGCATTTCAAATTGTCGCATCCCCGATCTGCATCAGCCCCCACCTCCTAAAGTGGAGTATCAGGTTGAGAGTTTGCTATTCCCCTTCAGGGGTTAGGGGCAAAAGCGACAATTTGGAATGCACCCTAAAATTCTCAGCGCCCCTGCAATTCTCCGGCTGCATTTTTCTTTCAGAACGGCTTCACAGTTTTTACTCCCGGGGTGATGTTTGCGCTTTCAGGATAAAGCACGGCCTTCACCATATTATTCAGTGTAAGATATTTTTTTGCTGCCTTCTGTACATCTTCGGCGGTTATGGCATCCACCTTTTGTTCATAGCTAAGTTCATCCTCTGCGTTATCCTGGTTTATCCATGCCGAAGATAAAGTTGTCAGCCACCAGTCGTTTGACTGCAGGTTTACATGGTATTGTTTCTTCCATTGTTCTTTTACTTTATCCAGGTCTTTCTGTTCGGGTCCTTTTTCCTGCACTTCTTTTACCAGGTCAAAAAAAGCGGCGCTGAGTTTCTCCACGTTTTCGGGACCGCAGGGTACCCGTGCCGAAATGCTGTAATGCACATAAGGACGTTTTTCAATGCCGCCCCTGATGCTGCCGCCGTAAATGCCGCTCATATCTTCACGCAGCTTTTCGATGATTTTTATGTTCAGCACTTCCAGCAGGGCAGCCAGGTGCAGTCTTTCTTCGTGGCTGTACTCCGTTTCGCCTTCAAAGAAGATATTTATCATGCTTTGTTTTTCCTTTCCTCTTTTCAGGTTGACTTCGGTAATTCCCTTTACCAGCCGAACACCGTTGTCTTTGTATTTTATTTCGGTTGCAGCAGCCGGCAGTGAGCCGATGTATTTTTCAAATAAAGGTTTTGCTTTTTCTGCATCAATATTGCCAACAAATGTGAAATGCATGCCGTGGGCATTGCCGAATATCTGCCCGTATATGGAAAATATTTTGTCAAGGTTCAGCTTATCCAGTTCTTCCGGCTTCGGCATGCCGCTGGAAGCCCACGGGTGATTGTTGTATAAAATTTTTGTCAGTGTATCGCTGTACCATAGCTGGGGGTTTTGTTTTACAAACAGCAGCATGGTTTTGTTTTTTGTTACAAATGATTTGAACAACGTTTCATCTTTCCGCGGCCGGGTGAAGTAAAGATGCAGCAGCTGCAGGAAGGTTTCAAAATCGTTCACACTGCTGCTGCCCTGGAAACCTTCTTCATGATTATTGATGTAGGGGAAACCTTCAACTGTTTTTCCGGCAAGGAATTTCTGCAGGTCAGAGGGGCTCATATCCTTTACTCCCATTTCGGAAACAATGATGGCAGCATACTGTGCATTGTTTTTATCAGCCAGGTCAAACCGGTGAAAGCCGCCCCAGCGCCAGGCATCCAGCAGTATTTCATCATTCTGCAGCCGGGTTGGTTTCACCGTTATAGTGATGCCGTTGCCGAGAGTGAGTTCGGTGGTGCCGAGTTTTTCATTATTGATTTCAGCCGTTATTTTACCGGCCACAGGTTCTTTATCGAGCAGCGTTGAAGCCAATGCTTTCTCCTCATAAGGCTTCACCGGTTTGTGGTTGGCAGCAATCACTGCTTTCAGCAGTTCATCGCCGGCGGGCAGTTCGTTTTTCTTTTTTTCCGGCGCCTGCAGCAAAGCAAACGCATTGGCAGTGGGAGGCATTTTTTTTGCCACGGCATTTACTTCATTTAAGGTGATGCCGGGTAAAATTTGCTGCAGGAATTTATAGCGATGTTCCGGGCCGGGCGCCGGTTCGCCCTGCAGGTAATGCTCCACGTATTGCCCCACTATCTGGCCCGACAGCGTTTTATCTTTTTCGTGAAAATTTTTTTCCGCTTCCTTCAGCATGTCGGCTTTTATTCGGTCCAGTTCTGTTTGCAGAAAACCGAACTGCCTGGCGCGGTTGGTTTCGGCCACCAGCGCATCAATAGATACCTGCATCGGCACATCGCCCGGCAATGCCGCGGAGAAAAACGAGTAATGGCCCCTGATAAATGACTGGTAGCCTGTATAGGCAAACGCAAAGGGGGGATTTTCCTGCTGCGTTAGTTCGTTCAGCCGCTGGTTGATGAGGGAGCTCAGCATTTCTTCCAAAAGTTTTTGGCGGAAGTCAGCCCATGTTTTTATTTTTTTAGCCGGTTTTATGAAATTAAAAATCTGCAGCACGGTATTGGTGGCTTCTTCATCTGTCACCACCATGGCTTCGGGTTTGGTGCGTTGTGGAATAGGAATGATAGCAGGCCGCACAGGAGCATTCGCCGGGTTTTTGTATTTGCTGAAATGCGCTTTGATTTTTTTCTCCGCCACGGCCGGGTCAATATCTCCCACCACGATAACAGCCACCAGATTGGGGCGGTACCATGTTTTATAAAAATTCTTCAGCGTTTCGGGTTTGAAATTTTTCAGCACTTCATCTTTGCCGATGGGCAGGCGCCCGGCATATTTTGAACCATTGAAGAGGCGGGGAAAATACTGGCGGCTCATCCGTTCAAAGGAGCCTTTGCTCAGCCGTGATTCTTCCAGTACCACGCCGCGTTCTTTTTCAATTTCGTTTTTGTCAAACAGGTTATTGAAGGCCCAGTCTTCCAGTACAGTAAAACCTTTTTCCACCACGGCCGGGTCATCGGTGGGTATGGGCAGTATGTAAACCGTTTCATCAAAGCTGGTGTAGGCATTCAGGTCGGCGCCGAACTTCACGCCGGCTTTTTGCAAATAATCCACCAGTTCATTTTTTGGAAAATTTTTCGAGCCGTTGAAGCCCATGTGCTCCATGAAATGTGCCAGCCCCCGCTGGTCATTATTTTCCAGCACCGAGCCCGCATTCACCACCAGCCGCAGCTCCAGTTTTTTTTCCGGCTTTACATTTTTCTGAATATAGTAAGTAAGCCCGTTGGCAAGCTTACCGGTTTTTACATTGGGATCAAGCGGTACCGGGTCG
>CAZDUO010000050.1:13718-27602 GCA_964508655.1 uncultured Chitinophaga sp. | reverse complement strand
GAAGCACATGCCCTCCTCAATCTTGCTGACCTGTCCATCGCTGAAGCGAAATTTCCGGATGCAGTCCCATTTATTAATAATGCACTGAGAATTTATCAAACATATATACCAGCAGGTTTTGGCGATAATCTCAATCGTGAGATTTACACTTATAATAAGCTCGCAGAAGTATATAAATTGATGCACAAAGACAGTATCGCACTGCAATATTGCCTTCAGGCGATTGAATTGGTCCACAAAGCTCCCGGTAATTATTATGATATTGCAGCTTATCATATAAATGCCGGAGATATTTATAACCGATTGAAGCAACCTGACAAAGCGATAATTTATTTACGACGAGGATTGAAAATTGCTGACAGTATAAAACACCGGGAGCATTTAAGAGATGGGTATGAACAACTATCATTATCCTTTGCAATGAAAGGAAAGTTTGACAGCGCCTATTCTTACCAGCAATCTTTTTCTAAATTAAAAGATAGTATATTGGATGAAACTAGTCAAAGAGAGATTGTTCAACGTGATGCCGAACTGCAAATAGAAAGACAGCGAAGGATACAGCAGGTGGAGCTGGACCGCCAGCAACTCTGGCGGAATATCATTATCGGAATTTCAATCTTTTCTATTGTAATAGTGATCATGCTGTATAACCGCCGCCAGATAAAACAAAAGATGCTCTACCAACAGCAACTCAATAAACAGCAAAATGAATTGATGAACACCGTTATTATTGTTCAGGATAAGGAACGCAAAAGAATTGCGGAAGATCTGCATGACTCACTGGGTTCAATTCTTTCTGCAGCTAAACTGAAATTATCAGCTGTAGCCGATACGGCAAATGAAAATGGTCGGCCCAAGTATGACGATACGATGAATTTACTTGATGAAGCAGTGAATGAAATGAGAAATATCTCACATAACCTGTTACCTGCTTCGCTGTTAAGACTTGGGCTGATTGCGGGTCTGCAAAATCTCCTGGATAAGATTTCGTCCAGGTCAGACTTGCATATAAACTTTATTGCCCACGGATTTAAAAAAAGAATTGACGAGAATATTGAAGTGAGTATTTACCGGATCGTTTTAGAAGCGGTAAATAATATTGTAAAACATGCCCGGGCTAAAAATGTTACGGTTCAACTGATGCAATATGATACATATATAAATGTCCTTATCGAGGATGATGGGATCGGTTTCGATAAAACCATTGTTTCAAAAGAACAGGGCATTGGACTGCATAATATTTTTTCAAGAGTGGATTATATGAAGGGCAGGGTGGATATTGATACAAAGCCAAAAGCAGGAACAGTTATCAATATTGACATACCTTTTCAGCAGGTTTGATATACCGGGATATTGGTATTGTTCAGGGAAAATGATTTACATAGATTGCACGATTTCTGATGGAGGAAAAGATCAAAATATTAATCGTGGATGATCACCAGATCGTTTTGGACGGGCTCGTTTCTTTATTGCTGCCGGAAAAAATATTTGATATAACAACTGCAACAAACGGAGTGGAAGGCTTAAAAAAAGCAATGCAAACTGACTTCGATATTTTCCTTATTGATATAAGCATGCCGGTAATGGATGGAATTGAAATGAGCAAAACGTTATTGCATAAAAAACCGGCAGCCAAAATCATCATACTAACTACACATAACGATAAAGAGATCATTGCGGAGATGCTTTACATTGGCGTGGCAGGTTATGTAGTAAAGAATTCCTCAAAACAGGAATTGCTTACTGCAATACAGAAAGTAAAGAATGGAAAATCTTTTTTCAGCGATGATGTACATGAAGCTTTACGCAAAGAGATAAGAAAGCAGCATGAAAACGAAACAACCGGGAATGTTCTTATCCTTACAAAAAGGGAAAAACAAATAATAGAATTGCTTGCCAAAGAATACACCAACGAAAGAATCGCCGAAGAGCTTAATATCAGTTACCGCACTGTAGAAACCCACCGCAAGAATATCATGCAAAAAACAAACTCTCACAATTTGGCCGGGTTGCTGAAATATTTTTATTCTGCCGGTTTACTTAAATAATTCTGTAACGATATACCAGGTTTTTGGTAGATAAAATACCGGGATGCTGGTATTGGAAAGGGTATTATGTTCAATTACATTTATGTTGTTAAAACAAATTCATATTTCTGCTGGTTAATAAAAGCTGATCCTTTCTCTGCGAATCCAATTCTATCCGTTACCTACTGTTATTGCCGAACATTTAAAAAAATTTATAATGAAAAAGTTATTATCCCGGTTTGTTTTCTTTTCCGGTTCAATCATTATCGCTTTCATGCTCAATGGTTGTACGAAAAAAGATACGATAAGCACCCCAGGTGAATCAGAAACATTTGCAACTACAATTGAAAAAGCTTCCAGTCCTGCTGCTGATCCGGCCATTGCTTATGTAAACAACAATAAGTTGATGGTAATGAATACAGATGGTTCAAACAAAACTGTGATTGCTTCGGGTACGTCAATTGGAGCCCCATCATGGTCACCCGATGCACACAGCATTGTATTTCCCGGAACTGTCAATGCGGTTAACGGTCTTTGGGTGGTGGATGTAGCAGTGGTTAATGGAGTGCCAACCGGATCCAACCTTCACAAGATCACAATCAACCTGGCGGGCACACCCGGTTCGCCATCATGGTCGCCACTCGGCGATCTGATTGCATTTACAAATTCTACGAGTCCGGACTATGATCGGAATATTTATACGATTGCGCCAACCGGAGGTACGCCGACGATAGTCTATACTTCAGCAACGGAGCTGTTTCCAAGGCAACCCGACTGGAGCCCCGATGCCTCCAAATTGGTTTTTTCGGAAGCAACCATTGCAGCTCCTTATCAATGGAATCTTCTGACGTATGACCTTAGCAATTTGCAGGTGACTACCGTAATTCCTTTAACAAGCTCTATAGCAGTAAAGGGCTCGGCATGGTCACGAAATGGCGATCGCATTGCTTATAGTAATGGGAATAGTAATCCTGAAGCGATCTACACAGTAACCTCAACTTCAAATGCAACGCCGATTAAAGTAGTTGATGGTGCCTTTCCAACCTGGTCACCTAACGATTCAAAATTGGCATATAATGGAAGCAAGCCTGCAGGCATATACAGTTACAGTTTTAGCAGTGGCACAAGACAGAAACTGGCAGATGGAACGTGGGCTGATTGGAGGAGGTTTTAGCAGAATAATTTCTCTTTTGATTACATATTGACATACCATCGGCATGGTAGATGAAAATGCCGGGATTGGGAAGGGCTTTTGTACATGATATCTTCGAAAATAATTAAAAAAAATACCATAATGAACAAGACAGTTAGATTTTCGTTCATTTTTTTCTTTTTGTTTATAATAAAAAGTGGATATACTCAAGGATTAAATCTAAGTCTTGACAAAGGCATTAGTTATAGATTCATTGATAACAACGGGAACTCAGCAACAAGTAATTCTTTATTGGGTTTTAATCTTGGTGCAAATGGTTATGCATATGGTTTTCAAAGCGGAATAAAAATCGGATTTCTTAAAGGAGATTTTATGTTCCCAGACCAATCTCAAAAAACTTTTCGTGCATTTCCAATCTTTATAGACTTTTCTTATGTACCTGATAATACTAAAATGGGCAAATTCTCTGTCAAACCGATCATAAGTGCTGGAGGAGGTTTTGTTTTTATGGAAGGAGATTATTTTGATGATATCACTGGATCTGGAACTGCAAACGGTTTTGATTTTGAAGTTGGAAGTGGAATTTATATTGGGAGAACATTTTATTATCACGAAAATGCAGATACAAAACGGTTTAATATGACAGGTTTTATTATAGAAATAGTATATCAAAATATGTCTGTATCATATGATAAAACTGATCAGAATTATAATACATCGAGTGTGACATTAAATTCAATGGGATTTAGTATAAGACTCGGAATCAGAATTGTACTTTATGGGAAAGTACTTCGTTAATCAATAGATCATAAATAGTGCATGCTGTAAGTGAAATAAACATTAAGTAAGTAAAAAGGGAAGAAAATTTAGTGGATGATGTTGCTTAAAAAAAGTTTTGTTTTTGTCATAGAAGGCAGCGACATAAAAGTAAGATAAAATGAAACAAATATTAGAAATTGGCCGTTATTGTACTACTTTCTTGTTTTTCCTGATAGACACAACAGTTGCAGCGCAAAATTATTATGGTGAATGGAAAGGAAACGCAACACAACCCAATGCCGAGACAACGACTTGGAATGTTGTTATGAGACTCGGAAAAGAAAGCCAAACTATTGCTTTTCCCTCATTGGGATGTGGAGGAACAATAAATTATGTCCGAAAGGAAGGAAACTCTTTTATTTTTAGTGAAACACTTACTTATGGTAGGGATAAATGTATGCTTGGGTTAAGTATACGATTTATGCTTTTGAATAATACCACCATGAATTGGGAAGAAATAGATTCCAAAGGAACTATTATAGCGTACGGAACATTAACACGTGAGTCCTTGCCCGATGTAAATATCGTGGTTAAAAGAGTGAATAAATATCCTTATTGTACACAAGGAGAACTTTTTGTGAATGGCAAATTCTTTTGTAAAACATTAGAGTTACGTTTTGACAATGCGAAGAAGGATTCTAGCTCAATTCCAGTGGGCACGTATAAAGCAGAAATAAGATTCTCAACAAAAAAAAATCGATGGGTAATTGAATTAGAGAACATTTATCCTCATGTCTATTATAAAGAAGGAGATAACTGGAAAATGAAAACTGTGATTCGAGATTTTGTTCAAATACATTCAGGCGATTACCAAATCAAAAGCGGAGTTAATCTTCAAGGGTGTGTTTTGGTCGGAATGAAATATAAAGATTGTGGATTTGTCGATAGCAAAGATACTTTTAAGGAGTTATTGGATACTTACTTTGGTAGCGCCACTGATCCCGATGAAAGTGTAAGGATTACAGTAACTGTTCAGATTGATTATTAAAGCTTGTTTGAAGTAGAAGAGAAAATCTTCTCTTATTGTCGAACGCCGAAGACACTATAACAATTCTATTGCAAAACTGAGCGGATTAAAATTCACTATTCTACATGTAGCTATTAAGTTCATAGGGACTTTATTTGTTTCACTATGTCAATAAGAGCTCATTTGGTCTCGACAATTTTTTTATCTCAGGCTAAAAGGCTGATGTTATAAAATATCCATCCTTCGAAAAAGCCCAAACTTGGATCGTCATTGTAATGACACTATTTAACTAAATTCTAAATAATTTTACACCAGCTAAATTATGATATGGATATTAATAATATTGGTAATTATTGTGATAATTACCATCCTTAAAATTAAAAAAGCGAGGGAGAGAAAAAAAGTAGATGAAATTAGCAGGTATAATAGGGGCCAAGTAGAATTGGCTAAAAGCAAATCAGTTAATATACCGGATAAAACCGTTCATGAAAAAAAACTTGGTAATGGGATAAGCCAAATTCGCCTTAATGACAGGGATGAAATTTTGGCTCAGAGAATCAAAAAACTTCTTTTTGGTATAAGCTATTGGGAATTCAAAAATAAAAAAATTGCTTATGAAAATGCATATCGGGAGATGAAGCAGATTGGTGATAAAATTGAAACGGTCGGTGGTTGGGAACAATGGCTCCAAATAAAGAATAGAGTACGGATACTCTGTGGGGAGCACTTCATGGGATTTTCAAAATATTTATATATAATTGAGAAATCAATCCGTAAAAATAGGTAAATAATTGAAGACTATGATGCAATTAGATGACCCTCATTTTATGGCTGCACAGCCGTATCTATATATTGCGGATAATTTGCAGGATAGCAAAAGAAGATTTATAAAACTTGTAAAGTTGTAAACAAGCTTCCATCTTCATTAACCAGGCTGCTTCAAAATGAAAGTTTTGAAGCAGCTTTTTTAAATTGGTTTGGGTATAAAATATTTTCCGATAAAAAATAACTTCTGAAACTTCTTCATCTCAATCTTTACCACAAAAATGCCAGAAATAAGAACAGGGATCTCTTACTTATTGTACAAAGCCATAAACTGCCTGGGGGTTATTACAGGTAATTGCCGGGAAGCTTTTTTATAATCTTTGGTATTGGAGGTAATAAAATAATCAATGCCTTTAATTTGCAAGGCAGTGAAGTATTGAACAGAGTCTTCAAGATCTGAAAAACCAATTAATAGAGCAGTTTGAAAAACAGTGTTGTCAGGATTGACCAGTTTTGAGTAAGTCAAAATATTATTGACATGAACAATAATTTCATCATTGGATAATTTATGGCTTCGCATAATATACATAAGATTGAGCAGGCAAGATGCGGATGTAAAAATTTCAATATTATTCTTTTCTGCTAATTCCAAAATATTCTCGGCATGCTGCCATTCTGTTCCCCTGTGCATGAGGTAATCGAGGTACACATTGGTGTCAACAAAGAGCTTATAAGCCATATTTTTTCTTTAAATAAGCAGCCTTGGTTTTTTTCCAGTCCAGATTAGCAGGAACTTTACCTTTCAAAACACCGCTGGATTTTTTTACCAGCGATTCTTTTTTCTGTTCTTTTTCAGTAATGGAATTGAGAAAGTCTTCAACTAGCCTACTGATGCTTTTTCCCTTCCGGCGGGAAATGCGCCGGGCCTTCAGGATAGTCTTTTCACTAATGCTTAATGTAAGTTTCCGGGTCATTAAATATTATTTTGGGAACAAAATTACGTATAATTCTTAAAGATACGTGTAGTAAATCGAAAATTTTTACCTGCCATTTGCGAAGGATAAAAAAGATTGGGACAATTTACAAAGTCAGATTTGATCTCTTCAATCACAAAAATTCTCCCGATAGGATTCTTGCTTAATAGTTTTGCTCCGGGAAGCTGAATTATTTTTCCCTCCAATTCATCAAGATCAATATTCCTGTCAGTAAAAAAATCAATATCAACAGAAGTGCGATGTCCCCAGTAAAGAGCCAATGCAGTACCTCCCACAAGGTTGAAACCTGTAATCCATGATTGACACATTAATTTTTCAGTACATCCAGTGTAACTCCGGGAACAGCGTTGAATTGTAGCATCTGAATTCAGTTAGTGGAATTTGATAAAGACTGGCAACAAAATGAAGCGTTTTTTTAGACAAATTTCTTGCCTTTAATGCCGCTTCTTTTATTTTTTCATGTCCGTAATATCTTTTTATTTCATTCCATTCGTCCATGTTTCCCCATTCCAGCACACGTACGATAATGGTATTGGCATGCTTTTCATAATCAAGCTGACTCATGTCGGTATCCCAGAAGATCTGCTTGCGAAGGCGGCGTTTTTCCATCCCTCAATTTACAAAAAAACAGGGGGATTAGCCAATGATTAAAGGATTAATGTCAACGAAAATCTCATCGTTTGCCCAGGGTAAATCAGCTTTTTAAAATTAATTATGCGGTCTTCGGTAAAAAGTATTTTCCAATAACCGGCAATCGCTGGAACTCTTTCTTTTCAACATTCAGAATCATCAAGGCAAACAATCCAATAAGCAACAACCCTGCGCCTCGGTTTACCCATACATTCATACCCAATAACAAAAATGCCTGGTGAATGCCAAACAGTGCAATACAGATAACAATATAAGCCAGCAGTTTTTTCCATGCATAAGGAATGGGGTAGTGTTTTTGACCGAGCAGATAACTTGTTATCATCATAAAACCATAACAAAGAATGGTGGCAATGGCGCAGGCTGTATATCCCCACACGGGAATAAAAAACCAGTTGAATAAAATGGTAATGGCTGCACCCCCTAAAGTTATCCATGCACCGGTAAGATTACGGTTGGTCAATTTGTACCAGATAGAAAGATTGTAATAAGCTCCGAGAAATATTTTTGCGACCATCAGTATCGGAACAACTTTTAATCCTGTGTAATATTCTACATGCCTTGTGCCCATAAAATATTTCCAGATATCGAGAAATAAAACAACAGCAAGAAAGCAAAAGCAGCAGGCAATGATAAAGTACTTCATCACCCTTGCATAAGTTCTTTGCGCATTCTCTTGTGTTGATTGCTTAAAGAAAAAAGGCTCGGCGCCCATGCGAAAGGCCTGTATAAATAAAACAATCAGCACCGCCAGTTTATAGTTGGCCGAATAGATTCCTGATTGGGAAAATGCCTGTTCTGTTGTGCCTGGATAAAGTTTCAGCAGCATGATGCGGTCAATGGTTTCATTTATCATTCCTCCAAAGCCCACAATGATCAGGGGCCATGAGTAGCGCATCATTTCTTTCCAAAAATCCGGGCTTAGTTTAAAACGGAATTGAAAAAATTCTTTTGCCAGTAATAATAAGGTGATGCCGCTGGCAGCCAGGTTGGCAAGTATCACATAACCCAGCCCGATCTTTGGATTATAGATGACGGCAAAAAAGCTGCTGGCATTTTTTTCATAATCATTTTTACAAACCACCAGGAAAAAAATCACCAGCCCGATATTGATGAGTATGTTGAGGATTTTTATGGCAGCAAACTTTCTTGGCCTGCCGGAGTAGCGCAGCCTGGCAAAGGGCATTACACACAAGGTATCCAGCGCCACAATCAGTATAACCCAGCTGATGTACTCCGGGTGATCGGGCAGCTCAAGAAAAACGGCAAGCCCGCCTGCTGATAACAGCAGTATTGCGGTAAACAGCGCTGTTGTGATTAGGATGGAAGAGGAGGATGTGTTATACACTTTTGATTCCGGCTGAAGCGATGAAAAACGGAAATAGGAGGTTTCCATTCCGTAAGTGAAAACAATATTCAGAAAAGCGGCAATGGTAAACAGGGTAGTGATCTTTCCATATTCAGCGGAAGCAAAGATGGTGGCAAGAATGGGCGTGAGCAGGTAATTAAGAAATCGTCCGAAAATGCTGCTCAGCCCGTACCAGAATGTTTGCCCCGCCAGTTTTTTAATTTCACTCAAAGGAATTGGGTTATTATGGCAAATTTACTCTTTAACGCCAGATTGCGCAATGCAGCGAAATATAGTGCATGCAAACGCCATCCGCTTTATCGTATCTTTAACGCAAAATAAAATGCCATGCGCAGAGTTTTACTTTTTCATTTGCTGACAGCAACATCAGCCGGCATTTACGCACAGGCTTACGAAGACAAAATAGAATACAATAAAGACAAACAGGCCTGTATTGTGATGGAGTACAAATTTTCCCCGGAGGCGGTGGAAAATGCCGTAACTGAAAAAATGGACAAGCTGGGATTCAAAGGCCGGCATGAAAAAGGCATGTTCAATAAGGACAAAGGATTTACCGTATATAAAAATGCCACGATAGCCGAGATAAGCCCGGGCCGGTACGATTATATAATGAATATAGAACACAAGAGCCGTAAGGAAAGTGATGAAACCATGCTCTATCTTCTTATTATGAAAGATGGCGCCAACGCTTTATCAAGATTGAATACAGAAGAACTTGGCAAGGCAAAATCTTTTTTATACAACCTGCTGCCTGAAATAGAAGCAGCCAGCCTGGAACTGCAGATAACGGCACAGGAAGAAACAGTAAGCAAGGCCGAAAAGAAACTGAAAACCCTGCAGGATAATAAAGATGAATTGGAGAAGAAAATAAAAAAGTTGCAGGACGACCTGGAAGAAAATTCAAAAGCACAGGAAAAACAATCGGCCGAAATAGAGAATCAGCGCAAGGCGCTGGAAGCAATGAAGGCAAGACGGAAAAAAAATTAATTACTGAATCTTGCATCTCTCACCAGCGTGGAATCAGTCAGTGCCCGCAGGAATGCAACCAAATCAATAATTTCATTATTTGAAAAACGGATAGGATTGGAAAGCAAAGGATCCAGCGTGGAGCTTTGCTGCACATGGTAGCCATAATGCTCGATGCAGGCCCGCAGGCTGTAGTAGCGGCCATCGTGCATGTAAGGATACGTGAGAGAAACATTGCGCAGCGATGACACCATAAACTTTAGCGAATCCTCTTTTTTACCCGTCACTATCATTCTGCCATAATCATTCAGGTAAGGATTCACCTCCAGCCCGGTATTGCGGTAAGAAAAATCGGTGAACAAAGGTTCGGGATGACAGGTGGCGCAATGGGTTTTATAAAGCTGGTAGCCCCGCTGCTCGTATTCATTGTAAATATTTTCGCCCCGTTTCACCTGGTCGTATTTGCTGTTGGCCGTTATCATGGTCACGGTGAACTGCGCCAGCGCCTTCTGCATTCTTTCAATGGAAATCTCGCTGCTGCCAAATGCATTCTTAAACATTTCCCGGTATGCTTCATCTCGTCTCAGTTTGCCAAGCACATTGCCGGGTTCTTCCGCCATCTGGTTAGGCGCCTGTATGGGGTCGAGGCATTCTGCTTCCAGGCTTTTGTATTTCCCGTCGGCATGAAATTCTTTTTTCCAGGCAAGATTAAAAAGACCGGGCGCATTGCGGTTGCTGTGCTGGTCGTTGTAGCCATGGCTCAGGTCGTGATCATAGGTTCCAAAAACCGCTACCTGCTGGTGGCAGGAAGCGCAAGGATAGTTGCCATCGCGGGAAAGCCGGCCGTCGTAAAATAATTTTTTACCCAGCTGAAACGCCTCTTCTGTCAGCGGGTTTTTTGAAAAATCATAAACCGGGGCAGGAAAACCGCCGGGTACTGTAAATGCAAGTGGTGTTTTGCCGGGAATATCTTCCTGGCCTTTTCTGCATGAATTAATGAAGAAACTTCCGGAGAGGATAACTAAAAACAGGAATATGACCAGGCGCCACTTCATCGGCAGTAAAATTAGTTTATTGACAGGGAAGGATTCACAAATTGCGGGGATTTATTTTTCTTCTTCCGCTTTTAATCTCCGCTTTTTTTTTCTTTGACTCCAGTCTTTTCTCTTTCGCTGCTTTGCTGATTTTGGTAGCCATACGTTTTTTCTTTTTCACAAGGGATTTTGCCACCAGTTCATTCATTTTGCGGATCACCTCTTCTTTATTTTCAAGCTGGGTGCGGCGGGTTTGCGATTTCACCATGAGGAGTCCTGCGCTGTTGATGCGGTTGGAAAGTTTTTCAGCTATAATAGCTTTTTGTTCTTCTGTTAAAAGTTGTGATGCGGCGATATTAAGATAACCTGTCACAGCGGTTTCCACTTTGTTTACGTTTTGCCCGCCCTTGCCGCCGCTGCGGCTTGTCTGAAAGGTAATTTCGTTGCTTAGGTTAATCATTTATTCAGTTTATCATTTACCTTTTTTTTGGTTTATCGTTCATGGGGCATCAAAATTAGTAACCATAAACGATAAGCTATAAACATTTAAATTGCAGGCATGCGGGCAGTAATTCAGCGGGTAAGCAAAGCCAGTGTTACGATTGACGGGAAAATTCATTCAGCCATCGGCCATGGGCTGCTTGTGCTGCTGGGTATTGAAGATGCAGATACGGAGGATGATATGGAATGGCTTTCAGGAAAAATTGTAAATCTCCGCATCTTCAATGATGCGGAAGGGGTGATGAACATATCGGTGAAAGATATACAGGGTGACATACTTGTGGTCAGCCAGTTTACATTGCATGCTTCTACCAAAAAGGGCAATCGTCCCTCGTACATAAAAGCCAGCAAGCCGGACTTTGCCATTCCCATGTATGAAAAATTTTTGCAGCAGCTTTCCGGAGATCTGGGTAAAAAAGCCGGTTCAGGAATTTTTGGCGCCGATATGAAAGTGGAACTGGTAAACGATGGGCCGGTAACCATTGTCATAGATACTAAAAACAAAGAATGATGATTTTTTTTCAGCGATATATTTCAGTAGTGTTTATTTTTTCATGGCTGTTATTTTCAGCGTGCAGCTCCACCGGAAAAAATGCCTGCAATGATGAGCCACGGACTCTGACAAGCGGAATTTATTTTTACCTGAAAGACCGGACCACGGGAAATGACATCCTGAATTATGGCGCATCCATATTGCCGGCACCCGACAGCATCCGGCTGAAAAATGCCGGAACCGGTCAGCCTTATCCGCTCTATGTAACAAAGAGCAACAATGGATCGGTCGTGTTTTCTCAATTCTATAACAGGCCGGCAGGCGTGGTGGATTCGCTGGAATTCCGCTTCGGTAGTTCGGTTCCGGATACCCTGATTATTTACACTGGCTTAATCAATGGCTGGCGGGGCGACGAGTGCCCGACGGTAAAGGATGCAGGCATTACAAAAGTGACGTTAAGAAATGTGGTGCTGGTGGAAACCACAAACGATGATTCTTTTTTTACTATAACCAAATAACAGCGCTACTGCACCCCGATTTTTTCTGTGAATCTTTTTCCCTCTGCGGTTTCAATCATTAAAAAGCATATTTTTTCTTTGGGAGGAAAAGTAAAAGTGTAACTGGTGGTATTTAAATTTTTTTCTTCAATAAACCGGTGCCCGCCGGCTGTCCACAGCATCACCGATTTTATAGTTTGCCGGGCCTGGATGGTTATCTGCCGGCCGTTGGTTAATATTTTAAAAGGTTTTGTTGTGGATTTGGTTTCTTCACTTCGCAGCGGTTTGGCCTGGGCATGAATAAAAGCAAATGATGTCAATAACAAGACAAGCAGGAAGGTTATCCGGATAGCTGGCTTTACCATAGAATTAAAAAATTGAATCGGAACGATTGATTTTACTGTTTCAAAGGGTAGGCCCGAAAAGTCAAATAATTCTTTGGAAAATCTTTCGGAAGGGTACAGCCCTGAAAAAAGAGGGGAAGATGAAAACGGCAAGAATCATGCTAAATTGCATGACCGCAAAAAAAATTTTGTTATGACCATCAAAGAAGCCCAGCAGCAGGTGGATGGCTGGATAAAAACCGTCGGCGTCCGTTACTTCAGCGAGCTGACCAATATGGCAATTTTGACCGAAGAAGTGGGAGAACTGGCCCGCATTATGGCCCGGCGCTACGGCGACCAGAGTTTTAAGGAAAGCGATAAAGAAAAAAACCTGGGCGACGAAATGGCCGACGTGCTGTGGGTGCTGATCTGCCTGGCCAACCAGACAGGGGTAGATCTGACGGAAGCGATGAAAAAAAATTTTGAGAAAAAGAATATCCGGGATGCGGAGCGGCATCTGAGAAATGAAAAATTGAAAAGGAGATGATAGAATTTCTAAAAAAGCTGATTCATTTTTTTGACGGGCATAATATTCCTTACATGCTTTCGGGAAGTGTGGCAATGGCTGCTTATACTGTACCAAGATTTACGAGAGACATGGATTTTGTTATTCATTTACAAAAAAAAGATATTCCAGGACTAATGAAAAATTTCAGCACCGGCTATTATGTTAGCGAAGAAGCTGTTAATGATGCAGTCAAAAGAGAAAGTATGTTCAATATTATCGATCATAAAAGCGGATACAAAGCCGATTTTGTAATATTGAAAAATGAACCATTCAGCAGAGTTGAATTCAGCCGGCGGAAAAAAGTACATCTGTTTGATATAGACATCTATGTTGTATCGGCAGAGGATTTACTGTTATCAAAACTCATCTGGATTCAGAATTTGCAAAGCAGTATTCAGCGGGAAGATATTACAATGCTGACTAAAGCAGAAAACCTGGATTGGAACTATATTTATGGATGGATAAAGAAACTGAAATTAAAAACTTTTAACTTGCTCCCCTGATGACAGATACTTCTGAACATATTAAAGAATTGCAATTGAAAATCTGGTTATCAAAAACACCGGAAGAAAGGCTTTGCCAGTTTTTAACTGATAATGATATGGTGTACCAGGCGTTGAGGAAGTTTAAAATTGAAAATAACCTTCCGCTTGATGGGCTCGATCCTGTCGGCGAATATCTCAAAGCAAAAAGTCAAAAGGAAAAAACACCTTCCGGCAAAGCATAATCCCTTTCCTATCAATCCTTAAAATCCAGTAA
>CAZDUO010000050.1:4262-13618 GCA_964508655.1 uncultured Chitinophaga sp. | reverse complement strand
AAACACCTTCCGGCAAAGCATAATCCCTTTCCTATCAATCCTTAAAATCCAGTAAATCCCGGTTCTCTTATCTTTGCCCACTATGATTGACAGCAAACGTTTCCAGGCGATTATCTCACATTGCAAAGAGTACGGTTTTATTTTCCCCAGCAGTGAAATTTATGACGGGCTGCAGGCTGTGTATGATTACGGCCAGTGGGGCAGCGAACTGAAAAAAAATATCCGCGAATACTGGTGGAATACCATGACCCGCAATTATGAAAACATTGTGGGCATTGATGCCGCCATCTTCATGCACCCCACAACATGGAAAGCCAGCGGCCACGTGGATAATTTCAACGACCCGATGATTGATAACAAAGACAGCAAGAAGCGATATCGTGTTGATCATTTGATTGAAGCTTATGCCGGTGAGCTGGAAGACGCCGGTAAAGACGACGAGGCAGAAGCCGTGCTGGATGAAATGAATCGCCTGCTGGAAAAAGATGATTTTGCCGGGCTGAAAAAACTGATTGAAGATAAAAAGATAAAATGTGGCCTTAGCGGCACCAGCAATTGGACCGATATCCGCCAGTTCAACCTGATGTTCTCCACTGAGTTTGGTTCTACCGTTTCAAGCGAAGATGAAAATAACAAGGTTTATTTGAGACCGGAAACAGCCCAGGGCATCTTTGTCAATTTTCTGAATGTGCAGAAAACGGGAAGAATGAAAATCCCTTTTGGTATTGCACAAATAGGTAAAGCATTCCGTAATGAAATTGTGGCCCGGCAGTTTATTTTCCGGATGAGGGAGTTTGAACAAATGGAAATGCAGTTTTTCATCCGCCCCGGTACACAAAAGGAATGGTATGAGTACTGGAAAGTAGAAAGACTGAAATGGCACCTGGGACTGGGCATTCCGAAAGAGAAATTCCGTTTTCATGATCACGTAAAGCTGGCCCACTATGCCGATGCTGCCTGCGATATTGAATACGCTTTTCCTATCGGCTTCAAGGAAGTGGAAGGCATTCACAGCCGCACCGATTTTGATCTGAAGAATCACCAGGCATACAGCAAAAAGAAAATGCAGTATTTCGATAATGATATTGATGCCGCCACCGGCAAACCTTATGGCAATTACATTCCTTATGTTGTTGAAACTTCCATCGGCCTCGACAGAACCGTGATGATGGTGCTGAGCGAAGCGTATTCTGAAGAAGATCTCAGTACCGCGGAAAAACAGGACAGCCGCATGGTGCTGCGTTTTCCGCCCAAACTTGCTCCGATGAAACTTGCCGTATTGCCTTTGGTGAAAAAAGACGGCCTGCCTGAGATTGCGAGAAAGATTATGGATGACTGTAAAGAAACTTTCCGTTGTTTTTATGAAGAAAAAGATACCATTGGCCGGCGCTACCGCCGCATGGATGCCATCGGCACTCCTTTTTGTGTAACGGTGGATCAGCAAACCAAGGAAGATAATACAGTTACGATCCGTTACCGGGATACAATGCAACAGGAGAGAATTCCGGCGGATAAGGTACGGGAGATTGTGATGAAATCTGTCTCTTAACTTTTTTTTAGTGCAACATCCGTTACTTTAGGGCTGTCATTAACGCACAACCTTAAAAAACTTATTATGAAAACAACCATCACCACCTGCGCACTCTTTCTTTTTTCCATTCATTATTCCTTGGCACAAAAAAATTCAGCTGCCCGGAATGAGAACAAGCTACCCGGTCAAACCAGTTTTTATGCTGAACTGGGAGGACCGGGCATTTTATTTTCCGCCAATATTGACAGGCGGTTTACTCCCTCCAATCTTGGCTGGGGCGGAAGGATAGGACTTGGATTTGTATCAGGCTATATCGTTCCCGACACCGGTGGATATTATTGGAATCCTGAATCAGTGGTAACCATTCCCATTCAGATTAATCATGTTTTCGGAAAGCCGAATTCGCCGCATACATTTGAAGTGGGGGCAGGCCTTACCATTGCAGGCCGCAAAATTGAAGTCATGGATTTTTACGAAAATAAAAGCTCTTCTTTATTCGGTACAGCTTCATTTATGTATCGTCGCCAGCCGGTAAATGGAGGTTTTACATGGCGTATTGGGTTTACACCGCTGATTGCAAAAGGGTATATCCAGGCGTTCGGCGGGGCTGGCGTAGGATATAACTTTTAAATTTACCGCTACCACCATTTAAATTTTTATAATCAGGATTAAGCGGTGTAATTGTACTGCGCCCCTTTTTTATTTTTTATTAAAAACTATCGCGGTAATGGCATTCACTCTTCAAAAAAAACTTTTTGTGCTGTCCATTAGTTCATAAATTTGTGAACAAATGAACAGTATGCCTCAAAAAGAAATATTCCGGCTGCATGCCGAAGTATGCAAAGCCCTCAGCCATCCCCTGCGACTGGAAGTGATTGACATTTTGCAGGAAGGCGAACTCTGTTTCTCGGACATATTGGAAATTACCGGCGGCTTAAAGTCCAATCTGTCCCAGCACCTCGGCTTTATGGTGCGGCAGGGCATAATAAGGATGCGCAAAGAACGAACCTGCAATTACTACCGCCTCAGCTCGGTAAAAGTAGCCAAAGCCTGCGACCTGATGCGGGAAGTATTGACTGAAAATCTGAAAAAACACAGCCGCTACTTAACAGCAATGCAATGAAATCAGGTAATACAATTTCAGCATTTGATTTGGCTGCTGAAGAATACGACAATTGGTTTCAGCAGCATGAAAATTATTATCACTCTGAATTAAACGCATTAAAAAAACTTATCCCGGCTGACAAGGTGGGTATTGAAATAGGAGTTGGAACCGGAAGATTCGCATCGCAGTTGGGCATCACCATCGGTGCAGAACCATCTCATTCCATGGCGCAGCTGGCGCTGGCAAGAGGTGTACAGGTAGTAAAAGCAAATGCGGAGAAGCTGCCGTTTTTTGATTTGTCGTTTGACTTTGCACTGATGGTGACAACTGTGTGTTTCCTGCATGATATTCCAAGAGCATTTACTGAAGTGTACCGTGTACTGAAGCGAAACGGCCTGTTCATCGTCGGGCTGATTGATAAAGACAGCAGGCTGGGAAAAGAATACGAAACCATGAAAGCCATCAATCCCTGGTATAAGGATGCGCATTTTCACAGCACAGAAGAAATAACCGGTTTGCTACAGCAGGCAGGCTTTTCACATTTTGAATATTGCCAGACCTTGATTGGAAATGAAGAGAAAGAAGAAACACCGTTGCCGGGTTATGGCAAGGGAAGTTTTGTGGTCATCAAAGCAGGAAAGCAAATATGAAAGAAGTAAAACTCGGATTGAAAGAAAACTGGCAGCAGTTCTGGCTGCTGGTCGTTATCAATGCGTTTGTTGGCGGCATGGTGGGGCTGGAGCGGACCATATTGCCCCGCATTGCCGAAGTGGAATTTCATATTGCTGCCAAAACTGCGATACTTTCTTTCATCATTGTTTTTGGCATTGTAAAAGCTATTACTAATTACTTCACCGGCGCATGGGCAAATAAAATCGGGAGAAAAAATCTGCTCACTCTTGGATGGCTCATCGGCATTCCTGTTCCGTTCATCCTGATGTTTGCCAATAGCTGGAACTGGATTATTGCGGCTAATATTTTATTGGGCATCAACCAGGGACTTACATGGAGCAGCACGGTGGTGATGAAGATTGATTTGGTAGGAGAGAAGCAAAGGGGTTTTGCCATGGGCTTAAATGAATTTGCAGGGTATCTCGCAGTGGCCCTGGTGGCTTTCTTCACCGGGTGGATTGCTTCAGAATATGGCTTGCGGCCTTACCCGTTTTATATAGGTATTGTACTGGCGCTTGCCGGATTTTTCGGAAGCTGGTTGTTTGTAAAAGATACAAAGCATCATGTGTCGTATGAAACAACAACCAGCCAGGTGCCTAAGCTCAAAAATATTTTCTGGGAAACAACATGGAAGAATAAAAACCTCGGCTCCGTCACACAGGCTGGCTTAATCAACAACCTTAACGATGGAATGGCGTGGGGAATTTTTCCCATCCTGCTTGCAACAAAAGGATTCAGTATTGCAGAAACCGGAATCGTCACCGCTGTTTATCCTGCCGTGTGGGGCATTGGCCAGTTGTTTACAGGACGGATGGCTGATTATTTCTGCAAAAAGGATCTGCTGTTTCTCGGAATGCTGCTGCAGGGCATTGCACTGTTGCTGTTGGTTTTAGCAAACAGCATGACACAATTCATTTTTCTTTCGTCATTGCTGGGTATCGGTACCGCTCTGGTGTATCCCACTTTTCTTGCTACGGTGGCGGAAAATACACATCCGTCGGACAGGGCGCACAGTCTCGGCATCTTCCGGCTTTGGCGTGATTTGGGTTATGCCATCGGCGCCATCCTTACGGGTGTGATTGCCGATACACTCGGCATTAATGCGTCAGTGCTTATCATCGGGTTGCTCACCGTGAGCTCTGCTCTGATAATTTTTTACAGGATGCGTTGCCTTGATAATTATTCAAGAAAAATCCTGGAATGGATTATTAATAAAATGAAAAAACATGGAAGCACAGACACAAGAGCCGATAGCCACCGGCTGCATTGCGCAGGAGGAAATGAAAAAACTTTTGCAACAGCGGGGTAACCTTGTTTTAATAGTTGATGTAAGGTCTTTTGAGGAATTTGCTGAAAAACGTATTCCCGGCGCCATCAATATTCCCATGAATGAACTGGAGAGGCGTTCAGAATTACTGTCAAAAGATTCCGTTATCATCACTATTTGCGGAAAGGGAGGTGGCCGTTCGGCGCAGGCGGCTGATTTTTTAAAACAAAAAGGCTTTCATGCCACCTGGCTTTTCGGCGGCACAGAAGGATATACCGGGTGAGTGTTATTTCAACCTATCTCAAAAATAATTTCAACACAGAGATTATGAGAAACTGAGCTGCACAGAGTTGCTGTTTCAGAGGTAAACTCTCAGTGTGACTCCTTAACTCAGTGCCACTGTGTTGTGATTTTTGATTTTCGAAATAGGTTCTGGTCTCATCATTTTGTTAAACATCTGCTCTTGTGATTAACGTCACCGTCCGGCTTTCAGCCTCATTTTACTTTTGTACAAAATAAATTTTGCATGACAACCATCCATTTAACATCGCAGGAATTCAAGGAAAAAATTTTTGATTACCAAACTCAAAAGGACTGGAGTTACCAGGGCACCTTGCCGGCCATCATTGATTTTTATGCCGACTGGTGCGGCCCTTGCCGCATGGTGGCGCCCATACTGGAAGAACTGGCCAGGGAATATCACGGGCGGTTGCTGATTTATAAAGTGAACACTGACATCGAGCAGGAACTGGCCTATGTGTTCAATATTCAAAGCATCCCGACCATACTCTTCATTGATGCCAACGGACAGGCTATGATGCAACCCGGCGCATTTCCGAAACATGTTTTCAAAAAAGTGATTGAGGAAAAATTGCTGATACCTGTAAAATTGGAAGAATAGCCAGATTTTTCCATGTAATCGCCGGTCGAAAGACCGGGGTTCTGATTAAGCACAGGAATTACCAGTTATTGAGTTGATAATATTTCTACCCGCTCACATCAATCAACCCCCCGCCTGACTTTTATCATGTCCCAAAATCCGGCTTCAGGGTACTTTGAGGGTTCATTTGATTACTTCAAAAAACTCTGAAATGGAAACCCTTGTTTCATCCCAGGCCGATAAGGCATCAGGCCTCAAAGACAAAAAATCTTTCTCAATAATGGATGGAAATGAAGCAGCCGCCTACATCGCATATAAAACCAGCGAAGTTTGCGCCATTTATCCTATTACACCGTCCTCGCCGATGGGCGAGTGGGCCGATGAGTGGAGCAGTGACGAAATGAAAAATATTTTCGGCGAGGTGCCAAAAGTAATAGAAATGCAAAGTGAAGCCGGTGCTGCCGGCGCCATTCACGGTGCCTTGCAGGGCGGAGCGCTGGCCTCCACATTCACCTGCTCGCAGGGCTTGCTGCTCATGATTCCGAATATGTATAAAATTGCCGGTGAGCTGACACCAGCAGTTTTCCACATAGCTGCAAGAGCAGTGGCCACACATGCACTTTCTATTTTTGGCGACCACAGCGATGTGATGGCAGCAAGGTCAACCGGTTTTGCCCAACTCTTCGGCAGCAACCCGCAGCAGGCCATGGATATGGCAATGATTGCTCATGCTGCAACATTGAAATCAAAAATTCCATTCCTGAATGTTTTCGACGGCTTCCGCACTTCGCATGAGCTAAACCAGGTGGCTGTGATTCCCGACGATGTGATTCGCAAAATGCTGGATGAACAGGCGGTGAACGAACATCGCCACCGGGCTTTGAATCCCGACCATCCTTTTGTACGTGGCACGGCACAAAACCCGGATGTGTTTTTCCAGAGCCGTGAAGCCTGCAACCGGTTTTATAAGCATGTGCCGGAGATTGTAGAAGAAACCATGAAGCGTTTTGAAAAACTCACCGGCCGCAGCTACAGGCTTTTCGATTATTACGGGCATCCCGAAGCGGAGCGAATTATCATCATCATGGGTTCGGGGTATGGCCCCGTGCATGAAGTGACCGATTACCTGAACGACCGGGGAGAAAAAGTGGGTTATATCAATGTGCATCTCTTCCGTCCGTTTTCAATTAAGCATTTGATGGATGCCATACCGCCGACAGTAAAACGGATTGCCGTGCTCGACCGCTGTAAAGAACCCGGTGCTATCGGCGAGCCGCTGTACATGGATGTCATCAGTGCATTACACAGCGACTGGGAATATAAAATGCCGAAAGTAACCGGCGGCCGCTATGGGCTGGCTTCAAAAGAATTTAATGCAGGGATGGCAAAGGCTGTGTTTGATGAACTGAACAAACCGCAGCCTAAAAACAACTTCACTATCGGCATTGATGATGATGTGACGCATACCAGCCTGGAATGGGATAAAGATTTTTCACTCGAATATCATCACCTGTTCCGCGGTTTGTTCTTTGGCCTTGGAGCCGATGGCACGGTTAGTGCCAACAAAAACACCATCAAAATCATTGGTGATGTAACGGATAATTTTGTGCAGGGTTATTTTGTTTACGATTCAAAAAAATCAGGCTCGCTCACTGTATCCCATCTCCGCTTCAGCGAATACCCTGTTCGGTCCACTTACTTAATCAATGCGGCCAACTTCATCGCCTGTCATCATTTCAATTACCTGGAAAAATATGATGTGCTGAAAGATGCAGAAGAAGGAGCCGTGTTTTTGCTGAATGCACCGTACTCCACCAAAGAAGTCTGGCAGCATTTGCCGAAAAAAATCCAGGAACAGATCATTCATAAGAAACTGAAGTTTTATGTCATCAACGCTTCCAAAGTAGCGAGGGAAACCGGCATGGGTTCACGCATCAACTCCATTCTGCAAACCTGCTTTTTTGCCATCAGTAATGTGATGCCGAAGGAAGAGGCTATTCAGTACATCAAGAATGCGATTAAAAAAACTTATGGCCGCAAGGGAGAAGAAGTAGTGCAGAAAAACTTCAGGGCGGTTGACCAGGCGGTGGAAAATCTGTTTGAGATTGATTATTCAAATTACCAGGCAGATGGTGAAGATGTAGATTACTCTTCCCCCTTTGGGGGAAGCCGGAAGGGGGCCGGAGAAGCTCCTGATTTTGTACAAAATGTTTTGGGCAAAATCATCGCCGGCGAAGGCGATGATTTACCTGTTAGCGCATTTCCGGTTGATGGTACTTACCCCAGCGGCACCACCAAATGGGAAAAAAGAAATATTGCCGAACAGGTGCCCGTGTGGGATCCGGAACTTTGTTCGCAGTGCGGCAAGTGTTACTTCGTATGCCCGCATGCAGCCATAAGAGTTAAAGTATATGACCGCGAGTTTTTAGCTGACGCACCATCTTTCTTCAAACATACCGACCCGGTGGGTAAAGAATTTTTCAAAGACAAAGAAGCATACACGCTGCAGGTGGCAGTGGAAGATTGCACGGGATGCAAACTCTGCACCGAAGTATGCCCGATAGAAAGTAAAACGCAGCCCGGCCACAAAGCCATTGACATGATGGATGTGCTGCCGCTGCGGGAACAGGAAAAACAAAACTGGGATTACTTTCTCTCTTTGCCCGATATTGACAGAACGAGAGTGAACAAATCCACCGTCAAAGGCTCGCAGTTGCTGGAACCCTTGTTCGAATTCTCCGGGGCCTGCAGCGGTTGCGGCGAAACGCCATACCTGAAATTACTCACGCAGTTGTTTGGCGACAGAATGATTGTTGCAAATGCCACAGGATGTTCATCCATTTTTGGAGGTAATTTACCCACCACACCATGGGCAGTAAATGAACAGGGCCGTGGGCCTGCCTGGAGCAATTCACTTTTTGAAGACAATGCCGAATTTGGTCTTGGCATTAAGCTGGCAACGGATAAAAAAAGAGAAATGGCGCTGCGCCTGCTGAAAGATCTGCGTGAAGAAGTGGGCAGCGAACTGGCCGATGCCATCATGGCCAATGCAGAGAGCAGTGAAGCAGATATGATTAAACAACGGAAGAATGTAAATGAACTCAAACACCGCCTGAAAGATCTGCGTCGTGAAGATTCTTATCGCCTGTACAACCTTGCAGAGTTTTTGGAAAAGAAATCCATCTGGATTGTTGGCGGTGATGGCTGGGCGTATGACATCGGCTTCAGCGGGCTCGATCATGTGCTGAGCACCGGTGAAGATGTAAACATCCTGGTAATGGATACGGAGGTGTACAGCAACACCGGCGGACAGAAATCCAAAGCTTCACCCATCGGCGCCAGCGCCAGGTTTGCCGTGAAAGGAAAAACCACCGGCAAAAAAGACCTGGCCATGCAGGCCATTGCACATGGCAGCGCTTACGTGGCGCAGATTGCCATGGGTGCAAACGATGTGCATGCACTCAAAACGATTCTTGAAGCGGAAGCTTTTCCCGGTCCCTCCATTATCATTGCATACAGTCATTGCATTGCGCATGGTTACGATATGTGTCATGGGCTGGAGCAGCAGAGCCTGGCAGTGAAAACCGGTTACTGGCCGCTGTTCCGCTTTAACCCCCTGAAGGAAAAAGGACAACGCTTTAATATTGACTGCAAACCGCCATCCGTTGCGCTGAATGAGTTTCTTTATCATGAGAACCGATTTGCCACCATCAAAAATAATTATCCAGAAAAAGCAGAAGAGTTTTTAAAACTGGCAAACGAAGGCGTGCAGCGAAGATGGGAGACAATTGAAGCCTTGAAAAATTTATAGCAGATGGCCTGCCGGCCGAAGCCTTGGCGCAGGCGGGGAGACAATTGAAGCCTTGAAAAATTTATAGCAGATGGCCTGCCGGCCGAAGCC
>CAZDUO010000050.1:0-4162 GCA_964508655.1 uncultured Chitinophaga sp. | reverse complement strand
TTGGCGCAGGCGGGGAGACAATTGAAGCCTTGAAAAATTTATAGTCAGCCGTTTCTTATGTATCGTAGAAGGGAATCCTGCGAAGGGTTCCTTTTTTGTTTCCGTGGCGCTTCGGATAATTGTAATTTATTTTTATGTAATCAGCTGCATTGCTGCTATTGGACTTCCGTTGCGCCTGTCCTCCGAAGCTTCAGCACAGGAGGGACGCTCCGTTCAACTTCCGGAATCCTATCTGGCTTTTCTATCCTTTATATCAGACATTCGGGGCAGGATGACTATGTTATTATTTTTCATTATTGCTAATCCACCTTCACATTCATTTAACGTTAACCGGCCCGATAGTTTAATGTTTACCGGCGTTTATCCCATTCTTTACCAGTAAAACAAACTTTATGAAAAAGCTACTACTTTCCATGATCCCGGCGCTATGGTTATTGGCCGCATGCAATTCAGAAAACATCAAAGAACCCGAATACAGAGAGATCCGTGATGTGCGGATTGTTGATGTAGGGTTGTTGAAGACTACGGCACGACTGAATATGGTTTATTACAATCCAAACAGCTTCTCCGTGCAGGTGAATGATGCGCATGGCGATGTGTATATTGATAATATCCACCTCGGCCGTTTCAGTTTGGATGATAAGGTGCAGGTGCGCAAACGCAGGGAATTTACCGTGCCGGCGCTTATCAAATTAAATAATCTCTGCGCCATCGCCAATCATAAAGAAATCTGGAACAAGAAACAGGCGATGGTTCGCATTGAAGGTGTTGCCCGGGTAAAAAAATCAGGATTTACCACTGAAGTGCCTGTAAAATATGCAGGCATGCAGAACATAGATAAGCTGAAAGAGATTATCCCTGTAAAATGAAAACTCATAAGGCAAACCCCGGAAGATTTCCGGGGTTTGTTATTTTCAGCCGGCTGCCGTTACCGGGTAATGATTGGAATAGTTAATTACACTTTCTTCTCGTCAAACTCCAGCACAATGCTGTGCACCTTTGCTTCCACACGGCGGTATTTCACACCGGCTCTGTCGAGCATAATTTTGGAAGCTTTGAAAATATCATTGCCATGGTATTTGTCAGAAAGATAAATAACCTCTTTGATGCCGGACTGGATGATGGCTTTTGAACATTCATTGCAGGGAAATAAAACGGTATAAATTCTGCATCCTTTTAAATCCATACCAATATTGTTCAGGATGGCGTTCAGCTCGGCATGGCAGATATAAGGATATTTTGTCTGCAGGTATTCGCCTTCCTTGTACCAGGGAAATTCATCATCGCTTAAGCCGATGGGCAGGCCGTTGTAGCCGGCGCCGACAATTTTGTTTTTTTCATTCACGATGCAGGCGCCCACCTGGGTGCTGGGGTCTTTGCTTCGCTTGGCACTGAGCAGTGCTACACCCATAAAGTATTCATCCCACGAAATGTAATCCTGTCGTTTTTTCACCTGTAAAAAATTTGATGCAAAGAAATGGAATTTTATTTATGAATACTTCAGGGTAATTTGCCCGCAGTAGAAACAGGTTTTTATTTAATAAAAAAACATCTCCACATGTCACAGGCAGAAAAACTAATCCGGCATTATCAATTGCAGCCGCATCCCGAAGGCGGATGGTTTTGCCAGGCCTATAAAAGCAGTGAACAAATACAAGCTACGGCATTGCCGGAAAGATTTGGCGGCAGCCGTGCATTTTCCACTGCCATTTATTTTTTACTGGAGAAAGGGAGCTTTTCTGCATTTCATAAAATAAAAAGCGATGAATGCTGGCATTTTTACGCCGGCGATCCGTTGCTGGTTTATGTGATACACCAAAATGGCCGCTTTGAAGTAATCAGTTTGGGAAATGATTTTGAAAAAGGCCAGGCATTTCAATTTATCGTTCCGGCCAATTGTTGGTTTGCAAGCCGGCCGGCGCTAGGCAGCGGATATTGTTTTGTTGGCTGCACCGTTTCTCCCGGGTTTGAGTATGACGATTTTGAACTGGCCGGCGCCGATGAGTTAGCAGCTATTTATCCGCAGCATGAAGCTATCATCAGGGAGTTGTGCAGGTAATGTTGATTGCCAAATCATGCGCTGCCGGTATCGTTCTGCCAATTATTATTTCCGTGAATTGGTGGCGGCGTTTAAAGTTTCTACAAACAAAAAAAACCTGTATGCTTTCCGGGTTTGCAAAGTGTGTCTGAAATCTTTTCGTAAGAATTGATTTCGAAACCCGGAATATATTTTTAAGAATCAACATAAACCGGCATCAAAAGTCAATTGAGGGATTCTTTCTAACTTTAATATCCAACCCTGACAACAATGCCTGAAACGAACGCCACGATCCTGATTCCTGACATCAGCGGTTTTACTGAGTTTATGACATCAACCGAGCTTGATCACGGTACGCATGCCATCAACCTGCTGCTTGATGCCATCATCCAGGCTACCGGCGATGCCTTTGAAATTTCAGAAATTGAAGGAGATGCCGTGCTGATGTTTCGCCGGGGATCGGCGCCGACAAAAAAAGAGATTCTCGATACCTGCCTGAAAATTTTCAATGCATTTCATTACCAGCGCAAGTGGATGCAGCAGCATAGTGTGTGCCCCTGCGGCGCCTGCCAGGCTATTATCAATCTTACTTTGAAGTTTGTGGCTCATCACGGCCATGTGGGTGAAATGAAAGTGGGGCGGTTTGTAACTCTTTCGGGAAAAGATGTAATCGTTGCGCATCGTTTGCTGAAAAACAGTGTGCCTTCCAATGAGTACCTGCTGCTGACGGATGAGCTGTGGAAAAATCAGCCGGATGCCGGCGAACATTTTGAACTGGATTGGTCAAATCTTTCCGACGAATTTTCTTCAATAGGCAAAGTGAATTATCATTTCACCAGGCTGGAAACAGTAAGAAAGAACACACCCGGTCCGCCGCCGGTGGCGAATTATTATGCCACCGACAATTCATCATTTCTTGAGCTAAACATCAGCGCCAATTACAGGGATGTGTATATGGTGGTAATGAATATTCCCGGCCGGGCGGAGTGGGTGCCGGGCTTGCATAAAGTGGAACAAGACATTCCCGGGGTGTTTGTCGGCAGTGTACATCATTGCACGTTTGAAAATTACCGGGCTGATATTTCGCCGCTCCAGATGAAACTTTCTGATGAAGGAATACATTTTGCGGAAAGCTGGTTTATTCCGGAAAAGAATTTTTCCCTGGTAAAAGAATATGTATTTAAAAACTCGGGAAAGAAACAATGCATGTTTGCCTGCCGCATATTGGGCAAAGATGGCTTACCCTTGTGGGATGAGTTTAATTCAATATTGTTTAATGGCATGAAAGAAATGGCAGAAAAGCTGAAAACTGTATCCGAAGTCATGGAGAAATCTTTCTTTTTACCTGCCTGATATTTTTTCAAAAGAAATTATCAACGGTACCCGCTCGCCTGCAGTTCAAACAGGCGGGCATACACTTTTCCTGCTGCCACCAGTTCTTCATGTGTGCCCAGCTCGGTCACTCTTCCCTCATCAATTACAGCAATACGGTCGGCAATGCGAACAGTGGAGAAGCGATGACTGATGATAATTCCGATTCGTCCTTTAAGGTTTTCTTTCAGCTCGGCAAAGATGGCCGCTTCCGCTTCGGGGTCGAGTGAAGAGGTAGGTTCATCCAGTATCCAGATGTCTGCATTGCGGTACATGATGCGTGCCAGCGCCAACCGCTGCCATTCGCCACCGGAAAGATCATGACCGCCTTCAAACAGGCGGCCCACTTTTGAATCAAGCCCCTGCGGCATTTTTTTCACCAGCCATTCGCTGCGGCTGTCCTGCAGCGCTTTCATCACCTGCTCATCATTAGCAAGGCCATTGGGTCTTCCCATCAGCACATTCTCACGTATTGATAATTCGTAAGTGGCATAATCCTGGAACAATACCCCGATACGGTCACGCAATGTTTCGGGATTCATTTCTTTTACATCAATGCCATTTATTCTTACAACACCTTTCTGTACATCATAAAAACGAAGCAGCAGCTTGATAAGTGTTGATTTACCGGCGCCGTTTTCACCTACCAATGCAATCAGTTCGCCTTTGCGGATGTGAAGGTTCAGGTTTTCAATGGCTGGTTCTGTTCCGCCGGGATAAGTAAAACCAATGCTGTCAAATTCAATTTCATCA
>CAZDUO010000049.1:0-28537 GCA_964508655.1 uncultured Chitinophaga sp. | reverse complement strand
ATTTTTCTCACCCATGCACATATCGGGCACTACAGCGGCCTCATGTACCTGGGCAGAGAGGCAATGAATACAAAAGAAACCCCAGTGTATGCCATGCCGCGGATGCTGGATTTTCTGAAAACAAACGGCCCGTGGAGCCAACTTGTCAGTTTGAAAAATATTCAACTACAAAAACTGAAAGCCGACAGTGAAGTAAAACTGACCGATGATATTTCCGTTATGCCAATTCCGGTTCCCCACCGCGATGAGTTTTCGGAAACAGTGTGCTTTTCAATCCGGGCCAAAAGCAAATTTGTTTTGTTTATTCCCGACATTGATAAGTGGGGAAAATGGGAGAAGGACATCATGCAAATGGTAAAGATGCATGATTATCTTTTTCTCGACGGCACTTTTTACAGCGCCGGCGAGCTGCCCGGTCGCCGTATGGCGGAAGTGCCTCATCCCCTGGTGCAGGAAAGTATTTCAATTTTTAAAGACCTGCCCCAAGCTGACAGAAAAAAAATCTGGTTTATACATTTTAATCATACCAACCCGCTGCTTGATAAAACTAGCAGGGAATATGCTGAAATAAAACAAAAAGGATTCGGAGTTGCTGAAGAAGGTTTAAAAATTATTTTGCATTAAAAAAAGAAAGCCACCAGCAAGTGGCTTTCTTTTTTAACAGAAATTAATCTCTCCTGTCCCAGATTAAAGTGCCGTCTGCTTCATACAAAGCTCTCCATCTTTCAGTGCCCAAAAAGTATTTTACTTTCCAGGTATTATTATCCTCTGTCTGCCATTCCATGCGGGTGGCAGTGGGGTGTACAGCGGTGAATGCATTCAACACTGCGGCCGGCAGGTTGGAGGGAGGAGGCACTACCTGGTCATCGGCGCCTCTGCGGCTGGCAATTTCTTCATTGATATTCGGAGAAACTGTTGATTTCCGGCAGGCTGTGAGTGAAATAACAGCCGCCAGCAGGAAAAAGAAAATGTTTTTCATGACTAACTTTTTTAAATTAAAAAATCAGTTTACGGAATTAAGTAAAGGCATGTGTGTGTTTTGTAACCAACGGTTTCATTTTTTTGTTCATTTCTGGTTTTTATCAACTGCACCCTTATCTTTGCGCCAAATTTCAGGATGGGTATGACTTTCAGGCTATTGAAATCCTTTGCTGTAGCGGTTTTCAGCGTTTTCTGGATGTTTCTTGCTCTGCCTGCTGCTGCCAGCGGCGGCGAAGGTGAAAACGGGGGCAAAGAGAAAAAAGGATTCAATGCACAAGAGGTCATCTTTGGACACATTCTTGACGGCCACGAGTTCCATTTTTTTGATATTGTAAAAAAAGACGGCACCAAAACTCCGGTGGGCATTCCATTGCCTGTGATTATTTATTCACCGCAGCGGGGGCTGGATGTGTTCATGTCATCCCGGTTTCATCATGGGCATGCGTCCTATAAGGGCTACCGCATTATTGATGAACATTACCTGCATAAGCTGGAAGAGCAAGGGATTGATATAAAAAAAGAAGGCATTGCGGCCGGCAAGCTGATAGCAGTGGATGAAAGTGATACCTGGGATAAATCGGTAAAGTTTTTCGACCTGTCGCTTACCCGCAATGTGGTGCAGATGCTGATTGCTCTTACAATTCTGGTTTGGATCATGATTGCAATTGCCCGTCGCTACCAGAAAGGTGAAGGAGTGAATAGCGCCCCGAAAGGAATGCAAAATCTGCTGGAGCCGGTGATAACCTTTGTACGTGATGAAGTTGCTAAACCTAACCTTGGCGACAAATACGAAAAGTATTTGCCTTATATCCTCACCCTGTTCTTTTTTATTCTTATAAATAACCTGTTTGGACTGATACCCGGTTCGGCAAATGTCACCGGTAATATTGCTTTCACATTTTTACTTGGCATTATTTCATTAATTGTAATAGTATTCAGTTCGAGAAAATATTACTGGGCACACATTCTGAATCCGCCCGGAGTTCCGGGCTGGGTAAAAGCCATCCTGGTGCCGGTTGAAATCCTCAGTTTCTTTATTAAACCCACTGCACTCATCATCCGTCTTTTTGCCAATATGGTGGCAGGGCATATTATCATTATATGCCTCATTTCACTCATTTTTATTTTTGCAGGGCTCAATCAATATGCCGGCTGGGGCACTACCATTTTCTCAGTGGCATTTACCATATTTATTTATTTCATTGAAATACTGGTGGCTTTTATCCAGGCATTTATCTTCGCCATGCTCACGGCCGTATTTGTAGGCCAGGCATTTGAAGAACCGCATCATGAGAAAGCTCATGCCGCACATTGATAAGTATTTTTTAATCATTATAAACAAACAACTATGGATTTAATGATGGTATTGTTGAGCGACATAGCAAATGCGAATGCAGGTGGCGCTATTGGCGCCGGGCTTGCCGCTATGGGCGCCGGCATTGGTGTGGGACAGATCGGAAAGGGAGCTGTGGAAGCCATTGCCCGCCAGCCGGAAGCGCTGAACGATATCCGCAACAACATGATTCTTACCGCCGCCCTGGTGGAAGGAGCTGCGCTGTTTGCGATTATCGTCGGTTTTCTTGCTATGGTTCTTTAAAAGACAAACACTGCATCCGATGCACAGGGCGGAGGATGCAGTGTTTAAAAAATCAAAAAACAAATTCCAGGTTCCCATATGGGATTTGTGATTTCTAAATTTGGAATTTATAAACTATGCATCCGCTTTTAACACCTGAATTTGGTTTGCTGGTATGGACACTGGTGGCTTTTCTTGTTGTGTTCTACATCCTGAAAAAATTTGCATGGCCGGCTATTGTAAAAGGGCTGAAAGACCGGGAGCAATCCATTGCCGGTGCCCTGGCCAGTGCTGAAAAAGTGAAGGCTGAAATGGCGCAGATGAAAAGCGAACACGAAGCGCTGCTGGCCCAGGCCCGTGAAGAAAGAGCACAGATACTGAAAGAGGCAAGAGAAACAAAGGAAAAAATTATCAACGATTCGAAGGAAGTGGCGAAAAACGAAGCATCAAAAATAATTGCAGAAGCGCAGGCCGCCATTGAAGCCCAAAAAATGGCAGCGCTGATTGACGTAAAAAACCAGGTGGGTAAAATGGTGATTGAAGTGAGCGAACAGATACTGAGAAGAGAATTAAAAACCAAAGAAGCACAGGAAGAGCATATAAAGGGCCTGGTAGAGGAAGTGAAATTGAATTAACCCCCAACCCCAAAAGGGGGCTTAGGGAACAGTCTTCAGATTTATTAAAAAACTCCTCTTTTTGGGGAGGGTGTAAAGGATTAGTAATGTCGAACATCAGGTTAGCAACACGGTACGCCAAATCGCTGCTTGGACTGGCCATTGAAAGAGGCGAGCTGGAGAAAGTGTTTGGAGACATGCAATGGCTACAGGCGGTGTGTAAGAGCAACCGTGATTTTGTGAATATGCTGCGCAGCCCGGTGATAAAATCAGACGCCAAGGGAAAAATTGTAAAAGCAATAGCACAGACCCGCATTTGCCAGCTCACCGATGCATTTATTCAACTGTTAATTAATAAAGGAAGGGAAGGAGTGCTGCCGGAAATCATCCATACATTTATTCAGCAATACAAAGAGCATAAGAAAATACACACGGTAAAACTGACAACCGCCTGGCCGGTAAGCGAGGAACTTAAAAATGAAATCGTTCAGCATATAAAGTCCACTACCGAGATGCAGAACATTGAACTGGAAACAACAGTAAGAGAAGAGCTCATCGGCGGGTTTGTGCTGCAGACAGGTGATAAGCTGGTAGATGCAAGCATTGCGTACGACCTGAAAGAGATAGCACGGCAGTTTGAGAACAATGATTTTATTTACAGGTTGAGATAACCAGGATTTGCAGGATTGATAGGATTTATGTGAAAAGGAAAACATCCCTAAATCGGGGAAAGCGAAATGAGGAAAACACATGGATTGCAGGAATTATAATAAATGAAAACTAAGCGTGGAAATTGCTTATTCATTACCCAGGTGAGACTCTCAAATAAAAACGATAAACGATAAACTCTTTCTATGGTACAGATAAAACCGGAAGAAATAAGTGCGATACTGCGCCAGCAGTTGAGCAACTTTAACGCCAGCGCCGATCTGGAAGAAGTGGGTACGGTATTGCAGGTGGGTGATGGTATTGCCCGTGTGTATGGGCTAGGTAATGTTCGCTACGGCGAACTGGTGGAATTTGAAAACGGCGTTCGGGCAATTGCATTGAACCTGGAAGAAGATAATGTGGGTGTGGTGTTGATGGGAGAAACCGGAGGCATACAAGAGGGTTCGAAAGTGCGACGCACAGGACAAATTGCTTCGATAAAAGTGGGTGAGGGTATGGTGGGCCGTGTAGTGAACACGCTGGGTGAACCGATAGATGGCAAAGGACCGATAACAGGCCAGCGCTATGAAATGCCGCTGGAAAGAAAAGCTCCCGGTGTAATTTACCGTGAGCCTGTGAAAGAACCGCTGCAAACAGGCATCAAAGCCATTGATGCAATGATTCCTATTGGTCGTGGTCAGCGGGAACTGGTGATCGGCGACCGCCAAACGGGGAAGACTGCTATCTGCATTGACACCATTATTAATCAGAAAGAATTTTATGCCGCTGGCAAGCCTGTTTATTGTATTTATGTTGCCATAGGACAGAAAGCATCAACCATTGCGGGAGTGATGAAGACACTGCAGGATGCAGGTGCGATGGATTATACGATAATTGTTGCAGCTTCAGCAAGTGATCCGGCGCCTTTGCAATTTTATGCTCCTTTTGCCGGCGCAGCTATTGGTGAATTCTTCCGCGATACAGGCCGCCCTGCCCTGATTATTTACGATGATTTGTCGAAGCAGGCAGTTGCTTACCGTGAAGTGTCGTTGCTGCTTCGCCGCCCGCCCGGTCGTGAAGCATACCCGGGTGATGTGTTCTACCTGCATAGCCGCTTGCTGGAAAGAGCGTCGAAAATAATAACCGACGATAATGTGGCTAAACAAATGAATGATGTACCTGAAAGCATCAGGCATATGGTAAAGGGTGGAGGTTCTTTAACGGCATTACCAATTATCGAAACACAGGCGGGTGATGTATCTGCTTACATTCCGACAAACGTTATCTCCATCACCGACGGCCAGATATTTTTGGAAACAAACCTGTTCAACGCCGGAATCCGTCCTGCTATCAATGTCGGCATTTCAGTAAGCCGTGTAGGAGGAAATGCTCAAATAAAATCAATGAAAAAAGTGGCTGGTACTCTGAAGCTTGACCAGGCCCTGTATCGGGAGATGGAAGCCTTCTCAAAATTCGGCGGCGACCTGGATGCAGCTACCAAGAATGTTCTTGACAAAGGCGCCAGGAATGTGGAGATTCTGAAGCAACCACAATACACACCATTCACCGTGGAAAAGCAGGTGGCAATTATTTATCTCGGTACAAATGGATTGATAAAGGATGTGCCGGTGCGAAGGGTGAAGGCTTTCGAAGATCATTTCCTGATGGAAATGGAACATAAGCTGCCCGAAGTGATGGCTGAGTTCAAAAAGGGAAATCTGCCGGAGGATGGAATCAGGAAAATGGTGGAGCTGGCCAATCAACTGATACTTCAATACAAGGCAAAATGATTAACTATCAAAACTTTAGCTAAAGCCCCTTAACCGGGGCTTTTTTAATCAAAATTAAATTTGGTTTATACTATAAACTACTTTACGTTTGCGGTGAATTGAAAAAATAATATGAAACCATTTACCAAATACTCATTTCTGTTGCTGCTTACATCTCTTTATTTTTTTACAAATGCCCAAACGGTTATTTCAGGCAAAGTGACGGATAAAAAAAATCCATTGCCTGCTGTGAGCATTACTTTAAAAGACACGTATGATGGCGCCACTACTGATTCGACCGGAAAATTTTCATTCAAAACTTTTGAAAAAGGAGAATACGTTCTGTCTGCGACATCCATCGGTTATAAACCCTTTGAGCAAAAAATAATTCTTGAAGGCAAGGGCAGCATTACAATAAATATTGTACTGAAAGAAGAAGTAACTGAATTATCTGCCGTGGTCATTAGCGCCGGCACGTTTGAAGCCAGCGACAGGAAAAGAGCCGCAGCTGTGTTAAACCCGATTGATATTGTAACTACAGCCAGTGCCAATGGCGATGTGACCGGGGCCCTGAAAACTTTGCCCGGTGCCCAGCAGGTGGGTGAGGCCGAAGGACTTTTTGTAAGGGGCGGCACTGCCGGCGAAACAAAGATTTTTATTGATGGCACGCTGGTCAACAGTTTTTTTCAAAGCAGCACACCCAACATTGCATCGTATGGCAGGTTTTCACCTTTTTTGTTTAAAGGGACCATTTTCAGCACCGGCGGTTATTCAGCTTTGTACGGGCAGGCTTTGTCATCGGCACTCATACTCGAGTCAATTGATTTACCCGAAAGAACTTCTGCCAGTCTCGGATTATCCATCATTGGTGTGAACGGAGGTTACCAGGCCTTATCAAAAAATAAAAATTTTTCCTGGGGAGCCACCTACAGTTATACTAACCTGGCGCCGGCGTTTGCACTCATTAAGCAAAAGCAGGATTATTCAAGGGTGCCGGTCTTTCACAACAGCGATGCTAATTTCAGAATCAAAACTTCCAAAACCGGAATGATTAAATACTATGTTTACTTCAACAGCAGCCGGCTTGATTTTACCACTCCAAGTTTAGATTCATCAGGTTTCCTCGACAGGTTTGGTATAAAAAATCTGAACATCTATCATAACCTTTCGTGGAAGGAAAACCTGGGGAAAAGATGGAAGATGAATGCCGGGGTTTCTTACACACTGAATGAAGATGTGATTAATGCCGGCATGCAGAATAAAAGCAAGCAGGATGTACTGCTGGCAGGTCTTGAATTCAAAAACTTTGGTCTTGACCTGAATGCAAATTATTTCAATGCCAGGCTGGTGCTGGAAAGAAAATTCAAAGGGCTTTCGGCCATCCGCTTTGGCGGCGAATACAATTACAGCAATGAGAAATCAGTTTTCACCCTGTACAACGGCCAACCCTTTACCGACCGGCTGAAGGAAAACATTAAATCTGTCTTTACAGAAAGCGATATATACATTACCAACAATGTAGCGGCAAAAATCGGCGCCCGTGCCGAGCAATCATCCCTGTTGGATAAAACCAATATTGCGCCGCGGCTTTCGCTGGCTTACAAGCTGGGCAAGCAGATGCAGGCTTCACTGGCCTATGGAATTTTTTATCAGAACCCTGAAAGAAGATACTTGCCATCGCCCTACCAGCTCACGTTTATGAAAGCCACACACTACGTGGCGCAGGTGATGAAGGTAACAGCAGTAAGAACTTTCCGTGCCGAAGTGTTTTATAAAAAATATGACAACCTGCTGAAGACGGGGAATGTAAACGGAAGGGAGGGAGTGGCCATCAGCAACGAAGGGTATGGCGATGCGAAGGGCTTTGAATTTTTCTGGCGTGATAAAAAAACCATCAAAAACGTGGATTACTGGATTTCGTATTCATTTCTTGACACCAAGAGAGATTTCCTGAATTTCCCCTCGGCCATCACTCCCAGTTTTGCCGCAAAGCATACCGCTTCGCTGGTGATAAAAAAATTTGTGCTGCCATGGAAAATCCAGTTTAACGGCGCATACAACTATGCCAGCAGCCGCCCTTACTATTTTATTGTGCCCGATGGAAATGGTAAATACAAGTTTGCCGACAGGGGCCAGGTGCAGGATTATCACAATTTCAGCTTTGCAGTGAATTACCTGCCAACCGTTGGCAAACAGGATGCAAAAAACTTTGTGGTGTATGTTCTTTCTATCAGTAATGTTTTTAATATAAAACAGGTGTATGGATACCAGTATTCGTACAACGGGGCAAGAAAAGAGCAGATTGTTCCGCCATCGAGAATATTTGTCTACATCGGCGCCTTTTTCAGTTTTGGTATTGACCGATCGGAACATGCAATTAATGACCGCCTGTTCTGAATTTATTTAACCAAAAAATTTTTTTATGAACCATTATCGCCAACCACCGCCTCCTGACAAGGATCCTCAGTTGTGGTATGTCGCCCAGAAAAGGGCTTCGTTCAAATATCACCTGGCCACTTACCTGGTGGTGAATGCCGGTTTCTGGATACTTTGGTATTTCAGTGGCCAGCATCGTACCGATGAAGGCTGGCCCTGGCCGGTATGGCCGCTGTTTGGCTGGGGTGTGGGCTTATTTTTTCACTGGATGGGCGCCTATGTTTTTACAAAGGATAGCCTGGTGGACAGGGAATACGAGAAGTTAAAACAAAAACAGGGACATTAATTTTTCAACTTAATAAAATATAAACAATGAAAAAGACAGTTTTATTTCTGATGATATTGCTTGCAGGCAATTTTTGTATTGCCCAGATGCCAGAGAAATTTGTAAAGGCTATGGAAGAAAGAATTGCTACGCTTGACACAACAAATAATGTTGAGGCACTAACTGACCTGGCTAATGCATTTGAGCGCATAGCCGAAGCTGAAAAAAACCAGTGGCTGCCTTATTACTATGCAGCATTTTGTAATGCAAGTGCCGGGCTGATGGTGGGCAGCGGAGGCGATATGATGGCTGCTAAAGCCGACAAAACCGATCCGTATGCCGATAAGGCGGAAAAGCTGATAGGCAAAGCGGAAGAGCTGATGAAAAATAATTCTGAAATTTTTGTGGTAAAGAAAATGATTGCCACCCTGCGCATGATGGGCGACCCGATGAACCGGTTTATGATGTATGGCCCCGAAGCCCAGGCCATGCTGGATGAAGCAAAAAAACTGAATCCTGAAAATCCGAGAGTGTATATACTGGAAGGGCAGGATAAATTTTTTACTCCCGAACAGTTTGGCGGCAGCAAAGCAGAAGCAAAGCTGTTGTTTGAAAAAGCACAGCAGCTTTTTGAAACGTTTAAGCCGGAAAGCAGCATTCACCCCAATTGGGGCAAGGGGCAGGTGACTTATTTTCTAAGCCAGATGAAACAGTAATATTGCTAAAAATGCCCTGCGCTGCTGCAGGGCATTCTGCATTTTAATAATTAAATGTTTTTTTTATGCAGACTAATGATGACTTTTCGCCTGAGCAAAGCCTGAAGCTGATACAATCCATGATTGACAGGGCGAAGGAAAGTGTGCGGGATAATTCATTTTATTTACTGCTCTGGGGCTGGCTGGTTTTCACTGCCGCCCTTTTGCATTTTGGATTGATGAAATTTACTGATTTCAAACAACCCTGGCTGGCCTGGAACCTGATGTGGATTGGAGTAATTGCCAGCATTGTAAACGGCATAAGGGAAGCAAGAAAGGAAAAGGTAAGAACGTATTTGGGAGAAACCATGCGGTATTTCGGCATCAGCCTCGGTATTATTTTCTGCAGCCTTGCTTTTATTTTCGGGTATTATGATTTGTGGCATTTTTCATTTCCCATTTATATACTGATTTATGCGGCGGCCTGTTTCTTCATGGGAAGCATGATGCGTTTCCCGCTGCTGAAATGGACCGGCTTGTCCTGTCTTGCCATCATGGTGGCATCTGTTTTTGCGGGTTATCAATGGCAACTGCTGCTGATGGCCCTGGCTGTGCTGCTGTCTTATATTATTCCGGGGCATGTGCTGGGTGCAAAAGAAAAACTTCAAAACAACTGATATGGAACAGGAAAAAAAATTATCAGAAAAAGAAAGCTTTGAGCTGATTGCCATGATGATTAATAAGGCGAAAGAATCCTATCACGATACCGGGTTCAGTGCCATTATGTGGGGCGCCGTTATTGCTTTTTGTTCGCTGGTCAGGCTGTCGGAACTGCAGTTCAATTACAAACTTCCATTCGATATCTACCTGCTGACTTTTGCGGCACTCATTCCGCAGGTTTATCTTTCAATAAAAGAAAAAAAGGAACGGAAAGTAAAATCGTTTGATGATGTGTATATGGATTACCTGTGGCTGGCATTTGGCATCTGCATAGTTTTACTGATAGTTATTGTAAACAATGTATTCAGTGACTGGGGTTCGTGGGTTGATGTTTACAGAAATGCAACAGGCAAATCACCGGGTTTCCGTTTTTCAGAATATGTACTGCCTTTATTCCTGATGTTGTACGGTATGCCCACTTTTGTTACCGGTGCAGCCTGCAAGTTCAAACCCATGCTTTGGGGCGGAATTTTTTGCTGGGTATCCTGCATTGCTGCCATATACACTCCGTCAAAAATTGACCTGCTGCTCACTGCCGCTTCGGCCATTTTCGCCTGGCTGTTACCGGGCATTATCATGGAAAAAGATTATCGTTTATATAAAACCAGGCAAGCAAAACTGAATGTTCAAGGACCTTGACCCTATATTACACTCTCAGCTGAGGCTGGCGGTCATGTCGCTTCTCATCAGCGTGAAAGAAGCGGAGTTTACTTTTTTAAAGGAGAAGACCAATGCCACTGCCGGCAACCTGAGTGTACAGATTCAGAAACTGAAAGAAGCCGGCTATATTGATGTCATCAAGCAATTCAATAATAATTATCCGCAAACCATTTGCAGAATCACTGTACCCGGTATCAGCGCCTTTGAGGAGTATGTAAAAAATCTTCAGACTTACCTGGCACGGCCACAATAAAAAAGGCCCTTTAGACAAAGGGCCCGTCTCCGTTGATACTCTAAGTGTAAGAAAAAGATTAGCTTGTTTATACTTAATTTTTTGAAATTGGTTGCGACTCCTTCTGTCAGCAGTGGCAGGAAGATGGCTTGTTAATCGGTTTTATTGTTTTATAAATTTTGATGTCATGCGTTCAGTACCATTGCTTATTTCCACTACATACATTCCCGGTACAAAGGCAGCATTTAAAGGAAGACTTAAAATATTATTTCCTTCCGGGCTGTTCGCCCTTTGGCTCAGCATCACTTTACCGGTCACATCATACACTTTCACCTGTACGGTTTGTGCGGCATCCGATACAAAGCTGAACGTAAGTTTATCGCTTACCGGGTTACTGAAGATTTTAATGCCATTGGTGCCGGCCGTTTTTGCCTGGAATACCAGGATTTTTGAATAATCAATATCATGGCCTTTGTCAAACATCTTCAGCCGGTACATCACTTTGTCGTTACCGTTGATGGTTTCAGCATACTGGTAATCTTCAATGCCGGTTTTTTCTGAAGCAAATACAATGGCTGCCGTAGTAAAGTCTCTTCCGTTCAGGCTCTTTTCCACTTCAAAATGACTCACGGTTTCATTGTCAGCTACAGTCCAGTTCAGCGTCACTTTATTATACTTGTTCAAATTGCCCTGGAAGCGTATCAGGTGTACAGGCAGGGTTGATAAATTATTTTCAATCTTCAATACCTGGTCAAAACAGCCAGAAGGCGAAATCGCCACCAGCAGCACCGGGTCGTTGCGGAAAGGAAGTGTCACCTGCTGGTCTCCGGAAGTTGTGCTGTAAAGAATACGGGTATCCACCAATATATCGGCCGCATCCAGTTCACCCACGATTCCGATATCCTGGTATACTTCAGCCGTAACAGGGAATGCAGACAGGGTGGGTGATGTGATATTGTAAGTCAATAATGATTTTTCAGGGTCGCTGGGTATTTCGGTAATAAACCCGGCTATGGTCAGTTCACCGCTAACATCCGTAGCAGAGCCATTTGTTTTGCCAGGTGTGTGCTGCGTTTGGTTACTGCTTTTACCCCACACGCCGCATTTACCATCATTAATTCGCATATACCCGTTATCATTACCGGCATTCGAATTCACATACTCAAGCTGGTTGTCGTTAATGGTAGAAAATACTGCTGTGAAATCAGGCGAAGCGCCCAGCATATCAACCGGCAGATCCGGCATGGCTTTGATGTAAGAAGGAACAAGTGCAAAATTAGTTCCTGTGATAAGGCCATTGATGAGGTTACCGTTTTTATAAATAAACAGGTGATGTTTTGCTACACTGCCGCCTGTAATGGTAACAAAGAAATCATTCAGGTTGGCCGGTACAGCCACTTGCACATACCCGCTGCCATTCCTTTCCCATTTTGTAAGGGCGCCGCCGGCAGGCATGGCATTCCAGTTGAAATCAGGAATAACACCACTTTGTCCCTGTACATTGAATGGATTGGCTGATGCACCGGTATAAAAACCTCTTGGGGCTATAGACTGGTTGGGCAGGTCCATAACATAAAAGCCCGTTTTACTTCCTTCTTTATAATAAGAAATCAGGGTGTAATTATCCATATTTTCAGGAAAGGGAAGCGAACTGGTATTGTAGAATTCAAAAAATTCATGGTTGCCGCCTCCGGGGTCGGTGTAAACCTCATTAAATACCACCTGGGCGTAGGAAGAAATGCTGAATGTAGCAGCAACGAAACTTACACATAGGGTAAAAAATTTTTTCATTTTCTTAGGGTTGAATTAAACGGAACTAATTTTTGATCCTTGCTGATGCTGCCGTAATGTTACCTGGATTATTCTTTTTTAGGGGAGGTACCAGTACGGATTATACATCGTGATTCTTCCAGGATATCTGAGTAAGATTTACTACACAAACTTACTATGCGATTTTTCCTGTTGCAAGCATTTACGAAAAAATATTTCTCATTCACTTAATTTTTTTATTGTCATTATGATGATAAAAAAATTATTTTCAATTCATCGTACTATTACGCTTTATGCAGACTCTCATTCGCTGTTTTATAATATCAGGAAGAACAGAAAACCCTATCTTGTCCATGAGATTTATACGATTTTTCATTGGTAAAAAGTGAATTTTTGCATCCTGTACACTCATTGAATTTCTTTTTCCGGATGGTAATAATACGACTGCAAAAAAAAGGACCCTTTTACAAAGGGCCCCTATCCGTCGAAACTCCAGGATTGAAAAAACGTTGCTTTGAAAGTTGATTAAGGTTACTGCTTGTTATTATTGTTTGATGAATTTGGCTGTCTGACGATCGGAACCGGTATTTACTTCCACGATATACATACCGGGTTTCAGTGTGGAATGGAGCGGCAGGCTCAGCATATTGCTGCCTTCAAGACTGTTTACTTTTTGATTCATCAGAATTCTGCCGGCCATATCAAACACTCTTACTATGGTAGTTTGTGCACTGGCTGAATTATAGCTGAAAGTCAATTTATCATTTACCGGGTTGCCAAATACTTTAATGTTGCTGCCTTTTTCAGTTTTCGTCTGAAATACCAGTATTTTGGAGTAATCAATGTCCTGGTTTTTGTCAAACATCCTGAGGCGAAACATTACTTTATCATTATTGCTGAGGGTTTCGTAATAAACATAATCTTCGGTTCCGGTTTTATCGGTTGCAAATACCACGGCAACGGTTGTGAAATCTTTTCCGTTTGCACTTTTCTCCACTTCAAAATGACTTACTGTTTCATTATCGGCCACTTTCCAGTTCAGGGTCACTTTATTATTCCTGTTCATATTGCCATAGAAGCTGATCAGGTGTACAGGCAGTGAAGCGGGTTCAACCAGGTTGATGGTAACAGTGGCTGTATTAGAAGTCATCGGGGCATAGCCATCGTCAACAAGCTGGTAAGTAAATGAAGTGCTGCTGCCTGAAAAATTGGCTTTCGGTGTAAAGGAGAAGCTTCCGTCAGGATTCAGTACCACCGTGCCGTCGTTGGAAGTTGAAACTATCTTCGGTGTCATGTTTTCACCATCCGGATCGTTATCGTTTGGCAGCACATTTCCAAAAACCGTTGTACCAATTATGCCGGTGATATTATCATCTACTGCCAGCGGCGAACTGTTGCAGGTACCGTTGTTGCTGTATTTTGCATTGGCACTTACATTCAGGTCATCATAAATAACACGGGTGTTGCCGTCGCCTGTGTTGCCGCCGGTTTTTATCACCAGTTTCTTTACACCGGGCACTACAGTAAAACTATTGCTGTAGCTCTGAACTGTAGTTGGTGAATTTTTGTCAAGGGTAATTAAATCCAGTGAAGTATAATTGTTATTAACATCCACCAGGCCGATTACAATGGTACGGGTGGCATTACCGCTAATCTTGCTGCTGAGTTTGTAATTAAAAGAAACAGTAAGAGAAGTGGAGGTAATGTTCAGGGCCGGTGTAAAATAGTCTCTTGTAGACGACCCGTTTACCGGCGGGTTACTGTACAGGCTGCCGGTACCATTGATGACCTCGCCGGAAACATTGGTGTATTCAATCTGGTAAAACTGCCAGCAATTACTGGAAAGGCTGGTAATTCCGTTGTCGAAGTTGGCGGTGAACTGCGCTTTGGAAACAAGCGTTGTCAGGGCAGCAATTACACAAAGAGTAAAAATCTTTTTCATTTTCTTAGGGTTGAATTTTGACGGATTTTCTTTTTTTTCTGAAGCTGCCCGTAATGTTACCTGGGAATTAATTTTTAGAGGAGGTATCAGTACGGATCGCTTATCGTAGTTTTTCTCTGGATATCTGTGATTGTTCTACGACGATACAAACGTAATATGTGCAGCAAAACCCTGCAAGCTTTTCTTCGGAATTTTTTTTCGCCCGGAGTTCAAAATCTTCATTCTCAATAAACAAATTTTCTAATTGACGCCGTCTCTCGTACTATTCCTATAGTAGATTTATGTGTTTCGTTCGTGAATCAACGAAAATATTCACCGGCAATGACACAAAGAGTATACTGAAAAACACCGTGAGGTAAATGGAACTCCGGGTTAGTAAAACAGCATAAGGAAATATTATTATCAGGCAGGCATCTCCAAACTTTTATTCATTTTTCAGAATAAAGAAATAAGTATTGTTTTGATTGCTCTTATTACCCCAAGGGATAAATACCGGCAGTGCTTATTTTACTGCTTCATGAACTTTGCTGTTTTCCGGCTGCGGCCGTCATTGAGCTCAACTACATACATGCCGGGCACCATGCTTGAGCTGAGGCTGAGGCTGATAATATTATTGCCTTCAGGACAGCTGAGCTTTCGCAGCAAAACTATTTTACCGGTTGCATCATAAACCGAAACAGCAGCAAGGGTATTAAAAGATGAAACGGAGCTGAAAGTCAGTTTATCGTTAACGGGGTTGCCGAATATTTTTAAGCCGTCAACGACGTCCGTGTTATTTCTGAAGACAAGCGTCTTTGAATAAATGGCCTTGTTTTCTTTATCTGTTAGCCGGAGCCGGTACATTACCTTATCATCATTACCCTTGTTTTCATAATACTCATAGCCGGCATTGCTCATTTTTTCAGTTGCAGCAATCGTTGCAGCGGTTATGAATGCACCGTCATTAATGCTTTTTTCCACTTCAAACTTTTTTACCTGTTCATTGCCGGTTACCGACCAGCTAAGAGTGACCATGTTATTTCTGTTCAAGGTGCCTCCGAAGCTGGTCAGCTGCACAGGCAGCGTTGTCAGGTACTGGTCCACGATAAGCACGGCATCATAACAACCGGCCGGAGACTTTATCACAATGATGGCGGTGATATTTGAACCGGGCATCACAATATCCTGCGGACCCGAAGGGGCATTATTGATAATTCTTATATCAATCAGCGTATCTGCCGCATCAAGTGAATCGGGCATGCCACGATCGAGGTAAACTTCTACAGTTACAGGAAAGGCGGCTGCCGGGCCATTCACAATAGTGTAGGTAAGTAACGATTTGGTGGGATCAGAAGCATAAACGGATATTACTGCCGATACGGATAATTCGCCCAACTGGTTGGATGCTGAACCGTTTGTCTGGCCCGGTGTATGCTGGCCGGGCGCATCACTCTTCAGCCAGGCGCCGCACTTGCCATCAAACTCACGAAAGTATCCGTTGTTGGTACCAACAGACATGGTAGTATATTCAACACTGTTGTCAGGAATCGTATTAAAATCTATGGTAAAATCCGGTGAAGCGCCGCTCATATCAACAAATAAGGGAGGCATCGCTTTCAGGTACGAAGGAATAGCCATTGCATTGGTGCCACCGATAAATGCATTCACCAGGGTGCCATTTTTATAAACAAAGGCGTGATATACGGCGCCATTGCCATTCTTTCTTACAAACAGGTCATTCAGGTTAGCCGGCACAGGAATGGAAGAGTATGATGAACCATTTCTTTCCCACTTCGATATACTGCCGCCGGCCGGCATACTGTTCCAGTTAAAGTCTGCCGTAAGGTTGGGTTGACTCTGGATAGTGAATGGGTTTGCAGCTGCGCCTACATAATATCTTTTTGGCAGCACCGATTGATTAGGTAAATCGAGAATGTAAAATCCCGTTTTATTTCCCTGCTCTTCATAATAAGTGATAAGCGTGTAATTATCCATATTCTCCGGCAGGGGACCGGGACTGGTATTGTACAGCTCAAAAAACTCGTGGTAACCATTGCCCGGCTCCACGTATAATTCATTCAAAACAACCTGTGCGGGTGAAAATTTCACAGACAGGGCAAACACAGACAGGATAAGCGTCTTCTTCATTTTCGTAGGGTTGAATTGTTACGGAATTTTGTTTTTCCGAAGCATCCGTATTGTTACCGGGAAAATTTTCAGAAGGGAGCAGTAGCAGTACGGAAGGCTTTGCGAGGTTTTTCCCGGGATATCTGTGTTGGTAATACTATAGTACAAACCTACAATTCTGCTTTTTCTGTTACAAGCATTTTAAAGGATTTTTTAACCGGCAGCGGTAACATTTTTTCTGCCAAACTAATTTGAACCTAAATTTGTCATTCGTACTTATACTATATGTCTTCAGTTATTGAGGTTTCCGGCATCACAAAAATTTTCAATGAAATCATTGCGGTTGACCAGTTGTCTTTCGGTGTAAAAGAAAAAGAAGTGTATGGTTTCCTGGGTCAGAACGGTGCAGGTAAATCCACTACTATCCGTATGCTGCTGTCGCTGATAAGGCCGACAACAGGAGAAATAAAAATTTTCGGGCTTGATCTTTTTAAGCATCGTAAAGAAATATTACGGCGCTCAGGCGCCATCATCGAAAAACCCGATGTATATAAATTTTTGACTGCTTTTGAAAACATGAAACTGTTTGCCACTTTAAGCGGAGTGAAACCTACACAGCAGCAGCTGATGGACCAGCTCGAAAAAGTGGGTCTGGCCGAAAGAGCACATAGCAAAGTAAAAACCTATTCGCAAGGAATGAAACAGCGGCTGGGTATTGCTGTAGCGCTGGTGCATAACCCGGACCTGGTGATACTGGACGAACCCATGAACGGCCTGGATCCGCAGGGTATGGCCGATGTAAGGAATCTTATTCACCACCTGAGCAAAGACCTTGGTAAAACCATTTTTATTTCTTCGCACCTGCTTTCCGAAATGGAGCAGGTGGCCGACTCGCTGCTGATTATTCACCGGGGAAAAAAGATTGTGGAAGGAAACATGCAGGAATTGCTGAACCCGGAATTGTCAAGCATTGAAATAGAAACCGATTCGGCTGATGAATTGCAACGACAGCTGCTGTCAGCAGGCTGGAGTAGTACAATTAATATCATCAACGGCCAAAAACTGGCTCTTCACCTGAAAAGAGATGAAGTGCCGGTGCTCATCAGCCGGGTGGGAGCGATGAATGTGCCGGTGTATTCCATCCGCAGAAAACATTCGCTGGAAGATTATTTTTTATCGGTTACTTCACAATGAGTATGATGAAACTGCTGCAGATAGAATTATTCAAAATCTTTCGCCGGCCGCGGACGTTTATTGCTTTTGCTGTCATTACCGTCATCATACTTTTAATTCAGGCGGCCCTGAAGTTTGGCGGCGAGGAATACGTGGGCCTGATGATGAGCGGACTGAACGAATCGTTTGAGGTGCCGGCAACTCAAATACTGAATGGCTACCTGGTGTGCTTTATTATTTTAAACCTGCTGTTGATTCATGTTCCCATACTGGTGGCCCTGGTGGCCGGCGATGCCATAGCCGGCGAAGCCAATATGGGTACGCTGAGGCTGCTGGTATCAAAACCATTGAGCCGGCTGAAACTTTTACTGGTAAAGTTTATCGCTTCATCTGTTTATACCCTGCTGCTGCTTATTTGGGTGGCAGTGCTTGCATTGCTGCTCAGCATGCTGCTGTTTGGCACAAACGACCTGTTTGTGGCCAGGGAATTTGAATCCAATATTATAGCTGCCGGTGATGTGCTGTGGCGGTATATGGCGGCGTTTGTTTTTGCAGCCATCGGTCTTATTTGCGTAGCCTCGCTGGCTTTTATGCTTTCTGTCTTTGCCGATAATTCCATCGGCCCTATCGTGGCTACGGTATGTGTGATTATTGTTTTTACCATTCTTACACAAATGCAGGTGCCGCTTTATGATGAAACCATCAAGCCCTACCTGTTTACCACCCACATGCTTGGCTGGAAAGGATTTTTTTATGTGAAAGGAATGGATGGAGAAACCGTGAAGGGATCGGTTGAAAACCTGCCATCCGTACTGAAAAGCGGGGCCATACTGCTTTTATACACGGGGGGATTCCTGGCTGTTGCAGGTTGGTATTTTAATAAAAAAAATATATTAAGCTGAAAAAATGAAGAAGCTGCTATTAGTTATATCTGTTTTTCTGATGTTTAGTAGCATAACAGCACAAACGGCGGAAGAGTTACTGAAAAACATTCGTGAAAAACTGGAAAAGGTAAACGATTACCAGGCTAAAGGCAAACTGAAAACCAATGTTACTTTTATAAAAGCGCCGGTGGCTAGCGTAAAAGTGTATTATAAAAAACCAGACAAGCTGAAAATTATTAATGAAAGCGGCATTTCATTCATCCCGAAAGGATCTGTCAACATCAATCTCAATAAATTTCTGTCAGGTACGGTTGCTTATGAAGTAGTGGATGCAGGTAAAGATGCAGCCACGGGATGGCGGGTATTAAAATTGCTGCCGGCTGATGAAAATTCGGAAATTGTATTATCCACGCTTTATATTGATGAAAGAACGGCGCTGATACGCAGGGCAAAAAACACTACGAAAGACAACGGCACCTATGAACTGGAAATGGATTACGGAAACTATGCAGCATACGGCTTGCCGGATAAAGTGATTTTTACTTTCAATACAAAGGATTACAAACTGCCAAAGGGAGTGACCCTGGATTATGACGACGGTACAAATAAGAAACCGGAAGAAAACCTGAAGAATAAAAAGGGGAAAGTGGAAATCATCTATTCGGAGTACACTGTTAATAAAGGAGTGGATGATGCCGTTTTCAACCAGAAATGAGATACTGTACTGCTGAAATGATCACCGGGTGCACAGCTGCTGAACCGGCGTATTTGTACGTGGAAATTTTACTTCTCCTTACTCCGGAATTGTAGTCTTATATCTCAAATATCCGGTTTGTTTTTTCGTTTTTACAGAACCTGTTCATTGTTGAAAATGCATTTTGCCGGAAAGCAAATCCGGCAATTATCTTTGTAGCGTCAAATCCATTTCATGAAGAACCTTGCCTTACTGTTTTTTTTCGGGCTGCTTTCCTGCATTGTTTCTGCACAGCATACCGGTTTTGTGAAAGGGAAATTGGCTGATACAGCCGCCAGGCAACCCCTTGCAGGAGCCACCGTGGCCATACTGCTTGGCTCCGATTCTTCACTTGCTTCATTCACCCTCTCAGATAAAAAAGGGGAGTTTGAAATAAAAAATCTTGCTGCCGGCAACTACCTGCTGGTTGTTTCATTTACGGGTTATGAAATTTTCAGCAAACCATTTTCTTTAACCACAGCTATGCCCGGTGCTTTATTTGGTGAAATCATCATGCAGCGTGAATACAAAACCCTGACCGGCGTGGTGGTAAGCGATATCAGCCCCGTTAAGATTCATGGCGATACGATTTCATTCAAAGCAAATGCATTTAATACCAGGCCGGATGCTACAGTGGAAGACCTTTTGAAAAAATTGCCCGGAATACAGGTGCAGAAAGACGGCACCATCAAAGCCCTGGGTGAAACGGTGATGAAAGTATATGTTGACGGCAAAGAATTTTTTGGTAATGATCCTAAGATCGCCACAAAAAACCTCACTGCTGCCATGGTGGACCAGATACAGGTGTTTGAAGATATGAGCGAACAGGCCCGGTTTACAAAAATTGATGACGGCAGCCGGTCGAAGGCCATCAACATTAAGCTGAAAAAAGATAAAAAGAAAGGCGACTTCGGACGGATTGGTGCAGGTACAGGAACAGATGCACGGTTTGAAGGCAGTCTTTCTTACAATCATTTTCGCGGCAACAGGCGCCTGTCGCTTGTGGGTTCAGCCAATAATACCAATAAGCTGAGTTATACTTTCAGCGATTACTCATCGGCATCGCAGTTCAGCAGCGGAGGCTCGGGATTTGGTAATGCCGGTATGGCTAATGCATCGGCAAGCACGCCGGGCGGCATCAGCACGCCGCGGTCGGCCGGCATCAATTATAATGATCAGTGGGGCCCGAAAATTGATTTCAGGAGCAGTTATTTTTATGCCGGTAACGAAAACCTGCTGCAGCAAAACAAATTCAGGAGAAATACATTTCCCGGCGATTCTTCATCGGAAATCAGTTCAGCCGGTGATTTGCAAAACCGGAACAAAAATCACCGGGTAAACGGTCGCTGGGAATTCCTGGTTGATTCGGCAAACTCTGTTTTGTACACGGTAAATCTCAGCATTCAGCAAAATACGGTCAGCGCATCCGATACAAGTTTTACCCTGTCAAAAGCTTCAACAAGTTACCTGGCAGCCACAGCCCGGTCGGAAAAAAATGACAGCCGCGACGGGATGAATTACAGCGGTGAACTTTTATACCGCCGAAAATTCAATCGCCCCGGTCGCACCTTTACATTCGGCTGGCGGCATAGCAAAAGCGATAATAAAACCGATAGCCGCAACCGGTCGCCGGTAACAACTTTTTACAGCGATGGCAGTCTGGCTGCATTCATCAACCTGCACCAGCAAAGCCTGCAAACAGCAGAGGCTGACGGCAACACCTTCAGTGCATCTTATACTGAACCTATCGGTCAAAAAAAGCTGGTAGAAATAAATTATGCTTATTCAGGGGCTGAAAACATTTCAGATAAAAAAACCTATGACTTCAATCCCGGCTCCGGCAAGTACGATATCATGAATCTTCAGCTGACGAATTATTTTCAGTATGACAATAACTCCAGCCGGGTGGGGGTTAATTTCCGGCAGCAGCAAAAGAAATACAATTACCAGCTGGGCATGGCAGTGCAGTTCAGCCGCCTGGACAACAGAAACCTGATTGCCGCTACCGGAAAAGACAGTACGATAAACCAGCGGTTTACCAATTTGTTTCCCAGCGCCAATTTTAATTATGCTTTTACCCGCAGCAAAAACATCAGGATACTTTACCGCGGAAGAACCAATGCACCCGGAGCCAGCCAGCTGCAGGATGTGCCGGATGTAAGCAATCCTTTGCAGATAAAAACAGGCAACCCGGAACTGAAGCAGGAATTTATCAATAATATTAATATCAGCTACAATTCCTTTGCCCTGCAGTTTCAGCGGTTTTTTTCTGCCAACATCAATTTCACCATCACGGGCAATAAAATTGTAAACAGCATTGATTCGGCAGGCACAGCAGCCGTTATTTACAAGCCGGAAAATCTCAGCGGCTCATACAATGGGTCATCCATGATTTCTCTTGGTTTTCCTGTAAAAAAATTAAAAGGACTGAATGTGAATCTGAACAATATGAGTTATTTCAGCAGGGATGCAAGCCTGGTGTACAGGAAAAAAACTTTTACCACCATCCTGCAGGTTAACCAGGCGGTCGGTATCAGTTATGGCCGGGATGAGTTTGATATAGCCGTAAGCGGGGGCGCCGTGTACACCCGTGTGTCATACGATCTGCAGCAGAACAGCGATACGCGGTATCTGAACCAGGCCTGGTCGGCCGATTTCAGCTACCGGTTCAAGCATCGCTTTTTCTTTCTTACTGATTTGGATTATTTCATCAGCACCGGCCGAACCGAAGGGTATAACCAGCATATACTTCTCTGGAATGTGGCTTTTGCCAAAAAGTTTTTGAAAAACAATGCGGGTGAAATAAAATTCACCGTGTACGACATCCTGAAACAAAACAACGGCCTGAACCGCATTATCGGTGAAAATTATTACGAAGACATCCGCGCCAATGTGGTTCCCCGGTTCTTCCTGCTCAGTGTTAATTTCAATATTAACCGTATTGGAGGAAAAAAGCAGGCTAAAGATGGGCCTCAACAGCCCATGATGATTTTCAAATAAAGCAGAATAAAAAAAATCATCCCGGTTGCTGCCAGGATGATTTTTTATTTTTATTTCGTTGCAAACTCACTTCCTGATAACGAATTTCAGGTATTGCAGTTTTTCACCTTCCCTGTACCGGATGAAGTAAAGCCCGTTAGGAAGATGCGACAGGTTGAGCTTTTTATAATTCATCACAGTGGTTTCATTCACCAGTTGACGGCCATTTATATCAAACACACTGATGCTTTGTTTTTCTTCCGATACCGGCAACCGTATTACAAAGATACCTGTACCGGGGTTGGGATAGATGGCTGGTCCTTCAGCAGGGTATTCTTCGGTTTTTTCAAATTCGGTATTTAAGTTGCTGCTGCTTTTTGTAATCACGCCACCCGGAGTCGTCACAGCCAGGTTATTGAAGGTGGCGGTATGCAATACGGTTGATGAACCGCTGGTTACCACCAGTCCCGCAGTTTCGTTGGAAGCCAGTGTCACTTTTTGCTTCCCTATGTATGTCCACTGCGTACCGTTGCTTGAATAATAGCCGTAATAATTTCCGCCGGATGCTTTTACAATTTTCAGCCACCGGGGCACAGCGCCTACATTGTTTACGGTAATGCTGCTTATGTTTCCATTGGTACTTGAACGTTTTTGAAATTCCAGTTTGTTATTTGACGGGTTAACAAACAAACTAACCCGCCTGGAACCGGCGTTGGAAGTTTCGGCAATGGAAATGCCGGCACGGGCATTGGCGCCGGTATTCTGGTCGGTAAGCACCTGTGCTTTTATTTCAGTAACACCAGTAGCGGTTGCCAGCTTCATCATATGGCATTTATCGCTGCTACTGTTTACACCCGTGCCTGATCCTTTGAGTGTGTAAACTCCATTGGAATAACATGACGAACCAGCGAGCCCCGGGTTGCCTATATCTACCGCTGTCCACGATGGAGGAATACTAAAGCAGCCATTGGGACTGTACTCAAAACTGAAAGGAACGTTGTAGGTGCAGCCTTCGCTGTTGGTGGTTACCAGGTTTCCATTCAGCGTGCCGCTGGTTGCATTGCTGTTGAAGCTGATGTTTTTATTCACTGTTAGTGTAGCGTCCACAGCTAATCCGTTCAGGCTGATAAGTGAGTTGTCATACGATTGAACACGGCTGTCGCTGATGGAAAGCTGAACGGTTTCAATAGTTCCGGCGGCATTGCCATAATTGGTAGTGCTGATTGGAAGACTGTAGGAATAGCCGCTTACATAATTATCGGCCGGAGTTCCTGGTTTAATGTAACGATCTGCCGCCCATGCGATGGAGATATTCATATCGAGCACACTTTCACAAATAGGAATGATTTGGCTTTGCACAGGCCAGAATCCTTCCGTTTCGGGCCCTAGTTCCGGCGTAAAGCTGATGATATTCCGGGCCCCATACATCCAGTCATCGCTATTACCATTTACATTATAACCCAGCATCTGCATTACTCTTCCGTAGGGAAATTCATTTTCATAAGTAAGCATGGAAGCAACATTAGTGTAATGCGCATCAATAGGTGTAGGGGAGTCATTATACGAAAAAGGTAAAATCAATTTATTGCTGTAGGTGTGATAGTTAAGTCCTGTAGTCAGCTGCAGGCCTGAAATATAATCCTGGAAAGCTGCTATTTCAGGCTCTGATGCCGCTGCAGTACCGCGGTAAGTTTCGGAGCTGGTTGTAGGGCTGCTTCCTGAATTATCATATCCCCACTGATAACTGAAATTCCTGTTCAGGTCAACACCGTAAGTGCCATCGCCGTTATTCCGCCTGTTTTTCCGCCAATAACCCCCACCATTGGGATTGGTGGTTTGGTTGTAAACATAGCCATCGGGATTGAGGCAGGGAATAAAATACAGTTCACGGTTATTAATAAGGCAGGTGATTTCCGGATCGGTACCGTATTTCGACAGGATGTATTGCATGAAATAAATCAGGCTTACCATGGAGAGCGGCTCACGGGCATGCGTCAGGCCTGAATACACTACTCCCTGTTCCGCCGGTTCTTCCATGTCGGGATTATCTGAAATTTTTACCATCCACAGCGGCCGCCCTTCCAGGCTGTTGCCAATACTGGTTTTTGCAGTAATCAGGTTGGGATACATGGCTTTTAATTCATCCAGCTCGGCAACCATTTCATTGTAGGTGAGATAGCCTCCCATAGAGCCGTAAGAAAAACCCGGCGGAGTGCCGCCTGTTCGTGCCATGGCTTCTGCTGCTTCTTTTGCCGCATTATTTCTTTTTAAAAAATCTTCTGTCAAATCACGGATAAGAAATTCCATTCGCAAGCCCGCTTGCTTTATCACGGCTATTTCTGTTGCCGAAAAATCGGCAATAAAATAAGTAGCGGTTTTTGCAGCCAGCTCATCCAGTGCAATGCCTTTTGCAGCCAGTAGCCCGTACTGTTCGCTGCCCGCATAAACTTTCATCCTGGAATATTTTTCAACTGGCTGACCTGAAGCGGTGAAAAAATTGAAGTAAACGAAATACAAGAGGAGTGTCAACGGAGTAAGAACTCTTTTCATGATGGTGGTTTTTTTTAAGGTAAAAGATTTTATTAAGCAGAATTCATTTCGGTATAACAGGGCACAATTATAATAATTATTACTTAAAACGCCTACTGTTTAACGCTTAAAAAACTTTTTACCCGGGCAGATGCAATACCTGAAAATATTTGCCCGCAGCTTGTAAAAGCAATCGCAGACAACTGGTATGAATAAAAAAAGCCGGCTTCGTGCCGGCATGGAAGTTTCTTAATATGAATCAAGGTATTTACTACCTGCGTCAGCGGGTAATAGTTATCCGGGCCACATGGGTTTTCAGTTTTGTATTAAGCTCGATAATATAAAGGCCATTATTTAGCCCGGTGATATCAATCGGCATTTGGTTTTCGCCTTGTTTGATGTTTACAGTCCGGCTCAGCATCACTTGTCCTGTAAGCGACCTTACTCTGAGTGTAGCTGTTTCATTTATTGCCGATGTATAGGCTACCGTCGTATTATATTTTGCGGGGTTAGGGAAAATTTTAATACTGTTTTTCGGTTGATCCGCCAGAATCCATCTTACCGTGCTGTATTTTGACGAGCCGGTTTTTTCAACCATCTTCAGGCGATAATAGGAACGGCCGTCAAGAGGTTGCTGATCAGTATAACTGTAATCAAGGTTATAATCAGCATTTATTGCAACGGTGGCAATGGTTGCCCAGCTTTCCTGGTCCCTGCTTCTTTCAATTTCAAACCTGGCAGCATCTTCATCGGCCATTGCTTTCCAGGTAAGCAGCACATTTTTATCGCGGGTCAGCACGGCATTGAAGTCGAGTAGTTGAATGGTCAGCGGCGTTGCTAAAGAAACAACCGGGTAATCTTCCACTTCTCCATCACTGTACCACCCGGTAGCATTGCTGGCAGTAAGTGTACCGGTGCCCGAAACAAGGCGAATGCGCAAAAATGAATTGGGTGTGCCTACAGCAACGGTGATATTATTCCATCCCAGATTAATTGTTTGTGGTGAAGCGCTGCTTGGAACTATTACTATTACTCCTTCCGAAGCCTCAAACACACCATCGGCATCATAATCGAGCCAGCCGCCCAATGTGGCATTAGAACCGGTATTGTTCAGCACTGTCACTTCCTGCACATGATTATACGGAGTGCCGTCGGATACCATGGTCGTTACCGTACTCACACCATCTTCATCGCTATCATCACCGGAGGCATCGGCTGAGGTATTCTTGCTCCATTCCCTGTCCCAGACCGAACCAAGACGCAATGTAGAATTATTGCAGGCCTGTTGATGTGCTGCTGGCGATAGCGCTACGGGGTCGTAGGTTGAAGGGGCATCGCCAAAATCCTGTTTGGGTCTGAACGGGTCTGATGCATCGCCTGCATTGCCTGACCATGCCTGCGAACATGATGTAACAAAAACCGATGTCAGGGAACCAATCGTTCCATTATTATTATACAGGGCTATGGAGTTTTTAATCCGGTAAACGTTCCCGTTGTAAGACATACCCAATTGTCCTGCCGTTTCCGCATTACCTGTATAGGTAGTGGTGGTATTGTTTTGCATGGCCACATGGATATAATGATTTTGCGATGTGTTGGTAGTGGTGGCATGGGTAATGATAGTGCCATCCTTGACTACAAAATCACCCCAGTCGTGCAACACGGTGCCGCTGCCGTTATCACCCGGCGTGGCAAACACCTGGCTGGCGCGGATGGGTGTGCCCGAACCGTCAAAGTCAATGCGCCAGATTACCGATTCGGCATTGGTGCTGTAAGTAAAACCATCGCTGCCTTCTACACCCAGGTATAGCGAGCCATTGTAAAATGCAGCGCCGGCATATTCAACACCTTGTTCAAAAGTGGGGACAAGCAACGTGCGGATATCGGCTAATACAGTGCTGATGGTTTCCGTACTGAAATCATATTTTTTTAATGTCCAGTTACCGGGCGGCCCATTCGGCAAGGGCGCATTATCCATTATATAATAAAGCCAGTGATTTACCGGGTCATAAGCCAGTGAATTCATTTTGGTGCCGCCGGTGCCGGGATCGGAAAAAATATAATCTGCTTCAGCCGTGCTGGTGTTTACCATATACACATGCAGGTTTTGCGGGTTGGCCAGAAAATAAGACGGTTGCCCGGTATAGGGTTCCGTGTATGAATAATGATAGTTGGATGGAAAACCAGGATCGGCAACACAGGCCGTAATGTCGGATAAAAAGAATTCTGCATTGCTGCCGATAATTGAGTCTTTAATAACTACAGTTTTTACCGTACTAGGAATGGAAATAGTAACTGCACCGGTATTAACTGTATAACCCAAGGCAGTATTTGTTGCAGTAAATCTCCTCCAGGTAGACGTTCCACCCGCTGTAAGAATAGTAGAAGCGTATAAAGTGTAATTTATCGTTTGATAAGTTCCCGAGTTATCCGTGGCATAAATTGTAAAAATGGCGCTGCGGTCAATGTCATTTATCGTGAAGCCTACATTTTGTACTTCATTCTGGAAGGTGAGTGTGATGGTTTGACCGTTCGAAGTGGGAATAAAATGTACATCGGCGCCGGAAAAACCGCCGGCATCGCCGGTATGCGTAGTCACATCACCAGATAATGCCCCCCCGTTATTTGTCGGGATAGCAGTGGCAACCGAAACGCTGTTTGTGCCAATGGCAAAAGTTTGTGTTTGCTTCATGGCAGAGCTTACGTACGGTGAACCCGTCACGGGGTTATTGGTACCATAATAGCCGTTGCTGTGAAAATAATCGAGGTTATCCCAGTTGACTGTGGCACTGGTATAGCCGGCGCCACACTGTGAATAGGAAGGAAATGAAAACGAAAAGAGAAACAATCCGAAAAGAAGAAGATTTCGGGATTGCTTATTTCTTTTAAAAAATATAGCGGGTACAGGTAAAAATTTTTTCATCGGGCGGATTCAGTTTTTCGAAGGATGTTTACGTTGTACAAAATAAATAAAAACCCTTAAAATTAAATAGCATATAAACTGTTTTTTGAGAATTATAGTATTCCTGTTTGCTCAAAAAACTTTTATCGTAAGAATCCTTCGTATCAGCCCGGCGTATTCTTTCTTCCGGAAAAAAGAAACAGTAATCAAATGAATTTATATGCCTTTACTTCGAATGCGCAAACAAACTTCTGATTAAAAAAGGTTGCCGTTTCCATAGCAACCTTTCTGATAATTATTTACTGGTCCGGTTTAATCAAGTTTACGGGTATATACTCCTGTAAAGTAGTACATATTACAACCGGTTCTGCCGCCGCCGGTTTTGATATAACACTTAGCCCAGGGACTTGCATCAAAGTCGTCGCTGAAAGTGATCCTGTAGTAAGTGGGTGCTGTACCAATGGTGCCTACATCAAATTTCAGTACATCCACTGAGGTGCAGGCACGGATTGTCGGATCCCTGTCAACACTCAGGGGCACGCTGTACCAGGTGATGCCGTCAAAGCTGTATTCGGCTGATACCAGGGCAGCTTCTGCATCTGCAGTCAGGGGAATATCAAAGTGGCTTACATCCTGCAGAGTCCCGTTATTGCCATTACCGGGATTCGGGTTGGTAAGTACCCATGTCCATTGTTCACAGGTGCCTACCAGGCATTTACTTGTCAGCTGAATGGAATAGCTGTCAATAGCAGTATTTTTTTCTTTTTTTCCTTCAGCAAAGGATGACAAAACAAGAGTTCCCGCAGTAATAACCGCTGCCACCAGAGTTAGTTTGAAAAAATGCTTCATGGTTTTTGTTTTTAAAGGGTGATTAAATTTGAATATGATTACTCAGTTTAAATTCATGCTGATAAATAATTACC
>CAZDUO010000048.1:0-28635 GCA_964508655.1 uncultured Chitinophaga sp. | reverse complement strand
GGAGGCCACCTGCACACAGCCCTCGCCTGATGAAATGTTTTTTATCATATCAGCGCTTTCATCAAGCGGAGTTTTGTGTGTATGCAATTCTCCCCCTTCGGGGGAGTTAGAGGGGGCCGGAATAAATCTTTTTGAGCTGAAAGTGTATTCAAGCTTATTGCGGTAAAAAATAGTTTCTTCAGCGCCGAGCACGGGAGGTACCGACGGGTCGGTATCAGGCAGTTCAACTTTTCCAATCCGCTTCAGGTTGTCTTCTACCTGCTGCCGTTTATAAAAAAGCTGCTTTTCATAAGGCAGCATCTGCCACTGGCAGCCGCCGCAAACGCCAAAGTGGGTACAGAAGGGCTCCACTCTTTCGTTTGAATAAGCATGAAACTGCAACGGATAACCCTCGGCCCAGTCTTTTTTGTTTTTAAACAGCCGCACATCTGCCACATCGCCGGGCACCACACGTTCAATAAAAACAACCTTGCCATCCACACGGGCAATGCTCTTGCCTTCAGCGGCGTAATCTTCCACAAGTACTTTTTCAAGAATGATGTTTTTCTTTTTTCTCATGTAACGCAAAACTAAAAGTTAAGTTGCTAAAAAAAAATACAAAATACCACGAAAGTAGTATGCCAGAAATTTGGTGAAACCGTTTTTTTTTTTCTACTTTACTAGTTATTGTAAGCAACCTTTAAACCATGAAATCCTATCATCCATGATTTTATCAGGAATCAATATTCTCATTCATAGCCCACCAATTAATGCAGCGTTTTTTGACTTTTAATTGTCAGAAATATTAAACATTAATTTTTCTTATAAAAGTTCTGTTTTATGAAATACATTTCTCTCTTTTCATTGATTTTCTCTTCTCTTCTTTATCTACAAGCAAGCTGTAAGAAAGATAATGATAACCTTCGTGAAATAGTTTTGAACAGCAAATCAGAAACAGAAATTAGAGCCTTAATGACGGGACGATGGAAAATTCATTATTCAAATGGATACATGGGTTATCGCGTTTGCAACGAGTGTTATTGGGATATTACGAGTACTGACACCCTTACTGAAACATACGATGGTGCCTTTTTTTCCAAAAACAGAATTAAATATGAAAAAACAGGCAACAATAACGACTGGCTTATGATAAATTATAGCGGCGTAGGGACAGTTAGCTGGATATTAAACAGTTTAAAAGGTGACACTCTAATCTCAACTTATATAGGTACAACTACATCAAGCTATTTAACGAAGCAATAGTAATTCTGGTTTTAGGTTGCTTACATCATTTTCTTTCAACCTAAAATCAATTGCAATGAAAAAGTTACTTTCATTTCTCATACTATCGCTTTCCGGATCAGCACTTCTGGCTCAACTTAATTTTAAAATAATTCAGAAGGACAAGGATAGTAACATAGTTTTTGCTTCATTCAGCAAACCGCCAACTGATAAACCAGAAGTGGTATTAAAGCAATTAAACAATTGCAATAGTTGTGAATACAGGATAGTAAGATCCTTTTCTGATGACATGGGATTCGTGCATACTTCTTATCAGCAATACTATAATAGTTACAAAGTTCGGTATGCCGACTTTGTTGTTCACACAAAAAATAACATAATTGAATATCTAAACGGTCATTATGGTAATATAGCCGACATTGAGAACAAAAAATTAATAACTGAAGATCAGGCAAAAGCAAATGCCATTAAGTTCATTAAAGAAAAAATTTCAGTAGGCATTGATATAGATATAAAAACCCCCGGAGCTACAAAAGTTTTAAGTTTTGATGCAATTATAAATGATAAACGTTACAGATATGCTTATGAAATAAGCACAAACATTTCAAAATATTCGATAATAGTAATAAGCGGTGAAGATGGAGAAATTCTTGACTACGAATCATCAGTTTGTACCACAAACGAAGCCGGCACTGGCGCCACCCTATATTCAGGTAACAGGAATATTGTCGCCGATAGAGTAAATCCAACTACGGTACGACTAAGAGAAGTTAGAAATAATGTGAATGTAAACATATTGAATATGCAAGGCATCAATGATTTTGAGAATACTGGAGCTGCTGTAGATTTTATTGACAATGATAATAATTGAACACAGGCTGAACATGGCAATAACATTGCCGCTATAGATGTAAAATGGGCTGTTGAAAATATTCTGGATTACTGGAGAACAGTTCACAATCGCAATAGTTATAATAATGCCGGAGCAACAGTGAATTGTTATGTTCATGTTACTTTTCCAGCGGCAATCGGTCAAGATAATGCTATTTGGCATAACCAACTTCATGTTTTAGAATTTGCAGATGGACAATTTATTTCTTCACCATTAGTTTCATTGGATATTGTTGCGCATGAATTTGCGCATGGTGTTTGTCAATTTACAAGTAATCTTACATATGGAACAGCAGAATCCGGCGCCTTGAACGAAGGATTTAGTGATATCTGGGGTGCAACCGTAGAAGCTTGGACAGACCCTAACAAACAAAGATGGTTAATCGGCGAAGAAACTTGGCAGGTTCCCCCTTTCTTTTTAAGGAGCATGAGTAACCCGAATGCAGGATGGCTCCAATCATCTCCCGATACATATAATGGAAATTTTTGGGCTTCAAGCAGTGACCCACATTTTAGATCTGGCGTTCTTAATTATTGGTATTTTTTATTATCCGATGGAGGATCTGGAACGAACGATTTAGGTAATAATTTTAATGTTGACGGAATAGGAATTAATAATGCTGCTAGAATTGCTTATAGAACAGAACAGCTTTTGAATTCAGGCGCCGATTACGCAATGGCAAGAACAATGAGTATTCAAGCAGCAACAGAATTGTTTGGAAATTGTTCAAATGAACTTGTTCAGGTTACAAATGCTTGGTACGCCGTAGGTGTTGGTACTGTTTATGTAAATCAAACCTATGATATTTATCCAACATTTGGTCAGGATTGCAGCCAAATAACTCTTGGTAATGCAAGTATTCCTGCCGGTACATCAATTACCTGGTTTACTGATAATGGACTCTTGGTAAACGGCAATAGTAGTCCATATACTTCACAAGCAAATCCGGTGGTTATAACCTCTCCAAGCGGTTCAAGTGGGAATATTTCTGCATCAGCTGGTGCAGGTTGTTCAATCGAGCCTTTTACTTTCTGTCCTTGTTCATCTTGGGATGCGTCTATAACTTGGATTTATTCAACACCTATGACTGGTGAACCACTTATAGCAGAAGTGAGCCCAGCATTTCCCGATGCCCAAGCCTATAGATGGTATGTCAATGGTGAACTGATTGAGACTACTTACGGAACATTTCTGCAGACTTATAATTGGCCTTGTGTTTTTGATGGTGAGGGGCTATATGTGATAGCCGAATCTTCATGCGGCATTACTACTCCTATTTATGGGGGTAACTACAGTCCTATTTGTAGTGGTCGCATGGCATCGAATGTCAATCTTTATCCAAATCCGGCATCATCACAAGTTACAATTATACTTGAAGATTTACGGATCACTGATTCTAAAGATAAAATGTCCACAACACAAATTACTCTGAAAGAAATAACACAGATAAGAGTGATAGACAGACTGGGAGTAGTAAGAAAAGTAATAAGGCCCGGAAAAGGGAATAAAAAAACAACAATTAATGTTTGGGATTTACCGCCAGATATTTACTACCTAGATCTCTCTGATGATACGCAACACGTAAGAAAGCCACTGATCATTCGCAGGTAAAATTCATATAGAAATTTCTGTAAAAAAGAGGCTGCCTTTATTTTTTAAGACAGCCTCTTTTCAATACATCTGGATTTTATCCATACAACACCTAACAACCCAATTACATCTTTCTAACCGCCGGTAGCGGTTTTTGAATAACTTTACCGTTTATTATCATTACTCCATGAAGCGATTTTTAGCAGCGCTGTTTTTACTCCCGGGCTTCGTTTTTGCCCAGCAAAATGAATTTGAACTCAAGGTCACCTTTAAGCCTTTCAAAAAACAATGGATTTTTCTCGGCTATCATTACGGCCGGCAAAAACCCATTATTGACTCGGTGATGCTGGATGAAAACAGCACGGGCATTTTCAAACGAGCCAAAAAACCGGAAAAAGGAGTTTACCTTATCGGCTTTCCCGACAAGTCGGGTTATTTCGAAATACTCATTGATAAAGAACAGAAGTTTTCTGTATCAGCCGATACGGCCGGCCTTATCAGCAGCATCAAATTCCAGGGCTCGCCGGATAATGATTTGTTTTTGCAATACCAGCAATTCACCGCCGGTAAAGGAAGTGAAATTGAAACTGCCAAAAAACACCTGGCCGCATCAAAAACCGCTGCCGATTCCGCCAAATGGAAAGACATCATCAACAAAGCTGACAAGGACATTCAGCAGTACCGGCATAACCTTATCACAAATAATCCTGATGCCACCATCAGCGTTTTATTAAATGCCATGAAAAACCCGGAAGTGCCTCCCGCCGGACAGCATCCCGGCGGCAAGTATGATTCAACCTTTGCCTTCCGCTATTATAAAGATCACTACTGGGACGGAGCCTGGTTTTTTGACGAACGCCTGGTGCGTACTTCTTTCTTTGAAGAAAAGCTCGATGAATACCTGGAACGGCTGGTGTATCCCGACCCCGACTCGGTAATCAAAGAACTGAACTGGATGCTGGGCTATGCCACAGCCAGCGATGAGATGACCCGTTTTCTTTTGGTAAAATTTGTGAACCGCTACCTCAATCCCCAGTACATGTGGGAAGACCGGGTTTTCATTTACCTGTTTGAAAATTATTTTTCGCAAAAGAATTATCCCTGGCTCACTGAGAAAGGAAAGAAAACCATTTTCGACCGGGCGTACAGTATGATGGCAAACCTGTTTGGCACACAGGCCGCCGATATTGAGCTGCCCGACAGCACGGGAAAAATCAGAAAGCTGTTTTCCATCAGCAGCCCTTACACCGTAGTGCTGTTTTGGGACCCCACCTGCGGGCACTGCAAGGAAACCCTGCCGCAGATTGATTCCATTTACCGGGCTAAATGGGAGGCGCTGCAAGTAAAAATTTATTCCGTGGCAAAAGAAACCGAGGGCACAGCAAAAGACTGGCTGCAGTTTATCCATGAAAAAAAACTGGAAGGCTGGGAGCATGTGTACTATTCCAAAGCTGCCAACGAGGCAAGGGTGAGCAGCAACATCCCCAGTTATTTTCAGCTGTATGATGTGCAGGTGGTGCCTACCTTATATTTGCTTGACAAAGACAAAAAGATACTGGCCAAAAAAATTCCTTTTGAGCAGATAGATAAAGTGCTTGACTACAAACTGAAAGGCCGGTAACAAAAATAGTTTTGTATGAAATCACAATCACTGCTGCTGCTTTTTTTGGTTTCCCCGTTTTCGTTCCAGGCACAAACAATTTTTTCCTATGCGGGAAAAGATATCCCGGCAAATGAATACCTGCGTGCCTTCAACAAAGTGCATCCCGCTCCGGTGGTGAACAAAGAAAAAAAGATGCGGGAATACCTGGACCTCTACATCAACTCCAAACTGAAAACCCACGAAGCGCTGGTGCGTGGCTACGATACGCTGCCGGTTTTCATCGAGGAATTTGCTGCGCTGCGCAACCAGGTGCTGGAAAACTACATGGCAGATAATGAAAGCATGGACAAGCTGGTGAACGAAGCGTTTGACCGGAGCCAGAAAGACATCAATGTGCAGCACATCTTTATCCCGTACAGTGTACGACCCGGTTTTTCCGACTCGGCCGTTGCAAAACTGAAAGCGCAGGAAGCTTACATGGCGCTGATGACAGGTAAAAGCTTTGATGAAACGGCGCTGAAATATTCCGCCGATCCTTCCGTGGCCGAAAACAAAGGTCATCTTGGTTATATCACTGTTTTCTCGCTGCCCTATCAGTACGAAAATATTATTTACAGCCTGGCGCCGGGAAAATTTTCTGCGCCATACAAATCCAATTCCGGCTATCATATTTTTAAAAATGCGGGAGAAAGAAAAGCGATTGGTAAAATGAAGGCGGCACAGATACTGCTGGTGATACCGCCGGGCAGCGACAGCCTGGCAAAAATAAAATATGCATCGCTGGCCGATTCGCTCTATCAGCGTTTGCTGAAAGGCGATGACTTTGCAAAACTGGCACAGGCTTTCAGCAACGATAATATTTCGGCTGCTTCCGGCGGTGTGATGCCCGAATTTGGTGTTGCCACTTATGATCCGGCATTTGAAAATATCGTATTCGGATTGGCAAAAACCGGCGCCATCAGCAAACCCTTTCTTACAAAACATGGTTATCACATAGTAAAGCGGATTTCACTTACACCGCCGCCGGCCATAAAAGACAAAAAGAATCTCGAACTGATGCGCCTGCAGGTGGAAAAAGATGCCCGGGTGAATACCGCCAAAGAAATTCTGTATAAAAAAATTATGGATAAGGCGGGTTTTAAAATGAGCAACTTTGACCCGCAGCAGTTTCAGGTTTTTGTGGACAGTACGCTGAACAATAAAACAGTGCCCGCCGGCAACGGCATCAGCAACAGCGATGTGTTTTTCACTATGGGCAATACCACAAAGCAGGTTGCCGATTTTATTTTTTATGCCCAGTCGAACCGATTTAAAGCTGACGGTAGCGGATCTAAGCCGACAGCGCAACTGGCGGAAGAATTCAAACAACTGGCCGCTATTGAATATTACCGCGACCACCTGGAAGATTTCAATGAAGAGTTTGCGCTGCAGATGAAGGAGCTGAAAGAAGGCAATTTGTTTTTCGATATCATGATGCGTGAAGTATGGTCGAAGGCGCAGGCTGATACCGCGGGGCAGCTGGAATATTTTAACCGCCATAAAGCAAACTATAAATGGACATACAGCGCCGATGCTGTAATTTTTTATTGCAGTGACGAGCCCACTGCGCAATCACTGAAAGCAACATTGCTCAAAAACCCGGCAGCGTGGCGAACGATTATGGAAAATTACAGCGATAAGGCCACGATCGATTCGGGGCGGTTTGAAATAACAAAAATACCCGGGGCGCAAAAAGCCACTGCAAAAGCAGGACTGATAACAGCGGTGATGAAAAACAAAGACGACAACAGCGCCACCCTGGCTTATATTATTAATATCTACAGCCAGCCGTCGCAAAAATCATTTTCTGAGGCCCGCGGCGATGTGATTAACGATTACCAGGATGAAATAGACAAAACCTGGACTGGCGAACTGAGAAAAAAATACAGTGTGAAGGTGAACGAAGCCACATTGAAAAATATTGTAAAATAAAAAACCCCGGGGTGGCCGGGGGTACTCATTAATCATGTATAATTCTTTTAATCAAAATCTTTATTCTCACCAGCCCGTACAGTTTGCGCATTCAGCACCACTTTTTCTTTACGGTTTTGGTTATTGGGTCCCTGCACCACAAATGCAACCAACCTGCAGTTGCTGATGTTAAACCCGGTGGCGTCAACCAATAATGTTTTTTCATAAATGGTTCCCTTGGTTTGGCTGGCAGCCGGAATATCATCGCCAAACAAATCAGTGGCGGTGCGGCGCAAGATACCATTGTGCACATAATTCTGAATAGGGTTGGGCAGGTTGTAATAATTATAATTCACCTGCGGGTACACCTGGCCGTCTTCCAGCAGGTACACTACCAGCTTCAGGTTTACTGCCGTAGTCACATCAAACTTCACTCTCACTTTGGCAGTAATCATATTGCCTGAAAGCGATGTTTGAAAACCGATACCCAGCGGCGGCCGCCGGTTGGTAAACTGCGCATCAAGCTGTGCCAGGTCTTCATTCCACTTAAAATCACGATCAATCCATACGGAAGGATAACCGGTAACAGCAAATGTATTGGCCAGCGTGCCATGATTGGAAAATATAAACGGATCAGCGCTACCCGCAGGTCCGTGATTGGCAATTACCAGGCAATTGGGATGCCCGTTGGCTACATAGTTGTCGAGCTTAATGCCTACCCTGGGGCAATGTCCGCACCAGGCGCCGGTGTAATCTTCCACAATAAGTTTTTGGGCAAAAGGCGAAGGTCCCGGGTCAGTAACAGTCAACGTTACTTCTGGCGAAGTGATGCCCGACCGGGTGGCTTTGAATTTATAACTGCCCGGCACATTGGCAAAAAAATAATTGGTGGAAAGAGCCACATTGCCGATGTAAATGGAACTGGAAGAAGTAACATCATTATTACTTTCATCTTTCACAGTTATTGTTACTGTTTCCCAACCATCGCCGAAGATTTGCGTTTTGTCAAGTGATACCGTTAATGATTTTGCCGGCGGTGGCGGCGGCGGCGTACTTCCTCCCCCGGAAGTACGGCTTTTGGAACAAGCCTGAAATGCTGTGATGATGGTTAAAAAAATCACAGCGGATAATAAAACAGGTTTTCTCATCATGATGGCGATTGTTTTGCAAATTAAAGCTAACAAAAATATCAAATACCAGACGCTATTTTCCGTAATTCATCCGACATTTATGGCAATAAACAACCTGATGAAAAGAGTCCTTATTGCAATTATTTGCCTGTACTACAGTGGCTTTTCATTTGCTCAAACCGGTTTACCGGCTGTAAAGATTAAAACACTTACGGGCCAGGAAGTTTTGTTCAATACCATTGGTTCAAAACCGGATACTGCAGTAATTGTAAGCCTGTGGGCTACATGGTGTGTGCCCTGCATACAGGAACTGGAAGCCATCAGCGGGCAATATGATGACCGGCAAAAAGAAACCCCTTTCAAACTGGTTGCCATTTCCATTGACGATGCAAGAACCAGCCAGCGGGTAAAACCATTTGTAAAAGGAAAAGGCTGGCCGTTTGAAATTTACCTGGATGTAAACAGTGATCTGAAACGGGCCCTGAACATAAATGATGTGCCGCATGTGCTGATTGTAAAAAACGGGAAAATAGTTTACCAGCACAACGGGTATGTGGCAGGAAATGAAGAAGAGCTTTTTGAAAAACTGAAAACCCTTTAACCGTAATTATTACCGGCTGTATGAAAAAAATCAAACTGCTTTTTGCTGCGCTTGTTCTTTTATTTTTTGCGCAGGCCCAAAAAAACAATGGCCGCCTGAGCGGTGGTTTCGAAACTTACTCGCAGTTTTATCATAAGGATTCAAAAATAAATGCCGTGGTGCCGCCAGACCGTATCGGCTCCAATAATTACCTGAAACTGGATTACAGCTACAAGCAGTTTACTGCCGGTGTGCAGTTTGAAGCTTACCTGCCGGCTGTGCAGGGATATCCTTTTGTTTTGAACAGCGGCAAGCTGGTAAATAAATATTTCAAATACCAGGCAAACAATTTTTCCTTACAGGTGGGAGATTTTTATGAGCAGTTTGGCAGCGGTCTTGTATTCCGCTCGTGGGAAAACAGGCAAATTGGAATAAACAATGCGCTGGAAGGGGCCAACATACATGTTTCGCCTTTGCCTTTTCTGAGCATCAAGGCTGTTTACGGAAGGCAAAGAAAAATTTTTGAGTACAGCAACAGCAATGTGCGGGGATTGGATGCAGAAATTGACTTTTCAAAAACTTCAAAGACGACGCCCGCCACCAGGGTGGCTGCAGGCTTCAGCTATATAAGCCGCTACCAGCAGTACACCGGGCCGGTGATTGATTTTCCCGCCACGGTGAATGCCAGTTCAACACGGCTTGATATCAGTGGCAGCACCACATCGCTTTCGCTTGAGTATGTACATAAAAAACGTGACCCGCATGATGCCAATAACTACGATAACACAAGCGGCAAGGCTTTTCTCACCAATTTTTCTTTTGCAAAAAATAATTTCGGCGCCATCACTACTTTCCGCACACTGGAAAACCTCGATTTCCGCAGCGAACGGGAAGCCACGCAAAGCATCGGGCAGGTGAATTACATACCGGCGCTTACCCGGCAGCACGATTATCTTACCACCAATATTTACGTGTACAATGCCCAGCGACTGAATGAAACGGGTGGGCAGCTTGACCTGTTTTACAACGCACCCAAAGGCTCAGGGCTGGGCGGAAAATTCGGTTCAAAGTTTTCACTGAATTTTTCCACTTACCGCAACCACAAAAACATGGATGACCTGTTCAGCTTCGGTGACGAAGAATATTTTCACGACCTGAACCTTGAATGGAGAAAAAAATGGAGTGAAAAATTTTCCACCATTCTTTTATACCAGAACCTGTTTTACAACCGGCTGGTGATTGAAGGTGAACCTTTGCCCGATGTAAAGACAAACACCGTGGTGCTGGATGCACTTTGGAAATACGCAAAGAAAAAAGCATTTCGTTTTGAACTGCAGCACCTGGCCACCCGGCAAGACCGCGGCAACTGGGCAGCGCTGCTCACCGAATTTTCTTTTGCACCCAAATGGATTTTTTACCTGAGCGATTTGTATAATTATGATTTAACCGGCACGCATTATGCCGTTATCGGGGGCAGCTATTCTAAAGGCGGAACCCGCTTTGGATTAAGCTATGGCCGCCAGCGGGCCGGGCTGTTTTGCGTTGGCGGCGTTTGCCGCTTTGTGCCGGCTGCTACGGGGATCACTGCAACATTGACAACAACGTTTAATGAGTAACCATGATTTTCTGGATTGAAAGAATTGGAGAGGATAACCGGGAAATTAATAAATAACTGTATTCTTCTTTTCATTATTTGCCAGGCAGAAATTATCTAAAGCGCTTGGTTTTTTGGGTCTTGATGATAGACAAAAAATACTTTATAAACTTTTATACGCAGTAATAAAAAGTTTCCTCACCAATCCGAAAAATCCTGCTCATCCCGGTTCATTACAGGTTTTTTACCACATTAGCCACCACATGCGGCTTGCCCAGCGTGTAGTAATGCAGTACCGGCACGCCGGCAGCCTTCAGCTCTTTTGATTGTGCCAGCAGCCACTCGGTGCCTACCTGCGCCACACAGGCGTCGTCTTTGCATTTCAAAATTTCAGTTGACAGTTCGGTAGGAATATCTACATAAAAAGTTCTGGGTATGGATGTAAGTTGTTTTTTCGAAGTCACAGGTTTCAAACCCGGGATGACGGGTACAGTGATGCCGGCCTCCCGGCACAGCTTTTCAAACTCAAAGAATTTTTTATTATCGAAAAACATCTGCGTAACGATATACTCGGCGCCGGCATCCACTTTTTTCTTCAGGTACAAAAGATCGGTTTGCATGTTCGGCGCTTCAAAATGTTTTTCGGGATAGCCGGCCACGCCTACACAAAACGTGGTGTTGTTGGTTCCTTTCAGCTCCTCTTCCAGGTAAATGCCCTGGTTCAGGTTCACTACCTGTTTCAGCAAATCAATGGCATAGCGGTGGCCGCCAGGCTCGGGTACAAAAGCAGTTTCATTTCTCGGTGCATCGCCGCGAAGCACCAGCACATTGTCAATGCCGAGGTAGCTGAGTGTAAGCAAAGCATCTTCCGTATCCTGCACAGTAAATCCTCCACAGATAAGATGCGGTACCGTATCCACATTGTAACGGTTCATGATGGAGGCACAGATGGCTTCGGTGCCGGGGCGTTTGCGAATCACTACTTTTTCAAAACTGCCATCAGCCCGCTGCCTGAAGATGTGTTCGCTGCGGTGATAAGTAACATTGATGTAAGCGGGTTTGAACTCCATCAGCGGGTCCAGGTGTTCATAAATCGCATTAATGCCTTTCCCCTTCAGCGGCGGCAGAATTTCAAAAGAAATCAACGTTTGTCCGTTTGCACGGGCTAAATGCTCGGTAACCTTCATCCGTATTAAAAATCCCGATTTTTTCGGGACGTGCAAAGCTAAGGATGACAGGTATGAAAAGCAAACCGGACAAGCAAGGGAAGATAAATTTAAATCAAAGATGATAATTCAGAACGTACAATTGTTTTTGGGGGCAAAGCTATTGGCTTATCCAGCTCATCCGGATTACTGCAAAGTAGTCCCGCTGATCACCGGCAACCAACAAACCGTTTTCATCGGTGATTATGAAGTGGCAGTCTTTATCAATAAATCCATCCCTGTTTACATATACCAGGGTTTTATTCACCCGGTTTTTGATATTGCCGCCAATAGTAGTGATGATACCGTTCAATGTATCCACTTCCAGTACAATATCGCAATGTGAGATGCAAGTGCTGCAGAGGGAAGACAGGGTGTAGTTTTTCCCGTTCCTGTTTTTACAAAGCAGGTCGCCGGGTTGCGGCCATGCGGCCTGCGGGTCGTTTACTGCATAGGCCTTTGGCAAATTATTTTTTGTACGGGCATTGTTTTTTGCCCATACAATATATTCAGCATGCGTTTTGGCATACCGGAATTTATCGCCAGCCCCGGCGGTTTTCATGATCCAGGAAACAAAAGCGGCACTCCAGGGGTTGCGTTCCTGCCAGAGAGAATCATGCAGTTGCCTTGCAGCAGGGTAAAGCCCGGTGGCAGCCCAATAGCTTTTCATTCGCGGGACAACCAGGGAATCTCTTTCCTGCAGGATGGCGGAGTCATTCCAGAAAATGAATTCGGTGTGGAGTGTTTCAAGCAACCTGAGGCGGAACAAGTGTTCCTTGTTATTTATTGTTCCGGCTCCTGTTGTCGGTTTTTTAAGCAGCCATTCTTTTGTATACATTGCCGCACTGGTATGGACAGTTTCGGCGTTACCTGGCTTGTAAATTGAATCAGCAGAAAAAACTTCTGCAGTGAATTGTTGTGCTGCAACTGTCCCGGCAATACATCCTGATACCAGGCTGCTTAACAGAATAATACTGAATTTGCGGATAGCAAAAGCGATCATAGTGGTGAAAGAGGAGGCCGTACGGCGGTTGAATTATTTTACTTCTTTGCCTGTCATATCAATCAAAAGTTTCTTTCCGTCTTTTTCCACCTGGGCCCGGCCGGTATGATCAAACTTTATATAAAAAGCATATTTCTTTTTATCCGGGATGGAAAACTGGTAAGGAATCACCAGTTCACCTTTCGTATTGATATAACCATATTTCCCGTCTTTATTGGGTACGGCAGCCAACCCGTTTGAAAAATCGCCGTGGCCCCAGAAATCACTGTTCTCCGATTTGAATATTACTTTGCCGGCTTTGTTGATATAGTGTACCGGCTCAGAATAATCTATTTGATAATAAGCAAAGCCTTCATTGAAATTGCTGGCCTTGTATGCTTTTATGCCCGGCATTTCTTTGCCTGCCTTATTGATATACACCTCATAATTGCTGTATTCATCTTTGCGTTTTGAAACCACTGCCCAGCCTTCATAAAAATTTTCAGCCCTTTCATAAATGGCCGGTAATTTTATTTTCCCGGCTGTATCAATAAATCCCCACTTTCCTTTTTGTCTTACTGGTAATAACCCCTCGGTAAACCGGCCGGAATAATAAGGATTATCATCGCTTTTAAACCTGTAATCATTAATCATTATTTTCCGGGTATTAAGGTTGTACATTTTAAAATCCGTGTACCTATCGGTGCTTACAAGAATAAAAGGAATATCTGCTTTCAAAGTAGTATCTCTCTCGAAAGTATGCGTTTGGATTTTATCCATTATCACTTTTCCATCTGTTGTCATTAAAGTGCCAGAGGCATACTCCCAATCGTCAATAAGCAGCAATCGCTTTTTGTTAAATACGGTAATGCCGTGAGTTGTATTTTCTTTTAATAAGCCGGTTTTAATATTATACACCGTTACCAGTACACCACCTGTGAGAACAGCCTCAGAATATAAAATCAATAAGGTATCAGGCCCTGCTATTTGAAAATATTTCTTTTTGTGCTTCAGGGTAAGCAGTTCTTTGCCTTCTGTAGTTAGCAAAAGATACTGTTTGAGTGGTTCATATTTGCCGGCCTCTTTGCATAAAAACGTGGTGTCATTAAGCCGGGTAAAGCTTGAATATTTAGGTAGTGTCAGTTCTCTCCCATTGCTGTCCAGCAGCCCATAGCCTTCACAATTGGAAAGGGAAGCCGAAGTTTTACCATAAAAATAAATGCCGGGAATCGGGCTTTCTTCCAGGCAGGCATATTTTGCTGAAACAATTTCACGACCGCCTTTTGTTATCAGCCCATATTTATAAAATTGTAAATCGCCGGATTTCCGGTTCTTATTTTCATAAGCTATAACAGCCCGGCCGTTTTGAAAAGGTTTGGCCAGAGCGTAAGGTGCATCGCAAACGAATTCCCCTTTTTCATTTACAAAATCATAATGAACATTATAACCAGCCGGGCCATCCACATATACCATGGCTAAACCATCGCTGAAACCGCCCATTACTGATTTGACTTTTTCACTGAATGAAAAAACCGCTTCGCCTTTTGTATTGATAGCCTTCCATACTTTCTCTCCGTTGAAACGTACTGCTGTGAGCCGGTCGCTGAAAGGAAAAGCTGCCTCCAGTGTAAGGGGTACTACAATATTTCCTTTGGTATCAATAAAACCTCTTTTACCATCTTCGCCAGCACATAGCGATACTCCAAAGCTGAATGAAGAAACTGATTTAAATGTTTTTTTAAAAACATCCATCCCCTTTTTATCAATAAAAAATGCTTTGCCATCGAGAAAGACAGGAGCAAATCCTTCTTTGAACTCCATTGCTCCATCATATTTTGCCGTAATAACCAGCTTGCCGGTCTTGTCTACAAAACCATATTTACCATTTATTCTTACCCGACCCAGCCCTTCCGTAAAATCCATGGTGGAATCATACTGGCACCTGATAATAACTTCGGAAGAAAAACGGTCGCAAAAACCCCAGCGTTTTATTTTCGTGGATTTGTCAATTTCGTTACAGGCAACCAGGTTTTGAGCAGATGAGGTCAGTTGAACAACGGTGAAAAGCAAACAAAGAAGAAGATGGCGGCGGATATTCATATTAAAAATTTTTAGCTAATCGTATCTATTCATTAAATGGTGAACCATGTGAGAGAAAAGGGGAAATGTTAATTAATTTTCCTTCCCTGTTTTATCAATCGTAATGAGCTTGTCGTCATCCAAAACAACCTTGGCTCGTTTATAATTAAACCCATTTATCACACTCTTATATTTATACGGGATAACCACATTCCCTTCTTTATCAATAAACCCCCATTTCCCGTTGAGTTTTACAGCAGCAAGCCCTTCCGAAAATTCATCTGCTGACTCAAACGAAAAAGGAATTACTTCTTTTCCCGACCGGTCAATATAGCCATAGAAAAAATTTCTGCCGCCCGATTTTTTTGACACAGCCGCCATTCCTTCAGAAAAATTTCCGGCGCTGTTATAAATCATTGGAATCACCAGGTGGCCGGCACTGTCAACAAACCCGTTTTTAGACTCACCTGCTGGCACCGGGTTCATGGTTACTTTTGCTAATCCTTCTCTGAAAAGCCCCGCCCAATCATATGTAAGAGGAATTACCTCTTTACCTGAAGTGTCAATAAAACCGCTTTTATTGCCAATTCTTACATTGGAGAGATAACCGGTTCTTTGCCATGTGGAAAAATCCCAAGCGTTGTCATACTTAAGGGGAATAACAACTTCTCCCTTTGCGTTGATAAATCCGAATTTGTTATTTTGCTTTACCAGCAATAAACCATAGGCTGCATGTCCTATCCTTTCGTAGTTAAGCGGGATTTCTTTTCCGGATTTAGCAACTGCAAAATATTTACCTTCTCTTTCTGCAATTACTCCTTTTTTATTTGACAGCACCCTGTCATATTTTACAGGTATTACTACCTTTCCAGTATTATCAACAAAACCCCATTTGCCTTCCCCTTTATCCCTGTCATAAATCTCCACACCGGCAATACCATCTGAAAACTCCCACACATTATTATATTTTAATGGTGAAAGCTTTTTACCGGTTTTATCCATAAAGCCATATTTATCATCCGCCTGTACCACCACAATGCCCGCATCGGTATAAACAGTTTCATATACAAGCGGAACGATTTCTTTCCCGGTTTTATTAATCAAGCCATATTTATAATCAGACCATGTAATTTTTTTACCGACGACGGCTACATTATTTTTAAATGCTTCAACTGTATCATACTTAGGCGTAACAATAATTTTTCCGGCTGCATCTTTAAGGCCATATTTTTTTGATGCTGGATCCCGGAAGGTTTGAATCTGTTGCGCACATACATTAACATATACCGGGATGAACAGGGAGTAAAAGCATACTTTCAGCATGTGAAATTTTTTTCAAATCTCCTTATAATCACTTTGTGGTGCAATGGTAGAAAAGTAGTAATTACAGCAGCCCTGTTTTCTTCAGTGCTTCGGTGCGGGAGTTCACCTGCAGTTTTTCGTACACGTTGCGGATATGGGTGCGGACGGTTTCGATGCTGATATAAAGTTTGTCGGCTATTTCTCGGTAGCGGTACCCTTTGCTGAGCAGTTCCAGCAGTTCCTGCTCACGCCGGGTGAGGTCCTGGAAGTATTCATTGGTTTTTTCCCTGAGGGCAAAAGCTTCAATCACTTTGCGGGCTATCTGGCTGCTGATGGGGCTGCCGCCTTTATTCACTTCTTCAATGGCTTCAATGATTTTTTCCGAAGGCGTACTTTTCAGCAGGTAACTGATGGCGCCGGCTTTCAGGGCTTCAAAAATAGTATCCGGTTTGTCGTAAACTGTCAGCACCATGCATTGTATGGCGGGGTGGATCATCTTTAGCCGGCGGATACATTCAATGCCGTTCATGCCCGGCAGGTTTACATCAAAAAGAGCAATGGCAACCGGTTCGGAAGCCAGTTCTTTCAATGCCGTTTCAGCATCGGCAAACACACGAAGTTCGTCCACATCTGCATACAGCTGCACCTGTTCGGCCAGGTAATGCCGCACTTTACTGTCGTCTTCAATTATGGCAAGTGATTTTATATTCACCGGTTAAAATTGCGGGTTTATTTTTTTGGCCGGAATGTTATTTAAGTAGTATTTAATGGAAAAGTATACAGGAAGCGGCTGCCCCTGCCGGCTGCCGATTCAATTGTCAAGCGGCCCCCTATTTCCTCGGTTCTTTGCCTGATGTTGCGAAGGCCGTTGCCAGGAAATTTTTTCTGCAAGTCGAAGCCGATCCCGTCATCTTTTACTTCAAAGTGCAGAACACCCTGCCCGCAGCTGGCAATGACAGAAATAGTATCAGCCTGGCTGTACTTGATGGCATTGTTTACAATTTCTTTGGTCACCAGCAGTATATTACGGAGTTGTTCATTGCTGAGTAAAACATCGCTGCCTCCCTCGGGCAGATCAATGCGGTAGCTGATGCCGGAATACTCCAGTTGTTTGTGCAGGTGTTCCCGCATATAGGAAAGCAATTGCTCCAGGGTTTTGTTTTCAGGATTCAGGCTCCAGATGATTTCGCTCATATTATTTACCAGCCTGCGGCTGGTGTTGCTGATATCGAGCAGTTCTTTTTCATTGGCGGCCGGGGCTTTATTTTTTGCTGAATCGCTCATTAAAATAATTTGGGTAAGGCCCGCACCGATATCATCGTGCATTTCCCGGCTGATGCGCTGCCGTTCTTTGTCCAGTGCCCGCTGTCTTTCCAGCAAAGCAATTTTTTGTTTCAGTTTGTACCGGGCAATTTTTTGGGTAACAAAAACAATTAGTCCAATGAAGAAGAAACCAACGAGAGCATAAAACCACCAGGTTTGCCAGAAAGGTGGCCGGATGATCACCGACAACTGGTAAAGCTCATTTGTCCATTCGCCCGTTTGATTGGCGGCTTTTATTTTAAACATATAATGACCCGGCGGCAGTTTATTATAATGTACTTCATTTAACCCTCCGCTATGCACCCAGTCGCGGTTCCAGTTTTGCAGCTGGTAAGCATAACTGATTTTGGCGGGATCGTTGAAATCAATTGCCCTGAATCGAAATACCAAATTGTTTTCGTAATAGGCCAGCCTGGTGTGACTGATATATTCGGGTGAAAGAGCAGTATCGGCTGGCTTATCGTTTATACGAAATTCAATTAATCGCAAAACCGGCAGCGGATTTTTTATCCTGATTTCTTCAGGCCGAAACCATACCAACCCGTTTACCGTTCCAAAAAATAATTTACCACTACGCCCCCGGTGATAGGCGCCCGTATTGAATTCATTGGCCGGAAGACCTTCGGATTCTGTAAAATTCACAAACCTGATTTGGGGAAAAACAGCCTTTTCACTGAATTGCATTTTTCCTCTGGAAAGCCCATAGTTGGTGCTCACCCATATTTCATCGTTGCTGATCAATGCCGCGTAGGTATAACTGCTCATCAACCCGTTGCTTTCGTTGTAAACTTTTAATTGTCCATCGGCAGGATTATGGGCAACAAGACCGTTGGTTGTGCATATCCAAATAAGCCGCCGCAATGAATCATAACGCACGGCTTTTACATTTTCGCCGGGTAAAAGTCGTTTTGCTTCTCCCAACTCTTCCACACCTGTTGCGATATAAATACCTCCTGTTTCCGGCATTACCCAAATTTGCCTGTCTGGAGCAGTCCACACAGCCGGGATCTTTGTGCCAGCCAGGAATTTCAGGTGACTAATTTGATAATGTTCCTTTTCCTTAATCACCCAATATAAACCAATATTTGTAGCCAGCAACCAGCCGTTTTTATATTCTATCATTGACCATAACTGCGGCGACTGGAGATAATCGGGCAGATGGGGAATTTTGAGCGGAATAAAATGCCGGTTTGTTTTTTCTCTTATATACAAATAACCCGAGTAGCTTGTCCAGAGATTGCCCCGGCTGTCTGCTTTGATCAACGGAACTGATCTGCCATAGGGAAGAGAAGGGTCATTATGAGTGAATGGAATCCTGCTGGTTTCACCCGTATGGGGATTATGCTTCAATAAGCCATTTTGAAAAGTCCCCAACCAGATATTTTCTTCTTCATCTTCATAAACAGAATGAATAAACAGGCTGGTGCCTGCATTTGCACCGGGTGCTGATTTTGGAAAACTATAAAAAGCAGGTGGCTCAATATCTGTTTTTAAAAGACCGAGTACATCGGCACCTGCCCACAGATTGCCTGTTGTATCAGCATAGAGACAATAAACCGGGAAAAATGTTTGTGCAACCGGCTGCCCGTTAATATTTCCTTTCCACACAAACTGGTTTTCCCGTGCAGGCTTATAATAAATATTTCCTGTTTGGTCTCCTGCCCAGATATTATTCCGGTGATCTGAATAAAAACAGCGGATCATTCCCTGATTCACAAAAGCTGGTTTATTTCTAATGGGAACGATGCCGGTTGATAACGTTTTACAATCCACCCAGCTAACACCCTCGCTATTGCCGAGATAAAGGGTGTCCCGGCAACGGGTGATGCAGTAAAATGATTTGTCTTTCAGCAGCCGGTTCCATTGTTTTTTCCTGCTGTCAAACGCAAGCAATCCTTTGTTGCTGGCAAACCAAAATCGATCGCTTTCATCATGAACAGCATTGTACATGAGGGGAAAATTTTCTTTTGTTTCGTTTAAAATCGAAACCGGGTAAGAAATGCAGTTCCCGTTTTTTGTATTTAACACATACAATCCTTCTGATGCTGATGCAAGCCAGAGGTAGTTGTCCTTTATCAGCAAGGGGTTGGCAAATGATTCAATAGTGCCCGCCTGTTCAACACCTGCCTGTTCTTTGTTGCGGGCAAAGAAAAGCTTATGCCGGGTGAATTGTCGGGTTCGTTTATTAAAACTGTGCAGTGCAATGTCGGTGGAAAACCATATCTGATCTTCATCATCTTCCAGCATGGCAGAACGAATGATTCTTCCCCGCATTTGTCCGGGGGCATTGCCAAAAAAAGGTTTATAGATTTTTATCTCCACCCCGTCAAACCGGTTCAACCCGTTGGCAGTGGCTATCCACAAGAAGCCCTGCCTGTCTTTCATAACGGAATAAACGGTGCTTTGCGACAGACCCTTTACCTTTTCAAAATGCAGCGGTTTTTCAGCCTGCGAAAACAGCAGCAGGGGATGCAGCAATAGCACGTGCAGAAATGTTTTTTTCATGGACAGCCTTAAAAATAGGGAATATGCCTGGGTTTGTTAAATACCGGGGGTCTCACTGTTCTTATCAACGGCGAACCCTTATTTTTGTTGCCATGCCTGTTTCCATCGTCACACAAAATCTTGTAAAACGCTACCGGCAGCGAACAGTAGTGAACCATGTTTCCATTGAAGTAAACCAGGGTGAGATTGTCGGTTTGCTCGGCCCCAATGGTGCAGGCAAAACCACTACTTTTTACCAGGTAGTAGGTTTGATAAAGCCCGATGAAGGCGAAGTGTTTCTGGATAACATCAATATCACCAAACTGCCCATGTTCAAGCGGGCAAAAATGGGCATCGGTTACCTGCCGCAGGAGGCATCGGTATTCCGTAAGCTGAGCGTGGAAGACAACATAATGGCAGTACTTGAAATGACAGACATGAGCCATGATGAAAGACGCCGCAAGCTTGAATCACTCATCAGCGAGTTTCGCCTGGGGCATGTGCGCAAAAGCAATGGCGATATAATCAGCGGCGGCGAAAGAAGAAGAACTGAAATTGCAAGATCGCTGGCCACCGATCCGAAATTTATACTGCTCGACGAACCCTTTGCCGGCATTGACCCCATTGCCGTGGAAGACATCCAGGCCATCGTGGCCCGGCTGAAGTACAAAAATATCGGCATCCTCATCACCGACCACAACGTGACGGAAACCCTCTCCATCTGCGACCGGGCATATTTACTCATCGAAGGAAAAATTTTCAAACACGGCACCGCCGAAGAGCTTGCCGCCGATGAAGATGTGAGACGGTTGTACCTGGGAAGAAATTTTGAATTGAGAAGAAAAGATTACCTGCATGAAGAAGCGAGAGCATCCGATCTCTGATCTTCCTGTTTTATCATTTAACTTTATCTTGTTTTATTTCTGCACACCGCGTTAAGTGTGCCTGAAGATTTATGAAGCTGCTCAGCCCCGCCATATCATCCCTGGCCCGCATGCGCATGTGGCGCATCGATGCGTGGAAGAACAGCCCCATCGAAGCGCAGCGGGATGTGCTGCAAAACCTGGTGACGGCAGCGCAATACACCGAGTTTGGCCGGAAATATAATTTTTCAGAGCTGTTTACAATCCGGGCTTTCAAGCAGGCCGTTCCAATTCATGATTATGATGATATGAAACCCTACATCCAGCGCATCATGAACGGAGAGCAGAATGTGCTGTGGAATACGCCCATTTACTGGTTTGCCAAAAGCAGCGGCACCACCAGCGACCGGAGCAAATTCATTCCCGTGAGTGATGAAAGCCTGCAGGACTGCCACTACAAAGCAGCCAAAGATGTGCTAACGCTGTATTACCATTTCAATCCTGAGTCGGAGTTGCTTACCGGCAAAGGGCTGGTTATCGGGGGCAGCCACACCATCAACCAGCTGAACCCCGAAGTGCAATACGGCGACCTGAGTGCTGTGCTGCTGCAAAATTCTCCCTTCTGGGGTCATTGGATACGAACACCCGACCTGAGTATTGCACTGATGGATGAGTGGGAAAGTAAAATTGAAAAGCTGGCGCAGAAAACTATCAAGGAAAATGTGACGTCCATTTCAGGTGTACCTACATGGACGCTGGTGTTGTTTAAACGTATTCTTGAAATCACGGGCAAAAGCTGTATGGCGGAAGTGTGGCCGTCGCTGGAGCTTTATATGCACGGCGGTGTTTCATTCACTCCTTACAAAGAACAGTTCGGAAAACTCATCGGCAAAGACATTCATTACCTGGAAATGTACAATGCCAGCGAAGGTTTTTTTGCCGCATCAGACAAACCCGGTGAAGAAGGCATGCTGCTGTTTCTTGACCACGGCGTGTTCATGGAGTTTATGCCGGTGGGTGAGTATGGAAAAAAACAACCGAAAACCATCGGGCTGCGTGATGTGCAACTGAATAAGAACTACGCCCTGGTTATTTCAACCAACGGCGGGCTGTGGCGCTACCTGCTGGGCGACACTATTCAATTCACTTCGCTGCGGCCGTATAAAATAAAAGTATCTGGCCGGCTGAAGCATTACATCAATGCGTTTGGTGAAGAAGTGATTGTTGACAATACGGATGAAGCCATTTCAATTGCATGCGAAAAAACCGGAGCCATAGTAACAGACTATACTGCAGCACCTGTTTATTTTTCCGACAGTGCTGCCGGTGCACATGAATGGCTGATTGAATTTGAAAAACTGCCTGAAAACATGGAGCAATTTGCCAACGAACTGGATGCAGCCCTGAAAAACATTAACAGCGATTATGATGCCAAGCGATATAAGGATATGGCACTCCGGTTGCCGGTACTGCATCCTTTGAAAAAAGGCGTGTTTGCCGACTGGCTGCGCAAAAAAGGAAAACTCGGCGGACAACACAAAGTGCCGCGGCTGAGCAATGAAAGAACCCTGCTGGAAGAAATTTTGTTGCTCAACACATGAAACCTGGTTTTGAACAAGGCAACAATAAATAATGCTGAACTAATCCCCGGCTCAAATAAAACTTTTCAGAAAAACCCGTTTCCCTATCTTCGCCACGCAATCCGGTAGCGGATGATAAATCTGCTCCCGATAATTGTCGGGACTAAAATCTGAAATCGCTGCATGGTTCCAAAATACAAACGCATCCTGCTGAAACTTTCCGGCGAATCGTTGATGGGTGATAAATCTTTTGGGCTTGACCCCGATGTGATAGCACAATATGCAAAAGACATAAAAGAACTTACTGAAATCGGCGTGGAAGTGGCCATCGTTATCGGCGGGGGCAATATTTACCGGGGCATGAATGAAGCCGAAACGGGAATTGAACGGGCACACGGCGATTACATGGGTATGCTGGCCACGGTTATCAACGGCATGGCGCTACAAGCAGGACTTGAAAAGATTGGCGTGTTCACCCGCCTGCTCAGTGCCATTAAAATGGAACAGATTGCCGAGCCTTATATCCGCCGCCGGGCCATCCGTCACCTGGAAAAAGGAAGGGTGGTGATTTTTGGCGCCGGCACAGGCAACCCTTATTTTACCACCGACACGGCAGGTTCGCTGCGGGCAATAGAAATAAATGCCAACGTAATTCTGAAAGGAACCCGTGTGGATGGCATATATACAGCCGATCCCGAACAGGACCCCTCTGCCAAAAAGCTCGATAGAGTAACTTTTTCTGAATGCATCAGTAAAAACCTGCGGGTGATGGATATGACTGCCTTCACACTCTGCATGGAAAATAACCTGCCTATCCTGGTTTTTAATATGAATAAACAAGGTAACCTGCGCCGCGTGGTCACCGGCGAAAAAGTAGGCACTCTTGTTACCGGCTGATTGGATGAATAGCTATGCCTGCAGTATTCAATTCTCAATGCCTTTTTTACAATTATACACCGCCACCCGTTGCTGTGTAAAACTAACTCACCCGGACTGCCGGAATTTTATTAGTTTACAATCTTCAATTATCTTATGGGAAATATCTCATTATCCGTTTTTGAAATTGCCATTCTTTTTGTAAGCGCCATGGTAGTAGGCGTGGTTATTCATCTTTTTATCACCAGCCGGCGAAGCTTGAAAAAACAAATGGAAGAAACAAAGAAAGCCTATGGCAGTGGCATCGATGAATGGAAAATAAAATACATCAACGATGCCGAACAGAAAGAAAAAGAAACCGGCGAACTGAAGAACCGGCTGTTCGAAGCCGAAGAAAGCAACAAAATTTACCAGGTAGAGATTGAAGAGCTGAAAAATCAGCTGCGGAAGCTGAAGACCGAAGTACAACAACCAAAAACAGAAACCCCTCTTTCCCCTGCCCGCCCCGATTATTACGAGCAGCTTCGCCAGGCACAGCAAAGCCTGCTGGAACACAATGAAAAAATAAGCAGGCTGCTGGAGCAGGTGGATGTGATTAAAGAAACCGAAGAAAAAAACCTGGAAATTCAGCGTAGCAACGAAGAGCTGGGCATGCAGATAAAAGACCTGAAATACCTGCTGGAAGAAAAAGAAGAAGAAATAAACCAGGTAAAGCAGAAGGAGCACCTGACCAAAGAGATGACTTCCATGCTGGACAATGCCTACAACGAGTTTTACCTGCTGCAGGACAAAATAAAAAAGCTGGAAGTGCAGCTTGCTTCTTCCAAAATGATGAATATTGAATATGATGACCTGAAAGAAGCTTATTATAAAATGGCCCGTGAGCTGGATGAATCGAGAAACAAGACCAATCACTATCTGCAGGAAAACCAGGCCCTGCAGATTGAACTTTCAAAACTGGAAGACAAGCTGAGCGAATCGAATCACCAGCGGCAGCAACTACAGAAAAAAGTGGCCTATCTTGAAGAACTGAATACAGACCTGCAGCAGATGTCGGCCGCCAATAAAAAACTGGAAGGACAACTGAAGCGGCTTGGCGAACTGGAAAGCATGCTGAACATAGTGACGGAAGAAAGAAATAAGCTGAAAGAAAACCAGGGCGCCGGCCTGTAATGTACGGCTGATAAAAATCATAAAGCAAAAAGTCCCGCTGCGGGCTTTTTTTATTGCTGCGGGTTTACCTTTGCCGCAAAGCAAAAAAACAAGTATGAACATTGCCGATATCCGCAGAGATTATTCACATAAAAGTTTAGCTGAAAATGAAGTGGATGCAAACCCCATCCGCCAGTTTAAAAAATGGTGGGATGAAGCTGTGCATTCAAAAATTGATGAAGTGAATGCCATGACGGTGGCCACTGCATCGGCCGACGGACTGCCGGCTGCCCGAACTATGCTGCTGAAAGGATTTGATGAAAAGGGGTTTGTATTTTTTACCAATTATGAAAGCTTTAAAGCCGACCAGCTGGCCGAAAACCCGAGAGCCTGCCTGCTTTTTTTCTGGAAAGAACTGGAACGCCAGGTTCGCATTACCGGGCTGGTGGAAAAAATAAGCGGCAAAGAAAGCGATGAGTATTTTCATTCACGGCCCGAAGCCAGTCGTATCGGTGCCTGGGCATCACCACAAAGCCGGGTGATTGAAAGCCGCCGCTGGCTGGATGAAAAGTTCAATGAGCTGGTAAAAAAAATGGAAGGCTCTGAAATTACAAGACCGCCGCACTGGGGCGGCTACCTGGTAAAACCGGTGGTAATTGAATTCTGGCAGGGGCGCCCCAGCCGCCTGCACGACCGCATACAATACACGCTGGATGATAATGGTAACTGGAAAATAGAAAGGCTGGCGCCGTGAAGAAACGGATTATTAATTCTTCTTTTTTGTTCCCTTCTTTTTAGCCGGCCGGCTTTTGCCAAAACTTCCCTTGAAAATTTTTCCTCGCTTTGTTTTCTTGTCTCCCTTTCCCATAACAGATTTTTTTTAATTTTTTAATTGTACTATGGATGCGAAAGCCCCGGAAGTACTTACAACCAGTAAATGCGGGGCTTTCAAAAAAAATTTTCTTTCAACATCAGAGCTTGCTGGCTAATTCTTTTCCTGCCTTGAAGCGGGCCACTTTGCGGGCTTTGATGGTGATTTCCTCATTGGTTTGGGGGTTACGCCCCTTGCGGGCTTTTCTTTTTGAAATAAGAAAAGTACCGAATCCTACCAGGGTTACCTTGCCACCGGCTTTCAATGTTTTTGTAACAGCTTCGGTGAAAGAATCTATTGCAGCGTTGGCCTGCGTTTTGGTAATACCTGTATCATCGGCCATTTTGTTAATTAAATCTGCTTTGTTCATAGTTAGTTTTTTAACGATTAATAACGGCGGCAAATTTAGAGGGTTTTGTATTGCAGCAAAATTTTTCTTCCTGTTTTTTCAGCACAGATTAATCACGCTGAACCCGCATGGGGAAAGGATTGCATAAGATTGCAGATTGAGGATAGAACAGATAGTTTCTTGCTCTTTTCACGCTGTTATTGCACCACCTGCATCAGGCTGCGGAAGGCAATGAAGCGGTCGCCCCATTTGTCAATGGCCTTTTGCCGCATACCGGCAGCATACAATTCAATATAGCGGTTGTAACCCGGTTTGCTTTCGGCAAAATATTGTGCCGCATAGGTAGGCCCTTCTTCTTCCTCCGTTTCCAGCAGGCGCAGCAGTTGGGCATGGGTAAAACAACCGGTGCTTACCACTTCGGGCATATGTTCCTGCTGCATCCACTGCAGCCAGGCCTCGTGAATGGACCAGTCAGGTTTTACGGTGACATTGTAGATAAACATTGTGCAAAGTTATCCTGCTGTGCCGGTCTTTGAATTGTCATCAATAATGATTTTTTTCAACCGTTGATACATAAAAGAAACCGAAAGCAATAAAATACCAAGCAAAATAAATGCTGCAATCTTGCCTCCGGGCGGAATATTGCTGATGTCGTAAGTAAAAAGTTTTAGGATTGTAAGTGTAAAAAGACTGAGTGAAATAATTCTTAGCAAACGAAACCTAAAACGCATGCCCAGCCACATTATGGCAAACGAACAAATACCCCAGAGAATACTAAGACCGGCTTTATAATAGAGGTTCTCCCACCAACCCCATTCGCTTCCCCTGTAATTTATCCATAAATTCAACTGGTACATCTCATTGCTCAGAATAAATACTATGCCAAGAGAACTCCCCCATGTTATTACAGAAAGATAATTTACCCATCCGGTTCCGTTTATTCTCTTGAAATATACAACGAGATTTTGCAGCAGCCACAATAACAATGCGATGCTGATCCAGTGCGCAAGAAAGAGGGGATCTTCGTTTCTCTTAATTAATGTAAGTGAAATTTCATGATTAATGCTTACGCTAATAATATAAAGCCCGGAACAGAGAAGGGTGAACAGTAATTTTAATACAGGAAAAACAGCGGTTTTTCTGAATACAGTCAAAAGTACGATGGCAAAAGCAAAACTGTAAAGCTGCAGGTAAATGCTGAAAAGTGATTCAATACTGAATCTTGTACTGAACTGGTAATAAATTTCCAGCGCTCCGCTGAAGTATAGGGTGATGATAAAAGCCCCGAGCAGGCAATTTCTTACTGCCCGGTTGGTGTAACCATCCAGATAAAATGTGTCTGCCTCTTTGTACATGAACCGGTAATAGATAAACCATGATGCCGCTGATGCAATTGTTGTAGTAAAACCTTTGTTCAGAAATACCGGAATGACATGGCTTCCGGAAAAATAAACCTGCAACCAGGTAAGCAGGAGGCTAATAACCACCAGTACACCAATCACCAGGGATGCAATTTTTAACTGGACAATTCTTGCCCGTTGAAACAGCCAGTAAAGTATAACCATTTCTGCCGACCAGAACAGCGTAATATGACTTCCTTTGAATTGAACCGGAGCAGTAAGAGAAATAAAAGTAATGGCAAGCCCGGTAAGCAATGAAATGAAATTACGGTCAATCGTTTTTTTATGTTTAAACCCCGTAATCAGCAACAGGTTAAAAACTCCCAGTAATGAAGTGAACAAACCTTTATACTCTCCGCCATTCCAGTATTTGAGAATAAAAATGCCGGCGATGTAAAAAAGAAAATTGATACTGAGCACAACAATAAAATCAAAAGCCGCAAAACTTTTTTTCTGCCGGATATTATTTACGATGTTCATAATGACAAACTGCAGGTAAAACAAGGTGCCAAAGAACATGGCGCTTTTATAAGGAAAAGTGATTTTATAATCAACCCATAATTTTTCAATCAGCCAGTTGCCATAAATAAGTGCGGTGAAAGACAAGGCAATCATATTGATGGAAGGCCAGCGCCTGAACCATGCCAGTGTCATCAGCCCTGCGTTCAGAATACACAGATAGGTAAATAAGGCTGCATAATTTTCCTGCTCACCTCTGACAAGAAAAGGGGTTATGAATCCACCGATAGTTGCCAGGATTGCCAGCTCAAGCCGGTTGTAGTAAAGCGCTACCGATACAGCAAATGCCGTTATTAGAACCATGATGATAAAAGCTGTCTGCTGGCTTATAAGATGATACGGGTGAAATGCAAATGCAATGGTGAAATAAAAAACTGTAAGTCCGCCACCAACCAGCACCGAACTGAATGAGCGGTAACTATTCCTGATACGGTGAGCAATGCCAATAAGAACTGCCCCGGCAATGAGCCCTATCAAAATACGGCCGGATTCTTTTATCCAATTTTTGTCTATTGCATATTTCACAAAAAATGAAATGCCCAGTACCAACACGGCAATACCGATTTTGTTTGCCAGGTTTTCACCAATAAATTTTTCAATGTCGGTTGCAGGTTTTAATGCCGGATTCACAATTTGTGGAGGATTGCTATCATTAGCATCAACCTCCTCTTTCAATTCAAAAACAGGCCGGTCCGTTTCCGGCTGTACTTTTTCAATGGTAAACACAGGTCTTACAGGTTCTGTTTTTTCTTCTTTTATAGAAGTAATAACCGGAGGCGTAGGCGTTGGCTCCTGGATTGGCTTTTCTTCAGCCTCATCAGTTCTTTCCCTCGATTGTAGTTTCAGGCGCCCTATTTCTTTTGCAAGATGGGAAAACTCTCCGCTTAATTGCTTAAGCCTGTCATAAAGCGCTTCGGTAAGTTTTTGCTGTTCGGAAGTTCGGTTTAAAATTGTTATAAGCAAAACAAAAAAAGCAAGCGGAATTAGAATGAGCAGAATGATTAAACCGGTCATCTGGTTCTGGTTTGATAAAAAATGGCAACGGCATTGTTGAAATCAGTGATGAAACAGTGCCGCTCTAAATTTTAAT
>CAZDUO010000047.1:14298-28845 GCA_964508655.1 uncultured Chitinophaga sp. | reverse complement strand
CCCGCCTCACGAAGCCTTGGCGTAGTGAGGTGGAGGCGACCGGAATCGAACCGGTGTCCAAACATATTCTTCAAAAGTTTTCTACATGCTTATTCTGTTTTTTTAAGTCGGGAAGCAACTGGAAACAGGCAACCGATTACTTCCTTAGCTGCATGAGGCTTGAGCAACCAGCACAGCCTTTGATTGCTGCAGCCTGTTTCTTTTTTATGATTGGGCGGGGCAACGAGGCACAGGCCTGCCTGTTTACCCGGCCATAATGACTACGCTGATCACTGATCAGGCAGCCATGGCATACTGAGTATTGCCATTTATGGTTTGCGTATTCAGATTAAGCTGCTAATTACGCAACGCAGCGCATGCTTGCACCTTCAAAGAGCTATGCTGTCAAAACCAAACGCCCCCGGGATTGATTGCAGATTTTAGATTTTGGATTTTGGATTTTCTTTGTTGCCAGTATCTGTATCTCCGATTAATCGTCCCTTGCCCCGAACGTTCGGGGCTCCGTTCATCGTTCCTATCGCTATTCCGCAATTATTTTTCCAACCTGAAACAGCTGACAAATTTACAAATCAATCTGCAAGTTAAACACTACAACTTATAATCAGGAGTTCTGTGTAAACTGGTTTTGTGGGGTGCCAAAGTCTCCCCTTCGTGGAGATTTAGAGGGGCCGGTGCTTCTACTTAAACAACCTCCAGAAGTCCAAACCCAGCGCATAAGCCATCAGGCCAAGCAACAGAATCATGCCTACCATCTGCGAGTATTCCATAAACTTGTCGCCCGGCTTGTGGCCGGTAATCATTTCGTACAAAGTAAACAAGGCATGGCCGCCATCGAGTGCAGGAATTGGCAGCACATTCATAAAAGCGAGAATGATGCTAAATACAGCGGTAAGTGTCCAGAAACTCTGCCAGTCCCAATCACCCGGAAAGATATTGCCAATGCTGATGACACTGCCCAGTGAGTCTCTCACTCTTACCTCGCTTGAAGTGAATAATTGCTTGAGGTTTCTTACATATTTTGCCAGGGTTTGCCAGCAACGTTTTATGCCTGCAGGAAAGGATTCAAAAAAAGAATAGCTGACATGATTTGTGCCGAGTATTTCACCCATTGATTTAAAAAGTATCTTGTTGTCTCCCTTGCTATTGAAATAAACTGATGTCGTAATCGTATCATTTCCGTTTCGCAAAAAAAGCATAGTGACAGTAGTGTCTTTTACTTTCCCCTCATTTTTCAGCAAGTCAGTGCTGTACTCAACAGGCATGTCTGCAAAAGCAATCAGTTTATCTCCTTTCCTTATTTCACTTCCTGTGATTTTTGCCTTGTTCAGCACAGAATCCACTATCAGCGGAATACGTACATATGTAAAACCTCCCAGCCTGTTTGCATTTAATTGCTTGATGAACCCCGCTGGAATGTTAATCTCTATTTTCTCACCATTTCTGTCAACAGTGATGGATTTTGCTTCATTCATGATTATTTCCGTACCCACAGTCCCTACTTTCTCCACCGGCTTGCCGGCCACTGCAATAATTTTATCGCCATCCTGCACTCCAATCTTTTTACCCAGGCTATCGGCATATACTCCGTATTTTAGATTACTCACCGGCACATATTTATCGCCCCACACCCAGGTGATGAAAATAAAAATCACAATTGCCAGTATCACATTCACCGTCACGCCGCCCAGCATAATGATGAGCCGCTGCCAGGCAGGCTTGCTTCTGAATTCCCAGGGTTGCGCCGGCTGTTTCATCTGCTCCTTGTCCATACTCTCATCTACCATGCCTGATATCTTCACATAGCCGCCCAGCGGTATCCAGCCGAGGCCGTATTCCGTTTCTCCCTTTTTCTTTTTTAAAATGGAAAACCAGGGATTGAAGAACAGGTAAAATTTTTCCACCCGGCACTTAAACCAGCGGGCTGGAAGAAAATGACCCAGCTCGTGCAGAATAATCAGGATGGAAAACGAAAGGATAAACTGCCCGGCTTTCACGGCCAGTATATTCCAGTCTATGGCTAAAAAATTCATTTTGCAATTAAAATGTTTCTGTAATTAATGCCGGCAAATATCAGCATTTAATTTTAGATTGACGATTGCAGATTTCGGATTGAAACAGGGAAATTCTTTTTTAACAAATCTGCAATCTGCAATCTGAAATAGCTTCAGAGCTTTATAACATCTGCGGCAAAACTCCTTGCTTCCCCATCACTCTCAAAATATTCTTCCAGTATAGGCTTTTCAATGAAGGGCACATGATTCATTGTTCTTTCAATCAGGTCGGTCATATCGAGGAAACCAATCCTGTTTTTCAGAAAAGCATACACCGCAATTTCATTGGCGGCGTTCATCACGCAGGGCAGGTTGCCGCCCTTGTTCAGCGCTTCCATGGCCAGTGAAAGATTGCGGAATGTGCGGATGTCGGGTTCTTCAAATGTCAGGGTATTCATCCTGCGGAAATCAAACCGGGGAAAACTGTTGGCAATCCTTTGCGGAAATGCCAGTGCATACTGAATAGGCAGTTTCATATCAGGCAATCCCATCTGTGCCTTGATGCTCCCGTCTTCAAACTGCACCATGCTGTGAATGATACTTTGCGGGTGAATAACAACCTGTATCTGCTGTGGCCGCAGGTTGAAAAGATATCTTGCCTCAATCATCTCCAGCCCTTTGTTCATCAGCGTGGCAGAGTCAATGCTGATTTTGGCGCCCATGTGCCAGTTGGGATGCTGCAGGGCATGCTCCCGTTTTACATTCACCAGGTAATTAGGCTTGCGGCCAAGAAACGGACCGCCTGAGGCAGTCAGAATTATTTTTTCAATCCGGTTTCTTGTTTCACCCACCAGGCATTGAAAAATGGCGGAGTGTTCCGAATCAACCGGTATAACCGGCGCCCGGTGCTCCACTGCTTTCTGCATCACTATATCGCCGGCTACTACCAGTGTTTCTTTATTTGCAAGCGCAATGGTCTTCCCGTTTCCCACCGCCTTCAGTGTGGGTTTCAATCCCGCAAAACCCACAATAGCAGCAAGCATCAGGTCGTAACAATCCGTAGCTGCCACTTCTTCCAGCGCTTTTTCACCGGCAAATACTTTTACACCGGTAGAGGCAAGCGCCTCTTTTACTTTCAGGTATTTACTTTCATCGCCAATGACGACCATGTTGGGATTGAACTGCAGTGCCTGCTGCACCAGCAGTTCATCATTGCTCTGTGCTGTAAGTATTTCTGCAGAAAATTTATCGGCGTTGGCGCCAATCACATCCAGCGCCTGTGTGCCGATGGAGCCGGTGGAACCAAAAAGAGCAACCCGTTTTACACCACCTTCTTTCGCATGCTGTGTTTTTACAGCAACTTCAGACGGCGTGTTTTCAAAATATACTTTCATCCCGGTTTGCTTTCCTTTTGGAAATAAAGATTAATTATGCTCGGCCCACCTTGCCAGTTCATCGGCAATTTTCCGGTCGTTGCTCAGCCGCGGCACTTTGTTTTGACCACCCAATTTACCGATAGATTTCATGTAATCAATAAACCCGTTTTTCCTGACCGGTGTAATTTTCAAAGGAGACAGAATATTGCCGCTGATAAGGTCGTCGTAATAAACATTTTTCTTCCGCAAATTTTCCTCCAGTTTTACGGCAAAAGCATGCATATCGCGGGGTTTGTTTTCAAATTCGATAAACCATTCGTGATACGACCGGCCTTCCTTCTGGCTTACAAAGGGCGCCACGGTGAATTCGGTGATATGTACACTCTCTTCCTCAGCCGCTTTCTGTATGCTGTACTCTACCTCTTCCCCAATCACATGTTCGCCAAAGGCCGAAATAAAATGTTTGGTTCGCCCCGTCACCACAAGCCTGTACGGATTGATGGAAACAAACTTAACTGTATCGCCAAGATTGTAAGCCCACAACCCGGCATTGCTGTTAATAATGAGCGCATAGTTTTCTCCTGCTTTCACATCTTTCAATGTAAGCCTGGTGGGGTTTTCATTAAAAATTTCCGATGCCGTCACAAACTCATAAAAAATTCCGCTGTTGCTGTTCAGCAAAAGCCCTTCGGCCTGCTGCGAATCCTGGAAGGCAAAAAAACCTTCGCTGGCAGGAAACAGCTCAATGCATGCCACTTTGCGGCCGATGCTTTCAAACAGTTTCGATTTATACGGTTCAAAATTGACGCCGCCCTGCACCATCACGCTGAAATTGGGAAACAGTTCGCCGACTTTTTTCCCGCTGCGCTTTACCAGCTCGTCAAAATACATCTGCATCCATGGCGGAATACCGCTGATGAGTGTCATGTTTTGGTTGAAGGTTTCATCCACAATTTTATTCAGCTTGGTCTCCCAGTCTTCAAGGCAGTTGGTTTCATATGACGGAAGCTGGTTGGTGCGCAGGTACCTGGGCACATGATGATTCACTATGCCGCTCAACCGGCCGGTGGGTATTCCTCCCACCCGTTCCAGTTCAGGGGAGCCTGAAAGAAAAATCATTTTACCATCCGCAAATGCAGTGTTGCCCGTTTCAGCCATATAGCAAAGCAGCGCATTGCGTGCCGTATTGATATGATTGGGGATTGAATCTTTGGTAATCGGGATGTACTTGGTGCCGCTGGTAGTGCCGGAGGTTTTGGCAAAATAAATCGGGCGGCCTTTCCACAATACATTATGACGGCCTTCTTTTATTTTATCAATCCATGGCCGCAAATGTTCATAATCGCGGATCGGGACCGCCTGTTTATATTCCTCGTACGAATTCACTTTTTCCAGCCCTGTTTCTTTTCCAAACTCTGTGTTTCGCCCCACCTTCAACAAATGATGAAAAATTTTTTCCTGGTCAGCCACGGCTGATTCCATCTCTCTGCGGATACCTTTATATATATAGGAGGCGAAGGGTTTGGCTAAAAAAGACTTGATTTTCATATCGAAAAACCGTAGAGACGCAAACCATTGCGTCTCTACGGTTGCAAATATAAAAGAAGGCATTTCACCCTGCACGATACAGGCTATAAAACTTTGATAATCCATTTGCCGGATGACCATTTCCCCTTACCTTTGCCTCCCTTAATTTAAAAGCGATGATTGCAGTAGTAAAAATAGCCGGCCAGCAATATAAAGTGGAAAAAGACCAGACCCTGTACGTTCCGCACATTGAAGGCAATGCCGGCGACAAGATTGACCTGGAAGTTTTACTGGCCGATGCTGACGGCAAGCTGACCGCAGGGGCCGAAACCAAAGCAAAAGTGAAGGCAGAGATTGTTGACCATGTGAAAGGCGATAAGGTGATTGCTTACAAACAAAAAAGAAGAAAAGGTTTTCGTAAAAAGAAAGGACACCGTACACTGTATACACAAATAAAAATCAGCAGCATTAAATAAGAAGTCAGAAGCCCGAGGCCAGAAGTCTGAATTCAGACATCCGACTTCAGACATCAATCCTGAAAAATGATATTTTTAAATTTTTAATCTCTTTTCTCATGGCACATAAAAAAGGTGAAGGCAGTGTAAAGAACGGCCGCGACTCGCAGAGCAAGCGCCTGGGTGTAAAAATTTTCGGCGGGCAGCCGGCTGTGGCAGGCAACATCATCGTTCGCCAGCGTGGCACAGTTTATCATCCCGGGAAAAATGTTGGCGTTGGTAAAGATTATACTTTGTTTGCCCTGACAGATGGTGTGGTGGAATACAAGAAAGGAAAAAACAACAGAACTTTTGTTTCAGTCACTCCGGCTGAAGCATAATCATACTGCATCATCACATCAGCAATCATCGCAGAAAAAAATTCTCATCATTCATCAGCAGCACTCCCGATGTTGAAGTGAGTAATCAACATCGCAGCCAAAATTTGTGGATAAAATTTTTGATAGTTTAAATATTGTTTATATTTTTACTATCGTTATTGTATTTCTAACCGTTAAATTCTAAACACATGGCAACAAAGAAAAAAGCTGCAAAGAAAAAAGCCGCTCCGAAGAAAAAAGCTGCTAAGAAGAAAAAGTAAATTAAAGATTGTAATAAAAGTCCCTCGCAAAGCGGGGGACTTTTTTTTACCCCAACAAGCCCCCACCCCCTAAAGTGGAGTTATGAAATCTTCCGGCAGTAACTTCATTAATTGAGCATCGAACATTGAGCATTTTATTTTTATTGTGACAGGAAATTTTCAATTATCAATGTTCAATATTCAATTTTCATTTACTTTGAGATTAACAAACCAAATATTGCCTTCCCGGGGCCCGGGTATTTATGGACAACTATGCCATTGCTGAAAATTTCTCGCTGCTTTCGAAGCTGATGGACATCCATGGCGAAAACTCTTTTAAAGCGAGAATATACGGCGCTGCCGCATTTAATATAGAAAAACTCCCCTACCCCCTTGCCGATACGCCACCGGAAAAAATTGCATCCATCAAAGGCATTGGTGAAAGCACAGCAAAAAAAATTGCCGAAATGCTGGAAACAGGCCAGTTCGGAATTTTAAATGAATACATCGCCAAGACACCACCTGGCGTAGTGGAGATGCTGAACATAAAAGGCCTCGGGCCGAAAAAAATTCATTCCATCTGGAAAGAGATGGAACTGGAGTCCATCGGCGAGCTGCTGTATGCCTGCGAAGAAAACCGGCTTACCCTTTATAAAGGCTTTGGCGAAAAGACCCAGGCCAACGTAAAAGAAGCGATTGAGTTTTACCTGCAAAACAAGGGCAGCTTCCTGTATGCCGAAATGGAAGCCCTGTTTCCACAGATAAATGCCTACATGGAAAAACTTTTTTCAAAAGAAAAAACCCATGTTACCGGTGCCTACCGCCGCCAGGCATTGACGATGGATGAGCTGGAATTTGTGGTGCTGGAAAAAAATGAAACCATTAAACCAAAATTCATCACCGCACAGCCGCCGGAGCTGCTGGAAGAAAAAAATGATTTGCTGCTTTACAAACTGAAAAACGGTTTGAAGCTGCGCCTCTGCACCGGTGAAGGAAAAATGGATGAGCGGCTTTTTCTTACTACCGGCTCCGATGAATTCATAAATGCTTTTCAGAAAAAATTTCCCTCGGTAAAATTTACCGGCAAGGGACCGGACGATGAACCCGTTTTTTCGCAGGCGGGCATTCCGTTCATTCCGCCCTGCCTGCGGGAAAAGGAAGCCATCATTGACAAAACAAAAAAGAATGGTTTACCATTGCTCATTCAGTCCGCCGATATAAAAGGACTGATACACAGCCACAGCAACTGGAGCGATGGTGTGAACACAATTGAGGAAATGGCGGAAGAACTTATCAAAAGGGGATTTCAGTATCTCGTCATCTCCGATCACTCCAAAGCTGCTGCCTACGCCAATGGGCTGAACGAAGAAAGAATAAGGGAGCAACACCGGTATATTGATGAGCTGAATGACAAACTGCGACCATTTAAAATTTTTAAAAGCATTGAATGTGATATCCTGAACGACGGCTCGCTTGACTACGGCAACAATATTCTTTCCACCTTCGACCTGGTGATTGCTTCGGTGCACAGCAACCTGAAGATGACGGAAGAAAAAGCCATGATGCGGTTGCTGCGTGCCATTGAAAATCCTTACACCAGCATACTCGGCCACATGACGGGCCGCCTGCTGTTGAGCCGCAACGGTTATCCTGTTGACCACAAAAAAATTATTGACGCCTGTGCAGCCAACCACGTAGTGATAGAATTGAATGCGCATCCCCGCCGGCTAGATATTGACTGGAAGCATATTGACTATGCGCTTGAAAAAGGCGTACTCATATCCATTGACCCCGATGCCCATGCCCTGGAAGGTTTTGATGATGTGAAATACGGTGTGCTGGCAGCACAGAAGGCCGGGGTAACCAAAGAGCAAAACCTGAGCAGTTTTTCGCTGCAGCAGTTTGTAGAATGGTTGCAGAATAATAAGAAAAAAAAGAAGAGGTGAGTAGGGAAATATTTTTTTTCAGATGGGGTGGATTGTCCTAAAAATAATCCGAAATGCAGAATAGTAAACAGTGGTAGGAATAAGGCATACCTTTAACCTTACGGCGTTGTGGCTATGAGGTGCAGATTTGAAGCTTCGCCTGTCAACAACCGTTTTTTTTACAATCTTCGATTATTACTACACTACGCCCTAGCCACACAACATGCCAATAAAGGCGTAAATTTGTGAGGCCCTATTACTCTGTCAGATTATTAGTTTATTAGTTCATTAGTTGATTAGTTGATTAGTTGATTAGTTGATTAGTTGATTAGTTCAAGATTCATTTAAACAAACTCACATCGTAGTTCCGATGAGGCAGAAGCAATGCGGCACAGCCTTCCAAAAACCGAAATATGATGTACTTTTATTTCGTGTTGCTGGTGAGAATATTTTAAACTGAGAAAGTTTGAAAGGCGGACACCAAAAAAAGTGAAACTAAAGCATTATTCATCTTTCCATGTCTCCCCTCCCCATCTCCACTGCCCAGTTCGAACACCGCAGCAGCGATAAAGTGTACAATCTTTCTGTTATTGACAAGCTGGCCGCAAAAGCGGCGCAGGACGGAGCAAAAATGATTGCCTTTCATGAATGCTCTGTCACCGGCTACAGCTTTGCCCGCCACCTTAGCCGTGAACAATTGCTGGAGATTGCAGAACCGGTTCCGGAAGGAGAAAGCACGGAGGCATTGATAAAGCTTGCCGCCAAACATCATATCGCTGTGCTGACCGGGTTGTTTGAAAAAGATAACGAGGATAAAATTTTCAAAGCGTATGTATGTGTAGATAAAAACGGGCTGGTGGCAAAACACCGCAAGCTGCATCCCTTCATCAATCCTCACATCCTGCCGGGCGACAGCTATACTATGTTTGAATACGGCGGTTGGAAATGCGGCATCCTCATTTGCTACGACAACAACATCATAGAAAACGTAAGAGCCACAGCGCTGCTTGGAGCAGATATTATTTTCATGCCGCATGTCACCATGGGCACTCCTTCGCCACGGCCCGGCGCCGGTTTTATTGACCCGCAGCTCTGGCAAAACAGGAAAAAGAACCCGGAAGCATTGCACCGTGAATTTGACGGACCCAAAGGAAGAGAATGGCTGATGAAATGGCTGCCGGCAAGAGCTTTCGACAACGGCATCTACGTTGTCTTTTCAAATCCCATCGGTATGGACGACGACCAGGTAAAGAACGGCTGCTCCATGATTCTGGATCCGTTTGGCGACGTCATGACCGAATGCAGAACATTTGATGATGATATCGTCACAGCAATACTGACGCCGGATAAACTTACACTGTCTGGCGGCTACCGTTACCGGAAAGCAAGACGGCCCGAACTCTACCGTGACATCATCGGCCAGCCACATAAAGCCGGGCAGAAAGTAAGCTGGATGACGCAGCAAAACGATTTTTGAAATTTTCAGTTAACCAACGGCAACTCCACAAAGAAAGTACTCCCCTCGCCTTTCTTTGTTTCAAACCAGATTCTTCCTTTTGCCTGCTCCACGATGCCTTTGCAGATGGCAAGGCCAAGCCCGGTGCCGGAAGATTTGGTGGTGAAGTTGGGGGTAAAAATTTTCGAATGCATCTCCGCCGGTATGCCTTCGCCGTTGTCCTGCACACTTACCGTTACCACCGATTGATTCTTGACAGCATTGATAACAATGCAGCATTTGTCTTTTGTTGTGCATGCTTCCACCGCATTTTGAAAAAGATTGGTGAAAAGCCGGTTGATTTGCGTTTTATCGGCATACAGCCTGATATCGCCGTTATTCATATTTAACCGGAGCTCCAGGTTGTCGTTTACCCGGTACAAATCGCCGAGAGAAGAAAGCACTTCGTGCAGGTCAATCAGCTCGGGTTGCGTGTTGCCGATATTGGCAAACTGCGAAAAGTCGAAAGCGATTTTTGAAAGATGATCTATTTGTTCGACAAGCGTCTTTGCAACATTCGCTGTCAGATCTTTCACGTTGCCCGAATTGTTGTCAATGCTTTTTTGCAGGTACTGGATGCTCAGCTTCATTGGCGTCAGCGGGTTTTTAATTTCATGTGCCACCTGGCGTGCCATTTCCCGCCAGGCGCCTTCCCGTTCGCTGCGGGCCAGCACATCGGCGCTTTTTTCCAGTTGCTTTACCATGCGGTTGTATTCGGCCACCAGCTCGCCAATCTCATCATTGCGGTTCCAGATTATTTCTTCATTCTGTCCGCCCAGTTTCACCGCCTTCATCTTTTCGCTGATGAGCGAAAACGACCGGGTGACCCTGTTGGTGATGAACAGGGCAATGACGCCTGCAATGAGGAAAATAAACGCATTCAGGTTGATGATGGTGACAAGAAAGTTGCTTATTTCCTGCTTCAGCTCCCGCTGCGACAAAAAGTAAGGTATGTTCAGGTAGGCATAGGCCAGCCCGTCGTTGCCGCGCAGCGGCGCATAAATGCTCAGGTAACTGATGGTGGAAAGTTTTTCCTGCTGCACATGCTGCACCTGCCGCAGGTGGTTGAGATGATAAAACGCAAGCGGGTGAATTTTTTTACTCAGGTATCCTTCACGGTAAATTATCGGCTGCGAACTCACATGCAGGTTACCGCTGGTGTCGTACACGTTCACATCCACATTATGTATTTCTGCCACTTCATTCACCAGCAACTGCACTTCCTGGTTGGCCACCGAATCGTAAATGGCCAGTTGGTCATCAAACACCTGCCGGCGGTCCAGCTTTTTTTCCATTTCATTCACCATAATTTCCATGGTACGGCTCAGCCGCTCCTGGTTGTTTTGTTCGTATCGCTGGATGAAAAACGAAATGGTGGCTACGCCGATGATGACAAAGGAAAGTATGCTGATGAAAATAATGGTGCTGTGTACCTGGGTGCGTATGTTCCATTGCAGCAGCTGGCGTATTTCACGAAGGCTGCCGCCCACACGCAGCACCAGCACCAGCAGGTTGAAAAATGCAGCCAGGAAAAGAAAGGCGCAGAAAATGTAGGAGAACAGGGTGATGGCTTCAATCACCGAATCCCGTTTTTTGGCAATTACCACCACTTTGTCGCTTGAGGCCTTGTACCAAAGCTCAATAAATTTGCCGCGGATACGCCTGTCATACTGTTCTTCAGGAAAATCTTCAGGTTTCAGGGTAGTGGCAAATGCATATTTATTGTTGGGGCCGGGAACCAGGATATTTTTTTTATAAATACCATACGTATACGCCTGCGACTCCTCGGGGCTCACCTGGTTGGCCGGCCGGAACAGCTCAGGATAAAGCGCATCGGTGGTGTACTGCTCAGGATCGGATAAAATAAAAAAGGAACCGATGGTTTTGCCGGCTTCATTTTTTACTTCCCGTTTGAAAATAAACGTAAACTTATCAAAGGATGTTTCGTAGTAATAAAGAAAAGGCGTATTGGTTTCTTTGGCCTGCACACGCAGAATGGTGTTCAGTGTATTGGCCGATTCGGGAGCATCGTTATAAAGCGGCTTGTTGTTTTCATCAAATACATAAAGCCGCGAATCGTAGCGGCTCAGGTAGCTGCTTTTTTTTAAAATACTGTCGCGGAGAATTTTGGCCGGCTCTTCGCTGCGAAAACGGTGAAAGTTCTGCCGCAGGAAATCATCATCAATATAGGTAAATGAAATTCTCAGCTCTCTTTCATTATAGGGGTCGGATTGCAGGTAAATTCTGTAAGCAAGAATCTTTCTTGTCTCCCATTCTTTTACCCGGTTGGCCTCGATGATGATGGCCGTAATAGAAACCGAAAAAAGAAAAATCCAGAACAGGGTGCCGGCCATTTTCAGGTGCGGCTGGTTGATGGCAAACCGTTTTACACGCAGCAGCCGCAGGTACAGCACCAGCCACATCATCACCAGCATGTAAAAGCTCAGCAGCGGGCTCTCAATTTTGAACGTAAGCCAGCTGAGGCCGGCAATGATGATAACAAGGTAAACGATATAAAAATTTTTATGGAAATATGCAGCCAGCGCCAGCATCATTATCCTGATAAAAAAATAATAACCGATGGCGAGCACTGAAAGCGTTGCAAAACCGAATACCGTGTATTGGCTCAGGCTGAAAAAGTTGATGACGTCGAAAGAAATTTTTGAGTCGGCCGCCAGGCTCCTGATGGTGCCTGCCATCAGGAAAGTGAAGGCCAGCACTACGAGAATGCAACCTGTGCCGGCTATGAAATGATATTTGCCGGTCACTATACTGAATCTGCCAGCAGGCGCCAGTTTATTCCATGCATACAATACAATCCAGCAAAAAAGCACAGCATTGATGAGCAGGTCGCCAAGCGATTTATGCACGGGGTTTGAACCATACACTGCCGGGTCAAACAGTTCAAACTGGCGGAAGTTGATGGGAAAAGAGGTGTAGTAACTGAGAAGCCGGAGCAGTACGATGGAAACAACAAGCATGCTGATGCCGCGGAGCGGTCCGTATTTGCGTGCCGTTTTTTCCGAAATAAAATGAATAAAAAGCAACAGGCACAGGATGACTGTTATTTTCAAAATAACAGCAAGGCTTCCTGTGCGGGCAATCAGCGGCTGTGCCTTAGCTGCAATATAAAACAGCGTTTTACCCGAAAGACTGCTGACAGGATATTCGGTCGGCGTGCCGGATAAGGTAATTCTTGAAATCGCTTTTTTGCTGTGTGCAAAATCATCATGCAGGTAATCGGTTTCTACAAAATAATTATAGCGTACAGGAATAAGACCTATTACCCGCAACCGCTCCTCCGGTTGTGTTGTCTGCAGAGTTTTCTTTATGCATACATAAAACCCGTTGTCGAGATGTTCAAAGTATTCGCCATCGGGTATGGCATGAATTTTATCCGGCGGATACGTGTACTGGTTGCTCCAGAAAATAAGCGCATCGCCGCCGGTGGCTGTTTGCCGGAAAATAAAAATGCCGTCTGTGTTTTCAGTAATTTTTTCCAGTTCGCCTTCAGCCCCGCTGCGGACCGCCAGGCGATAAATCATTGCTGTGTCGGCAACAAACTTTTCAAATTCTTTTTGTCGTGCCTGTATATATTTTTCCAGGTTTTTTCTTTCCAGGCCGATTACACTTTGCCTGGTGTACGGTGTGCTGAATGCCAGCGACAGCAGGTAAAAAAACAATGCGGCAGCCAGCCATGTATAGGTTTTAAAAAAAATATGAGGGTGTGCCTGCTTCACCTTGTCAGGTCTGATTTTTTATATGGTTCCAGATAGCGTCCATTTCTTCCAGCGTCATTTCGGTCAGGTTTTTCCCGCTCTGCATTACCTTTTCTTCCATCTGGTGAAAACGCCGGGTAAATTTTTTATTGGTTATTTCAAGGGCATTTTCTGCATCTGCTTGCAAAAACCGTGCATAATTGATCAGTGAAAAAAACACATCGCCCAGTTCTTCTTCCACTTTACGGTGTCTTGCAAATGCATCATCTGCCTTTGCCGATTGCCAGTTGCCTATTGCCATCTTCAGCTCCCCTATTTCCTCCTCCACTTTTTCCCAAACCTGCTCCTTGTTTTCCCACTCAAAGCCTACCTGTTTTGCCTTTTCCTGCAGGCGCATCGCCTTTACCATGGCAGGCAGCGAGGCGGGCACACCGCCCAACACAGATTTCTTTCCTTCCTTCAGTTTCAGCTTTTCCCAGTTCTTCTTTACATCTTCTTCACCACTTACTTTTACATTGCCGTAAATATGCGGATGGCGGGCAATGAGTTTTTCACAAATACCATTAATAGCCTGCTCCAGCGTAAAAGCTTTTTGTTCCTGTCCAATACGGGCATAAAAAACAATATGCAGCAGCAGGTCGCCCAGCTCTTCTTTTATCCCTTGCCAGTTTTCTTCTGTAATGGCATCTGCAAGTTCATAAGTTTCTTCGATAGTGAGGTGCCGCAGCGATTGTATGGTTTGTTTACGGTCCCAGGGGCATTTTTCACGCAGGTCGTCCATGATGGATACCAGGCGGCTGAAAGCATCATTTAATGATTGATTCATAAGTTTATTTATAATCCAAAAACGGAGAAAATTACAAATAGTATAAATAACAGTACCAGGCTGATAAAGCCCAGCAGGTTGAGCAGTAAAAATTTTACAAACGTTTTAAACCGCCGCTGGCCAAAATAATTCCGCATGGCCTTGTACAGGTACCAGGCTCCGTACAGCAAAAAGATTACAACCAGTGTGTTAAAAAAAACGGGTATTGCTTTCCCAGATAAATCACCGGCAATAAACACAGCCAGCAGAAGTAAAAATGAAAAAACATAATGGTGTATACTGAAGATGGCATGATCGGCATAATAATATTGCCTGTGGCGCACATACAGCAATTTCAGAAACAGGGCAAACAGCGGCAATGAAATAAATAACAGGTAGGGCAGCTTATGAAGAAATCCGTCAGCAAATTTCTTCAGGGCCGTTTCCGGGTCGGAGCCATACTTTTCATTCAGCCCGATTTCCTTCTTTTTTAATGTTCGTAGTAACCAGTTGTCCCGGCTATCGGCCGGCAATGTTTTTTGCAAAGAATCATACTCCCGTACACTATGAAACTTATCAGGCGCACCGGTTAAATTCAGAATAGTAAACCCCGGGCGGCCCTGAATTTTTATCAG
>CAZDUO010000047.1:10961-14198 GCA_964508655.1 uncultured Chitinophaga sp. | reverse complement strand
CATGGCAATACCGCCCCACCACGGTGGCGCCGCAGTTCAGGCAATTCTTTTCTTTTCTTTCCCCGGCGTGGCTCACATTATTTTTTATTAAAAATAATTAAGAAAGCTGTATCTGCATTTCTTTTTCAATGCACCCGGTTATGATTATTTTTGAAGCGAAAATCTTTCCGATGAAGAAACTGGCAGGTATTATAATCCTCTTCTTTTTTTCCGAAACCTATGCACAATATTATTACAAAGACCTGCTGGCTGCAGCCGACATCATGCAGCAGATGAAAACCTATAAAGCCAACAGCATACGGAAAGTAACAGCCACCGGCATTACACCAGAAGGAGCTGTTTCACCCGATTTCAGCGAAACGCAGGAAATAAGTCCCGACGGAACGATGCTGAAAATAACCACCCGCATCAACCAGACAGTTTCGATGCTGCTGCATCGCTTCAATGAAAAAGGAATGCTGCTGAGCACGGTGGATTCATCGGCCGGCATTGTCAGCACCACTACGTACAGCTATGATGTTCCCGGGAAAATAATTTCCATCAGCAATTCGATTGCCGATCCTGACAGCCTTGGCAATTTTTCGCAATCAGAATTACACATATACATTTATAAAAATGACAAACCGGAAAAAATGTGGCGTATCATCAACGGCGCCGACAGCCTGGAAATAAGATTTACAACTGATGATAACGGCAACATCATTGAAGAAAAGAGTGTTAAAAAAGGAGTGGAAAGCGACCCGCTGTATTACTATTACGACGATAAAAACCGCCTTACCGATATTGTGCGCTACAATTACAAAGTAAGGCGGCTGCTGCCAGATTTTCTGTTTGAATACGATGACCACAACCGGGTGATACAAAAAATCACCACTACCTCCGACCTCAACCTGGGGTATCTTACCTGGCGTTATCTTTACAACGACAAAGGGCTGAAAACAAAAGAAGCGTTGTTTAACAAAGAAAAACAACTGCAGGGCCGGATTGATTATACATACAACTAAGGGATAAATACCAACTGCCGGCCACACGGCCAGCCTCAATGAAAACATGCGGTGGTGTCGTATTTTTTTAAATAATAATTTATGCCTGCTAATGCCGCAAATAAAAAGATTGCCACTACAACCGGGGCCCGCAAGAAAAGCTGGAAAGAAAAGCTGCACGACAGCAAGGACCTTCCAAAAGTGGAAAAAATTCCGCCCCGGATGCAGAAGAAATTCGGCAAAGGCACGCTGGCCATCCCTTCGCCGAAAGAAGTGGATACCATCATGAAGAAAGTGCCGCCGGGAAAGCTCATCACCATCAACCGCATCAGGGAAAAGATTGCAAAGAAGCATCATGCCACCATCGGCTGCCCAATAACTACGGGAATATTTTCATGGATTGCCGCACATGCGGCAAACGAAGACAGGGCTGCCGGCATAAAAAATTTTACTCCTTTCTGGCGTACGCTGAAAGAGGGTGGCATCATCAATGAAAAATACCCGGGAGGCATCGAACAGCAGGCTGCACTGCTGCAAGCTGAAGGACACCAGGTACTGCAGAAGGGTAAAAAATGGGTAGTGGAAAACTGGGAAAAATATCTTGTACGCCGATGACGACAGATAATTTCATATTGCAAAACTGGCAGCTGCAGCAAAAAGTTTTTACTGATAACCTGATCATCATCCGCCGCCGGCCGACAAAAGATGCTGTGCACGACCTGCGGGTGGCGGTAAAAAGAATGCGCAGTTACCTGCGGCTGAAACAAAAAATTACCGGCGAAAACTGGAAAGAACAGTTTGCCGGCATTACACTTTTATTTAAATCGCTGGGCAGGCTGCGGGATTTCGATATGTCCATCACCCTGCTGCGGCGTTACGGGGATAAAGAACAACCCCGGTTGCAGTTATTTCAAAATTACTTAAACACAAACCGCAACCTGACCCGCAGGTGGGCAAAGGAGGCTGCGATAAAATTTGAAGAACAGGAGCTGAATTATTTTACTGAACAGTTTATTGCATCACTTGCTGCATTTAACAAGGATGAGCTTGCCGGAAAAACGGTGGAGGCAGCCCGTGGCAACCTGAGTAAGACAAACCAGCTGGCCCGGCATTTTCAAAAAAATGTGCATGAAATAAGGAAGCTGTTGAAAGATGTTTATTACTGGATGAAAATTTGCCCGGAAGAACAATGCAACGCTGTGATAAAAATCAAATCGCTTGACAAAATGCTGAACAACCTCGGCAGCTGGCAGGATCATTTTATTTTCCGGGAAAAGCTGAAGTATTTCCGCAAAAAATACTTGCCCAAAGGAAATGCGGAGCTGGAAGGGATAAAAGCACTGGAAGAAAAATCGGCCCTGGAGCAGGATGTGCTGCTGGCAAAGGCCAAGAGCTTGTGGAGGGATGTGGTGCAATAAAAAAAACGACTATCTGAAACAGAAGAGTCGTTTATTTTATGTGCCCCGGACCCCGATTGAATCGGGGTATAGCATTTGCTGTCCAAAGATTAGGGCGACATTTCTGTCGCTTTATTCATGTGTGCCCCAGACGGGAGTTGAACCCGTACAGGCCTTGCGGCCCACAGGATTTTCTTACCACTGCAGTTTTCACTGCTCCCGAATCCAGATTACTTTCAGATCGAGATTTGTGGTCTGGACTATACCTTCACCATGCCGCATAAATGCTGGGTTAGGTGCCCTCCGTCTAGTCTCTACACCTTCCCCGAAATGTTGGGGTTTGGCTCGGGATTACCATCTTAAATAAATCAGGTTTCCCCGAATTTGAAGGGTTCTGCATCACTGGTTTCCCAATGAGCACTCAACTTTTTTGTTTGAAAGAACAACTAGTTTAAGTCCTGCGTGTCTACCAGTTCCACCACCGGGGCTCAGGAATTGAAGGTAAAAAAAATCCACCAGCGGCAACTGATAGATTTTGGTGCGGAAGACCGGGTGCTGACGACTTCGTGTCAGCATGGAGACAAGCTTCGCTTCGTCTCCACTCGAACTTCATGCATTCAAGAGCGGAAGACCGGGCTCGAACCGGCCACCCCAACCTTGGCAAGGTTGTGCTCTACCAAATGAGCTACTTCCGCTTATTAAACTTTTATTTATAAGAACTGTTTTTCTATTTCCTGACCGGTCACCCCAACCTTGGTCCCGATTAATTCGGGATGCTCTACCATCCCGATAACAATCGGGAGAGCTACTTCCGCTTATTAAACTTTTATTTATAAGAACTGTTTTTCTATTTCCTG
>CAZDUO010000047.1:0-10861 GCA_964508655.1 uncultured Chitinophaga sp. | reverse complement strand
CGATTAATTCGGGATGCTCTACCATCCCGATAACAATCGGGAGAGCTACTTCCGCACTAAGCATTTAATATGTTCCAAAAGTTCAAACGTTACAACTTCTTAAATCTGCTCAGCTTTTTTGAACTTTTGGAACTGAATAAAGAACCGGGGCTGCAAAAATAATAAACCGGCCCCTGCGAAAAAAATTTTGAACTTTTTATTTGTATTTGGGAGTGTATAAAGTGCTTTCCTGCACAGTTACCTCCGGCTTTTCGTACCGCTTGGTATAAAGCATGTAACAGGCCCCGAAAAGAAAAGCCACCAGGCAGGCTACCTGCAGGTAAAATAAAAAGGCCGATGAAGAAACCCAGCTGTGTGTAAAATCCCTGTCCTGCACTTTGCGGAGTTCTTCGTGGTATTCCTGGTGCTGATGTGTCATAGCTTTTTATTTTGTGCTGCAAAAATAAGCCTTCGGCTATTAAAACAAATCTATTTTATTACCTGTGAAAAATATTTTTTCTTTTTTATAAAATGCTGCCAGGCAAGGTTGCCGCGGTATAAGCCTTCCGGTTTTCCATCCCTTTTTTGCGGAAACACACTTTGTCCCCTTTTTAATAAGAGCCATTTGGCAAATGCCAGGTGTGCCCTTAAAATGGCAAGAAAGTAACCGCCATCGCCTTTCAGCAATCCTTTCCATGCCGAAGCAGCATCGAGCAGCATGCGGAAAGGAATCTTCCACCATTTTTGCGACCAGGGCAGGTTTTTAAAAAGCATAACCTGGTTGTTGCGGAAATTGAGATACGTTTTAAGCGTATTGCCTCTTGGTAGTGTGCCTCCGCCTACATGATATACTACTGATTCAGGACATGCATACAGTTTATAACCTGCCAGCTGCATGCGCCAGCATAAATCAATTTCTTCCTGGTGAGCAAAAAAGAATTCATCAAAGCCTTTCATTTCATGAAAAACTTCGCTGCGGATAACCATAGCAGCGCCGCTTACCCAAAATACCCTTTCGGATTTATCGTATTGCCCGTTGTCTTCTTCACACACATCAAAAATTCTTCCGCGGGCAAAAGGATACCCGAAACTGTCGAGCCAGCCGCCGGCACCGCCGGCATATTCAAATTGCTTCCTGTTGTTGTACGAAAGCAGTTTGGGCTGGCAGGCAGCATTCATTTTATCTTCTTCGAGCAAGGCAATGATGGGTGCCAGCCAACCCGGCTGCACCTCCACATCGGAATTAAGCAGCACATAATAAACGGCATTCACCATCTTCAGCGCTTCATTATATCCCCGGGCAAAACCCATGTTTTTTTCAAACCGTATCAGCCGCACCTGCGGATAATGCTGCTGCAGAAACGAAACCGAATTATCGGAAGAGCCGTTATCAGCCACCACCACTTCCATATTTTCATAAGCGGTGGCAAGTACCGATGGTAAAAACTTTTCGAGGTGTTTTTGACCGTTCCAGTTCAGGATGACAATAGCTGCTTTAGGCTGTCGGTTCAATGCTGAATAAAATATTTGTCCAAAAATAAGGGAAGCCGTTTATCCTTATTAAATTCGGAAAATGTTTCAGCAAATAATTAACTGGCGTACACTGATTGCTATCATAGCCATCCTGATTGTAAGCGGCACCATCGTGTACTCCCGTTACCTGGCCAATAAAATTGCAGCCGAAGAAAGCCAGAAGGTGAAACTGTGGGTGGAAGCCAGCAATTCCATTCTGAATCCCGCTATTGGCGATACGAAGCTTGCCCTTAAAATCATCCAGGAAAATGATGATATTCCCATCATCTGGACAAATGAAAATGACAGCATCATTGATTCAAGAAACCTGGATTCGGTAAAACTGAAAAAAGACAGCAGCTACCTGTACCGGAAACTGGAGGAATTGAAATCAGTGAACGAACCTATCATCTGGAAGGATCCGCTTGACACCACTCGCTTCAATAAATATTTTTATGGTCATACGCCTCTGTTAAATGAAGTTCGTTATTACCCTATCGTGCAGCTCATCATTGTCGGTTTGTTTATCATCATTACGTTGCTGGCCTTACGCAGCAGTTATCGCTCGGCGCAAAACCAGGTGTGGGCCGGCATGGCAAAAGAAACAGCGCATCAATTAGGCACGCCGGTCAGCTCGCTGCAGGGTTGGGTGGAAATGATACGGCAAAACCCGGACAATGAGAAAATCGTTTCTGAACTTCAGAAAGATGTTAGCCGCCTGCAATTAATAACCGACCGTTTTGGAAAAATAGGCAGCACACCTCAGCTTGAAACCAAAAACATCGTGGCGCAGATAAATGCCATGGTGGACTACATGAAAAAAAGAGCCCCTGGCAAAGTTTCTATATCACTTAACACGAATGAGCAGCACGAAATTTTTGCCGCCATCTCAGGCCCGCTGTTTGACTGGGTGATTGAAAATCTTTTGAAAAACTCCCTCGATGCCATTGAGGGTAGTGGAAACATCCGCATCGATATCGAAAACCTGCAGGAAAAAATTTATATTGACATTACCGATACCGGCAAAGGAATCCCCCGCTCCGATCACCGCAGGGTATTTAAACCGGGCTACACTACCAAAAAACGCGGATGGGGCCTTGGGCTCAGCCTTTCAAAAAGAATCATTGAGAAATATCACAAAGGAGAAATCTTTATTAAAACCTCCGAGCCGGGAAAAGAAACCACGTTCAGAATTATTTTAAAAAAATAAAATAGATTATCTCAAAACCTTCAGGCCGTTTTTCGTCTTTGTTCTATTATCATGGACCATTTTTCAAGCTGGCGGTACAGTTCCTCCGGGTTCACAGGCTTGCTGATGTAGTCATCCATGCCGGCCTGGATGCAGGCATCCCTGTCGCCCTGCAGCACATTTGCCGTCATGGCAATAATAACCGGCTGATCGTTGGGCCTGCTCCTTATTAATCGTGTAGCATCAAGGCCATCCATTTCGGGCATCTGCACATCCATCAGGATCATGTTATACTGCCCGCGGCTCCACATCTCTACTGCTTCTTTTCCATTGCTGGCTATGGCCGGCTCATATCCTTGTTTGCCCAGTATTTTAACGGCTATTTTCTGGTTGATGAGATTATCTTCGGCAAGCAGGATGCGAAGGTTGCTGGTTGCGGGCAAAATATTTTCCTGCAAACCCGTTTCCGCTTTTATCTCCCGGGATGGCTCTCTTATGGCTGCATAAATATTATCACGCAATACCTGTTGCCGCACCGGTTTTGTCATTACAGCAGAAAAAAGTTCCTGTTCCTGCAGGTATGCTTCGTTTCCTGCAGCAGCAAGCAGCAGTATTTTTACATACTGGAATTTATTTTTTACAATTCTTGCCAGCTGCAGTCCGTTCATTTGCGGCATGGCCTGGTCGGCAATCAATAAATCGTACTGGCTGTTACGTTCAAGTATTTCAATGGCCTGCTCACCGGATACGCTGCATTGCGGCAGCATATTCCAAGTCTGCAATTGCCGGCTAAGAATATTCCGGCTGCTTTGGTTGTCATCCACAATCAAAACCCGCCTGCCGGCAAAACCCCGGATAATATTTTGCTGCACGTTTTGTTCCTGCGACGAACGCAGGCTCATTGGCACAGTGAAAACAAATGTGCTTCCAAAACCCGGTTTGCTCTGTACTTCAATTTTGCCTCCCAGCATCTCGGCTTTTTTTCTGCAAACAACAAGGCCTGAGGCCGACTTTTTTTCACCCCCATAAAATTCCCTGCCGGGAGCGCTATAAAACAATTTTTTAAGTTGTTCCTCTGCTATTCCAATGCCGGTATCTTTTACTTCAAACCGCAGCACCGGCCGGTTGATGTCATTGTTCAAAGATTGCACGGTCAAAATCACTTCACCATGCGGGGTAAACTTTATGGCGTTTTCAAGCAGGTTCATCAGTATTTCCCGCAGCCGCCTGTTATCGCCGTTAAGTTGCAGCGGCACATCTTCATTTATTTCAAAGAGCAGCTCAAGCCCGGCATTTGCCGCTTTTTCCGAAAACAAGACAATCGTTTCCTCCACTGTATCACGCAGATCAAAATCCGTATTGTCTTTTGTTTTATGAAGCTGCTCGAGTTTCGAATTATTCAGAATATCGGAAGCCAGGATACTGTTTACCGTCGCCAATAAGCTCTGCCCTGAAGAGCGGATGGTATCAATATATTCCTTTTGTTCTTCAGTAAGTGGTGTACCGGTTATCAGTTGAGCCATTCCGAGCACTCCGTTCATGGGTGTTCTTATTTCGTGGCTCATGGAGTAAAGCAGTTTTTCTTTCAGTTGTCTTACCTGCGCAGTTTCTTTTACGGCTTTATCTTCCCGCAGCAGCGAACGGTCCAGCTGTGTTTGTAAAGAATCTATCTTCAGTTCCATTTCTTCCAGTGAAGCTTCATAAGCTTGTATCCGTAGCCGGTAAAAATGATAAAAGGTGAGTACGCCAAGCATGGCCACGCCAGCAAAAAACCACCAGATGGAAAAATACAGCAGCGACGACAGGAAAATAAAGCCCACGAAAAACTTTATATAAAATCTTTTCATAGTTCTTTCTTTGAATTGAATACCCGGAAGGGGCCTGTCATTCACTCTTCGATTTGCACGATGTCCACTTCGGATTTTTCCAGTCTTTCAAATAGGGAAATATCTTTCAGAAACGGGTTCCAGTAAAATATCAGCCTGTCAATCGGCTTCCACAGAATCACCCAGCTGAAAACATCCAGACTGTTAGTGAGACCTGTATGCAGCAGGTTTTCTTCCTTTTCGTGCAGCAGCACGGGCAGCATCCAGTGGGTAACCATCACCACAGAGAGGCTCACAAAAAGCAATTTGAAAGTGCGGCGCCTGAAATTTTCAAAACTGCCGCTCATGATGTCTTTAGCTTCGGAAAAATGACGCCGGATGGCATACACCAACGGCTCGGCATACTGCGCCTGCGCTTCGCTCCGGTAGCTGATTTTGAAGCAAACTTTCGTATTGCGTCTTGCCGGGCGAACACTGTTTAGAATGTATAATTCAAACTCATTGCTGAGCTGGCGGCGGTAAAGCGGTGCATGATCCTGCGGATTAAAATACCCCTGCAGAATTTCGGGGTCAAGCGATAAAAAAATATTAATCCTTTTTGACAAAGACTTTTTCATGGTATTGGACTGTAACCCGGCTGATGAGTGTTCCATGAGTGATGAACATGGCTCGCAACCGGTTATTAATGGTATTAAACGCAGGGCAGCATGTTTATTGAAGTGGCGTCCTGTTTTTTTAAAATTTAAGGGTTAACCTTAAGCAGTAATAAAAATTTACTTCTATTTTATTATTAAAGCTTATAAATATTTACCCTGAATGAGAATAATCATTTTATGAATCCGTTCAATCCCAGATAAAATCCAATATTCCGAATAGCTCCGGAACAGAGCCTGTTGCTGCGGCACCCGGCAGGCTTCACCGTAAAAAAAGTATGACGCTTCCGGAGTTATTCAGCAAACAATCCATCTATGGGAAACCACCTGACACAAACGGAAGATAAACTCTTCCTGTTAAAGCATGCCCCGCTTGGCATGGCCGAAATAGATGCCAACGGAACTATTGCTTACCAAAACAAAAAGGCCGAGGCATTTTTAAAACATTTAGCCAATTCTCCTTCCGGCAATACCGGCAATATCTTTGACATCCTAATCCCGCATGCGCCGGAACTGGTTGATGAAATCAAAAATTTTATTGCATCAGAAACAGAACCGGGCGCTGATGTACCGGGCTGTTTTTCTCACTCTTTACTTAAAGAGAAAAAAATAAATCTCACATTAAATAAAATTCAACCGGGCAGTTTCCTGGTTTGCTTTGAGGAAAAGAATGCAACGAATCTTAATGGTTACAGTATTCAGCAGGCTTTGCATGATAAAGCCGTGATACAGGGTAAATTTGAAATTGCCGCCAACGTGCTGCACGATATTGGTAACGCAATCGTCGGTCTTTCTTCATTCACCAACCGCATCAAGCGAACCATAGAACTGGACAATGCTGACAACCTGCAAAATCTCTGCGGGTTTTTCCAGGCGCAGTACGAAACTCTCCAAAATGCCTTCGGCCAGGTAAAAGCCGATGCCATTATCAAACTGGTGAATGGGATAGCGCAGACACAGAAGGATTATAAAAAAGATTTGACTAATTCCAATGCAGAACAGCTGCACATCATCACCCATATCCAGGATATTATCAACATTCAGCGTCAATACCTGAACGGCAGTGAAACAACGGAAATGAAACCTGTTTACATCGGCAGCCTTATCAAAGACTGTCTTTCGATGCTTTTTGCTTCGTTCAACAAGAGAAGCATCAGCCTGAAAGTGGAAGTGCCTGAAGAACTGCCGGTGATAAAAGGCGACCGTACCAAACTGATGCAGGTAATTCTGAACATTCTTAAAAACAGCATTGAAGCTATTGATTTTTATGCCATGGAAAAATCAATTTCCATTACAGCAAGTACCTGCGGCGATGAATTAGTAATGACAATAAAGGACAGTGGCAGGGGCTTTGATGAAGAAACAGCCAGGAAACTATTTACAAGAGGTTTTACCACTAAAGATAATGGCACCGGCCTGGGGCTTGAACACTGCAAAGTCATCATGGAAAATCATGGTGGCGCAATCAGCATAACAAGCGAAGGCCCCGGAAAAGGAGCTGATACAACTTTATTATTTAAAATTTAAACCGTTAATATTTTCTGTCGTTAACTGAAAAACCCACAATTATGCAGGAATCAACAAAAGCCACCGTTTTGGTGATTGATGACGAGGAGATGGTGAGAAATGACATCGAGGAAATTCTTTCACCTAAAAAAGGCAATGCTGAAATCGCAAGCGTTGACCTCGCCGCAAGTATTCTGTTCGACAAACCGGCGCCTGTTACAGATGGTAAAAGATCCGGAAGCATTCCCCACTTCATTGTGCACAAGGCTGCCAATGGTATGGAAGGATTGGAACTGGTGAAAAAATCAGTGGCCTCCGGCAATCCCTATACCGTCATTTTCCTTGATATGCGCATGCCCGGCTGGAGCGGGATGGAAACGGCCGAACGCATCCGTAAAATTGACACCAAGGCGGAAATCATTTTTGTGACAGCCTTCAGTGATAATTCCATTGAAGACATTGTAGCCCGTGCCGGTCAGAACGTGGGTTATCATTGCAAACCTTATGCGCCTGAAGAAATCACCCAGCTGGCTACCAAGGCTGTTTCAGATTATAATAAGCTCCGTAACCTGGAGCGGCTGATTGAAACCATATCTTCCATTACCCTCAATGAAAATCACCTCACTTCACTTTTGCGCAACATCCTGGACCAGCTGATGACTTACGTGGAAACGGATATGGCGCTGCTGGGAAAACTGCATGACAATTATGAATATGAAAAACTTTTTGCCATCGGTCCCATTGAGTCGAAAATAAACCTTCAGGAGCTGGTGGACCGTGTAAAGGCCGCCAGGATTACTGACGGCACCGTAGTACAACTCGATGATGTAGTGGTGGCACGGCTGAACAATTATTCCATTTTTGCCGTGTTGAAAAACCATGAACAGCTGAATACCGAAAAGCTGTACCTGCTGAAACTTTTTGTGCTGAATGCCGCCAAAGCCATCAACAATGCAGAGCTGTACGAAAAACTGATGCAGAAAGAAAAACTTTCAGCCATCGGCAACGCCGTAAGCATGATGATGCACGACCTGCGTTCGCCGATAAAGAACATAAAAGTGCTGACCGATATGATGCGGCAGGAATACCCGCAGAATGAACTGCTCGATATGATTGACCAATGCGGTGTGCAGGCATCGGAAATATTTGAAGATTTTCTCGATTTCATTAAAGAAACACCAGCCAAAAAATTGCCTGTTGAACTGGGCAAAGTAATTGACGAGGGCCTGAAGTTATGCGAAACAAAAAATTCCGAATCCGGTATCCCGATTCATAAAAACATTCCGGCCAACCTGGTGGTGACCGGCGATGAAAGCAAACTGAAACGATGCATCATGAACCTGGTGAACAATGCCCTTGATGCATTGACGGAACACAAGATTACCAACCCGCTGATTGAAATCACTGCAGAAGCAAATGAAAAAACAGGCAAGGTGCTTATTACCGTCCGCGACAACGGGCTGGGGATTCCAGGTGAGATTATCAAAACCGTATTTGACCCGTTTGTCACCCGGAAGAAAGCAAACGGCACAGGGCTGGGGCTGGCAATTGTAAAACAGTATATCACGGCGCATGGCGGGCAAATAAGTGTGGCAAATGATAACGGTGCAGTATTTACAATTAGTCTTCTGCTAAATACAGGAACAGGGAATTAAAAAAAACAGGAATAATACATTAGCATTTTTTTGCCGAAGTTCTGTTTAACGGTTTTCAAATATTGCAAACCATGAGGAGCTTAAAAATAAACAGCAATAAAACAGGAGAACAGCAGCACAATGAACCCTTCAGGCGGCGGATCCGGAGAAGATCAGACCGGCTGATGAATTATTTTCTTGCTGTTTATTTCTCCGGCGGCTTTATTGCTGCCGCTTTTTATAATACATGGCTCATTGCCCTGCTGTGCGGCGGTATTTCTCTTATGATTTATTATCTCTGTAAAGAAGGTTTTAAGCATTCCTCGTTTTACCAGTATGTGCTCAGCGTGGTATTCGGGCTTTTTATGGTTCAATACATTTACCAGATGCGGGGCATGTACGAATTATATTTCTTTGCCTTTGTAGGAAGCACCATCCTCATCACCTACCAAAACTGGAAACTGCAGATTCCCCTCTTTGTTATCGTGGTTGTTCACCTGGCAATCTTTGGTTATCACCAGGATGCCGCATTACTAAAACCATACATTACACAGCTGAGCTTGTACGAACTGGAACGCTTTATCCTTCATATTCTTTTTGCCGCATTAATATTTTTCATTTGCGGGCTGTGGAGCTACCTGTTGAACAAATACAGCGAAGTACAGGTGGTGCAGGCAAAAGAAATGGAACGATTGCAGCAGGAAGCACTACTTGCCGTAAAACAACAGGCCATTAACGAAAGCAATACGCGGCTCAGTTATGCTTCGCAGGCCACTTCGGATGCAATCTGGGACCGCAACTATTCGGAAAACGATATCTTCTGGGGCGACGGCTACAGGGCACTTTTTGGTTATGATGCTACCGAAGAAACTTCCACGATCAGCTTTTGGGAATCCAAAGTGCACCCTGAAGACCTGGGAAGAGTAAATAAAATTATCCGCAATGCCAAAGGCAACCCGGCCGTAAACTCCTGGTCATGTGAATACAGGTTTTTAAAAGCCAACGGCGAATACGCTTATGTAAAAGAAAAGGCCATCATTCTGCGTGACGAAAACGAATCCGTGGTGCGTACCATCGGCGCCCTGCAGGATATAACGGAATTGAAACAGAATGAGCTTAAGTTAAAAACGCTGAACGAAAGCCTGGAGCAGGAAAAATATTACCTCGACTCGCTGATGGATAATATGCCCGATGCCATTTATTTCAAAGACCGCCAAAGCCGTTTTGTACGGATAAGCAGGTATATGGTAAATAAACACCTGTCAAGCCATCCCGGTGCCACGATAGACGACCTGCTCGGTAAAACCGATTTTGATATACAGGATCCGGTACATGCCAAAGAAGCTTATGATGATGAACAGGAGATAATGCGTACACAAAAACCTAAAGTGGATTATATAGAAAAGGAACTGACTGAGGATGGCAGCGACCGCTGGGTAGCCACAACAAAACTGCCGCTGTTCAACGGCCATGGTGAAGTGATAGGCACCTTTGGAATTTCAAGAGATGTTACAAAAATTAAAATGCTGGAAAAACAGGAGCATGAAGCCCGGCTGGAAAAAGTGGTGGCGGAAAACAGGTTTGAAATTGTTTCGGAAGTCATGCATGATATCGGCAACGCAGTGGTAGGATTCGGCTCTTACCTGACCCGCATCCGCCGGCTGCAGGAGCAGGATACACAGGAAAAACTGAAGAACCTGGTCGGTTTCCTGGAAAACCAGAAGCCGGCTATGGCCGCAGCCTTTGGAGAAGAAAAAGCCGATGCTATCATTAAAATGCTCAGCGGCATCTGGCAAACACATCATAAAAACCAGCAGGAAATCTCGAACAGCATTACCGAGCAATTGAACATTGTTTCCAACATCGAAGACATACTGAATATCCAGCGGCGCTACATCAGCGGGCATGAATCAAAAGAAAGAAAAGCTGCCAGCCTTAAATCAATTGTTGACGACAGCCTCTCCATGCTCTCCGTAGATAAAACCTCTATTGAGCTCTCCGTAAATATTTCCGATGACCTGCCTCCTATAAAAGGCGACCGTACCAAGCTGATGCAGCTGATGCTGAATGTAATCAAAAACAGCATTGAAGCCACCGAAGAAAATAGCGGGGAAAAGAATATCAGCATTCATGCCTTCAGGGATATTAATAAACTGGTATTACAGGTAAAAGATAATGGAAAAGGATTCGACAGCGCAACTGCATCCCGGCTTTTCAGCCGTGGGTTTACAACCAAAAACAAAAATACGGGCCAGGGATTGTATCACTGCAAGTCTATACTCGACAGTCACGAAGGTACCATTGACATCGCAAGCGAGGGGCCAGGCAAAGGAGCAGTTACTACGATTGGATTTAAAATACAGGCAGCGTAGATAAAAATTTTTCAGGCCGTTTTCTCTTGCACCTGTACCTGCAATCCCGCTGTTAACAGCCGGGACACACTCTTGAGAGAATGATGCTTTTTATAATTGCGCCCAGAATCCCGACGTTCTAAGTCGGGACACATCCTTTGTGCCCAGAATCCCGACGTTCTAAGTCGGGACACATCCTTTGTGCCCAGAA
>CAZDUO010000046.1:0-30312 GCA_964508655.1 uncultured Chitinophaga sp. | reverse complement strand
CTTAACCTAATTTTACCGAATGAGTTTCCGGTACACAAGGCCCGATAATTTTCCCCCGATTGTAAAAAACCTGCTAATCATTAATGGCCTGTTTTTCCTTGCACAATACATTCTTGACAGCCAGGGTATAGATCCGTTTCTTTATGGAGCACTGTTCAACTGGAATCTTCCCTGGTTCAAACCTTACCAGTTTTTCACCCACATGTTTATGCATGGGGGCTTCGGGCATATCTTTTTTAATATGTTCAGCCTATGGATGTTTGGCCGCATATTGGAAAATGTGTGGGGGCCGAAGCGGTTCCTGTTCTTTTATTTTGCCTGTGGTATTGCAGCGGCATTTGCACAGCAGTTCATGGGAAATTTTATCAGTGCGGTAGGCGCTTCCGGCGCCATCATGGGTTTGTTTGTGGCTTTTGGTTACCTGTTTCCCAACTCCGAGCTTCTTTTTCTTTTCATTCCATTCCCCATCAAGGCAAAATACGCCGTCATCATCTTTGTAGGCATTGACCTGTTCAGCGGGCTGGCCCGCATGCCCGGCGACCGGGTGGCTCACTGGGCGCACCTCGGTGGCGCTGCCGCCGGTTTTATCATCGTTTACATCTGGAATAAAACCAATAAAAAAAAGTTTTACTAATTAAGAGATTAAAAGAGGAAAGGAGAAAAGAGGAATAAAGAAAAAGCGGAACTTTGCTCTGTTCACCCAACTACACTATCCCGATAATGATCGTGACGTTGGGCAAGTCATTCAACCAATGGGTATTTACGAAAGAGACTATAAAACCCGTTTTACCAGCACCTTCCAGGATAACTCACTGGTAATGCTCATCACCATTAACCTGGTGGTGTTTGTGCTGTTCCAGTTTATCAATGTGTTTTATTTTTTCAGTTACCCGCAGGATATAGCAAGGGTAAAATTCTACAACGACTTTTACCAGAATCTCGCTATTCCCGGAAAGTTTGTGGACTTCATCCGCAAACCATGGACACTGCTCACCCACATGTTTTATCACCAGGGCATCTGGCACATCATCGGCAATATGCTCTGGCTTTGGATGTTTGGTTACATTTTTCACGATCTGACCGGCAATAAAAAAATCATCCCGGTTTTTATTTATGGCGCATTGGGCGGCGCCATCGTATTTATGCTGGCATACAATTTTATTCCAACACTAAGAGTGGTTTCTGCAAATATGGTTGGCGCATCTGGCGGCATCATGGCTATTGTAGTGGCTACTACCATGCTGGCGCCGGGTTACCGCATTTTTCCCATGATTAATGGCGGCATTCCGCTCTGGGTGCTCACTATTATTTTTCTCATCATCGACCTGGCGCTTGTACCTGCTGAAAATACAGGAGGCCATCTTGCACATCTTGCAGGCGGGTTCACCGGTTTCCTGTTTATTTATTTTATGCGCCGCGGGTGGGACTGGAGCACGGGCATGAACAATTTTTTCAACTGGGTAAACAATCTTTTCAATCCTGACAAGCCGAAACGAAAACCCAGGGAAGAAATGTATTACCGTGCCGGCCGGATACCTTTTAACAAAACTCCCAACCTGACCCAGCAGCGTATTGATGAAATACTGGATAAAATAAGCCAGAAAGGTTTTCAGTCTTTAACCCCGGAAGAAAAAGACCTGCTGAAGAAGGCGAGTAAGGAAGATTTGTGATAAGTGAATTTTGTTAAATTGTTTGATGGCTGAATTGTTTGATGGTTTTCAGTCCGAAGGATTTTTATGCATGCTGGCAATTCAACCATTCAACCATTTAACCATGCAACCATGCAGCCATCAACCCATCGTCATTTCGTAACTTGCACCAATGCCATCTCGCCTCCGCACCATTACCAGGAGAACCCTTGTCGTACTCAATGTAATTACAGCGGCGCTTTATTTGCTATCGTGCCTGGCGCCTTATGTAAAGCCCGCTGATTCGTGGTTCATTTCTTTTCTTGGTCTCAGTTTCCCGTTTTTCCTCGTGCTGTTGCTCGGCTTTATTTTTTTGTGGCTGATACTGAAACTGCGGCGGGCCTGGTTTTCCGTCATCGTTTTGCTGCTGGGTTACAAAAGCATTGCTGTGTTCTGGGCATTCAATACGCCGGCGGCTTTCCGGTACGATAAAAAACCGGGGCATATTCGTGTGGCCAGCTGGAATGTGGCCCGCTTCCTGGAATGGAAAAGAAACAACAATGAACGAAGCCGCACACGGCTGCAAATGCTGGAGCTGATAAAAAAACAAAATGCCGACATTCTTTGCCTGCAGGAATTTTTTCATTCACCCGATTCCGCATTTTACAACAACATCAGCGAAATACAAACCATGGGGTACCCCTGGTTTTATTTTTCTTTCGACCCCGATGGCGACCGGCAGTTCATCGGCTCGGCTATTTTTTCAAAATACCCGGTGATTGATACAGGACTTGTGCGCTACTTCCGCCCTTCAATGCCCGAGGCGCTGGTGCATGCCGATATAAATACCGGCGACGATACCATCCGGGTTTTTGCCACACACCTGCAATCGGTGCAGTTTCGCCAGCGGGATTATGAAGCCATCAGCGAAATAAAAAAAGCCGAAGACAGCTTTTTTGTAAATTCAAAAACGGTGCTGGCCAAGCTGCGCAAAGCCATGAAATACCGCAGCACGCAAGCCGATGTGGTGCGGCAAATCATGGACGACAGTCCTTACCCGGCGCTTTTCTGCGGCGACCTGAACGATGTGCCCAACTCCCATACTTACTTCACCATCCGCGGCAGCATGCAGGATGCTTTTTTAAAAAAAGGTTTTGGCATCGGCCGCACCTTTTCCTCCCTGTCGCCCACGCTGCGCATTGATTATATTTTTGCCGATAACAATTTCCGGGTTCAGCAATTCACCAGGGTTGTTAAATATTTGTCAGATCACTTCATGCTGATGGCTGATGTGGAAATGAAAGCTCCGGCCCCTTAAAAGGAGTAAAAAAAGCATACATTTGATTTATGGCCCTCTTCTATCAGTATCTGCGATGTTGATAAATCTTCATTATCATGGTATAGCCCTATTTTTGCCAAAATTTTTTTATTTATTAACCCGGCTTGATTACTGTTATGAAGCTTTTGTTGCCCCGAACGTTCGGGGCTCCGTTCAGGGTTCTGTTCGCTTATCATCTTTTTTCGAAAATCGCCGGCCGTGAGAAATGTTCAAACTTATGATTCACTGCTGACGAATTACGAAAGCTGATAAGAATTACCGGAAGATGAACCCTGCCCGACTGCGTCACGCAGGCAGGGGAGCGTCCCTCCTGCGCCGAAGCTTCGGAGGACAGGCGTAACGGAAGTGGAATCAGGGAACAAAAGCCGGCTACATAAAAATTGTTCATGACAGAATTAAAAACCTATAATTCCTACTCACGGCAGAAAGAAGTATTCACGCCGCTGCATCCCGGCCATGTGGGCATGTATGTGTGCGGGCCTACCGTAAGCGGCGAAAGCCACCTCGGTCATGCACGGCCCTATGTCACATTTGATGTGATTTACCGCTACCTGGTGCACCTCGGTTATAAAGTTCGGTATGTGCGCAACATTACCGATGCGGGGCATTTTGAAGAAGAAGGCCGTGAAGCGGAAGATAAAATTTCAAAAAAAGCCGTGCTGGAAAAAATGGAACCGATGGAACTGGTGCAGAAATACACCAACCTGTTTCATTGGGCCATGGAGCAGTTCAACACGCTGCCGCCATCCATTGAGCCGACGGCCACGGGCCACATCGTGGAGCAGATTGAAATGATAAAACAACTGATTGATGCGGGCTATGCCTACGTGGTGAACGGCTCGGTATATTTTGATGTAAAAAAATATGCCGCCAGTCATGATTACGGAAAGCTGAGCGGAAGAGTGATTGACGATTTACTGGAAACCACCCGTGACCTCGAAGGGCAGGAAGAAAAACGGGACACAGCCGATTTTGCGCTCTGGAAAAATGCAGCGCCGGAACACATTATGCGCTGGCAAAGCCCGTGGGGTGAAGGCTTTCCCGGCTGGCATATCGAATGCTCGGCCATGAGTACAAAATATCTCGGCAGGCAGTTCGATATTCACGGCGGTGGCATGGACCTGCTTTTTCCCCATCATGAAAGCGAGATTGCACAGAGCACCATCTGCAATCATGCTGCGCCGGTGCGCTACTGGATACACAACAACATGATTACGATTAACGGCAAGAAGATGGGCAAGAGCTATAACAATGTTATCAGGCTTACCGAACTGTTCAGCGGCAATCACCCCATGCTGGAAAAAGCCTATCACCCGATGGTGGTGCGGTTTTTTATTCTGCAGACACATTACCGCAGCACCCTCGATTTCAGCAACGATGCGCTGCAGGCAGCCGAAAAGGGACTGAGAAGATTGTGGGAAGCGTATGAGCGGTTGGAAATCGTGAGTCGTGAGTCGTCAGTCGTGAGTTCAGAGTCAGGAGTTGATACAGAACTTGATGAGAAAGTAAAAAAGTTGGTTGGAGAGTTTGATGAATTTATGAACGATGATTTTAATACAGCCAAGGTGCTGGCCAATATCTTTGAGCTGGTGCCGGTGATAAATTCGATGAAGGATAAAACGATTCCGGTGACGGCGTTGAGTAAAGAAACATTTGAGTTGCTCAGCAACCAGATGAAAACTTATATTGAAGACATCCTGGGGCTGAAAAATATTTCCGGTACGGATGATGCAAGATTCAGAGGTGCGATGGATTTGCTGATTGAAATGAGAAAAGAAGCAAGGAGCAGGAAAGATTTCGCCACGAGTGATAAAATCAGGAATCAGTTGTCAAAGCTGGGCATTGCCCTGAAGGATGAGAAGGACGGGAGTGTGAGCTGGAGTATTGAGGGGTGAATGGGCAATGGACAATGGTGAATAGACAAAACCTGAGAAACTCTGTATTGACCATTGACTATTCACCATTCACCTTCCTGCCCTCAGCATCTCTCTCTTCTGCTGCGGCCCGGGCAGTTTCTCCACTTTAAATCCGGCAGCCATCATATTTCTTCTTACCTCACCTTTGCTGCAGTAAGTAACCAGCACGCCGCCGGGAGCAAGCAGGGAAAACATTTTATCAAACACATCTTTTGTCCAGAGTTCGGGCTGGGCCGCAGGAGCGAAGGCGTCGAAGTAGATCAAATCGAATTTCGTTATATGTTCAAATGATTGCAACATATATTTCGATTTGTGCAATAAAAGATTTTCAGTTACTGCAATGCTTTTATTCCATTCACATTGATGCATTCTAATAAAATCATCCTGCAAATCTTTTCGATTCAACTGTTTGCAATAATTCAATGAAAGTATTTCCTCGGCACCAAGGGGGTATGGTTCCAGTGCGACATAATAAATACTTGATCCAGTTTTTTCTGCCTCTATTGCTGTAAGTAATGCATTCAACCCGGTACCAAAACCAACCTCAAGTATAGAGCATACTGACTGATTTGTACATGCTGATTTAAAACCTGCTTCTATAAACACATGCATTGATTCCTGTATAGCCCCATGTACGGAATGATAAGTCACACCCATTTCAGGCATACTGACGGAGTGAGAACCATCGCCCGTCAAAATAATCTTCCGTTCCATGCGGCAAAATTCTATTTTTATTTCCTCATCATCCTTATAATTACGTAAATACTGGTTCTGTGCACTACGTTGAACATTTGTCCAGAGACGAAAAAATGAAAAAACTGATTGAGCAGCACGGCGTGTTCAAACTGAAGAAGCGGAATAATCTCTGGCTCTATCTCTGTTATTCTATCATGAGCCAGCAACTGAGCACCCGGGTGGCCGATGTCATCCGCCGGCGGTTTATTGACCTGTATGGCGGTGAACCAACACCGCAACAGGTAGCAGACACAGCATTTGAAAAACTGCGGGCCATCGGCATGAGCAATGCCAAGGCAATGTATGTACAGCATGTGGCAAGATTTGAAATGAAAAGCGGGATGAGCCTGAAAAAACTTTCCAGGATGAGTAACGAAGAAGTGATTGAATACCTGACGCAGATAAAAGGTGTAGGCCAATGGACGACAGAAATGCTGCTGATGTTTGCCCTTTGCCGTGAAGATGTGTTTGCACTGGATGACCTCGGCCTGCGTAATGCGGTGATTCGTTTGTATGGCTTAAAACACCGCAAGAAAAAAACAATGGAAGCGGCTATCTTAAAAGTTGCCGGTCAGTGGGCGCCTTACCGCACCTATGCCTGCATGTACCTGTGGCGATGGAAGGATAATGTGCCGGTGAAGGGCCGATAGCTGTCGGCCGGGAAGAAGAAGTAAACCCGGGTAAAGTTCAGTTCTTTTTGATGTCTTCCCACAAGCCCAGCAGGTTGCCCTCACTGTCGGTGGCATAAGCGTAGTAGCCCATGCCTTCAATATTTTGTTTTGGCTTGATGACACTGCCGCCTGCTGCCTTTATTTTTTCAAGGTATTCATCAATGGAGGGCACATTTACCGTGACCTGCGGGGTTTTTACAAACTGGTCACGCTTTATGATGCCGCCGTTGATGGCGCCGGGTTCTTTGGGAACAAAAGTCTGTTCATCCACGGCAACGGTTCTTGCGCCTGTATACACTGAGCCGTCGGCCATGGGCCAGTCCTGCAACTGCCAGCCGAATATTTCCCCGTAAAATTTTTTTGCTCTTTCCAGGTTGTCGGCAGGAATTTCAAAATGCACTACTTTATCCATTTTTGTTGGTTTTCGTTTCAGAATTGTTTATTGTCGGAAGGGAGATATAAAATTAAGAATAACCTGAAATACAGGTTAGTGAAATTTATCGGCCAGGAAAAGAATAATTCTTATTCGCACTGAGCTTGTTCGTAATTCTGCCGCATTCGCAGTTTGATTCACACAGTCACTTTCTCCAATTTGTCTAAATACTCCTGCTCAAACCTTGCCCCCAGTCCCGGTGTATCGGGCACTTTCATTACTCCGTTTGCATGGTATGTGAGGCCGCCAACCACATAGTCTTCGGCATGCATCAGCGGTGTATCAAAATCGCAGTAGAGAATATTGTCGCTGCATAGAGCAAGATGTGCCGATGCCGTCATGCCCAGCCTTGATTCCATAAAGGCGCCGAGCTGCATCTGCATACCGGCTTTGTCTGCCAGCTTTATTATTTCCCAGGCCCGGTACACACCGCCGGCTTTTCCCACTTTTATATTAAACAGATCGCAGGCTTTCAGTTTCAGCAGCCGCTCCGCATCATGCGCATCGCCGCAACTTTCGTCGGCCATGATGGGTATGGGGCTTTTCTTTTTCACTTTGCGCAGCCGTATAAAATTCCATTTGGCAATCGGCTCCTCGCAAAGCTCAATATTGTAAGCATCAAGTGCATTCAGCGTGTCAATCGCTTCTTTTACACCCCAGCCCTGGTTGGCATCAATACGCAGCGGAATGCCGAAGCCTACTGCATCCCGTATCATGCGTATCCGCTCCACATCTTTTTTCTTCGACTCACCCAGTTTTACCTTGATGGCCGGGTAACCGGCTTTTTTTATTTTCAGCGCATCGGCCGCCATCTTTTCTGCACCGTCAAGACTCACGGTGTAATCCGTCACAAGTTCTTTATTGTTTTTTCCTTTGTACAGCTTGTACAGCGGCACGCCTTTGAACTGGCCGATGATGTCGTGCAGCGCTATATCAAAAGCGCTTTTAATACTACAGTTTGCAAAAATCAGTTTATCCATGGCAGCAATATGCTCATCTATCTTCAGCGGGTTTTTTCCTTTCAGCAGCTTTGCAAAATACTGGCCTACGATAAAACAGGTATCCATGCTTTCCCCGTTCACCGGCATGTACGGACTGCTTTCACCAAAGCCGGTAATGCCCTCGTTAGTTCTTATTACTACAATCACATTCTCCACATGGGTTTCGTAAGCCAATGAAGTAATAAAGGGCTCAATCAGCGGGATGCGCAGTTTATAAATTTCCACCTGTGCAATGGAAAGCCGGTCGCTCATGCATTTGGTTTTTTATTGTTCAGAATTAAACAATACACGAATACCGAAGTTAAAAGTTCCCGGCAACGGTGCATTTTTATTTTTCAGCAGGTAACCGGTTGAATAGCTGGATGTCGGCAGATGAATTCTTGCCTCTGAAAATACAAATATTTCATAGCCCACCGGCAGTTCCCAGCCGGCAGTAATGTCAAAGGTCAGCCGCTTGAAATTACCGGAGCCGCCCAGGATATTATCCTGTACCATGTAAAGCGAAGTATCGACAGGTGCAGAAAAATTGTTGGTAGCCGTACCGCTGGTTAGTCCGAAACCGGCGGCGCCATAAAGGTTGAATTTTTCCAGCTTTTCAGCAGCGCCGTAGAAATATCTTTTTATACCCAGCGAAAAATGGCGTAAACGCATTTCTGAACGGCTGGTAAATGAAAAGGACTGGGGAACGGTGGATGAAGATTTTGCTTCAGCCGACAGGTTGCTTTTGTATTTACCATTGCTGTGATAAGAGAACCACGCATACAAAGTATGTTTTTTGGTAAAATGCCATTGCGGGATAATCGTTTGCCCTATTACAGTAAATTTTTGTTTACCATCAAAATTGTGAAGCAGGGACAAATCGGTTGCCAGGCTGAATTTTACCTGGGCATGCAGGCAACTGGATAGAATAGCTGAAGTGATGAGCAGGATATAGCGATTGTATTTCACCGGGAAAGTTGTATTGCAATGTTAAGTAAATATTCCGCATATAGAAAAAGCCATCCGCCGGAGCGAATGGCTTGACAATAACTTTAAAAAAATCACTTCACCAGCTTCAGTTCATGGATGAAGTGCGAAGCGCCGCCCAGCTTGTCAATGCACCAGAGTACATAGCGGATGTCAACGCATATCGTCCGGTTCAGGTCTTTATCGAAAGCAATTTTATGACTCAGCGCTTCATAATTGCCGTCGAAAGCAAGGCCGAGCAGGTTGCCGCTGCCATCCAGTACGGGTGAGCCGCTGTTGCCGCCTGTAATATCGTTGGTGCTGATGAAGCAAACCACCAGGTCTTTTTTGGTTTTGTCAATATACTGACCAAAGTCCTTCTTCCTTGCCAGTGCAATGAGATTTTCCGGCAGGTCAAATTCATAATCGCCGGGTTTGTATTTCTGCAGCACGCCGTTCAGGGTGCAGATATAATCATAATACACAGCATCCCGCGGCCGGTAGCTTTTTACATTGCCAAAGCTCACCCGCATGGTGAAGGTGGCATCAGGATACATCTTCTTTGCTTTTGCCGTATCCATTTCCATAATGCCTTTCAGGTAAATACGGCCAAGCTCAGCATTGCGGGTGCTGAACTGCTGGTATTTTGCCGCATACTTGCTTTGATAATTGATAAGAAAAGCGCTGGCATGTGCATAGGCGGGGTCGTCCTGCAGCGTGATGCCGTCGGGATTTTTGATAAATGCATTCCACCGGGCATCATCAAATATCATCGTTTTTGAAAACACATGGGCGGCATATTTTTTATAGGTTTCTTCCTCATTCAGTTTGCCCCAGGCGCCTACCTGCGAGCTGAAAAAATCAACCGGGTGCTGCTGGCGGTCCACATCCTGGTAAAACATTCTTGTCACATCGGCAAAAATCCGCTCATCGGAAGGCCTGTTTTCGTTTTTCAGAAATTCATTTCTTGCCTTTACTGCTTCATCCAGTGCGGCTTTGATATCGGCGGCTGTTTTTCCCTGCTGCACCAGGGCGATTTCAATCTGCTGCAGGCTGGCGGCAAAAGCCATCAGCGGTGAGCCAAAAATGCCTTCGTTGATATACATGCGGTGTTTGGCATAGGGCTGCCAAGCTTCGTACGCTTTGGCCCAGTCTTCAAACATTGAAGAGTAATTTGATTTTCCCTGCGCCCAATTAATAAAAACTTCTTCGGCTTTTTTCTTCTGGCCATACACATCGTATTTCAGCAGTTGTTTGGTTTCGCCGTCATAAAATTTCCAGTAGTTGGCTATGATGGAAAAGCTGGAGGCCAGCTGCAGTTTTACAGCCGGGTCTTTCTTCATTTCTTCCAGCATATATTTCAACCGTACATCACGCAGCTTTACCAGCGTAGGGTTGTCAATTTCCGTTTTCAGTTTTACGCCAAAGGATGTTTCGTAGCGGTTGGTGCTTCCGGGATAACCATAAATCATGGTGTAGTCGCCGTCTTTGAATCCTTTTAATGAAACGGGAAAAAACCATTTTGGTTTCAGCGGTATATTTTCTTCGCTGTACTCCGCCGGTTTACCGTCTTTGCTCATATACACCCGGAACACGGAAAAATCTCCCGTATGCCGCGGCCATTCCCAGTTATCCGTATCGCCGCCGAATTTGCCGATACTTTCCGGCGGAGCGCCAGCAAGACGCACATCTTTATAACGCTGGTAAACAAAAAGCAGGAACTGGTTGCCTTTGAAAAGGCTGCTCACTCTTGCTTCGATAAACTGCGGGGGGTCAGAAAACTTTGCATTCAGGTTGCTGAACACCCTGTTTTGCCGCTGTACTCTTTCTGCCCCGCTCAATCCTTTGAGTGAATCCATCACCATGGCGGTTACGTCTTCTATTCGCAGCAGAAACTGAACCGAAAGTCCTGAAGGAATTTCTTCAATTCTTTTCATGGCATAAAATCCGTCACGCAGGTAGTTGTGCTCTACGGTACTGGCCGAAGCAATCACATCGTAGCCGCAGTGGTGGTTGGTAAAAATCAATCCTTCGGCGCTGACGATTTCGCCGGTGCAACCGCTGCCGAATATAACAACGGCATCCTTAATGGAGGGTTTGTTAATGCTGTAGAGTTGTTCTTTGGTAAGCTTCAGCCCCCGTTTCACCATATCGTTATACACCTGCTGGCCCAGCAGCAGCGGCAGCCACATGCCTTCATCGGCAACAGCACGTGAAAGCAGTGCGAGGAAAAGAAAAAAAGTAAAGAGCAGTTTTTTCATGCTGTCATAATTTTTGAAAGGACAAACCTAAGCTAAAAATCAGGGGCAGCCAATGACCGGATGCCTTATCTTCTTTATTTTTACACGATAAAAACAAAAGAATGATAACCACAACCACCCCCAGCATTGAAGGAAAAACCATTGAGCAATATCTTGGTGTTGTTTCTTCCGAAGTCATCATCGGAGCCAATGTGCTGAAAGACATCATGGGCAGCCTGCGTGATTTTTTTGGCGGCCGCAGCGGCACGTACGAAAGAGTGATTGATGAAGCCCGGCAGAATGCCATGAATGAACTGATTCAGCGGGCCCAGTCGCTTGGCGCCAATGCCGTAGTGGGCATTGACCTGGATTTTGAAACCGTGGGCAGCGGTGGCAGCATGATGATGGTGATTGCCACCGGCACAGCGGTGCGGGTGAGTTGAAATGATTTTGTCAATTCCTGATCCTCAAAAAATGAATCGGGTAATTCAGCATCTGTATAGTGGAAAAGGGTGAATGATTTATTTATCATCCATCTCTGAAATAATACTTTTCAGCCTATCCTTTATTTCTTTTTCATTCAGCCGGGCATCCATCGCATGCAGCAGGCGGCCGGATATTACCCAGTTCATGCTGTAGGTGATGGACCTGTCCTGGTAGCGGTACAGGGGTATGGTGCGGTAGTGCTTTGTATTTCCGAAAGATGTTTCCAGGTAATTGATAAGCCGCTGATCGTTGGTGCTGGTCTGGCTGCTGTAGGCGCCAATGAGTGTTTTTACCGGTGCAGCCAGGTCATTGATCAATGGGTTTACTTTCTGCAGGTCGGGCCTGAAGCCCACGGGGTCGTTGGTGATGTGCAGCACATGAAAATCCAGTTTGCTCATCATGGTTTTTATTGCAGGATCTTTTTCCTCAGCCCTGAGCCTGTTCAGTTCAATAATCATTTCGTTTACTACGCCGGCGCCGGAATTGTCGAAGTAGCCGCCGTCAACAAAATAGCTTGATTCATTTTCCTCGGTGTTTAAATAGCGGTGATCAATGCGGCCGGCCGGGCTTACATAAGGAAAACTGGCGCCCAGTACTACGGCGCTGCTCAATTTTAAATCTTTCTTATCGTCAACCAGTGCCAGCACATCAATGCGTTTGTTAAAAGTTTTTTCGTCGATGATGATGTTGCTTATAACACTTGGCAGCCCGTCCTGCATGCGGGTGCTGTTGATGCAGAGTATGGGAAGCCGGTAGCCGGTATCTTGCTTTTGTGTGATGAAAACAGAAAAACCGGTGGCAAGGCTGTCGTAAAGAAAATTGTTTTTTCCTGCAGCTTTTTCCAGCGCTTTGGACAACGCAATGGCTCTGTCATCAATTTTGCGTATACGTAAAAGATGCCGAAAAACATCGGGCCCTAGCATGCGGGCAAGTGTGTAGGTAAGAAAATCGGTCTTCAGGTAATTTTTTGCTTCGGTAAGAAAAGCGCTGTCAGTGGGGTTAGTTTTTTTTAATTCAGCTTTGCTGCGCAGCAAACTGAAAAATGCCGCGTTGCCCACACTACCTCCCGATGCGCCGGACAAACAAAACAGGTGCTCCGAAAATTTTCCATCCGATTCATCTTCCATCCGCGAAAGCACCGAAGCCACCCAATAACCTGAGCGGGATGCACCGCCGTTTGCCAGCACAAAGTAAACCGGGTATGGCTGTGCAGCACTGTCAAGAAGATCTTTTCGCTGCATCACCCAGTTTCTGAAATACTCTTTCAGGTTCATGCGGTTGGCAAAAGCGGCAGTCGTATTTTCTTTTGGCACCAGCTTCACCCTGTGCGGTTCATAGGTGCTGCCGAGAATAAAGGCCAGTATCCAGATGAAAAAATGCAAATTGATGCGCTTCAGCACCGACAAAACGGTTACAAAATTTACAAGCCCCAGCAATACGCCAAATGCAAGAATGACAAAAGGGAAACTGCCCAGCTGCACAGAAACCCATACACTGTAAATGGTGCTGACATAAACTATCAAAGCAAAAAAGCTAAGGATATTCAGTGTGATGAAATAGGGATTGTCTTCTTTGTCACGCACCAGGCCCCCTAGTTTTACTTTGGCCGAAGGCGACTGAAATAATTCTTTCTGCAAAGCTATATTCTGGTAAAAAGAGCGGTTGTTGATATCAAGAAACCGGCGGCGCAACAACAGCAGGAGCACCATACCTGCCTGCATGAATAGCAGCAATATCAGCAACATCGTTACAGATTTTATTATAACAACGAGGATTGTAAAACTTACCAGGAAAACATAGGTGACAGCACGGATGCCTTTAACCCAGGCCTGCTCGGTATGGAGCGGCGCATTCTTTTTTTTGCTGATGAACTTCGACCATACATTGTATAAAAGAAAATAATACACGATACTTGCGGTCAGCAGCACATAACAAAGCCAGCGGGGAAAAATTATTTTAAGTACCGGCAGCTGCACAAAGGCAAGAATAATAATTGTAAAGCAGGAGAAGGCCAGCAGGCGGGGGCCGTGTATGCGCAGCTTTTCCCAAATGCGGTGGTCGTTATTGTTTTTTTCAATGTAATTATAATAAATGCTACTGATGTCAGCCACTTCCGGATCCTGCCTGTTGTTTTCATTTTTATCAAGAAAATCAGCCAGCGATTTTTCCAGCCTGCTTTGTATCTGCAGGTCTTTGGCTTTTGCCGCCAGCCGGCAGGTGTACCAGGTAACGTACGACCAGAACAAAAGCGCCAGGATAAAAAAAGCAAACACATCCCGGTTTTCCAGCGTAATTATCATCAGGTCTTTACCCTGCGTGATTTTCCAGAATGCAAACCAGGCAAATACAAGAAACAGGATGCCCGGGAAAAACAGCCAGGTTACTTTAAACAGGTTGCGCCAGAAATATCCCTTCAGCAGGTCGCTTGCATAAAATGGAAACGTGTTGAAGCTCGGTTGCATAAGCAGTATTTATTTGCATTAAAGGTAAGTGCAATTGAATCCGGAATCAATACCACGTTCGTGTTACTGGTTCAGGATTTTCCACAGCAGGTCTTTCAGTTCAATGAGCCTTTTGTGCTGGTGCGATGAAATAAAAACATGAGGAATATGAGGAGGCAGTTCTTTTTCCACCGCTTTCATCAGTTCCTCATCCAGCAGATCGCTTTTGCTGACGGCGATGACAAATTGCTTGTGCAGCAGTTCGGGATTATATTTTTCAAGCTCGCTGAGCAGGATTTCAAATTCTTTTTTGTGATCGGCGCTGTCGGCCGGGATTACAAAAAGTAAAACGGGGTTTCTTTCAATGTGGCGAAGAAAGCGATGACCAAGACCTTTGCCTTCGGCTGCACCTTCGATGATGCCGGGCAGATCGGCTACGCAAAAACTTTTTCCATCACGGTATTCCACAATGCCGAGTTGAGGATTGATGGTAGTAAATGCATAATCGGCAATCTTCGGCTTGGCGGCAGTGATAACCGAAAGCAAGGTGGATTTGCCGGCATTGGGAAAACCAACGAGCCCTACATCGGCCAGCACTTTCAGTTCGAGTACTTTCCATCCCTGCACGCCAGGTTCGCCGGGTTGCGCATATTCCGGCGCCTGGTTGGTGGCGGTGGCAAAATTGTAATTGCCCAGGCCGCCTTTGCCTCCTTTTATCCAGGTTATTTGCTGGCCGTCTTCAAGAATCTCTGCTTCTTTTTCACCGGTTTCTTCATCATAGGCAATGGTACCGGGCGGTACTTCGATGATGATATCTTTTCCGTCGCGGCCGGTCATATTATTTTTAGCGCCGCCTTCGCCGTTTTCGGCAAGTATGTTTTTAAAATAACGGAGATGCAGCAGGGTCCACAGGTTGCGATTGCCTTTTAAAATGATATGACCGCCCCTTCCTCCGTTGCCGCCATCGGGCCCGGCCAGCGGGTTGAATTTGGTACGGGCAAAATGCCGGCTGCCGGCGCCGCCATGACCGCTCCGGCAATAAATTCTTATCTGGTCAACGAAATTGGATTTCTCCACATTGAAAGATTGGCGGCAAAAGTAAAGGTTCTTTACTTGCTGAATAGAATACAGGAAGCTGAAGTGTGCGACGCAAGGGACGCTGAACGGAGTGGTAAAGCTGGTAACACAATAAAAAAAATTATTGAACTATGAATATTTCCAAATTAATGAGACTGTTTCCAGATTCCCCGTTCAGAAAAAGGGGGGCGGGCATAAAAAAACGCCGGTCTTACGGGGCCGGCGCTGTAACGCAGTAAATGATTATTTACTGCACCACTAACTTCTGGCTCAGGACAGATTTTCTTTCCTGGTCAATAATTTTTACAAGATACACGCCGCGTGCCATCGAGGGATTGAGTGAAATGGTTTCCACCTGGTCTTCGGCCTGCACGTTTACATTGCGCTGCATCACCACCCGGCCCATCACATCGGTGAGTTCAATATTGTAGTTACCTGTTGTCACTTTTCCAAACTGTAATGTGAACTGGTTGTTTCCAACGGGGTTGGGATAAATGTTGATTCCTGATGGAGTTAAATTACCAGGGGCACGGCGGGTGGCATATTCAGGTGTTGTGTTTTTAGGTTTTGTTTGCAAATAATTGCTGTTGGCCAGGTCGGAGCTGCGGAATATGCCTGCTGCTGCCTGGTATTGCGTAGCCGTCCAGTCTCTGGGATCAACAAGGAAATACGCATTGCCATTGACGGCGCTGCTCACCAGCACTTTTCCTTCGGGAGTAACCACAGCGCCATTGGAAGTAAAGTCCTGCGGCAGACCTTTGATGTAGCCCAGCAGTTTTGCCGCTTTGGTTTCCACATCTATTTTATATACGCTATTGCGGGCCGAAATAATATAGAGACCACCTTCATCATCGGCAATCATATCGCCGCCCCAGCTGCTGCAGCGGTTGTGAACGGATACGCCGCCGTTGGAAGGATCATCAACCAGCGAACCGAGTTGTATAATCTGAAGTTTTTTACCAGTAGAAAAACGGATGAAAGTATTGGCATCGTTTGAAACGGCATAGCCATTACCATCCGGCGCTATCACCATGCGGGTAATTATTTTTCCTTCATCGTGATGATTGCCAAAATTGGTAAAAGGCTGATCGGTTACATAATACACCTTCATTGTTTTCAGATCCAGATAGCGCAGCTGATCAATGAACATGGGTGTGTAATAAAGGCGGTTGTTCTTTTTATCGTAAGCCATGGCGGCCACGCCGGTGCCAAAAGGCGGCTGTACCGGTGCGCCGTTTTGAGCGGCTAATAATGCTGACCATGGTTTTCTTGTGGCAGCATCCAGTGCTACAATTTTCGGATCGGTGCCATTCAGCAATACCTGGCTGAACTCACCGCTGCCAAGATCCAGTTTACGCAAGGCATTCCATCCGGCGCCGGTTTGCTGCAGATCTGTTACCGCAAAAGCAAAGCGGTCATTTTGTGAAAAGGCAATAGAAGCAAGACTGAGCGTTCCCAGCAGCAGGGTTGCAGGAAGCAAATATTTTCTCATACACAAGGTTTTTGATTTAAAAACGGAAAGTTTAAGTTACGAAGTTTCCTTTTGATGAGAAAGAAATTTTTATGGGAGGCGTTTTACTTTTTAAACGGGCTGTAGCCGCCGGTTTGTTTTCGTAATTCTACGGGCAGTTCACGCAGCGGTTCACATTCTTTCCAGCTTTCCCGCATCTCTTTCGGCAGCGCCTGGTACAGTCGGGTGCCTTCAGTTTTCCAGGTTATCATTTCATCGCTTACCTGTTTTATTATTTTACCCGGGTTGCCTGCCACCAATGAACGGGCCGGAATTTTTTCATCCTGCTTTATCAACGTCAAAGCACCGACAATGCATTCATCGCCCAGTTCTGCATTATCCATTATCACCGCATTCATCCCTATCAAACAGTTTTTGCCTATCGTTGCTCCATGGATAATGGCGCCATGCCCGATATGAGCTCCTTCTTTTAATAAAACTGTTACGCCGGGAAACATGTGAATGGTGCAGTTTTCCTGCACATTGCAGCCGTCTTCGATGATGATCTGGCCCCAATCGCCGCGGAGCGCAGCGCCGGGACCGATGTAGCAGTTTTTGCCAATAACCACATTGCCTGTAACTGCCGCCTGCGGGTGAACGAAGGATGACGCATCAATAACCGGGATAAAATTTTTAAAAGAATAAATCATCCGGCAAATTTCAGAAAATAACGGGGTATCTATAATACACCTGCCTGCACGTTTGCATGCAGAAGTTGCAGGATGCTTTCAGCCGCCCGCCTGCCGGTTTCGGCGCCGCCGTTCATATAGCCCTGGAAGTTGTAAGAGCAATGTTCGCCGGCGAAAAAGATTTTGTCTACCGGTTTTATTTCGTTGCCTGCAATGGTGGTAAACTGGCCGGGGTAAAAGCAACTGTAAGATGCTTTCGTCCATTTATACCGGGGCCACACAAAACGTTCCGCCTTGCTGTTATAAAAAGACATGGCGCCGGGAAACATGGCATCAATCAACGGTAAATGAATATTTGCCTGGTGCTGCGTGTTGCCCTGGTCAACGGCAAGCGCCTGACCAGCGCCGGAATAAATAGTTAATCCCCCTGTAAGGGGCGGCTGCATCAAGGAATTGTCCCATCCAATCTGCAGCAAAGAGTCGGTAAAAAACGAACCCTGGTAGCCCAGCGTGCGCCAATAGCGCCGGGTAAATCCTAGCATCAGCTTGCTGTTATTTCCATAACCAAGACCCGAAATAGCCAGCTGCTTCCATGCCGGCCAGGCGGGTTGCACTTCTACGTTTCGCAAAAGTGTAAACGGGATAGTCAGCAACAGGATATCACAGTTAATGGTTTTGGCAGATTTACCAGATTGAAAAGTTACATCATACGTATTGTTGTTTTTTTGGCGGATGGAAATAAGCTCATGCCCGGTAAAAATCTGGCCATCCAGCTGTTCTGCCAGCTTATCGCAAATCTGCTGGTTGCCGCCCAGTATTTTATACCTTTCGTCGCTGGCTCCAAAAATTTCAAAGTTGTCATTGCTTACTTTCGGGCTGATAAGAAAGAGGAAATTGAGCGATGATTGATTTTCGACAGGCTGGCCGTATTCTGTCAGGTAAGCCACATCGAGCAGCTTACGCAACCAACCGGTTAAACCTATGCGGTCGAAATAAGCGGCGATAGACATGTTGTCGAACAGTACATCGTTGGCATTGTGACTATCGGCTGTGATGACGGGTGATAAAGAATTAATATCCCGTTTTATTTTGTCTGCATAGAAACTGAATTCTTCTACCACCTGCTGCACCGAATAATGGGTGCGGTTGAAATAATAAGCATCTTTTATTAAAGCTGCTTCTCCCGGTGCATCGGTATCAATAAGCGTAAGATTAAACGTTTTAGCGAGCTGCAGCATATCCTTGTGAATGCTGTCAATAAACTCGCCTCCCAGCTCGGTAGTAAGGCCACTGCCTAAGATGTTTTTAGCGGAATACATACGGCCGCCGGTTCTTGCACTGCCTTCATATACCTGCGCCAAAAACCCTTTTTGTTTCAGAATATATGCGGCATGCAGGCCGGCTATACCGGCGCCAACTATGACAATGCGGCCGGGGGTTGAATTGCCCGCGGCAACGGATGTGTTTTCCGTGTTTCGGGGTGCAATTTTTTCCAGTGTCTTATGGCAGCTTTCCATGGCGCCCAGCAGGCCTATAGCAGCGGCAGCCTTTCCGGTTTTCTTTAAAAACCTGCGTCGCTGGACAGAGAACTCTTCATTATAGGGGTCTTGTAAAATTCTTTTTTCATCAGTATATAGAGCGGTTCGCAATGCTTTGATGAGAGAGGCAAGCAGATCGGTTTTGGGTTTACGGAAATACATAGAGTTACTTTTTTGAAAAAATAATGCCGGTTAAAATACAATTTTTTTCTGTTGAAAAGTACTCAAAGCAGTTTTTTGCCGCTACGGAAACAGGTGCCTTTAAACAAAGCCACCTGTTCATTTTTCTGGTTGGTGACGGTGATTAAATAAACGCCGGTGCTTCGTCCGTTGTGCACTTCTTTTGCTTCGGCGGTAAGGGTGTCGCCGATTTTCACCGCTTTGGTAAAGGTGATGGTGACATCCAGCGCCACGGATAAATTATTGCGGTTGTTGCAGGCAAACGCAAAGGCGCTGTCGGCAAGGGAGAAAGGAATACCCCCATGCACAATGCCAAAACCGTTTGCCATTTCTTTGCGGATGGTCATTTTTATTTTACTGTATCCTTCTTTTACATCCAGTACTTCCACTCCCATCCACTGGCTGAAAAAATCATTTTCCATCATGTGGCTCACCACCTCGTCATAAATTGTGGGCATAACAGGATTATTGATTATTAATTATTGATTATTCTCCTCTGAATTTCGGTGCTCTTTTTTCCAAAAATGCTTTCACCCCTTCTTCAAAATCCTTTGTGCCGGCAGCCCGTTGCTGAAACACATCTTCATCCTGAAGCTGTTCTTCGAAAGTGCTTTTATAGGAAAGGCTGAGCAGCTGCTTGGTATAAGCCAGCCCTTTTGTGGGCAGGGTGGCAAGAAAGGCAGCGATGTTTATTGAGTTTTCAGCAAATGTTTCGTCGGGGAAAACTTTATAAATCATCCCGATTCTTTCGGCTTCCGCAGCCGGCACTTTTTCACCCAGCATCATCAGGGCACTTGCTTTTTGCCAGCCAACCAGCCTGGGCAGTGTATGGGTACCGCCGCTGTCGGGTATTAAACCGATTTTTGAAAAAGCCTGCAGAAAGGAAGCCGATTGCGAGGCAACAACAACATCACAACACAATGCAATATTAGCCCCTGCACCTGCTGCCACTCCGTTCACAGCAGCCACCACGGGCTTTTCCAGTTTACGGATTCTTCTGACAACCGGGTTGTAATGTTCTGAAAGTATTTTACTCATGCCGGGTCCATTGGGATCGACAACTTCTGAGAGGTCTTGCCCGGCTGAAAACGCCTTTCCCGCACCGGTGATGTACACACAGCGTACTTCTTTCTTTTTACATTCATCCAGTTTTTCCTGCATCAGCAGGGCCATTTCGCGGTTGAATGAATTCAGTTTTTCCGGCCGGTTGAGGGTGATGATACCGACGGAATTTTTTATTTCAAAAAGAATAACTGGCATAAAAATTCAGATAAAATTAAAAAAATAAAACCCGAAAAAAGTTCAGGGTTTGCAAAAGGAAATACTCAATGTTTTACAAATTTGCCACTCGTCCATTTAGTTCCATCGAAGACCCTGATAAAATACATTCCTGGTCTGAGTTTGCTAAGGTCTAAATTAACAACCTTATTTGCTTTTCCATATCCAATAATACTGCGGGTAATACCCAACCTGTCAACGACTTGAATTTGCAAAATTTCCTTCTTCCTGTTTTTATCTATGCCTTCATACAGGAATAATTCCGCTTTATCACTTGCAGGATTAGGTGATATAGAAATTCTCATTGGTGGACCGCCGCAGTTTTCATCGGAAACAGCCAGGAATCGATACAGAGCGGAAGAGGAACCACAGGCATTGGTTGCGGTTACATAAAAATATGCGTATGCATCTGGATATGAAAAATAAAAAGTAATGTTATTGCCATTCTGCCACCAAGTTATGCCCCCCGAATTGCCTGCATCCTGCCAGGTAATAGTTGTACCCGGCCATACGGACATGTTTGAGTTTATGTATTGACCATAACAGGTATAATTCCAGTTGAAGTCCATCGGATCAGAGGGATTCAACGGTTCGCTGGGGTTGTACGGTGAGTTATACCAGCCTTGTACGGGTTGTTTGCCAATATATAATGTTTTATCGGGGATGTTGATATTATAGCAAGCACTGGTGGCAGAGCAATTCAAAGTGTAATCCCCTGTGATGGTTGTTGAACCTGTATGTTGTAATGTAATTGTTGGAGTGCCCTGGCCTGCTACTACTTAAAGAAACGTTGAAGAAGGAGTCCAATTATAAGACATGTTAGACAATGGATTTGTTACCGAATAAGTGGCCGTTTCTCCTGTGCATAATAAAATTTTATTTTCGGTAATGACAGCTGTTCTTTGTATCTGAGTTTTCGGCCATTCTTGTTTGTCTATTATTTCTTTTCGTAATCGAACAACATGACCTAATAAAAGTGAATCGTGCCGGGTGTTTATATCTGGCGCCCAATACATGTCGAAAGGACTTTCCTTTGTTTCAGGACAGGTAACATCACAAGGTTGATTGAATTTATCTTTTCTGAAATTGGCGTCCCATTTACGAGTGAAATCAGGTGCACTTCCCCTCCCTAACGCAATTGTACTATAGGTCGGCTCTTGATTGCCAGTTGTTACATAATTGTAGGAACTTGCAGTTACAAATTTTTCCCAAAAACTGTACAGGTCCTGATTGGCTTTAGCAAGCTCATCGTGAAGGAACCTAAAAACAGGAACTTCGCCGCCTTGTGTCATATCAAGAGTGGTATTAGAAAATGATGGAGCCGTAATATAATTAGCAACTACAGTTCCGAAAATCGTTTCTTTCGTATAAGAAAGGCAGGTGCCGTATGCAGGCGCCAAAAAAGCGTGATGAGTTTGAGTAGAGGCAATGCCAATAACTGCTGGGATACCCGGGACAACAAAGTTTACCAGCCAATTCCAGAAGCCTCTTGGCTTTACTTTTACTTCAAATTTGTTTGTTTCCTGACAGGCTTGTCCGTAAGGCATCGCCACCCCCAGATCACTGCCGCTCAACATAGCTATTTTTCGTAGACCTGCTGCTTGTGGAAAGCGAAATGCAGGATCATTTATTTCATCGTAATATCTGTTAAAAAAACCCGGAGTACCCTGAGTTGTTTGGCTATTGGAAAGATGATGGTGAATGGTCATTTGCTTGGCGGCAGAACAGTTGATCCACGCTTCTAAAAACATTTTTTGCTTTTCATTGTTATTGCTATTGGCCAATTGCCTCACCATTTGCTGCGGACCTACAGGCACCCATGCCCCATTATGGGGGCTGTCAAAACTTACCCAAAGACGACAGTTATGATTTATACCCCGCAATTCCATATCCCGTAAAGCATAGCGACTTATCTGACCTCCCATGCCAGGACCCACTATCACTAGCTGCTCGGTGCTATTGTTTGCCAGCATTTGCTGATTGCAATAATCAATCAATTCTTCCAATGCGTAGGCATTGCGCTGTATATAATCCCCACCACCATAAACGTAAGGTTTGTTTGGGTCTGCGTAGGGCGGCACTGGATACAGTAGGCTATTGACGGATCGTTGAGAGTCGGCTGCTGGTGTGTATAACCTGGCTGGTCCATTACAATGATATCGAAGCCTTGAGTTCGAAGCTGGTCAGCAAAATTTACACGTACATTGGATTCATTATAATATCTAAACAAATCATATATCGCTGTATCCTTTCTTTCGTCTAAAGCATCTATTCCATCAACAATAATTATTGGTTTCTTTATTCCTGGAACAATGTTGTTGTTTGCATCTAACTTCCACCAGATAGATACTTTCACTTTCCCGTAATAAGCCTGGCTTTCATCATAACCCTGAAACGGATATTTACTGCTGAGCCAAAAATTTTCATTTGGTATAGGAGCTGCCACTCTTCCTAAGTTTGTCGTGCGGGAATATGGTGCTGAGCTGCTGCCCACCTGCACCTGCCCATTATTGGTAAATGACAAGCCATAAACATAACTTACTGAAATAATAAAATTGAGTATGCCGCTGCCACTTAAGTTTATAGTTTGTACGGGAGATGCGGGTGTGAGTGTAGCAGAACCGGCCGCTCCAAAATTGAGTGTAATGCTGCTTACGATTACGCCGTTATTGGATTTTACAAAAGAAGCGTCGTAGTAAAAGCTCACGGACCCCGCTGGTACCTGCTCAGCCATCACAGAGGCCATTTGCACTCGGCGGTTCCAATAAGGGTTGGGCTGCCCCGGCACATCGTACACCTATCCGTTGCTTAAGCTCAGCCAGCCATTGTTTATGGCGTTGCTGTCAATCATATTAAAGCTGTAATCCAGAACGCCTATCATGTATCGCTTTTCATAAGCTTCGGCCTCTGAACGGTTGCGAAGCTTTATAGGCTGATGCCAGCCTGCTTTGTTATAAGCGGCTATAAATAGCTCATTATAGGCCTGCATAAAAAAGTCGAAATTGCACGGAGGAGGATTTTGCCCGGCATCGTTATACAAATCAATATTAGCCCAAGGCATGACCCGCTCATACAAAATGCCGGTAGGTATCCGGTTTTTATCAAGCGGGGCTAAAATGTAATCCATCGTTTGTGTAAAACTGGTGTCTTGAGCGGCAACCTGTTGCTGCAAAAGTGAGAGAAGCAAGAATAATGTAACCTCTCTCCGAAATGCATTCCGAATTTTCATATTGCAGTTAGTTTATGTTAAAAAGGTTGAGTCACTTTACATCAAAGCGGCCATCGGTAATTTTTATAGTTTTATTTTCTGAAGCATTGTAAGTTTCAAATTCAAAGCGACCACTTACAATTTTTGTTACACTGTCAGCTTTCATCACTTCAATTCATCCATTATGCAATGAATCGGTCATATACACTTTTCCATTGGCAGAAATATAACCATATGAATGCAGCTCTCCATAACCGTAAATTGTTTGGGTATTTTTATTAAAGAAATACTTTCCGGGTAATAGGTACCCGGAGGTATATTGTCTGCAGAAAAGTTGAAGTTTATAGTCTGAGCTATACCCATCTATGAGTACATGAATGCCTTGAAATGGAGGCCGTTCATAAAATCCTCCTTTTACGGGATATTGAATTCCAGAAGGATCAGAAATCCCCTTAGGTACCCAAGGTTGACCGTTTATTTTGCAACCAAGAGTGTTTTTACCTTCAAATGTTAATGGAGGCAATCCATCATCGGATTTACTTTTCTTACAACCTAAGGAGCAGAAAAGAAAGAGAAAGAGAATGCCGGCGAGGGTTTTTAAAAGCAGCTTCATTGTAGTAGTAGTTTAATGGTTTTGTGTAAGTAAAACTGCCTAATGAAACTACTAAATTTTTCTGCGTACGGAAATTTTTTTTGGTATTGCCGCCTGAGAAAAAATCCCTATAAAAATTGCATAAATAATTATTGTATTCTAAAAGTATTATGTAAATTCAAAAACCAAAACAATAGCTTATGCAGAAGCAGATTTTTTTAATAACCTTCCTTTTACTTGCCGTAAGTGCATATTCATCAACAATATTTCCGTCGGGTAATCCCAAAGCAGATAAAATATTTATTATGTTTCCTGAAAAAAATATCCGAATCAGTATAGCAGAATATGTCAACCTAAAAACCGGTTGATTACAAGAAGATCACAGGAAAGAAATTAGACTGGAAAGAAGTAATTGTTTTTAAATTCACACAAAAACAAATAAAGAAAACCATCAGGAAGGATGGCGCCCTAATTATTAGCGCCTTTGAAAGAACTCAAAAGGAAAACTTCAAATGGCATTGGGCGGTTTCTTTCTTGGCATGCTTGTACCTATTGGTCTTCTTATTGCTCTTTTAATAAAGGATGAGAAAAGAAAAAACCGTATTACTACTGCCATAATCTCAACACTTATTATATCAGTTGTCGGTTTAATGGTTATAGCTGTAATAAGCGTGTCAACCCTTTTTGATTAAATCTGCAGCTACTAATTTCCTATTTTATCTCTTAAGTTGAAATTATTCTTCAAAAGCACTGTTTTTCTTATTCCTTTTGACAAGGCTTACCAAACAAAACTTTCTACTTAGTGGAAATAAAATCTTACTACTTTATAAATTATTTTAAGGATAACATAATTTTCCAGGCTTGGCCGCCATCCGATTTCTCCTGCATCTGCAGCGCCATTTCGCGGTTGAATGAATTCAGTTTATCGGGGCGATTAAGTGTAATGTAACCAATATTGCTTTTTACTTCGAAAAGAACAAAAGACATGTGAATTATTTTTTTCTTACCCTTATATTGGCAGGTGTTCTCACTGGAAAGCAATTTACCAGCTCGTCTTTATGCAATTTAATAATATCAACTACTCTTTGAGCTTTTGCTTTGTTTTGCATTTCATTGCATCGTATGAGAATAATTCCATTATGAGGAAGTTGAAAATTATATACAAGGTCGCCGAAATCCTTGTCTTCAGTAATAAGAATATGCTGTTCCCTGCTGCAAAAATTTAATACAGATTCATCATCCGCTCCCGGCTCTGTTTCTTTAACTGAAATGACAAAAAATTCATTTTCTCTCAGTAAGGAAATAATGTTTGAATCTGTGCTTTCTTCTGCGATAAATACCATATTAAAAGTCTATTCATCGTAAACAACGGGTTTCCTGCTTGCCTCTGCGGCATAAAGAAAGCATGCCTGCACCTGTTCTTTTGTGAGATGGGGATAAGAATCCAGGATCTGGTCAACGGTTTGTCCATGTCCGATCTTTTCAACAATCATGTCAACCGTTATCCTGGTTCCTTTTATACAAGGCTTACCAAACATTACTTTGGGATTGGTGGAAATATAATCCTGCCATTTCATAATTCTTTTAAAGATAAAGAAATTTCCTCAAGCCCGGTCCGGGAAACATTAAATCAGTTACAGGTTGGCAGCTTCGTTAAAAATATTTTGTTTTTCCCGGCATGGCTATCGGGTACCGGCCATCCTCATCCGGCACAGTGGGCGGCAGGGCATTCCAGTCATATGCGTTCGGCATAATGCTGATGCCGGAAGCGAGCAGTTTTTCCCATTCCATTACCTGGCCTGAATAGGTAGCCATTCTTCCCATGATGGCAGTGAGTGTGCTCTTTGCTCCATTTTCCGTATCGGCAAACTTGTATTCGCCTTTGGCAATGGCGGCAAACAGTTCATCATGCTCGGCTTGATAGGGATTGTTCTCCGTTTTTTTATCAAACTGGAAAATCACATTACCACTGTTGTCTTTCATGTGTGCCGCCCCGCAGAAAATTTTTCCTTTGGTGCCAATCAGCAGTTCATCCACCTTGCTCATAGTACCCGGAATATGGCGGCACTGGCTGTTGAGGATGGAATCATCGGCATAATGAAACTCCACATAGTGATGATCATAAATTTCACCGTGATCTTTTCCTTTACGCACCTGCCTGCCACCCATGCCCTGCGCTTTTACCGGGTAGCCGCCTTTGAACCAGTTCACCACATCTATATTATGTATGTGCTGCTCCACGATATGATCGCCGCAGAGCCAGTTGAAATAATACCAGTTGCGCATCTGGTATTCCATTTCAGTCTGGTTATACTTTCTTGGATATACCCAAACACCGTCGCCATTCCACCATGCCTGCGCCGATGTGATGTCGCCGATTAAATTCTTTTTGGCAAACAATTCACGATACGAATTCTGGTAATGCCGCTGCAGGCCGACAACTACATTCAATTTTTTTTGCTTTGCAATTTCAGCCGCATCCAATACTTTTTTTATTCCTGCCGGATCAGTGGCTACCGGTTTTTCCATAAACACATGCTTGCCAGTGTTGATACATTCTTCAAAATGCATAGGACGAAATCCCGGCGGTGTGGTAAGTATCACTACATCAGCATGAGCAATGGCTTTCTTGTAAGCATCAAATCCAACATACTTTCTTTCTTCGGGCACATCAATCCTGTTTTTGATATTCCCTTTCACGCCGCTCCAGTCGGAAAGGTCATCAGCCGTTAATGCTTTATAGCAACTGTCAACCCGGTCGCGAAAAGCATCGGCCATAGCCACCAGTTTTACGTTTTGTTTGGTAAGGCAGGCCTGCATGGCAGCGCCGGTGCCGCGGCCGCCGCAGCCTACCAATGCCACTTTAATTGTATCCTCAGCGCCGCTGAAATAATTTGCTTTTGACAACAAGGGCATTGCCATAGTACCGCCGGCCAGCAGGGCTGATGTTTTTACAAATTCGCGGCGGGAGTTTTTATTTTCTGAGTTCATGATGCGGGGTTTTAATTACGGGTAGTAATTTAATTTGAAAGATATAAGGTAAAGAATTTTTCTATCTCTTCGGCTGAGGGCTGTTTCAGCGGCCGCAGCAGCCTGAAACCGGCAAAGGGAGCATCGGTAAGCCACCACTTGCTTTTGGGGATCTGCGGGTCGCGGCGGTTCCAATCGGCCAGCCATTTGATGCGGTTGGCGCAGCGCAGTTCACCAGCTTCATCTATGTATGAGCCTCCTTTCAAAAGATGAGGATGGCGGCTGATGGGTTCCAGCACAGGATCGGTTTGACCATCGTTCATTTTTGTAAAATAATTTTCATCATACTGATCGAGCACCCATTCGGCTACATTGCCCAGCATGTCATATAAGCCAAAAGCATTGGGCTGCAACTGACCTACCTTATGATAAACACTGCCGCTGTTCTTTTTATACCATGCATACTTTTCCAGTTCTTTTTCATCATCGCCAAAAAAATATTTTGAAGAAGAGCCGGCGCGGCAGGCATATTCCCATTCAGCTTCGGTGGGCAGGCGGTAAAACACTCCGGTTTTTTTATATAGCCAGCGGCAATACATGATGGCCGTTCTTTGCTGCATGCTGTTTACCGGGTAGCCACCCGCCCGACCCATATCCCAGCTCAGGTCCACATACTGCGGGCTGGGCCGGGTGATGGCATCGGCATTTACATTCTGGCTGGTAGTGGCATCTTTAAAAAACAAATCAAACTCATCATGCGTCACTTCAAAGGCGCCCATCCAGAACGGTGAGATGGAAAAAGTTTTCTGCGGGCCTTCATCAGCGTCTCTTCCTGTTTCATTTTCCGGGCTGCCCATGGCAAAGCTGCCGCCTTTGACAGGAACCATCCTGAATTTTACGGAATTGCCGGGAATGGTTTGTTCGTATGCAACAAAGGAAGTGTCGGTTGGTTGTGCAATAATATTGTGCCAGATAAAAATGACAAGTAAAAATGAAATAGATTTCATCAGCGGCTCAAGTTAATAAAGTTCGTGTTGCGATAAATGAAATTTCAATCAGGATGTTGATTTTTTATGATATAGGCCCGGGTAACTCCGATTTGGCTTCTGTTGCGACGCTCCGTTCATGGTTCGGTAATTCTGTTCATCTTCTCACTACAGAAAACTTTCTTTAATGGTTATAGGACGTTTGATTATCATAAAACCGGTCTTTCGTCTTTTAAAATTCAATACTCCGGTAAATTCCTTGATGCGGATTCCTGAGGTTTATATATATGTGAGCATAGTTATTTTATTTTTCTGTAACTCAAAAGCAATGCTGAGTTTGAAAAGAAAGCCAGGTTATTTTCTTTCCGTAGGAACGAAAGGTGGGTAAAACAGGTACAAGGTGTTTTTCGACGTTCCGCAGGAACGTTGGGTTCCCGAGCAATAAGCACCCGGCGTTCCGATGGAATGCTTGAATCGTCATTATTAACATATTCTACCTACCCTATGTCCCTACGGGAAAATAGAGGGAATAAAATATTACCAGGCTATTGAAAATAGGAGCTGAAGTTTTTGGATGTATAAATAATTATTCTTTTACCCTTCTGTATCGCAATGAATAACGCAGCATTTTCTTTCCGGGCAAGCCGCAAGGCTTTTTTGACGGGTAAAATGCTGCAGGCGGTGGCCAGCCAGTCGGCCGTAGCGCCGTCTGCGGCAATCACGGTTACATTGCGCTGCGATGTAACGCCATAACCCGTTCGCGGGTCAATGATATGCGAATATTTTTTCCCTTCATGAATGCTGTAGCGGTACAGGTCGCCGGATGTGGCCACAGCGCAATTTTTTAGTTCCAGGTTTTTATCCCAATACGCTGTTTCACTTCCGGGCAGATTAATTGCAATACGCCAGCCGCTTTTTCCCGGCGGCGCATTGCTCATGGCAATATCGCCCCCGGCATCGGCCAGCGCTGCACGGATGTGTTTAGTTTTTAAATAATCAATCACCTGCTGAGCTGCATAGCCTTTTACAATGCCGCCGAAGTCGAAACGGATGCCCGGTTTTTTAAATGAAATGGATTTTTCCGCTTCATTGATATCTACATTTTCAAAGCCGGACAACGCTTTGGTTGTATTAATTTCTTCAGCCGCAGGAAATCTTTTTTCTTTTCCCGCTTTTCTCCATAGCTGTGTTAAAGCCCCCATGCTGATGTCAAAAGTTTTGCCTGATTTAACCCATGCCTGTTTTGACAGCAGAATCATGCTGAACAATTCATCAGACACTTTTACCGGCTGGTTAGCCTGTTCCGGCAACCGGCTTGCTTCGCTGGCGCTGTCGTAATCGCTGAAGATGCAATTGAGTGAATCAACCATCAGGAAACATTCTTTTGCCAGTTGAACCGCTCGGGTGGAATCCGAATGATAAAAAATGATATTGAAAGACGATCCCATTTTGATCTGGGAAAATTCAAACCGTTTCAGTTGGGCCGAAAGTGAAGCCGGCAACAACAGAATAAAAATCCATCGGCACATGGATGGGATGTCTTACATTTAAGTTTGAAAGATATGGATTATGCAACGCAGAAAATTTATCCGCAGCAGTTTTTTATCCGGCGCAGCCGTTATTGGCGCGGGGCACCCGATAGTCATCGGGTCGTTTGCGGAAAATAAAAATGAAACTTCGCTGGCAAACAACAAGCCTTTCAATCTCGATTACGCTTTTCACGACGGCATGTTTAAAAATAACGGTGGCCCGGATTTTCTTGACCAGGTACGCTGGGCATACGACCAGGGCTTCCGCAGCATTGAAGACAACGGCATGATGAGCCGCCCGGTTGAACAACAAAAAGCGATTGGAGATCTTCTTGCAAAATTGGGTATGCGGATGGGTGTTTTTGTCATTACATCGGACAACTGGCACTGGAAAACTTCACTCACTACCGGCAAACAGGAGTTTATTGACCGCATGGTAAAAGATTGCAAAGAAGCAGTGGAAGTGGCCAGGCGGGTGAATGCAAAATGGATGACGGTGGTGCCGGGCAATTATGACAGAAATCTTTCGCTGGATATGCAAACGGCTAATGTGATAATGGCCTTGCGCAAAGGCGCTGAAATACTGGAACCGCACGGGCTGGTGATGGTGCTGGAAGCGCTGAGCGATAACCCGGATTTATTTCTGCGCTATACACACCAGTCATATATGATTTGCAAAGCGGTAAACAGCCCGGCCTGCAAATTTTTGTTTGACATGTACCACATGCAGCGCAATGAAGGCAACATCATTGCCAATATAGACAAGGTGTGGGATGAAACGGGTTATTTCCAGATTGGCGACAACCCCGGCCGCAAGGAACCCGGAACAGGAGAGATGAACTACCGGAATATTTTCAAACATATTTATAACAAAGGCTATAAAGGAATTCTTGGTATGGAACATGGCAATGCATTGCCGGGGAAAGAAGGAGAGATGGCATTGATAAAGGCATACAGGGAAGCGGATTCGTTTAAATGAT
>CAZDUO010000045.1:26051-30493 GCA_964508655.1 uncultured Chitinophaga sp. | reverse complement strand
AGGCCAATCAAGAATTTCAAAGAACTTTATTTATTCTAAACGAGACGCTACTGTTTTTAAATGAGAACTAAAAATGGAAGACTTAGCACTTGAGCTACATAGGCTATTCAATGAACAAAGAAGATTTTCATTCCCCTTTGACAATGTTATTAATGATATACCTTACAATGGCGTCTACATCATCTTTGAGAACGGAGAGACTTTCAAAGGGTTTGACAGGATAGTAAGAATTGGGGCTCACACCGGGAACAATCAATTGCGTTCGAGGCTTCATCAACATTATTTAAATGAAAATAAGAATAGAAGCATTTTAAGAAAAAACATTGGTCGCTGTTTTTTGAACCGGGAAAACAATCCGTATCTACATCTTTGGGAGCTTGACACAACCTCGCGGGTTGACAAAACAAATAATTTAAAGCTTCTTGACTTGATTTTTGAAAAGCAGCTTGAAAAGAAAATAAGCAATTACATCCAAACGAACTTCTCATTTTGTGTATTTAGGGTGGACTTAAAAGAGGAGAGGTTGTTTTGGGAAAGTAGAATAATCTCAACTTTGACACTATCAAAAGACATAAGGCCATCAGAGAATTGGTTAGGTAATCACTCACCAAAAGAAAAAATAAAAGCAAGTGGACTTTGGCAAGTAAACGGATTATTCAAAGAAAGTTTAAGTGAGATGGAATTTGAGCAATTGAAAAAGCTTGTTCCCTGACAAAGAACACGAGCAGCCAACAGGCACTCCCAAGAATAAAGGAATTCAGAAAAGGATCATATCATTCAATCATATTTTCTTTTGTGGCAAAGCCATCCCTTTGGGAAAAGTAGAAAATAATGGAAAGTTTTCTCAAATCCCCCCTCACTCCAGCACTCCAAATTTTCCCGCATTCACATCATGCACGGCCTGTTCTATTTCTTCCCATGTGTTCATTACAAATGGCCCGTAGGCCACGATGGGCTCGTTAATGGGCTCGCCGGATAAAATGAGAATGATGGAATTTTCGGTGGCTTCAAGGGTGAGTTCTTCGCCGTCATTTTTCAGCAGCACAAAATGATCGGCATGAGCATTAATGCCGTTCACTTTCGCATTGCCTTCTATCATCAGCAAACCGGTATTGTAATCTGAAGGAAACCCCAAAGTAAGTTTTGCTCCTTTCTTAACACGGGCATTGTACATGTGTATGGGTGTAAAGGTGGAAGCCGGTCCTTTCACACCGTTAAACTCGCCGGCAATTATTTCTACAAATCCTTTTTCATCCGGCAGGTAATACCGGCCCATCATGCTGTTTGTTATTTCCTGGTATTTGGGTTTTGTTTTTTTATCCTTTGCCGGCAGGTTCACCCAGAGCTGCACCATCTGGAAAAGGCCGCCGCTGCGGCTGAATTCTTTTTCATGATATTCCTTGTGTAATAAACCGGCGCCGGCCGTCATCCACTGCACATCGCCTTCACCGATGATGCCGCTGTTGCCGGCGCTGTCATGATGCGCCACTTTGCCATGGTAGGCAACCGTCACCGTTTCAAAGCCAGCATGCGGATGCACATCCACACCCCGCTGTGTTTCTGATGGAGTGAATTCAATCTTTGAGCCATAGTCGAGCAAAAAGAATGGACTCATTCTTGTTTTCCCGATTTGTTTGGTGCCCGGAAAAAAATTATGCACCCGGAAACCATCGCCTACCATGTGGGGTGGCGGCGGAGCGAGAACGGCTTCGATGGAACGTTTATTGAACATGAAATAAATTTATTAAATGACTTGTGCAAACTTATATTTATTATAATGTAGGTTTGGGATATTGGGAATGGCAGCCGGTCAGGTTGACGGTTTGCGGGCATTGGGATTTAAACTTTACCCCATTAACTTTAGCCCAAACCGGCAGCCAAAACCTATATCCTTGACTTTTCTCAAATCTAAACCGGTACTTCCATCAGCAGCAATTCGGCATCGCTGCCTGCTATTATTTCAAGTTTGTCTGTTTCAGTAATTCCCAGCCCGTCTCTTCTGCTCAGTTTTTGCCCGTTGATGGTTACGTCGCCTTCGATGACGAAGGCATACACGCCGTTTTCTTTTTTTCTCAGCTCATACGTCAGGCTGAAATCTTTATCCAGTTTGCCCATGCTGAACCACGCATCCTGGTGAATCTGTACGCCGCCGTCCTCGGTACCCAGCGGCGATACCACCGTGAGCAGCTTATTGTGCTTGTCGGCATCGGAAAAATTTTTCTGGTCGTACCGGGGCTTCACGTTTTTCTTATTGGGAAAAATCCAGATCTGGAAAAACTTCACCGGCTTATCGTGGTTTTTGTTTTTCTCCGAGTGGCTTATGCCCGTACCCGCACTCATCACCTGCACATCGCCCTGGCTGATTACCTGCACATGGCCCATACTGTCGCGGTGTTCCAGGTCGCCGCTGGTGGGTATGGAGATGATCTCCATATTATCATGCGGATGTGTGCCGAAGCCCATGCCGCCCGTCACGGTATCATCGTTCAGCACCCTTAATGCGCCAAAGTGAATTCGTTCCGGGTTGTAATAACCGGCAAAGCTGAAAGTATGATAGCTGTCGAGCCAGCCATGATTGGCATGGCCGCGGGTGTTTGCTTTATGCACTACCACGTTCATCTTCTCTCATTTTTTTTTATTTGGTCACCAGCTTCATTGCTATGCCGACGCTCCGGTCTGCATCTCTGACGGAGTCTGATACTCGTCAGAGTCGTCAGACCTGACCGAAGCGTCGGTGACCGTTCATCGTCCTTATTGCTATTCCGCATTTACTTCTGCCTCTGCAGTAACTACACTTTCCGCCAGCCACAAAAACTCAGCTATGAAGTTATGAACACTCTTTCGAAAACTTTCTTCAAGCAAATTTCCTTCGTCATCAAATTTTTTATCCACCTGCGGCACGATGAGCATGTATGGCGATGCGATGCCAAACAGGGCCGGTACCAGCTGCAGCAATTGTTGCGATGCCCGGATGCCACCCATCGCTCCCGGCGATGCGGTAACTATGCCAAATGGTTTATGATACTGTTTGGGAAAATGATCCAGCAGGTTTTTCATGCCCGGCGAATAACTGCCGTTGTATTCCGGCGTGACGAGGACGAACGCATCGGCGCCGAAAATTCTTTCGGCCAACGGTTTGAATTCATCCGGTGTTCTGTCCACTGATACAAATACCGATTGTACCGGCGGCAGGTTCCAATCTTTTACATCAATAATGGCCGTTTCATGCTCCGTATTTTCATCCAGCCATTTTTTCAAATGAAGCGCAACCCGTCTGGTTACGCTGTTGTGCCTCGGGCTTCCTGAGATAATTTCGATTTTCATTGTTGCTGTGTGTTTCAGAATTTGTTTATGTGTTTCAAAATGTATTCCTTTTTGATGGAGAAGAATAATTTGGCAAAATTCCGGCTTTATGACAGCCACGGAGTTGATGTATGTTAATTGCTACCGCCTTTTGTCAGGGCCTGGTAAAAGTTTGGCTGAATCCTTTAATTTCGGTCAATTAATTTTTCAGCAATGATTGACAGAAGAAATTTCATACGCATTTCAGCAGCGGGAACAGCAGCGGTTTTAAGCGAAGAACTAATTGCCTGTTCACCGGCAGCAGAAGTTCAAAAGCCAATAGTTGTTTCCACCTGGGATGCCGGTCTTGAAGCCAACAAAGCAGCGTGGGAAATTTTAAATAAAAACGGCACAGCGCTGGATGCGGTGGAAAAAGGAGTGATGGTGACGGAGGCTTCACAAAATTGCTGTGTGGGTTTGGGCGCCAATCCCGACCGCGACGGATATGTTACTCTCGATGCCTGCATTATGGATCACCAGTTCAATTGCGGCAGCGTGGCTTTTTTGGAAAGAATAAAACACCCCATATCAATCGCACGGCGTGTGATGGAAAAAACTCCTCATGTGATGCTGGTGGGCAGCGGTGCACAACAGTTTGCCATCAAAGAAGGTTTTCCGCTGGAAGAACAGAAGCTTTCTCCTGAAGCGCAAAAGGCGTATGAAGAATGGTTGAAAAAATCGGAATACAAACCCCCTGCAATAAATATTGAAAATAAAAAAAGTCCGGAGCCGGACACACCAAAAAAATTAAGTGATGGCGAATGGAATCACGATACTATCGGCATGGTGGCGCTGGATGCGACAGGAAATCTCAGCGGCAGTTGTACCACCAGCGGCGCAGGTTTCAAAATGCGGGGAAGGGTGGGAGACTCACCCATCATCGGTGCCGGTTTGTATGTGGATAATGAAGCGGGTGCATGCACTGCCACCGGACAGGGTGAAGATGTGATTCGTGTGGCGGGTTCGCATTCAGTTGTTGAGCTGATGCGGCAAGGTCTTTCACCTGAAGACGCCTGCAAAAAAGTGATTGAACGGATTGTAAAAATCAAAAAAGAAAAAGCCCGGGAAATACAAGTGGCTTTTCTTGCATTGAATAAAAA
>CAZDUO010000045.1:0-25951 GCA_964508655.1 uncultured Chitinophaga sp. | reverse complement strand
CAGAAATTTTATTTTGGAAATCCTTCTGCCTTCATCACACATTCCGCCTGGTACAAATGTCTTGCCGTATGTTTAGCATCCATATTAATAACATCACCCAGCCTGAATTTGATAAAGCTGAATGACGGCGAGGGCACTTTATTTTTATTCAGTTCGCATCCGGCGGCGCTTTCCAGCAGCAGCTGCATTTTTTCCTGGTTGCTGAAAAAATCTTTCAGCACTTCCTTCGGGTTCATGTCATTGGCAGGTGAAAACGCCCTGGTGGTTTTGAATTTTCGCTTTGGAGGAATGACAGCAAAACTTTTCGCCAACATACCGCCCAGCCATCCCGGTTTGAATTCCTTATCCTCATCAGTCTTTAGCGCTGCCGCAGTATCAATGGTTTTTAAATAATGCCTTGCCACCCGGTTCATATGTTCAAGGCATTGCATAATGCTCCACTTGCGGGCTGCAGGCTGCCAGCTGAGTTGCCGGTCATTAAGCGACAAAAGTTTTTCTGAATGATTTTTGTTGGCAGTTGCTTCGTTTTTGTATTGGGTAATCAGTTCGGAGAATTTCATAAATATATTTATTAATCCGCCCTGCTGTATTCAGCAGAACGGATTACTGAAGTTACTCTTTTTTCAAGGTGCAGTTCGCCGCTTGCCAGCTTTACATTTCAATCTTCATTACCTGCCTTACCTGCACGGTGCCGCCCAGTTCAAAATCAGGACATTCTTTGGCAATGTTTACTGCTTCGTCAAAATTTTTTGCAGTAATAATAAAAAAGCCGCCCACCACTTCCTTGCCTTCCGTGTAAGGACCGTCGGTTACGGTTTTTCCATTAGGTCCGCTTACCAGCTTACCGCCGGGCAGCAGCGGTTCGCCGGCCACATACTGGTTGGTTTTATTCAGCTTGTCAATCCAGGCCATCCATTTGCCCATATGTGCCTGCATTTGTTCAGGACTGGTGCCTTTCAACTGGCCGCCGTGAAAAATAAACATGAACTTTTCCATTGTTTTAATTTAAAAATTTAAAATATTGTTTGAATTAATGACGAACAGGGAGTTTTAGTCCGGACAGGTGTAAAATATTTTTTTAAGATAACCCGGCATTTATTTGGTGAAAGTCAAATAGTGATAAATGGAAGCGGGGAATTTGGACCCGTCGCATGAGTTTTCATCTTTTTTATGGCTGATTGGCGGGTTAAAAATAATACCCGGTAACAAACTTATAACCTCTTATCAACAGGCTATCTTTTTCCTATTTCTCTTTTCAAAATATCCCCTCACACCCTTACCTTTGCCGCCTGAAAAACGAGGCAGGAATTCAGATGTCTGAAGCCTGATTTCCGACTTCCTGCATCCGTTCTCAGACTTCAAATTTCTACTATGGCAAAAGTTGGCAAAATCAAACAAATCATCGGTGCGGTAATTGACGTGCAATTTGACGGCACTCTTCCTGAAATTTATAATGCGCTGGAACTGAAAAGACCTAATGGCGATACCCTGGTACTCGAAGTAGAGCAGCACCTTGGCGAAGACAGTGTACGTTGCATTGCCATGGACGGAACCGAAGGTCTTGTTCGGGGTTTGGAGGTGGTGGATACAGGCCAGGCGATTGCCATGCCTACAGGCGAAGCAATCAACGGCCGCCTGTTCAATGTGACCGGCGACCCGATTGATGGTTTGCCTGCCGTGTCGAAAGTAAAAGGCCGCCCTATTCACAGCAAACCGCCCACTTTTGAAACGCTGAGTACTTCTTCCGAGGTGCTTTATACCGGTATCAAAGTAATTGACCTCATCGAGCCTTATGCCAAGGGAGGTAAAATTGGATTGTTTGGCGGCGCCGGTGTGGGTAAAACGGTAATCATACAGGAGCTTATTAATAATATTGCCAAAAGTTACGGCGGACTTTCTGTATTTGCCGGTGTGGGTGAAAGAACCCGTGAAGGAAACGACCTGCTGCGGGAAATGATTGAAGCCGGCATTATGAAATACGGCAGCGATTTCAAGCACAGCATGGAAAAAGGCGGCTGGGACCTGAGCAAAGTAAACATGAATGAGCTGAAAGAATCAAAAGCCACATTTATTTTCGGCCAGATGAATGAGCCACCCGGCGCCCGTGCCCGGGTAGCCCTAAGCGGATTGACGGTTGCCGAATATTTCCGCGACGGTGATGGCACTGGTAAGGGTAGGGATATCCTGTTCTTTGTTGACAATATATTCCGTTTCACCCAGGCAGGCTCCGAAGTATCGGCTCTGCTGGGCCGAATGCCTTCGGCTGTGGGTTATCAGCCTACGCTGGCTACCGAGATGGGATTGATGCAGGAACGAATCACTTCAACAAAATTCGGTTCCATTACTTCGGTACAGGCCGTGTATGTGCCGGCCGACGACTTAACCGATCCGGCGCCTGCCACCACGTTTGCTCACCTTGATGCCACCACGGTATTGAGCCGTAAAATTGCCGACCTGGGAATTTATCCTGCTGTGGACCCGCTCGATTCCACCAGCCGCATTCTTTCCCCGCTTGTGGTGGGTGAAGCACATTACAACTGCGCCGACCGTGTTAAGCTGATTTTGCAACGCTATAAAGAATTGCAGGACATCATCGCTATCCTGGGGATGGATGAGCTGAGCGATGATGATAAAATGACCGTGCAGCGTGCCCGTAAGGTGCAGCGCTTTTTGAGCCAGCCTTTCCATGTGGCAGAAGCATTTACCGGATTGAAAGGTGTGCTGGTACCCATTGAAGAAACCATCCGCGGGTTCAATATGATCATGGACGGTGAAGTGGATGAATACCCCGAATCAGCCTTCAACCTGGTGGGTACTATTGATGATGCGATTGAGAAAGGGAAGAAACTGCTGGCTGCGGCGCAGGGATAGAACCCCCTGTCCCCCTAAAGGGGGAACTTAGTTAGAAACAATCTTAATTGAGTAAAAAGTTCTTTGTATTGATAGTTGATTTATTGTGTAGCCAGCTTTTGTAATTCTGTTCAGCATTGGTTGCGTCGCACACTTCAACTTTAATAACACGACTCAACATTTTATAAATTTCAAAACTCCCCTTTAGGGGTTGGGGGTATGAACTTAGAAATATTAACACCTGAAAAAAAACTCTACAGCGGCGAGGTGTACGGTGTGCAGATGCCGGGCATCAGCGGCAGCTTTGAAGTATTGGAAAAGCATGCACCGCTGGTGAGTGCCCTGAAACCCGGCCGGCTGAAAGTTTTAAAAGACAAGCAAAATCATGTGGCGCATTTCGATATCCAGGGCGGCTTTGTGGAAGTACTGAATAATAAAGTGACCGTGCTGGTGGAAGGTGCCGTGCCTGTGGAATAAACTGATTTGGAAAACCTCCTGCCCGTTTTGGCAGGAAAACGGTGTAGTCCGGGATTGTGAAAACAAGTTGACCCTCTTCTGAAAGGAAGAGGGTTTTTTTGTATGATTGTAAAATGAAAATCTTCAACCTCATCTTCTGCATTCTTTTTACCGCCTCCGCTGCCCTGCAGTACAACGATCCCGACCCATACCTGTGGATACCTGTATATATGTACAGTGCATTGCTGTGCTGGTTTGCTTTCCGGAACCGGTTTTTTCCAAAAGCTTACCTGGCTGGAATCTTCATTTATTCTGGCTATGCCATTTATCTGTTCTTTGCAAAAGATGGTGTGCTGGACTGGATAACCAAACACCATGCTGAAAATATTGCCGCCACTATGCAGGCAGAAAAACCCTGGATAGAAGATGCCCGTGAGTTTTTCGGACTTGTGATTCTGATTATTGTTCTTATGATAAATTTTTTTTATTCATGGAAGAGAAAATAATTAAAACCTATCTCAAAAGTCATAATAACAACACAATGGCACAGAGTAAAGGAGTTACACAGAGAATTTACTCCTGAAACAACTTCTCTGTGTAACTCAGTTTCTCAAAATCTCTGTGTTAAAATTACTTTTGTTATAAGTTGTAATGACTGAATAGTTTGAAGGGTTACAGCTCAAGTTCATTTTTATCCAATTAACCATTTAACAATTAAACCATTTAACCATCACTTCAGGTTAAAGAGAACTGACTGCAAAAATATCTGGCTGCTTTCTTTAGAATCTTTCGGTTTGCTTATGATGTAAAGGGTATGATAGTTTCCGTCGGCAAGCGTTTCCAGCGGAATGGTTGCCATGCCAAATCCAATAGCGCCGGGTTGTGATTTTACTTTTGGGGCCACAAGGCTGCCTGCTCCAATTAATTTTCCTGCTTCATCATCCAGTCTGATTTCAATATCAAAACCGTATTGCGGCGCCTGTTGCCAGCCGGCTGTAATCAACAGCGAACCGATTCCGCTTAAGTCAATATTGTCAAGCGTAAACCATCCTTCAGCGGCAGGGGCAATGAGGTAATTCACTCCATTAAAATTAACCGTGCTGTATCCTTTCATTTTTTCTTTTCCGCTGAAGAAAACCTTATTGTTGCGCAGCAGCACGCCGGTTCTGCCGGTAAGCGATTTGATGTTGACCCCGCCCATATCTGTATAGCTGGCAGAAATACTAAATACGCCGTTGTCTTTTGCCGGCTTGCCAAGCGTGGCAGATAAAGTACCCTTTTGCGGCAGTGATTTTTTCTTAGCTTTATCATCTGCCAGGCTCATAATCCAGTTTACTATTTGCTGAACGTCACTCACCGGCAATGATGGATGAGCAGCCATCTGCGTTTCGCCCCACACACCGCCACCGCCTTTGATTATTTTTCCGGCCAGGTAGGTTCTCGCATTCGCATCATCCTTGTATTTTTTAGCCACATCAGCATAAGCCGGGCCGATGGATTTTTCTGCTTCTTTGTGACAGCTTTTACAGTCAAGCGACATCACAAGGCTCTTGCCGCTGATGCCCGCCTCGCCCTGCTGGTGACCCATGGGCATACCGGCCAGATCCATTCCTTCGATATAATCTGCCGAAACAAAAAAGTTTGACGGCACAATGGCCGAATCTTCTTTATCGGTTGCATGCACTGAATAAACAACAGGCCGGCCGGGGAAATAAAAAGTTTTATTCCCGCCGATGCTGATGTTTACCTCCGGTGATGTATTGCCTGCATACACACGTACCGGTTCACTTTTAGCCGATGCACCTTCTTCATCTTTTATTTCAACATGAATACTGTAATCGCCTGCTATGGTATAGGTATATTCCAGTTGCGGCACATCAGTTTCCTTCACTATGCTGTCGCCCAGGTTCCAGGTATAAGTCATTTTATCCTTTTCCGGATCTGCAGCGTCAACGGATAATGTTACTTTGAACGGCAATGCGCCGTCGGATTTATCAACGGAAAGTTTTGCAATCTTCGGCGCCCGGTTGCCGGCGATATAATCAATTCTTGAAAGCGCTGCATCCGGGTTTTTCTGAAACCAGCCGGTGCCGTATTCAAGCAAATAAATTTTACCATCGGGCCCCATCTCCATATCAATGGCATTGGCCAGTTTGGTATGCTCCATGAAAGGTTCCATTTTATAAAAATCTCCGTTGGGCAGCAAGCTCACGGCTTTTATCCAGCCTCTTATCCATTCGTAGATAAACAATTTACCATTGTAGTAGTCCGGCAGTCTTGTTTCCTCCGGGTACATGTCGGAATAGAATATGGGGCCCGCCATGGCATTGCGGCCGCCGGTACCTGTCTGCGGAAAATATTTAGTGTAGCCATACGGATACCAGATAAAAGCAGGCTGTGCCGGCGGAAGTTCTTTGAGACCTGTATTGTTTTTTGAATTATTTACCGGTTTATTCGGGTCAAGTATTTGCCCTGTTTTGCCGGTAGCGTAATCATATTCGTAATAAGCATAATTATCGCCAATGAAAAACGGCCAGCCAAAATGCCCTGCCTTGCGGGCCTGGTTTACTTCATCATAACCGCGGGGGCCACGGGTATCCAGGCTGTCCTTGTCTGCATCGGGTCCCACTTCGCCCCAATACAGGAAACTGTTTTTCTGATCCACCGAAATACGGTAAGGGTTACGGTTGCCCTGCACATAAATTTCTGGTTTTGCACCCGGAGTTCCTTTGGTATACAGGTTGCCTTCAGGTATTTCGTAGCTGCCGTCTTCATTAATTTTTATGCGCAAAATTTTTCCACGCAGGTCGTTTGCATTGCCTGATGAACGTCTTGCGTCATACTGTTCATGCCCGGGGCGATCGTCGAGCGGGGCGAAACCGTGGTTCACATATTTCTGGCCCTGCTCATCAAAGGGTGTGGAGTTGTCGCCGGTGGATAAATACAGCAACCCATCGGGCCCGAAAGCAATGGAACCACCGGTGTGGCAGCAGATTTCCCGCTGTGAAAAAAATTGCAGAATGATTTTTTCGGAAGAGTTGATGAGGGTGTCGTTTTTGAATTCGAATCTGGACAACCGGTTTACCGAGGTATCGGCCGGGCTGTAAAAGATATAGACATAATTGTTCTTGCTGTAGTTTGGATCTTTTGCAATACCCAGCAAACCTTCTTCAGCATTTACATTGGGAGTGCTGGTTTTCCAGTATGCATTCAGGAAACCTGCCTGCTTTAGTTTTTTTGTTTCATTTTTATACAGCAATATTTCGCCCCTGCGCTGGATGACGAGGATATCAAAGTTGGGAAGAATAGTCATTTCTGTCGGTTCGAAAAATTCTCCCTGCACCAATACATTTTTTACAAAACGGTCTTCATCAGGCGGCAGCTGGGTTTTTGCTTTGTTGTAGTTCAGCTCCTCATTTTTTCCAATGGCATACTGAATGCCGCCAAGCAGGTGTTGCAGGAAAAGTGAATCGCTGTATGATTCTTCAGTATGTCCTAATGCAGTATAAAAAGCACGGCCGCCGTCGTATTCATGATACCATGCCATGGGATGATTATCGCCATTGCTGCCGCCGGTATAACTTTTTTCATCAATTTTCATCAGCACTTTCACATCCGGATTCAGTTTATTGAAATTATACCATTCATCTTTTCGCACCCAGTTATCTGGCAGGTGTTGGGTGCTGGCATGCGATTTATCCGTCACCAGCAGCTTCGCTTCCTGCTGGGCCGGGTGGCTGGCAAACGAAGCACCTACCATGCGCACATACCATATCCAGTCATACTCCGTGTCGGTGGCGGCATGTATGCCGGCAAAACCCCCGCCGGCCTGTATATAGCGCTCAAACGACGCTTCCTGCCGGTAGTTGAGCACATCTTCGGTAGTGCTTAAAAAAATTACGGCTGAATATTTTTTTAGTGTATCGTCATTAAACCAGTCTGCATTTTCGGTGGTGTCCACATCAAAATTGTTTTGCTTGCCCAGGTTTATGATGGCCAGTTTACCCACCGGGATCGAACTATGCCGGTAACCGGCGGTCTTGCTGAAGACAAGCACTTTGGGTTTGCCGCTTCTTTTTTGTTTACAACTGGTAAAAAATATTGACAGGCAAACTGCCAGCAGGAGGCTGTAAGATTTTTTCATGTGGAGGGAAAATTTTTGCGAATGAATATAAGGGAAATTTTATTCTCCCTGCATCAAAAAGGGGAAGAAGGTACATTTCAGTTACCACCTGTATTGGGATTTACGCCACATTTCTGAAAAGTGCAACGAAAATACCCGGCAGTCTTTAATTCCCATCAGGGGTCATGGGCTTAATTGAGCTGCGGGTCTATGGGAAAGTTGATCATCATTTCATATTCGCCGCCCAGTTGTTTGAGGGCATCTTTCCAGATTTCATCATGCCGTTTATGAAAAACAAGTCGCCGGAGAGCTTTTACCGTCAGCCACGATTTTTCATTCAACTCATCATTCAGCTGGCCGCTGCCCCAGCCTGAGTAGCCAATAAAGAAGCGTATTTTATTATAATCAATGGTATTTTTTTTAATCATCTGTATCACTATATCAAAATCGCCGCCCCAGTATACGCCATTGGTTACTTCTACAGAGCCGGGTATTTCATCGGGGTACTGGTGCAGAAAATGCAGCGTATCCATCTGCACAGGGCCGCCGTAATAAACCGGGATTTTAAAACCTTCGAGTTCCGGTATTATTTCATCGATGGTATTCTCATATTTTCTGTTCAGCACAAAACCAAAGCTGCCCTGTTCCTGGTGTTCGCAGAGAAAAACCACCGTACGCATAAAATTGGGATCTTTCAGAAACGGGTCGCTGATGAGCAATATGCCGGCTGAGGGTTCAATCATATTTCTAATTTAAGATGAAAATTCTTTATACCGAAACATATCTTTTTGCAGTTATTTGTACACTTTCAGCGGGCATTAAACCTCTGTTAAATTCACACGGTGTAAAAAACACAGGAGGGCAAAACAAGGAAGGGGGTATTATCTTTGCGCAGGCTGCTTTAAAAACTGCTATTCATTACAAAAAGTGAAAAAAATTTTTCCCATAATTGTCGTTCTGATTTCCTTGTCGCTGATTGGTATTGTTTTTATCCAGATATCATGGATTCAGAATATGATAGCGGTGAAAAAGGACCAGTTTGAAAACAGGGTAGTGGAAGCCACGGCCCTGGTGGGGGCTGAGTTGTCAGATTACAAAGGGAATATGCTTTCCAGGGACAACTCAGGATATCCATGGAAACAGGATCAGTTTACACTTGAAATGTTACGGCCAACTACAGTAGCAAGCCGGTTTACTTCAGCCCAGATTTACGAAAAAATAAGAAAAGCTTTTATTGTAAAAGGACTGGGCGATTCCCATTTTGAATTCGCACTTGTATCTACAAGTCCCCTGGGAGTTGTTACAGTATGGGAACGCCAGTCAGCCGGTTTTCAGAAATCTTTTGAAGCCTATTTGAATGACACAGTTGGAAACAGGATTTATCAGCATCCGATTATATCTCCCACCGGCAGTTTATATGAAAACCTGTCTCCGAATGAAGTGTTGATGGTGATTGTACCAAACAGCGGGGATGTTGTTTTAAAATCTCTGCGCTGGAGGATTGCCCTTGCAGGTTTGTTTACCATTGTCATCTTTGCTGCTTTTTACCTCACAGTAAACACCCTGCTGCGCCAGAAAAAACTCAGTGAAATCAAGAATGATTTTATTAACAACATGACCCATGAGTTTAAAACGCCGCTGGCCACCATTTCGCTGGCGGTGGACGCTATGAAAAATGACAGGGTGATCAGCGATAAGGACAAACTGAATTATTTCAGCAGCATCATCAAAGAAGAAAACCAGCGGATGAACCGGCAGGTGGAAACCATTTTGCGTGCAGCATTGCTTGACAAACAGGAAGTGGACCTGAAACTGAAACCAACCCATGTTCATAAGGTTATTAAGGATGTGGCTGAAAATTTCACTTTACAGCTGCACGATAAGCAGGGTAAAATTGAATTTGATTTGAATGCTGCCTACGACCTGGTTGATGCCGATGAGGTACACTTTCCCAACCTGGTGAATAATCTTATTGACAATGCGGTAAAATATTCAAAACAAAATGTGCCGCCGGAAATAAAAATCAGCACATCTGCCAATGGGAAATATATGATACTTCGGCTGGAAGACAACGGCATTGGTATGAACCGGGAAACGGTAAAAAGAATTTTTGAAAAATTTTACCGGGCACATACCGGTAATGTGCACAATGTAAAAGGATTTGGGCTCGGCCTCAGCTACGTAAAAACCATGGTGGACGCCCACGGCGGAAGTATCAAGGTGGACAGCACGCTGGGCAAAGGCAGTACCTTTACGCTTGAGTTGCCTTTAAAGAAAAATCAAATTTGATTTAACCACAACAAACTTCCATCCCCATAACTCAGGAAGCGGAAATTATTTTCAAGGGCATAATCGTAAACTTGCTTCCAGTCACTGCCGGTAAAAGCGGCAACCAACAGCAGTAAAGTGGATTTAGGTAAATGAAAATTCGTGACCAGCCCGTTTGCTATTTTAAATTTATAACCTGGTGCAATGATGATTTGTGTTTTGGCGGTCAGTATCCGGATTTTATTTTTTTTCATTTCAGCAAGCAAACACTCCAGTGCTTCTTTCACCGGCAGTTTCTTTTCTTCCAGGTCATACGCTTCCCATTGAATAAGTTCTTTTGCCGGTTGCCCGTTGCCCATTGCCAATTTCATCCCCAGCCAGTACAGACTTTCCACTGTTCTCAGCGAAGTAGTGCCAACAGCAACAATCTTTTTATCCAGATGATTTATCAGGCTTTGAATAGTTGTAGCTGACACGGTAAAATATTCTGCATGCATTTCATGCTCTTTCATTCTTTCTGTTTTCACCGGTTTGAAGGTGCCGGCACCCACATGCAGCGTTACGAATTCCTGATGAATATTTTTTTCTTTCAGTTTTTCAAATACGTATTGAGTAAAATGCAAACCGGCCGTTGGTGCAGCTACTGACCCTTCATAATGAGCAAATACTGTCTGGTATCGTTCGCTGTCGCTTTTCTCTGCTTCCCTTTTTATGTAGGGGGGTAATGGAACTGCGCCGGATAAATGAAGCACTTCAGCAAAACTCAGTGATGAATCATTCCAGGAAAGTTCAATGATAAAACTATCACCCGTCTTTTCTTTATATCTTGCCTGCAATACAAGTTCTTTTCCATGAGCTAAAAAATTTTTTTCCAGCACCTGCCCATGCTTCCATTTGCTGGCCCCGCCAATAAGGCATTGCCACAATACATTTTCATGTTGCGATAAAGCTGCAGCAATATCAGGATATTGCGGGTGCGGTTCCAGGCAGAAGATTTCTATCACTCCTCCGGTGGGTTTTTTAAAAAGCAATCTTGACTCTACTACTTTAGTATCATTGAAAACAAGCAGCGATTCAGCCGGAATGTGATAGGCAATATTCCTGAAAATGTCTTCACTGATATTGCCGTCTTTGTATATAAGCAGTTTGGAAGCATCCCGTTCGGCTAAAGGGTAATTTGCAATCCGCTCCTGGGGGAGTGAGTAAGTAAAATCTTTTATGGAAAGAATTCCCGGGTCTGTCATAACACAACAAACTGTTGTATTGGATAAACATCAAAATTATTTTCTTTTCGCAAGCGGCACAACTAATTTCAACCCGCTCCACACATCACTCACCCCACACACTTTCACATCTACCAAATTATTTTTCAATGCCCATGCCCTTATCAAATCTTCGGTTACATCAGTGGGGATTTTCGCCGCTTTCTTATACCACGATACCCAAATAACAACCGTTGGATTCTTTCTTATAACCGGTTTCAGATTCTTCATCTCCGCTTCAAATTTGCTTATTGATTTTACAAACAGGTGAACAATGTCGGGTACATCAGTTGCTTTGCATAATTGATTTTTCAAATCATAATTAAGCAGGCTTAAATAATCATCGGGCTGGTTGATTAATAAAACCTTTGATGAAGGCTTTATGCCCAGTTTATGCAACAAAGGAGTTCCGGAATAGCCTGCAATACCCATATTCAAAGTCAATAATCAAAAATAAATAGACAAAAACTTGCAGAGGTTTTGTATTTCTGTGGGGGATAGGCCTCAATTTAAGTACTATCCACAGCTTTTCCACCGTAATCCACAATTCAAACACATAAATATTTTAGTTATAGCCTTATAATTCTATAAAACTCGCTACAGGCAAGGTTTTCAAGGAAGGCTAAGATGGGGAAAAAATAAAGCAAGAAAAATTTGGTTAAAAAGTGGGAAAAAGTGTTATTTTGTGTCAATATACATTACGTTGATACAAACCTCTGATAATGACAGGCTTTCTTGGAGAATTCGAAGCGACGCTGGACGCCAAGGGGCGTTTTCTTCTGCCGGCAGGCTTAAAAAAGCAATTGCCTGAAGAAGAGGCTAGCTTGTTTGTAATAAACAGAGGTTTTGAAGAATGTCTGGCCCTTTATCCTATGAAAAGTTGGGAGCCGCTCTTTGCAGAAATCAATAAGCTGAATGACTTTGATCCAAAGGCCCGCCAGTTCCGGCGTCTTTTTTTAAATGGCGCCACTCAGGTAGAGCCCGACAGCGCCGGACGCTTGTTGATTCCGCCGAATCTGAAAGAGCATGCGGGTTTGCAAAAAGATATTGTGCTGGTATCAGCAGTAAATAAAATCGAAATCTGGGATAGTAGTAAGTACCATAAGCTCTTTGACTCATACTCTGCGGATAATTTCAGTAGCCTGGCAAAAGATGTAATGGCGAAGGATACACAATAATTAATAGTTATTAATTAATAATTATTGGATCAAACCTATCACATACCGGTTCTTTTGCATGAAGCGGTAGATGCGCTGATGATCCGCCCCGATGGCATATATGTGGATTGCACTTTCGGTGGCGGCGGTCATTCCAAAGCTATCCTTGAACAACTGGGCGCAAAGGGAAAGCTTATCGCTTTTGACCAGGATGAAGATGCACGGCGCAATGTGCCCGGAGACCCGCGAATAATTTTTGTGCCGCACAACTTTCGTCACCTGTCGCGGTTTCTGAAACTGCACGGCATAAAACAAGTGGACGGTATATTGGCCGACCTTGGTGTAAGCAGTCACCTGTTTGATGAAGCGACCCGTGGTTTTTCCACCCGCTTCGATGCACCGCTCGATATGCGTATGGACCGGCGGCAGCATCTAACCGCTGCCGAAGTGGTCAATTTATACAGTGAGCAGCAGCTGCATAAAATTTTTGAGCAGTACGGCGAGGTGACAAATGCAAAAACGCTGGCTAATACAATAGTTGAAATGCGTAGCCGGCAACCGCTGAAAACTATTCAAGCATTCATGAATGCAGTCCGCACAGCAGTGAAAAGAAATCCCAACAGGTACTTTGCCCAGGTTTTCCAGGCTTTAAGGATTGAAGTAAATGACGAACTCGGAGCGCTAAAAGACATGCTCAGCCAGATTCCATCTTTATTAAAACCCGGAAGCCGGGCAGCCATCATCACGTTTCACTCTTTAGAAGACAGGTTGGTAAAAAATTTTTTTCGCCGTGGCACATTCGATGAAACGGAAGAGACCCCGTTTATCATGACCCCAAAAGCAATGGAGTTGAAAGTAATAACAAAAAAACCTATCGTGCCGGCGGCAAAAGAAATAAAGCAAAACCCCCGGGCACGCAGTGCCAAGCTGCGGGTAGCGGAACGGTAGATGCATTGCAATGCGTCTGAACCAGCGGGTAGTGGAAAGGTAGAAACGCATTGTAATGCGTCAGGAGATGCAGAGAAATTTTTATTATGAGGTCGGTATGGGGAATTCTATTCAACGTCCCTTGCCCCGATCTTTCGGGGCTCCGTTTGACAATAGTAATTCTTATCATCATATTCCGGGCCCTCCCGGTCCATTCGGGAAGACACGGACACCAGGTAGAAAAGCTTAAAGGGTAACATAAAATCCATATTCCTTGAATACTCATGCTGTCCCGGTTTTACCGGGGCGGCATGGGTTAAAAACCAAAACAACTGAATCACTCCTCATGCAGGAAACCGAAAACAAAAAAGAGCAGGAACCAAAACCACACAGAACAGCAACCGGCTTGAAACGGTGGCTGAATTACCAGTCGCTCGTTCGCCAGGTTCCTTTCTTCTTATTCCTCGCAGCATTGGCAGTGATATATATATATAATGGTCATCGTGCCGATAAAACCATCCGTAATATCAACAGAACAGCTAAAGAAGTGAAAGAATTGCAATGGGAGTATAAAACAATCAAGAGCGAAGTGATGTACCGAAGCAAACAAAGTGAACTGGCAAAAGCCGTAGAGCCGCTGGGCTTGAAAGAGCTTACGGAAGCACCGGTGGTGCTGAAGCATGACAGAGAGTAAAGAAAAAATAAAGCACAAGATGCAGGAAAAGATGAGCTAAGTAAAAAGTCGGGCTATATTCTTTAGCTGAACAAAAAGCTTAATCAGGGCCTGGAGCCATGAACGGATTGCAACCCGCCTGCGCCGCCTGTGGCGGTTACGGCGGGCAGGCGCAACAGAAGTTTAATAGGAGTTACCCCGATAGCTATCGGGACCGGTACCATAAAAAAGCTTTAGTAAAGAAGAAACAACTAAATAAACACAACAGGGATGGTGGAAGTAAAACGTGACATATTGTGGAGAGTCTATCTCAGTTTTCTCGGTATCGTGATATTGAGCCTGCTGGTGCTTGGTAATGCGTTTTATATACAGCAGGTGCGTGGCAGCTACTGGCGCAGCATGAGCGACAGCCTGCATCAACGCATTGAAGAGATTGACGCCGGCCGCGGCACTATCTACAGCGAAGATGGCCAGATGCTCAGCACCTCGCTTCCCACCTTTGATATCTACATGGATTTTATGGCAGACGGCCTGCGGGAGAAAAACGGAAAACGCTTTCGTGAAAAGGTGGATTCGTTTGCTATGGCAATGGCAAAATATTTCGGCGATAAATCTGCTGTTTCTTACGCTGCAGAACTGAAACATGCCTACAAAAACAAAAACCGCTATTACCTGCTGAAGAAAAAACTTCAGTTTGAAGACTATAAAGTATTCCGCGAATTTCCGCTGGCGCGGCTGGGCCGGAACAAAAGCGGTGTGATTGTGGAAGAAAACAGCAAGCGGCTCATGCCTTACCAGACTTTGGCTACCCGTACCATCGGGCTATCGAGAGATTATGTGGCCAGCAATGGAAAAATAAAAAAGCAAAATGTGGGGCTTGAAAAAAGTTATGACAGTTTGCTGACAGGGCAGAAGGGGCAACGGCTGGTTCGTTTTATTGCCGGCGGAGTGCCGGTACCTGTGGATGGTTACCAGGTGGAACCGGAAAACGGTAAAGATATTATCACAACACTGGATGTGAACATACAGGATATTGCCACCACGTCGCTGATGAAAAAAATGCTGGAATGCGAAGGGCAGTACGGCACCGCCATAGTGATGGAAGTAAAGACAGGGAAGATAAAAGCCATTGCCAATCTTGGCAGGCAAAAGAACGGCAACTACTGGGAAGATGACAACTATGCACTGCGGGTGACAGAACCCGGCTCAACCATGAAGCTGGCAACACTTTTGTCGGTGCTTGATGAAGGAAGCTCCAAGCCGGCTGACCTGGTGGAAGTAGGCACTGCGGGGCAAATAGTAGTAGGGCCGAGAACAGTAAATGATGCAGAGCGTTCGCCCAAGCCGGTGCTGACAGTGCAGGAGTGTTTTGCTCACAGTTCCAATGTGGGAATGAGCAAGCTGGCCTATAAAGCATTTGGTTCGAAACCGGGAAATTTTAAAGATTACCTGCATACATATTACCTGGATGTAAAATCTCCTGTTGACCTCGCCGATATGCCTTCACCACGGCTGGCAACATTTGCCAAAAATGCCGGGGGCACGATGAACATGATTACAATGAGTTTTGGTTATGCCATACAGGTAAGCCCGCTGCATACACTTACACTTTACAATGCCGTGGCCAACGACGGTAAAATGATGAAACCTTATTTGGTCAACCGCATAGTGCGGGACGGAATTGCTTACCGGGAGTTTCAGCCGGTGGTGCTGGCAGAAAATATTGCAAAACCATCAACCATTAAAGCAGCAAAGCAAAGCATGGAAATGGTAATAACAGAGGGTACCGGGAGACCTGCGTTTAAAGACATGCCCTTTGCTATTGCCGGCAAAACCGGAACAGCTCATGTAGCCGATGGTACTATCAAATATTCCGACATGATTTACCAGGCATCGTTTGTCGGGTACTTTCCTGCCAATGATCCCGTGTACAGCTGCATAGTGGTGGTTCGCACCAGGCCGCATGCTGCTTTGCACTATGGCGGGCAGATTGCGGCGCCGGTGTTCAGAGAAATTGCCACCCGGCTTTATGCCATGTATATCGAAAATAAAACGGCGCCAAAGTTTGAAGGCAGTAAAGACAGCAGCAGTTTTTTCTACGCCGGCAATGCACAGGATATAAGAAATGTTTTCAGAACCCTGGGTGTTGCGTACAGGGATTCCGCCATGCAATCGGGCTGGAGCACGGTGAGCACATATAACTATGACCCGGTGCTGAAAGAACTAAATGTAAAAAAAGCATTGATGCCTGATGTACGGGGTATGGGATTGAAAGATGCGGTATACCTGTTGGAAAAACTTGGTGTGAATGTAATGGCAAACGGGATTGGAAAAGTGCTGGTACAGTCAGTACCGGCCGGCACAGCGCTTAGGAAAGGAATGACAGTATATGTGGAGTTGGGATAAAGTATTGAAAGTGTTTCAGCACTTGTTAAAATGCGTAATGCATAATGCTCAATGTTCAAAGTGAAGCTAAGAGATATTCTATATAAAGTTGGTATAAGGTCGGTGGCGGGAAGCACAAATGTGGAAGTGAAGGATGTGCAGCTTGATTCGAGAAAAATAACAAAGGGTTCTTTGTTTGTGGCAGTAAAAGGTATGGCAGCCGATGGCCACCGGTTTATTGATAAAGCTATCGATGCCGGCGCTGTTGTAGTTGTGTGTGAAGCGCTGCCGGCAAATCGAAGAAAGGATGTGGTATATGTGCAGGTGGAAAACAGTGCCGGGGCTGCAGCTTTTATAGCCGGAAATTTTTATGGCCAGCCATCGGAAAAAATGAAAGTGGTGGGTGTGACGGGTACCAACGGGAAAACAACCATTGCCACCTTACTATACAAGCTCTTTACATCATTGGGATACACCTGCGGGCTGGTAAGCACGGTAGAGAACCGCATTGGCGAAAAAATTATAGCTACTGCTTATACCACACCGGATGCTGTAAGCCTGAATGCCCTGCTGAAACAGATGGCTGATGAAGGTTGTTCGCATGTTTTCATGGAAAACAGTTCACATGCCATTCACCAGCATCGCAGCACGGCCATCCGGTTTGCCGGCGCCATTTTTACCAACATCACCCACGAGCACCTCGATTATCATAAAACTTTCGATGAGTACATCCGGGTGAAAAAATCTTTTTTTGATGCATTGTCTTCCGGTGCTTTTGCACTGAGCAATGCGGATGATAAAAGAGGTATGGTGATGCTGCAGAATACCGCCGCAAAAAAGTATTACTACAGCCTGCGTACGGCAGCCGATTTCAAAGGCCGGATTCTTGACAACAGCCTTACCGGCCTGGTGATGAGTGTGAATGATACGGAAGTTCATTTCCGGCTGATTGGCGAGTTCAATGCGTATAACCTCCTGGCAGTGTACGGAACCGCCATTTGCATGGGAGAGGATAAGCAGGAAGTGCTGCGCTGCCTGAGTGTGCTCACCGGCGCCGAAGGCCGGTTCGATTACATGGTTTCGCCAAAGGAAAAAGTAATTGCAATTGTTGATTATGCACACACGCCTGATGCGTTGCTGAATGTGCTGGCAACAATTAAAAAACTGAAAAAGGGAAATGAGCATGTAATAACCGTTGTGGGCTGCGGTGGCGACCGCGATAAAACCAAGCGGCCCATCATGGCCGAAGTAGCCTGCGAGTACAGCGACAAAGTGATATTGACCAGTGACAACCCGAGAAGTGAAGACCCTGCACAAATCATCAAAGACATGGAACAGGGAGTGAATGTGGTGGCAAAGAGAAAATGTATCTCGATAGCGGACCGGCGGGAAGCGATTAAAACGGCTGTGAGTTTAGCCAAAGCCGAAGATATCATTCTGGTAGCCGGCAAAGGTCATGAAAAATACCAGGAGATAAAAGGTGTGAGAAATCATTTTGATGATAAAGAAGTGGTGAGAGAGATGTTTGAAATAACGGGGCGATAATGATGAGTAATGAGCAAGATCGATTTTTTAATTGACCATTTTCAAAGCTGAACTATGGTCAGAAAGTTAAACGGAGCGGGGTGCCAAAAGCTTAATAGTATTACCTGGACGGTAATAAAACTAAAATCATCTGAAAAGATGATAAAACAAAAAATCAAAGCCTTCTTCCCGGCTCTCTTCGCCACAGGCGGAGGGGTTGGGATAGGCCAGGCGAAACAACAGCATGCTGTACCATCTGTTTGATTGGTTTAAAAATCAGGATATCAAATTTCCCGGAAGCGGGATACTCGATTTCATCTCATTCCGGGTGCTGCTGGCCATGCTGCTGTCGCTGGTGATTACCCTGGTTTATGGAAAGAATCTTATACGAATACTGCGCCGCAGGCTGATAGGAGAAACAGTTCGTGAGCTCGGGCTTGCTGGTGAAGAAAAAAAGAAAGGCACGCCAACCATGGGCGGGCTGATCATCATCCTCGGCATCATCGTACCCACACTGCTCTTTGCAAGACTGGATACCATCTACATCATCCTCATGCTGATTGCTACCGTATGGCTGGGCCTGATTGGGTTTATTGACGACTACCTGAAGCTGCGGGCAAAACGAATTGCGAAGGAACAGGGAGTGGCTTATAAAAAAGGCGATAAAGACGGGCTGGCAGGCTGGTTTAAAATTCTTGGTCAGGTGGGGCTCGGTTTGTTTGTGGGACTGACACTCTACTTTAATAATGATGTAAAAATCTGGAGGGAATACCAGGGGAATTACAATCCGAATGATCCGACACAAGTACAGAAAACAGTAAATGGACAGGAAAAAGTTTTTGTAGTAACCAAAGAACCTATCACAACTATTCCGTTTGTAAAAAATCATGAGTTCAACTACACAAAACTTTTACCCAAAGCATGGAGACAGTACGCCTGGCTTCTGTACACACTGATTGTGATTTTTATCATTACGGCAGTTTCAAACGGCGCCAATATTACCGACGGTCTGGATGGCCTTGTTTCTGGTACTACAGCGCTGGTGGGTGTGTGTTTGGGCATTTTTGCCTATGCCAGCGGTAATTTTTATTTCGCCGATTACCTGAACATTATGTACATCCCCGGGCTGGAGGAACTGTCCATTTTCATTGCCGCCATGATTGGCGCCTGCATCGGGTTTATGTGGTACAATTCGTACCCGGCACAGGTATTCATGGGCGACACGGGCAGCCTTACCCTGGGTGGTATTATTGCTGCCATTGCCATCATTGTGCATAAAGAATTGTTGATACCTATTTTCTGTGGCGTGTTCCTGGTAGAAAACCTCAGTGTGATGATGCAGGTGGCCTATTTCAAATACACGAAAAGAAAATACGGCGAGGGCAGACGAATTTTTTTGATGAGCCCGCTGCATCATCATTACCAGAAGCTGGGCTATCATGAAGCAAAAATTGTAACGAGGTTCTGGATTGTGACGATGCTGCTTGTGCTGCTGAGCATAGCAACGCTGAAGATGAGGTAATGACACGGTAGCTGTCGGGTGAGAAAGGGAAATTGAAAAGTGAAAGGCGAAAATTGAAAATGCCTGCCAGCCGTACAGGCAGGTAAAATGGGAAGGGGGAAGAAGGATTTGGAAAATGAAAGTTCTTTAATCATTTAATGAATTATCGTATTGATTTTTTTATAAAATAAAAAATACTGTTTTGACTGATTCGAAGATTGATTGAAAAAGTTAACCCGGCCTCCTCTCATCAGGAGAGGGAGGCGGAGGGTGAGGCCAAAAATAATTTTTGAAAAACCACTATCCTCAACCCCATGAAACAGTGAAGAGATCCAAACCAGATTGTGGTGCAGAAAATCGAATGCTTGTGAAGAACCAAATTCCGTACAGCCGGCACATCCCGGACTTCCTGGAGGGAAGGAGACCCGTGAACAGGGCCGGTTTATTGAAACAATTTTTAAGATTAGTCAGTACCTGGTTGATGAGCAAAGAACAAAAGAAGGCATGCTTAATGACAGCAGCAGATTAATGAAACTAAAACCTGGCTCCCTCTCATTGAGCAGGTAACCAGGGGCGAGGTCATGAAAAAAAGATTTGTCATACTCGGCGGCGGTGAAAGCGGCGTCGGCGCTGCACTGCTGGCAAAACAGGAGGGCTATGATGTGTTTCTTTCCGACGAGGGTTCTTTGAAAGAGGAGTATCGCAACCAGCTGCTGCAGGCCGGAATTGATTTTGAAGAAGGCCGCCATACGGAAAAAAAAATTCTCAATGCTGATGAAGTAATGAAAAGCCCGGGCATCCCGGAAAAAAATGACCTGGTGAAAAAGTTAAGAGTAAAAGGAATTGAAGTAATCAGTGAAATAGAATTGGCTTTCCGCTTCAAAGGTGATAGCAAAATAATCGCCATTACCGGCAGTAACGGGAAAACCACCACCACCGCACTTACTTTTCATATCTGCAAAACAGCAGGTCTTGACTGTGCGCTGGTTGGCAATATCGGCTTTTCTTTTGCCCGGCAGGTGGCCACCGAACCCAAACCACTGTATGTAGCCGAGGTAAGCAGCTTCCAGCTCGATGATATCAAAACGTTCCGTCCGGATGTGGCGGTACTTACCAATATCACCGAAGATCATCTCGACCGCTATGAATACAGTTTTGAAAAATATATACGCAGCAAATTCCGCATCGCTATGAACCAGGCCCGGAATGATTATTTCATTTACAACCTGGACGATGAAATAACTATGAAAAATATGAAACAGTTCAATATTCACTCAAAACAACTGCCAATCAGTATGAAAAACGAAGTACCTAATGGAGCATTTATCAAAGATGGAGACATGTATGTAAGAACCGGCGATGATTTTATGAGGATGAGTGTACACGATTTTGCACTCAGGGGAATTCATAACCAGTACAACACGATGGCTGCCTGTGTGGCCTCCTCCACCCTGGATTTACGGAAAGAAAAAATCCGCGAAGCCGTCACCACCTTTCAAAGCCTGGAGCATCGCATGGAACCGGTGGCCACTATCCGCGGCGTGGAATTTATCAACGATAGCAAAGCCACCAATGTGAACAGCACCTGGTATGCACTGGAGAGTATGACCAAACCCACCATCCTCATCCTTGGGGGTGTTGATAAGGGGAATGATTATTCCATATTGATGGACCTGGTGAAAGAAAAAGTAAAAGCCATCATCTGCCTCGGCATTGACAACAGGAAAATTCACGAGGCATTTGGCAACATAGTAAGCCCTATTGTAAACACAGGCAGCGCCTCAGAAGCCGTACATGCTGCCTTTCATTTTTCTGAAAAAGGGGATGTCGTGTTGTTAAGCCCGGCCTGCGCCAGTTTTGATTTATTTAAAAACTATGAAGACCGCGGCCGCCAGTTTAAAGATGCAGTAAGGGAGTTGTGAGTCAAAGGCCAGAAGTCAGGAGTCAGGAGTCAGAAGTCAGAAGTCAGAAGTCAGAAGTCAGAAGTCAGAAAAGTTTTAAGAAGCAAAGTTAACCAGGAACCAAAAACCAAAAACCAAAAACCAAAAACCAAAAACCAAAAACCAGAAACCAATAACCAGAAACCCGCAACCAGAAAATGACCGAAGTATTAAACATACCGAATCAATTAAAAAACTTTGGCCAAAAAACCCGGGGCGATAAAGTGATTTGGGCGCTGGTGATACTGCTGGTGCTTGTATCGCTGCTGGCTGTGTACAGCGCCACCGGCTCACTGGCATATAAATTATACCGGGGCAATACGGAAGTATACCTGTTCAAACAGTTTGCTTTTATCATTGTGGGCATTTGCGTTATTTATTTTGCGCATCGGGTTAACTACACTATCTGGTCGAAAGTTGCACAGATACTCTTCATCATTTCCATCCCGCTGCTCATTTATACGCTTTTTTTCGGGGTGCGGATGAATGAAGGCAGCCGGTGGATTCGCCTGCCGATTATCAATTTGACCATGCAGACATCCGACCTTGCCAAGCTGGCTTTGTTTATGTACATGGCCCGATTGCTGAGCAAAAAGCAAAACGTCATTAAAGATTTGAAGCAGGGTTACCTGCCGCTTATCATACCAGCCGGTCTTATCTGCGCCCTTATTGCACCGGCCAATCTTTCCACAGCCATGCTGCTGGGCGCCAGTTGCCTGCTGCTGCTCTTTATCGGCAGGGCCAGTACAAAACATTTATTGGTCACCATTGCCATTGCCTGTATTCCTGTACTGTTGCTGGTTGCTGCTGCAGTCATCCGTCACAACTCACCCGGTAATGAAGAACTGGCCACAGCAAAAAAATCTTCAGGCATATTTACCCGTGCCGATACATGGATTAACCGGGTGGAAGGGTTTATATACGGCAGCAGGCAGGCTATAGATGATGATGCGTACCAGGTGACACAGGCAAAAATTGCCATTGCAAAAGGCGGTTTTACCGGCGTTGGTCCCGGCAACAGCACGCAACGGGATTTTTTGCCGCAGGCATACAATGATTTTATTTATCCAATCATCATTGAGGAATATGGATTGCTTGGCGGCGCCATACTGTTATTTATTTACCTGCTGTTTCTGTGGCGAAGCATCAGGATATTCAAACGTTGCCCCTATGCTTTTGGTGCATTCCTGGCGCTGGGGCTCAGCTTTACACTGGTAATACAGGCCGTGGCAAACATGGCCGTAAGCGTAAACCTGTTTCCTGTTACCGGTGTTACGCTTCCGCTGGTGAGCATGGGAGGCAGCAGTTTTTTGTTTACCTGTCTTGCCATCGGAATTATTCTGAGTGTGGCAAGGAATGTGGAGCAGTTGGAAGGAAAAAAGGAAATGCTCAATGCTCAATGATCTCCCGATAATTATCGGGACAATTATCAACAGGGAGCATTACGCATTGAAAATTGAACAGTAAAAAGAGGTGAGTAAAAAGATAATCATAGCCGGAGGAGGCACAGGCGGACATATTTTTCCTGCCATTGCCATTGCAAATGCAGTAAAGAGAAAAGATGACTCAATAGAAATTTTGTTTGTCGGCGCAAAAGGAAGAATGGAAATGGAAAAAGTACCACAGGCTGGTTACAAAATTGTTGGGCTGGATATAGCAGGCTTCAACAGGAGTTCTTTGATAAAAAATATCGGTTTGCCATTCAAGATTATCAAAAGTTATTTCCAGGCACGAAAAATTCTGAATGAATTTAAGCCGGATATAGTAGTGGGTGTGGGCGGTTATGCCAGCTTCCCCATGCTGCAGGGGGCGCAACAAAGAAAAATACCTACTGTGATTCAGGAGCAGAATTCATATGCCGGAAAGACCAACAAGTTTCTTGGTAAAAAAGCAAAAGCGGTTTGTGTGGCGTATGAAGGCATGGAAAAATTTTTTCCGAAAGAAAAAATTGTGATGACAGGAAACCCCGTGCGAACTGCCATTTCGCAATCAGCCATTACAAGAAGCGAAGGGTTGAAGTTTTTCGGCCTCGATGAATCAAAAAAGACCGTATTGGTTGTGGGCGGAAGCCTGGGAGCAAAATCAATCAATGAGGCAATTGATGAACAGCTGGATGAATTAATGAATGCAGGACTGCAACTTGTATGGCAAACAGGAAAACCATACGCTGAACGGGCAAAACAAAGAGCACTGGGCAAGGCAGGTGTATGGGTAAATGATTTTATCACACAAATGGAATATGCCTATGCGGCTGCCGACATGGTGATTTCACGGGCCGGTGCCATTGCCATTGCCGAACTGTGTGTTATGAAAAAGCCGGTTCTGTTTGTGCCGTTTCCTTTTGCAGCGGAAGATCACCAGGCGGCCAATGCTATGAGCCTGGTAAATAAAAATGCAGCGCTGATGGTTAAAGACAGCGAAGTGAAGGAAAAACTGGCAACAGTGATTATTGAATTGTCAAAAGATGAAGTGAAACAAAATGATTTGAAAAAAAATATCAGCGGTTTGGCAATTGCAGATGCGGATGAAAGAATTGCAGATGAAATTTTAAGGCTGATTAATTACTGATACCCGGGCGGCATGTTTTAAAAGTTCTTTTGAAAAAATTAATCCCGGGGCGGCGCTCCTTCACGCTGCCTGCCTGTGTGAATTTAACCAGGCGGCGGCAATATGGTGTGACGAAGCCGGGGCACGATGGTCCAAACAATACTGTCCTTATGAATTCCCCCTCCGGGGGGCAGGTGGTGAGTAAAAAATCGATGGTTGTGAGCCGGGAGTTATGTGACGGAATTCAGGGTTGAGCATTGCACATTGATAATTGAACATTGCGCATTTAAAATGGAAGGGGAAAAGAGTAAAACAAAAGCTGATGTGAAGGTGGTTTATTTCATCGGTATCGGCGGCATAGGAATGAGTGCACTGGCAAGATACTTTCATGCAAAAGGAGCAAGAGTGAGTGGTTATGATAAAACACCCAGCTCATTGACAAAAGAACTGGAGAAAAGCGGAATCCGGATTCATTACGAAGAAAACATTGCGCTGATTCCGAAAGATGCTGACCTGGTGGTTTATACACCGGCTGTGCCGGAAGAACATGAAGAACTGGTGTATTACCGGGCACAGGGATATAAAGTGACGAAGCGGAGCGATGTGCTGCAAATGGTAACGGAAAGTTCTTTTACTATATGCATTGCAGGCACGCATGGCAAAACAACCATCACCACCCTGGTGGCTCACCTGCTGCGGCATACGGGGTATGGATGCAATGCTTTTCTCGGGGGCATTTCGGTGAACTATGGAACGAATTTTTGGGCAAGTGAAAGAAATGTTTGCGTGGTGGAAGCCGATGAGTACGACCGGAGTTTTTTGAAATTAAATCCCGATGTAGCGGTGATAACTGCGATGGACCCGGACCATCTCGACATCTACGGCACGGCGGATGAAATGGAAAAAGCATTTATTGAATTCAGCGGCCGTATAAAAGAAGGCGGGCTGCTCATCAGCAAGTTGGGACTGAAAAGAACACAGGAGCTGAAAGGAACAAGAAAGCTGACCTACAGCCTGAATAACAGAAATGCCGATGTGTATGCTGAGAATATTAAGATGATAAACGGCAGTTATGAGTTTGATGTAGTAGTAAAAGGAACCCGGTTTGATAAAATGAAACTGAATACCGGCGGCATGCACAATGTGGAAAATGCAGTGGCAGCCTTTGCCGTAGCAAGTTCTTTGGAAATTGATAAGGAAAAAATAAAAGCGGCGGTGGAATATTTCAAGGGAGTGAAGCGGCGGTTTGAATATATCTTCCGTACAGACAAAGTTGTTTTTATAGATGATTATGCGCACCACCCTGAAGAATTAAGGGCCCTGATCAACGGTGCAAAATCATTATTCAGTAACCGGACATGCACCGTGATTTTTCAACCGCACCTGTACACCCGCACCAGGGATCTGGCAGATGGCTTTGCTGAAGTGCTGGATATGGCAGATGAAATTGTGCTGCTGCCCGTTTACCCGGCGCGGGAATTACCGATACCAGGTGTGAGCAGCGAAATGATTTTAAATAAAATGAAGAATAAGAACAAGATAGTAATGACTAAAGATGAACTGGTGAAATGGATAGAAAATGATTTTAAAAAGAAGGTGGATAAAGAAAACGGTGCAGTACTGATAACGGCAGGCGCAGGCGATATTGATTTGCTGGTGGAACCAATTAAAAAAAATCTGAAATGATTTTGTAAAGTGAATACAATAGCAACCATACGGAAAATTTTGCTGGTGTTTTTCTGGGTTTGCATCAGTGGCGGTATGCTCACCCTGCTGATTGCTGCTATCGGCAGAAAGAATAAAGAAAGCTGCCGGGATTACAGCATCGTCATCCGCGGCGCTGAAGAAAACCTTTTTGTTGATGCCGGCGATATTGCGCAACTGCTGAAGACTGCAACCGGCTCCGCAATAAAGGAAATGAAAATTACCGACATCAACCTGCGCAGGCTGGAACAGCTGCTGCGTGACAATATTTGGATACAGGACGCCGAGATGTGGTTTGACAACCGCAATGTGCTGCACGTGCAGGTGACCGAACGGCAACCCGTGGCAAGAATCTTTACTACCGATGGCAAATCATTTTATCTCGACAGCTCGGAAAAGAAACTGCCACTTTCAGAAAAAGTGACGGCAAGAGTACCCATGATCTCCGGTATTCCCGGTAAAAAAAATTATGCTGCTGCTGACAGCGAGCTGCTGCATGATGTGACCAGGCTGGCGCTGTATATCAAAAACAATTCTTTCTGGATGAGCCAGGTGGCACAGGTGCATATTACGCCGGAACGAAATTTTGAAATCAGCCCGGTAGTGGGCAACCACCTGGTAAAACTTGGCAACG
>CAZDUO010000044.1:0-31274 GCA_964508655.1 uncultured Chitinophaga sp. | reverse complement strand
ATAAAAGCATTGGAAACCATGGTGCGTACAAACTCACTCTGCACCAATATTAAATTCTGTATTGAAGGCGAAGAAGAAGTAGGCTCAGCCAATCTGGCTGAATTTATAAAAACGCATAAGGAACTGCTGAAAGCCGATGTAGTGCTCATCAGCGATACAGCCATGCTGAGTCTTGCTACACCCTCCATTGACATTGGTGTCCGCGGCATGAGCTATATTGAAGTGGAAGTGACCGGGCCCAACCGTGACCTGCACAGCGGCACTTACGGCGGTGCAGTGGCTAATCCTGTCACCATTCTTGCAAAGATGATTGCATCGCTGCACGATGAAAACAATCACATCAGCATACCCGGATTTTATGATGATGTGCAGGATGTGCCTGCTGAAGAAAGAAAAATACTGGCAGCAGCGCCGTACAATGAAGAAGCATACAAAAAAGACCTGGGAGTAAATGAACTGTGGGGAGAAAAAGGCTTTACCACCAATGAAAGAACCGGCATCAGGCCAACGCTTGAAGTGAACGGCATCTGGGGCGGCTATACCGGCGAAGGCTCAAAAACAGTATTACCTTCAAAGGCTTTTGCAAAAATATCTGCCCGGCTGGTGCCCAACCAGGACAGTGAAAAGATGACGCAGCTGCTGATAAACCATTTTGAAAAAACAGCACCGCCTTATATAACAGTAAAAGCAAAACCGCACCACGGCGGCGAACCCTACATGACGCCGATCGACAGTAAAGCGTATAAAGCGGCAGCAGCAGCAATAAAAGATACGTTTGGCAAAGAACCGATTCCCGTACGCGGCGGCGGCAGCATTCCCATTTGCTCATTGTTTGAAGAAGAGCTGGGAATAAAAATTGTGTTTATGGGCTTCGGACTCGACAGTGACAACCTGCACAGCCCGAATGAAAAATTCAACCTGGAAAATTTTTACAAGGGCATTGAAACCATCCCGTATTTTCATAAGCATTTTGCGGCAATAAGTTGAGCAACATTAAACTCAGGTGAACAATACCAATCTTCCAAACGGGGCTGTTTTGTTTTTTTTATACCTTTCAGAAAAAACTTATTCATGCGGGCTCTGCTATTACTTCTCGTTCTTCCCTGCTTTGCAAACGCACAAATTAATCCAGTCTTCGTCGCTAAATCAAATCTGAGCTACCCGAAGCTGGAAGCCAGCGGCGACGGCCTGTTTGGTTTTGAGAAGGACGGCAAATTCGGATACATGGATAAAAATGAAAAAGTGATAATTCCCGCCGTGTATGAATATGCAAACACAACTTATAAATCCATCCCGTCATTCAGCAAGGGATTGGTAAGCCTGTACAAAGATGGCAAATACGGCCTGCTGGATAAAACCGGGAAAACAGTTATCCCTTTCGAATATGATTATGTAAATCCTTTTGCCACCAACCCGTCTTTTGTAACCCTGCGGAAAAAAGCCGACAATAAAAATATATACGGCGTTGCCAGCATTCAGCACAAAATCATCATACCCGTTGAATACGATGACCTGCAGACTGACAGCTTTTATGTGGCCGTGAAAAAAAACAGCAAATGGGGATTGATGGACGTGACCGGCAAACTGCTGTTGCCGCTTGAATACACGGCCCTGACGGTGTTCGCAAGGGAAAAAGTATGCAAAGCGGAAAAAGACGGCAAATACGGATTTATTGATTTGAAAGGAAACTGGCTATTTGAAAAAGTAAAATCGGTGTACACACTTTTGGGCTGTTACTACGGAATGATTCAGTGCCAGGTAAGCAGCAAATACGGATTTCTTGATTTGAAAGGAAATGAAGTTATCATGACCCGCTACGATGTTGCCGGCAACTTTGAAAACCACGGCCTGGCCTGGGTAGGGAAAAAAAGCCCGGTTTCCGCATCCGTCAATCTCTATGGTTATATTGATAAAAAAGGAGGCGAAATCATACCCTTGAAATTTGAATCGCTGGGTTTTTTTTATCACGGCCTTGCATCAGCCAAAGACCCGGAAACCAACCGGTATGGATTTCTTGATAAAACCGGCAAATGGATAATTAAACCGGCATATCTTGATGTCACCAATTTCGACAATACCGGCGGTGCCTGGGTAAAGATGACTGATGGCAAATGGCATTATATTGACAAAACAGGAAAGGACTTTGGCATCTTCACCGATGCTTCTTACAAATCTTTTAATGCAGACGGATACGCTGCCTATGAACATTCAGATTATCCGTATGTGATGATGGATAAAACCGGCAAGGTGATTAAAAAGATTGAAGACTGCAGCGCCGTTTATAATTTTTCCGAGGGAATGGCGGGCTTTAAATGCAGTACATCCGGCAAATATGGTTTTATTGACTTGAACGGAAATAAAATCATTCCCTGCGAATACGATGGCTTCACCGGCTTTGCCGACGGGGTGTCCCGGGTATCGAAAACCATTGACGGAAAAACAAAGTATGGCTACATTGACAATAAAGGCAATGTGATTTTGCCGGTGGCTTATGAAAATGCACAGGGCTTCCGCAACGGATGGGGCCTGGTAAAAAATGACGGCAATTATTTTTTTGTTGACCGCAGCGGCAACCTGAAAGAGCCACCCCGGAAATATGATGAGCTAAATGAATTCAGATCGGGCTTTGCGCTTGGAAAAATAAAAGGAACAGACAACAACCCGCATACTTTTTACTACATCAACCCGCAGCTGAAAGAAGAATTTGTCATCACCGCATGGCAGGCATATCTTTTTTGGGAAAATGTGGCCGTGGTAAGCACCGACAACAAAACGTATGAACTGATGAATAAAAAAGGAGAAATTTTCAAAAAACTGGAGGGAGTGGAAACCCTGATATTCTGCAACAACGGAATGCTGGCCGTAAGGGAAAAAGGAAAATGGGGTTATGTCAATGAGAAAGGCGATATGATGATAAAACCCAAATACGATACCTGCGACAGCTTTAAGGACGGTTTTGCCCGGGTGAAGCTGAATTCAAAATGGGGCATCATTGATAAATCGGGTACGGAAATAACAGAGCCGAAATACGAAAACATTATCCCTTGCGAAAACGGCGTGTTTATTTTCTTTGACAAATGGTGGGGCATAATGGACAAAACAGGGAAGATACTTGTGCCACCCACACTTTACTCCATCACAATTTTTGAAAAAGACAAAGCGCTGGCAAGGCTGGGAAAAACGTTCAGCATTATCAAATCGCCGCTGGCCAAATGATGATTTGCGTATGTTATTCATCTCCGGTAAAAGCCTGCCGGCTGAATTAATTTTGTATTGTGAACAAAGAAGACAAACTCCGCCTCGATAAATATCTCTGGGCCATCCGGCTTTTTAAAACCAGGACGCTTGCAGCTGTTGCCTGCGACACCGGCAAAGTAAAATACAACGGCCTGCAGGCTAAAGCCGGCAGGCACGTGCATGTGGACGATGAGTATGAAGTGAAAACCGAAACAAAAAGATGGCGCATCCGCGTAGCCGGGCTATTACATCACCGCGTAACATATAGCGAGGCAATCAAATACTACATTGATATCACACCCGCCGAAGAAACCGAAAGGCTGCAGTTCCAGGCCGCCAGCTTTCATACCGGCAAACGGCTGAGCAAAATAGGCCGGCCCACCAAAAAACAACGAAGAGATATTGACCGGTTTCTGCACGACTGAATTTTCCTGACAACAATCATTGGTTTCAGTTTTCGTCATCATTTTTTAACCCTTCGTGGCCATCTATCTTGCCGGGGCAAATAAAATTTCTCACTTAAAAAACTGGTATATGGAAACCAAAGCTGTTGACAAACCCAGAACATCCTGGCCCACGCTTTTTGACAGCGGCTGGATGGAAAAATTTTTCAATGCCCCGCTGGATGAATTTTTCAACTTTGGAAAAGTAATGAATGTGCCGGCTGTAAACGTGGTGGAAACCGACCGGGAATATAAGCTTACCATAGCTGCACCCGGGCTGGAAAAGAAAGATTTTAAAGTGGAAGCCGTGGAAGACATGCTGACCATCAGCGCCGAACACGAAAGAGAAGAGAAAGAAGAAAAAGAAGGCCGGTACAACCGCAGGGAGTACAACTACAGCAGCTGGAGCCGCAGCTTTACACTTCCCGAGTTTTGCGACCTGGGCAAAATTGAAGCCGGGTACAAAAACGGGGAATTGAAAATCGTGATTCCGAAACTGGAAGTGAAAGAACCCAGGAAGGTCAAAAGCATTTCAGTAAACTGACAGGATGATGAAAAAAAGCAAAATCCCCGCCGGCCGTAACCGGCGGGGGTTGCTATTTAATAAAGCAGATTCTTCAGTTTGTCAAAATTGGCAATGGAAATTTTTCCTTCTTTTATTTCAATAAGCTTTTCCACTTTGAAATCGCTCAACGTTCTTATGAGTGATTCGGTAGCCGTGCCCACGTAATGGGCTATATCTTCCCGCGATATTTCTATGGGCCGGGTCTGGCCGTCGGTATTAAATTTTTCCTGTATGCTGACCAGCGCTTTGGCCACCCGTTTACGCAGCGAGCTGTAGGCAAGATTCAGCAGCCGCTCTTCTTTCTCCTTTACATTTTTTGTTATGATGCGGATGAACTTGGCGGCAATGTTCAGATCACCAAACAGCATCTGGTGAAAATCTTCACGGGGAATCTGCATGATTTCCGAATCTTCCAGCGCCACGGCGCTGTCATCATAATTGCGGTCTTCAATCAAAGCCGGGTAGCCGATAAAATCACCTTCGCTGAACAAATCGGTGATGTACTCTTTGCCGTCTTCATGCGTTTTAAATCCTTTCACTTTTCCCTTCATCACATAATATAAAAATTTCGGCCGCCTGCCTTCCTGGTAAAGCGTCTGCTTTTTATTGTACGACTCCACATCATACTGGTCGGCCAGGTGCTTCATCAGCCCGCTGTCTTTCACATCTTTTAAAAACTGCGACACCCCCTGGCTGGAAGCAGCATATTTGTTTTCCAGTATTTCAGCTTTTTTCAGTCTTATTTCAATCGCATTCAGCAGCTCGATGTCTTCAAACGGTTTGGTGATGTAGTCGTCGGCGCCCATTTCCATTCCTTTGCGGAAATCACTGCGCTCGGTTTTTGCCGTTAAAAAAATAAAAGGAATATTTTGCGTATCGGGGTTTTTTCGCAGCATGTGCAAAACGCCGTAGCCGTCCAGGTCGGGCATCATGATGTCGCAAACAATCACGGAAGGCTTTTCTTTCACAGCCAGGTCCACTCCTATTTTGCCATTTTCTGCCGTGAAGGTTTTATACCCTGCCAGGTCCAGTATTTCAGCCGTGTTTTCCCTAATGTCTTTATTATCGTCTATTACAAGTATTGATTTCATGTAGCTGTTTTTAGTGAGGTTGGGAACCGGATGATGACAGTGGTACCTTGCCCCAGTTTGCTTTGCAAATTTACTGTTCCGTTCATTAAGTCAATATAGCGTTTTACAATATGAAGCCCCAGACCCGTACCTTGTACATTGGCTGCATTGGTACCGCGGAAAAAACTGCTGAACAGGTGCTCCTGGTCTTCTTCGGATATACCGATGCCACAATCTTTTACAGTAATGCATACTGATGACTTGCTGACAGCCGTTTTTATTTCAATCGGCATTTCTTCAGCAGAAAATTTTATGGCGTTGCTGATAAGATTAATCAGTATGTTTTTGAGCAGCCGCTTGTCGGCAAACACAGCCTCGGCGCCTTCATAATCCTGTTCAAATTTCTGGCCTTGTTTTAAAATAATTTTTAAATCAGCCAGGGTTTCTACCACCAGTTTTTTCAAGTTAAATTCAGCGGGGTCGGCAGCCACCCGGCCTTCATCAAGGCGGCCGAGTGAAAGAAAATCTTCCAGGATATCATTGAGGTGTTTAACAGAATCTTTTATGCGGTTGATATGCCGTTCCCTCTTTTCCTGGTCTTCTTCCTTACTATATTTTGAAAGCAGCGATGCCGAAGATAAAACAGCGCTTAGGGGGGTACGGAATTCATGTGATGCCATGGAAACAAACCGGCTTTTGATTTCATTCAGCTGTCTTTCTTTATCCAGCGCTTCGCTCAGCTCGGTCTGCGATTGTTCAAGACGCTGCAGCGCTTCTTTCAGAATTTTTGTTCTTTCCTCCACTTTTCTTTCCAGTTCTGTATTCAGTTTTCTTATCTGGTTGGTTACGGTTTCCAGTTCTTTTTGTTTCCGTACCAGGTTTTGCTCCATTTCTTTTCGCCGGCTTATGTCTACGATAAAGGCAATCACATACAGTTCATTCTCCTTTTTGTAGTGACTGAGGCTCACTTCCACCGGGAACACAGTTCCTTCTTTTTTGCAGCCAAACAGGTCGCGGCCGGCGCCCATATCCCGGTTTTTCGGATGCTGGTAAAAATCCTGTCTCAGGTTCACATGTCTTTCCCTGTATTCTTGTGGAATAAGCAGCTCGATGGTTTTGTTCTTCAGTTCTTCTTTGGCATATCCGAACATGCGGCTGGCTGCCGGGTTTACAATCAGGATTTTTCCTTTTGAATCAGTGAGCAGAATACCTTCCGTAGCATTTTCAAATAAAGACGTCATGTGGGCCTGGTCAAGCATGCCGGGTGCAGGTTTTGCATTTCAAACTGTAAATATAAAAAATGAGTGCCCGGCAGAGAAATAATTCATTCCTGGTTCAGCAATTCTTTTTCCATGGCAATGGCTCTTGGAAAAAGAATATTGTTTTCAAGATGAATATGCTGCACCAGGTCGGTATCCAGCTCTTTTAGTTTGGCAAATGTAACCCGGTGTGTAAGGGAAGCCTCTGGCGGTGCTGTGTAGTTATTGGTAAGCTCCCGCAGGCGGCGAAGTAAAGTACCTGTGGTTTCATGTTCTTTTTGCATCACTTCTTCTACCGGTTTGCGCAGGGTGCGAACCAGCAGGCTGGCGTACGATTCACGGTGGATGTAAGCATCATAGATCTGGCGGATATATGGAAAAATAATTTCTTCTTCCTGCTTCATGTGCGGGGGAAATTCTTTCATAAAGCGGGTAAAAATAGTTTTTAATTCCACCAACTCCGGATATTTTTCCTGGCGCCCATCCAGGAAGCGGTTCACATACGCCTGTATTTCCGGCAAGGCTTTATACAGGTAGCGGTGATGTACATTTAAAATAAAATCAATCATAAAATCCACATCCCATCCTTCAAAGTCCATCACAGCGCCGGAACGGCCCTGCCTCACCACTCTTCTCAGTTCTTTCAGCATTTCTGCAGTATCCAGCCCTTTTTCCTTACAGGCAAGCTCCACTGTCCATAAGCCGCCATAGCAAAAATCAATGCCATATTTCAGGAAAATATCCGCGGTACGGTAATCCTGTTTCACTATGTCAGTTACAAAGGAGCCGGGTTCAATTTTATATACAGGAAGAAACATGGACATTTACAGCTTTTTCACCCAATAAAAGGCAATGATAACAGGTTGAGGAAACCCGGCAAATGACTTTCATCAACTGCGAAACAGATTTTTATCGTCAGAAAGCCGAGAGGCTTTTAATGATCGAGCTTTTATTATCTATCAATAAATCACCGATGGTGGTTTTCTGAAAAACAAATAACATCCTGTTTTTAATGACATCCATCTCAAAATGCAGCGGACAAGGATTGCTGCTGTTGCAGGCTTTCAAATTCAGTACGCATATTTCAAACCGGGTCATATCATCGGTAATTTCCAGCAATTTAATAATGGGTGAATTCAATGTAACATCGGTTAATGAAAATCCCCCATACGGCCCCTTGGTTGATTGTAATAATCCCGCTTTCACAACCTGCTGCATTATTTTACCCAAAAAATGCCTGGGTACGGATAACTGGGTGGCAATTTCATCAATTTGCACCCTTCGTTTTTCATCCTGCATCAGTGCTACATACAGGATACCCCGCAACGCATATCCAAACGACTTGGATAAAAACATAAAAATAGTTTCGCTCAAAAGTACATGGACCCGGTTTTTCACCGGGTGATTAATCTCATCCCTTTTTTTGACACATATCATACTACCCCCTGTGCACCAGGAATACTTTTGTTCCCGTAATAAAAGATGCAGTTATCTTTTAAAAAAAATCCTAACCTTTTTTATCCTGATTAATTTTTTTAAACAAAAAATCTCTGCAACATGAAACTGAAATCAATTATCACAACTACGATTGCCGTTTCTGGTCTTAGCCTTTTATCTGCCTGTGGCGGGGGTGTAGATAAAGATGCCAAACCCCTGGACGTACAGGAGCTGACTAAAAATCAGCCTGAAACGCATGGCACCGAAATCAAAGAAAGTGAAATAACCATCAGCAACCCGCTGAATGCCGAATGGGTGACGGGTGGAAAAAATATTTATGAGCTGAAATGCCAGAGCTGCCACCGCCTTACAGATGAAAGACTGGTTGGCCCGGGATGGAAAGATGTGACGAAAAGAAGAAAACCTGTGTGGATTATGAACATGATTACCAACGTGGACATGATGCTGGAAACTGATGCCGAAGCGCAAAAACTGCTGGAACAATGTATGGTGCGTATGCCCAACCAGAATATCAGCAAGGAAGACGCCCGCATCATTTTTGAATTTATGCGCAGCAATGATGGTGAAAAGTAACCGGCCGTATATTCTGTCCTGTTGAAAACACGTAACGATTACCAGGGTTGGAGCAAATCTTTAACCGACACTTTAATTTTTTACTGATAAACCAAAAAAACATGAAACACACATTTTTTAAACGGGTGCTTCCTTTTGCTGTAACCGCTGCTGCACTGGCAGCAATGCAAAGCTGCAAACCCAAAGGGGCCCAATCGGCCGTAGGCGGCGATGCTGCTTCAAAAGTTTATGTGGCGCCTGGCAAATACGATGAGTTTTACAACTTCGTTTCCGGCGGCTTCAGCGGGCAAATGTCGGTGTATGGTTTGCCCTCCGGTCGTTTGTTCCGTGTAATTCCTGTATTTTCTGTTGACCCCGAAAAGGGTTATGGCTACAGTGAAGAATCGAAAGCGATGCTGAATACCTCGACTGGTTTTATTCCCTGGGATGACCTTCACCACATTGCCCTCTCTACCACAGATGGCTCGCATGACGGTCGCTGGGCTTTTGGCAACGCCAACAATACGCCCCGCATTGCACGGGTTGATCTGAAAACTTTCCGCACTGCCGAAATCATCGAAATTCCCAACAGCGCCGGCAACCACTCTTCGCCTTTTATTACTGAAAACACAGAGTATGTTGTAGCCGGTACCCGCTTCAGCGTGCCGGTTGGCGATAAACAGGACGTACCCATCAATACCTATAAAGACAATTTTAAAGGCACGGTAAGTTTTATTGGTGTGGATGCGGGCAGTGGCCGGATGAATATTGCTTTCCAGTTGCTGTTGCCCGGTGTAAACTTTGACCTGGCCCGTGCCGGCAAAGGCAAGTCGCATGGCTGGTTCTTCTTCAGCTGCTATAATTCAGAAAAGGCCAACACACTGCTGGAAGTAAATGCCTCGCAAAAAGATAAAGATTTTATTATTGCCATTAACTGGAAAAAAGCTGAAGAATATGTAAAGGCAGGCAAAGGACAGAAAAAAGCAGTGAAGTATGCACACAATGTATATGATGAGGCCACTCATTCCGCCACCTCCACTATCGAAAACGAAGTGATAGTGCTGGATCCGAATGAGCTGCCGGATATGGTATATATGATGCCCTGCCCCAAATCGCCGCACGGATGCGATACCGATCCCACCGGTGAATATATTGTAGGCAGCGGCAAGCTGGCAGCCACCATCCCGGTATTTTCCTTTACAAAAATGCAGGAAGCCATTGCTGCAAAAAATTTTGAAGGTGAATATGACGGTATCCCTGTGCTGAAATACGATGCCGTATTACATGGCGAAGTGAAAAAACCCGGCCTCGGGCCATTGCACACCGAATTTGATGCAAACGGCTTTGCCTACACATCGTTCTTTGTTTCTTCGGAAATAGTAAAATGGAATGTGAAAACACTGGAAGTAGTGGACCGTGTGCCTACTTACTATTCCATCGGTCACCTGTGCGTACCCGGCGGACCCACCAAAAAACCCTGGGGTAAATATGTGATTGCCTACAACAAAATAACCAAAGACCGCTACCTGCCCACCGGGCCTGAGCTTGCGCAGAGTGCACAGCTCTATTCTATTGATGGCGACAAGATGAAACTGCTGCTCGATTTCCCCACCATTGGCGAGCCGCACTATGCAGAGGCCATACCCGCCGACCTGCTGATGAAAAACAGCCAGAAGATTTATAAGATTGAAGAAAATAAACACCCGCATGCCACGCTGGGTGACAACAATGCAAAGGTGGTGCGAAAAGGAAACGAAGTGCATGTGTATATGACCTCCATCCGCTCTCACTTTACTCCCGACAATATAGAAGGTGTGAAGCTGGGTGATGTGGTGTACTTCCACGTAACCAACCTGGAGCAGGACTGGGATATTCCGCATGGCTTTGCCGTGAAAGGCGCCAATAATGCTGAGCTGCTGATTATGCCCGGTGAAACACAAACACTGACATGGAAACCCGATCGTACAGGCGTGTTTCCGTTCTATTGCACTGATTTCTGTTCGGCATTGCACCAGGAAATGCAAGGCTATATCAGGGTAAGTGCAGCCGGCGCCAATGTACCACTCACTTTCAGCACGGGTAAAACTGAACCGGCTGCCGAAACGAAATAGTTTTTATGAACAGCTCCCCGTTCAGCAGGGCGGGGAGCTGTAAAACCAACGAAAGCCTGCCTGAAATCATAAAAACTTAACTATTATGAAAAAGATTTTTCGACTGATGACAATCCTGGCACTGATGGTTGGTTTCAGTGCCTGCAGCAGCAATGAATCAAAAACGGCAACAACTGCCGAAGCCGCCACACCCGCAGGCGGGCAGGAAGCTGTAAAAGATGATGTATCGCAAAAAGATGTAGTGAAAATAGCAGCAGAGTCAAAAGATCACAGCACATTGGTGGCCGCCCTGAAGCAGGCTGATTACGTAAACGATCTTTCCAATGCCGGTCCGTTTACGGTATTTGCACCTACCAATGATGCATTCAACAAACTGCCGGCCGGCACATTGGATGGCTTGATGAAAGATGATAAAAAAGCAGATTTGCAAAATATACTTGAGTATCATGTTGCGGTAGGCGTATATAAAACTGAAAACATGAGGGATGGGCAAAAAATAAATATGGCTAACCTGAACGATATAACATTAAATGTAAAAGACGGCAAGGTACTGGTGAATGGTACCGCCAACGTGGTAGCTTCTGTACCTGCCGCCAACGGAATTATTCATGTAGTGGATGCCGTATTGCTTCCACCCGCAAAACAATAGTAGTCGTTGCTGAGGCTTTTTCATTATGAATAACGGGCCGGTTTGCAGGCCGGCCCTCTTTTAACCGAAAACCATGAACAGATTGAGCTTAACATCCCGGATACTAGTAGCAGCCGCATCGCTTTCACTGATTGCCACTTTTTTCTTGCCCATCTGGCGCATTGACCTGTTTGCCCCGCAGTACCCCGAAGGATTGGTAATGAATATCTGGCTCAATGACATCAAGGGCGACATTGACATCATCAACGGGCTGAATCACTACATTGGCATGCGGCACATCAGCGTGGCCATGTTTCCTGAATTTTCATTTCTCATTTATGTAGTGGCTTTTTATATTGTCCTGGGTCTTTCCATAGCCATCATTGGCAACAGGAAAATATTATTCTGGTATCTTGTATTCACAGCTTTTGGCGGCCTGTTTGCCATGTACGATTTTTACCGCTGGGGATATGAATACGGCCACAACCTTGACCCCACAGCGCCTATCAAAGTACCGGGACTTTCTTACCAGCCGCCGCTTATCGGTCATAAACGATTGTTGAATTTTGACGCTTATTCTTTTCCCACTATTGGCGGCTGGATAATTATTGGCGCAGCTTCCATTGCATTTATCGTATGGTTTTTCGAATGGTACCGTATGCACAAAAAGAATTTAAAACTGTCGGCGGCCATGGTAACTGTCCTGTTGCTCTTCTTTATATCGGGGTGTTCATCGAAGCCGGAGCCTTTCCGGTACGGAACCGATATCTGCTATCTGTGCAAAATGGGAATTGCCGATCCGAAATTTGGCAGCGAATTAATTACCAAAAAAGGCAAGGTGTACAAATTTGATGATGTTGGCTGCATGGTCCGCTTTATGAAAACGGAGAGTATTGAACAAAAGGATATTTCCCGCACCGTAGTGATTAATTATGAAAAGCAAAATGATTTTATTGAAACAGGTATAGCGGTGTTTGCCGCCAGCCCGCTTACAAAAAGCCCCATGGGTTTTAACCTTTCGGCATTCACCACCAAAGAAGCAGCGGCAAAATATATTACTGACTCAACAGGAAAAATCCTGTCGTGGAATGAACTTTATAACCAGGTAGAATAAAAGTGAACCGGTTACTTATCATATTACCAGCGATTGTCCTTTCTTCTGCTCTGCAGGCCCGTACGATTGTAGTGGGCAAAAATCAACCATTCACTTCACTCCGTACAGCGATAGAATCGGCTAAAGAAAAGGATACAATAATAGTAGAGCCGGGATTTTACCGGGAAGGAAATATTGTAATTAATAAAAGCCACCTTGTTTTCCTCGGCCGCAATTTCCCGGTGTTTGACGGGGAAAACAAATTTGAAATTTTTACAGTCAGCGGTACCGGCATTACTATCAGGGGATTTCAGTTTCAGAACAGCGGCCAGTCAGCCATGAACGATTATGCTTCGGTAAAAGTAATTGATGCCAAATACATAGTGGTGGAGAATAACAAAGTCGTAAATTCCTATTTCGGCATTCATTTTTCCAATTCTTCCTTCATCACCATTCGAAACAATACCGTGACCGGCACTCCCGCCTCCGAGCAAAATACAGGCAACGGCATTCACCTGTGGAAGTGCAGCCATGCACTGGTAGACAACAACCGTATCAGCGGGCACCGCGATGGTATTTATTTTGAATTTGTAACTGCCTCTGTCATTCAGAATAACCTGAGTGAAAAAAATATACGCTACGGCCTGCACTTTATGTTTTCAAACAGCGACACTTATTTAAAAAATATTTTTAAAAACAACGGCGCCGGCGTGGCGGTGATGTATTCGCACAAAGTGAAAATGGAAGGCAACCGCTTTGAAAAAAACTGGGGTCCCGCCTCCTACGGCATCCTGCTGAAGGATATTACCGACAGCCATATTCAGCAGAATATTTTTTACCAAAACTCCGTTGGCATTCATATGGAAGGAAGCAGCCGCATTGAAATAACCAAAAACACGTTTAAAGAAAACGGCTGGGCCACCAAGGTGCAGGCCAGCTGCGATGACAATAATTTTCATCATAATAATTTTTTCGGCAACAGCTTCGACGTGGCCACCAACGGCACCATGGTGCTGAACAAATTTTATAACAATTATTGGGATAAATATGATGGCTACGACCGGAATAAAGACGGCCAGGGCGATGTGCCTTATCACCCGGTAAGCATGTACGCCATGATTGTGGAGCAAAACCCCAACGCACTGCTCCTGCTGCGCAGCTTTATGGTGACACTGCTCGATAAAGCCGAGAAAGCCATACCCAGCCTTACTCCGGAAAATCTTGTTGACGATAAACCAATGATAAAGCCCAATAAATTATGATACGGATTGAACATATCAGTAAAAAATTCAAAAAACTGCAGGCGCTGGATGATATCAATGCTGTGCTGGAAAAAGGACAGGTGATATCCCTGATTGGCCCCAACGGCTCAGGTAAAACCACTTTGATAAAATGTATTCTCGGCATGGTGAAGGCCGGCAGCGGCAATATTTATTTTAACAACATACCCATCAACGGCGATCCTTCGTACCGTTCGCAGATCGGCTATATGCCGCAGATTGGCCGCTATCCTGATAATATGAAAGTGGGCCAGCTTTTTAAAATGCTGAAAAATATAAGGAATGTGCCGGCAGAAAAACTGGATGAAGAGCTGATTGAAAAATACAGGCTGAAGGAAATTTATGAAAAACCGATGCGGACCCTGTCGGGCGGCACCCGCCAGAAAGTAAGCGCTGCACTGGCGTTTTATTTCAATCCCGGTGTGCTGATACTGGATGAACCCACGGCAGGTCTTGACCCGCTGTCATCGGAAATTTTAAAAGAAAAAATTCTGCAGCAAAAAGAAAAGAACAAGCTCATCCTGATTACCTCGCATATCCTCAGCGATCTGGATGAACTGACAACGCATATCATGTACCTGCAGGAAGGCCGGCTGGAGTTTTTTAAGGAAATAGAACAGCTGCGGGAAGATACCGGCGAGCTGAAACTTGGAAAAGCAATTGCAAGAATTATGAAAGGTGAAAAATTCAGCGGCGAATGGATTGACAAAATGTTTGAGTCGAGCCGCGAAAGAAAAATTTATTAACAATAAAAATTACTCCCTCCCCGGCGGGGAGGGCCCGGGAGGGGCTATGCTTAAGTTATCAAAATATGTGCTTTACGACATTGTAAGAAGCAAAGTAATTCTTGCATATACCGCTTTCCTGCTGCTGGTTTCTTTCAGCCTTTTCAATATGGAAGAAAACAGCAGCAAGGCGATTTTAAGCTTGCTGAATATTGTGCTGATCGTCGTGCCGCTCATCAGCATGATTTTTACCACCATTCATTATTACAACTCCTATGAGTTTATCGAGCTGATGCTTTCGCAGCCGATGAGCCGGCGCCGTATTCTGCTGAGCGAATACGCCGGTGTAAGCCTCTCGCTGCTCAGCAGCTTTTTAATCGGTGTGGGCATACCGGTACTGCTTTTTGCACCCGACAGCGTGGGTTTTACTCTCCTGTTCACAGGCTTTTCACTGACGCTGGTTTTTACTTCTCTTTCATTTCTCACATCCGTCATAGCAAGAGATAAAGCAAGGGGCATCGGCTTTGTACTGCTGCTCTGGTTTTATTTCGCATTGATTTACGACGGGCTTGTTCTATTAATCCTGTTCAGCTTCAGCGATTACCCGCTGGAGAAAATCACCCTTGTATTATCAGCGCTGAACCCCATTGATCTCGGTCGCATCTCCATTATGCTGAAAATGGATGTCAGCGCACTGATGGGTTATACCGGGGCATTGTACAAAGATTTCTTTGGCAGCGGAACCGGAATACTTTTCACTGCCGGTATCATGCTGCTATGGATGGTGGTACCGTTATGGTGGGCTCTGCGTATTTTCAGAAGAAAGGATTTGTAAAGTATGAAACAACTTACGCTTATCAGGATTATACATACCCTGATCTGGCTTTTCTTCAATGTGATTATTTTCTATTTGCTGTATGCTGTCATCAGCAATAAAATTGACATATGGGTATGGATAGGTCCCGGCTGCTTCCTGGCGGAAGGAATTATTTTGCTTGTTTTTAAAAATAATTGCCCCCTCACCATCATGGCCCGCCGGTATTCTGATTCGGCAAAAGACAACTTCGACATTTATCTGCCCAACTGGCTGGCCAGGTACAATAAATTAATTTACACTTCCATCCTTGGCGTCATTATTATCATTCTTATTTACAGGCTGGCAGCTAACTGAAAAAAAAATGCCTGAAAAAACCGCTGCCCCCGGGTAGTGGGGGCAGCGCTGCTGTAGACCTTGAGCATTGCTTCCTGTAAGAGGAGCAAAACTGACAAAAATCATTCAGGATGTGCCAGAAATGATTTGCCTTTGCAATGTTAACCTTTAACCTTACGGTTGATAAAAACAGGCGGAAGATTTTTCATGGAAAAATATCTTTCCGTATTTCTCTGGATTAAGCATTGCTGTATGACCTGGCCCAATCCTTCCTGCCTCACCTGTAAAACAAGAGGCTGCTCGCTGCTGAACAATTGCAGCGACCCGGTGCTGAAAGAAATTTCAGCCCAAAAAATATTCCGGCAGGTGAAGCAGGGCGAAAGAATTTTTACAGAGGGAAAAGAAGCCATCCAGATTGCCTTTGTAAAATCGGGAGTGATAAAAATGGAAGTGAACGGGAAAAATAACCGGCCACTCATCACCCGGCTGGCAAAGGAAGGCGATATTCTCGGCCACCGTACACTGGAAAATTTCAACTGTTATCCTGTTTCAGCCGTTGCTGTGGAAAATACACAACTCTGCCTGCTGCGGGCCGATCATTTTCACTCCCTGCTGGAACGATGTGCTGATTTCCGTAAAGAAATTATCAAGGCCTACCTGCAGGAGCTAAAAGAAACTGAAACCCGCACCATGCACCTGGTACAAAAAAATGTACGGGAAAAAATTGCCTACATACTTCTTTATATCGCCGGTATTTATAACTATAATACCCAGGCAAACGGCATTCATATTCACCTCACCCGCCAGGATATGGCCGACCTGACCGGCACCACGAAAGAGCAGGTGTCAAAAATTCTAACCGATTTCAAAAACGAAAAGCTTATCAACTACCGGGCAAAGCGGTTTAAATTCTTTGACCAGGAAAAACTCCGGGCTATCGCCTTTTGTTACCCGGAATGAAACCTTTCATAATAGCCCGTCTTTTTCTTAATTAGATTTTCAAGGATTTTTCGTTTTTCGCAAACGGCATTGTTCATTGTCCAACCATAGTAAACTCTGTACCGGTCTGCTTTTCAGCCCTGCTGATTTTTATCACCCAAAATGCTGACAGAAGTCATACGGGCCGGTAAAGTCATCTGGTCATTTTTGTAGAAATCAAATACTATGAGTCTTCCCCTCACTTCGCTGACGCTTGCCCAGATCGTAAACAATAATCACAAGACCGCCGCTGTTTTTGAAAAATATCACCTCGATTTCTGCTGCAAAGGAAAACGATCGCTGGCCCAGGCCTGTACCGAACAGCAACTGCCACTTGACAGCATCGCCACAGAACTCGAAACTGTTTTTGCCGAAACGGGAAACAACCTGGTTGATTTTGAAAAAATGACCCTGGCCCAGCTGACTGAATATATTGTGAACACACATCATGCCTATGTAAAAAATGAAATGCCGCAGTTATTTGCATACCTGCAAAAAGTGGCCTCCAAACACGGCGACAGGCATAGTGAGCTTTTTAAAATTTTTGAAACTTTCGCAGCGGTGAAAGAAGAAATGGAAATGCACATGGAGAAAGAAGAGCTGATTCTTTTTCCCCGCATAAAAGAACTGGAAAAACTGGCTGCCAATGAACCTGCCAACCTGCAAATGAATATTGCCTACATCCAGGCGCCCATGCAGGTGATGGAAATGGAACACGACCATGCCGGCGCCCTGTTGAATGAAATCAGGCTGCTGACAAACGACTATACACCGCCCCAAGATGCCTGCACCACCTACCGGTTGAGCTTTGCGGCACTGAAAGCATTTGAACTGGACCTGCACCAGCATGTGCATCTCGAAAACAATATTCTTTTTCCCAAAGCCATTCAAACGTTCAGGGAGCTGGAAGAATCGGTGTTGAATTAAGTCCTTTAGTTAATTCCTTTTGAGTACAGGATTCTGTATTGACTTTATAAAATACACAGCTCAAAAGAATCTTTTACAGTTGCAAATATCCATTGCAGACATTTTTATCCTTTATGATTACCATCAGCCGGCCCTGAACCAGGCAGTTGGCCGCCATTTCTGACAACTGTCACTACCCGGGTTGATGAATATCATGTCTTCCTGTGGCATTCCCGAATAGATTTGCCGGCAGTTAGAAGCAAAAAAGCATACCGAAGGGTAAAATCTCTTTCCCATCACAGGATGGGCAATCGTTGGTTTTCGTTTCAATTACACAGCCCTCTGATTCCTCAGAGGGCTTCGTTTTTTTTTTTGATATAAATCAGCCGGCCCGGTGAGTGTACTCATCCGGTTCGCCGCCAGCGAGGCCAATCTTTGCCGGTCGTCTTAAAACTGCTGTAACCATTGGAAGATTTACTGGCAAAAGAAACGAAACCCTCTTCACACAGCAAAACAGCGGTGCAATGCTACCATTGCGGTGAGCCATGTGATCCATCCATTTCCAGTGACAATAAATATTTCTGTTGCGACGGCTGCAAGTTTGTTTACCAGCTGCTGCAGGAAAACGGGCTTTGCAACTACTATGAACTGAGCGAACGGCCGGGAATAAAAGTAAAGGGTAAATTCAGCGCACAGCGGTTTGCTTATCTCGACAATGAAGAAGTAAAGAAAAAACTGGTTCGCTTTGACGACGGCAGCCAGTGCCATGTAAATTTTTACCTGCCGCAAATGCATTGTGCCTCCTGCATCTGGCTGCTGGAAAACCTGCACAGCATTGATGCCGGTATTCTTTTTTCCAAAACAAACTTTCAGCGCAAGGATATATTTATTGTTTTTGACCCTGCAAGGATTTCGCTGCGCAAAGTGGTAGAATTGCTCGCTTTTATCGGCTACGAACCTTATATCAGCCTGCACGATGGCGAAAAGAAGCGGGAAAAAAAGATAAACCGGAAGAAGATTTTTAAAATCGGCGTGGCGGGGTTTTGTTTCAGTAATATCATGATGCTGAGTTTCCCGGAATATTTTTCTTCGGGCCATATTGATGAACAGGCACTGGCAAAAACTTTCAGCTACCTGAATCTTGCTCTTTCGCTGCCGGTATTTTTTTACAGCGCCGGTGAATTTTTTATTTCGGCCTGGAAGGGCCTGCGGCAGAAATGGCTGAACATTGATGCGCCGATTGCACTGGCCATCCTCGTCACCTTTGCAAGAAGCGTGTATGAAATAACAAGCGGCGCCGGCGCCGGCTATCTCGATTCCATGAGCGGTATCGTGTTCTTCATGCTGGTGGGCCGCTGGTTCCAGGACAAAACCTACGACAGTTTTTCCTTCGACCGGGATTATAAATCTTACTTCCCGCTCGGTGTCACCCTTTTGAAAAACGGGAAAGAAGAAACGGCGACTATAAGCCAGTTGAAAAAAGGCGACAGCATTTTGGTTAGGCAAAATGAAATGATTCCTGCCGATGCTGTCATCACCGGCGGCGAAGGCAATATTGACTACAGTTTTGTATCCGGCGAAAACACTCCCGTGCTGAAAAGAAAAGGCGAGCTGCTGTATGCCGGCGGCAAACAGCTTGGTGCAGCCATTGAAATGCAGGTAGTGAATCCCGTGGAGCAAAGCTACATCACGCAACTTTGGAACAACGATATGTTTGCGCAGCAGAAAAACAAAGACAAATCCTTCATTCACCCGTGGAGCCGCTACTTTACGCTGGTGCTCTTTATTATAGCCGGCACTGCAGCAGTTTACTGGTGGTTGAATGACCCGTCGAAAATCTGGTCTTCCGTCACAGCAGCATTGATTGTAGCCTGCCCCTGCTCGCTGCTGCTTTCAGCCACTTTCACCTATGGCAACATGCTCCGCCATTTCGGGAAAAATAAATTTTACCTGAAAAACGCTTCAGTGATTGAATCGCTGGGGCGTATCAATACTATTGTTTTTGATAAAACAGGTACGCTTACGCATTCATCGCAGGCAACTGTGACATATGAAGGAGAAAAACTTACTACCGGGGAAATCAACATGGTTTATTCTTTGGCAAAAGAATCGGTTCACCCGCTGAGCCGTATTATCAAACAGGAATTAATTCTCACTCACCCTGTTGAGCCGTTGCCAGTGAAATATCTTTCTGAGACAGCAGGCAAAGGAGTTGAAGGATGGGTGAACGAAAAAAAAATCAGGCTGGGTTCAAAACTGTTTATTGAAGAATCGGATTTAACGGCCGAAACTTCACAGACCGGCGAAGTGTATTTTTCCATTGACGGAAATAAGAAAGGCGTTTTTAAAATCAACAACCTGTATCGTGACGGTGTAGCTGATATGATTCATCAACTTTCAAAAGAAAACTACAGGCTTCATGTTCTTTCCGGCGACAATGCGGCTGAAAAGAAAAATCTTGAATCCATTTTTGGAAAACGAACAACAATACTATTTCAACAATCGCCGCAGGAAAAGCTGAACTACATTACTAAAATCAAAAATGAAAATGCAAACTGCAAAACCCTGATGCTGGGCGACGGGCTGAATGATGCGGGGGCGCTGAAACAAAGCGATGTGGGAGTAGCCGTCTCTGAGAATACCAGCCAGTTTACCCCTGCCTGCGATGTCATCATGGACAGCAACGTGGTACATATGCTGCACTGCTTTATTCAGTATGCCCGTTCCGGAAAAAAAGTAATTGCCCTGAGTTTTGCTTTATCCATTGCCTACAATGTTGTGGGATTAAGTTTTGCAGTGCAGGGTCTGTTGTCGCCATTGATTGCGGCTATTCTAATGCCTGTTAGTTCCATCAGCATAGTATCGTTTGTCACGCTGGCCACTTCTTTTTCAGCCAAAAAGAAAGGGCTTTAAGCAAATTGATAATGCTCATAAATAAGGCTGACATGCGTCATACCTGCCCGGAAGACTGAAAAATACATTTGCCCCTTATAAAAAACCAGCGAATGGGTGTTTTGATTCTACTTATCGGTTTCAGCATTTTGATAGCAGGCGGTTTCCTGGTTGCTTTTATCTGCTCGGTAAAGAAAGGCCAGTTTGATGATGACTACACTCCTTCCGTACGCATATTGTTTGACGACAAACCTGTTTCTGATAGCAATACTTCCTCAAACCAAAACAAAAACAACCTACATGCAAGCACTGGAAAAATTTCAGTATGACAATAAGATTGTCCGAAACTTTGCTTATGCTACCATCATCTGGGGTGTTGTCGGCATGCTGGCGGGTTTATGGGTAGCCCTGCTCATGATCTTTCCCAACTGGAACACCACTTTTGGCCTGGGCAAAGAATCATTGGGCCTCACCTTCGGTCGTCTTCGTCCGCTGCACACCAATGCCGTCATCTTCGCCTTTGTTGGCAACGGCATCTTCACGGGTTATTATTATTCGCTGCAGCGATTGCTGAAAACCCGTATGGCCAGCGACCTGCTCAGCAAAATTCATTTCTGGGGATGGCAGCTCATCATTGTGGCTGCGGCGCTTACCCTGCCGCTGGGCATGACCACCGGTAAAGAATATGCCGAGCTGGAATGGCCCATTGACATTGCCATCACCATCATCTGGGTGGTGTTTGGCTGGAACATGTTTGCCACTATCCTGAAAAGAAGAGAAAGACATCTGTATGTTGCCATCTGGTTTTACATTGCCACGTTTGTTACCGTTGCTGTGCTGCATATTGTCAATTCATTTGAACTGCCCACAAGTTTTCTGCACAGCTACTCATGGTATGCAGGCGTGCAGGATGCATTGGTGCAATGGTGGTATGGGCACAATGCCGTTGCTTTCTTTCTTACCACGCCTTATCTCGGGCTGATGTATTACTTCATGCCGAAGGCAGCCAACAGGCCGGTGTTTTCTTACAAACTTTCCATCATTCACTTCTGGGCTTTGATATTTCTTTATATCTGGGCCGGGCCACACCATTTATTATACACTTCATTGCCCAACTGGGCACAGTCGCTTGGTGTTGTGTTTTCATTCACGCTTATTTTTCCCAGCTGGGGCGGCATGATTAACGGGCTGCTTACACTCCGCGGCGCATGGGATAAAGTACGGGAAGATGTGATTCTTAAATTCATGGTGGTGGCCGTTACCGCTTATGGCATGGCAACGTTTGAAGGACCGATGCTTTCGCTGAAAACAGTAAATGCCATCAGCCACTTTACCGACTGGACCATTGCACACGTACATGTGGGCGGGCTTGGCTGGAACGGCATGCTCACTTTTGGCATCCTGTACTGGCTGATACCAAAAATTTTTAAAACACAGCTGTTTTCAAAACGCCTTGCCAATACTCATTTCTGGATTGCCACGCTGGGTATCATTTTCTATGCAGTGCCGATGTACTGGGCCGGTTTTCAGCAGGCCAGCATGTGGAAACAGTTTACGGAAACAGGCCAGCTGAAATACCAGTTTATTGAAACGGTTACTTACATGAAACCCTTTTATGCAGTGCGGGCATTTGGCGGGGCGCTGTTTGTGGTTGGTGCTTTGCTGATGATGTACAATTTATTCAAAACAGTGGCAAAAGCAAAACTGGTAGCCAATGAAGATGCCGAGGCTCCGGCATTGGAAAAAGCTTACAGCGAACATACAAGCGAACACTGGCACCGTCGCATGGAAAGGAAACCCGTTCCTTTCCTCATCGTTACGCTGGTTGTAATTCTTATCGGCGGCATCATCGAGCTGGTGCCTACATTTCTTATCAAATCTAATGTGCCTACCATTGCCAGTGTGCAACCCTACACACCGCTTGAACTGCAGGGGCGTGATATTTACCGGAGAGAAGGTTGTTACACCTGTCACTCGCAGATGATTCGTCCGTTCCGCAGCGAAACGGAACGCTATGGTGAATATTCCAAAGCCGGCGAGTTTGTATATGATCATCCTTTCCAATGGGGCTCGAAACGAACCGGCCCCGACCTGGCACGTGAAGGAACCCTGAACCTGAAAAAATCCGATTCATGGCATTTCAATCACATGGACGACCCGCAGGCCATTTCACCGGGCACCATCATGCCTGCCTATTCCTTTTTGCTGGACAAAGACCTGGATACAGCCGGCACGGCGGCAAAAATAAAAGCCATGCGTACCATGGGCGTGCCTTACAAAAACGGCTATGAGTTATATGCCAATAAAGATTTGATGGAGCAGGCAGCAAAAATACAGGCCAGCCTGCAGAAGGATAATATCAAAGTAAAACAAACAGCAGAAATCCTGGCTGTGATTGCTTACCTGCAAAGACTGGGAACTGATATTGATAAAAACAAATTAGCAGCTAATAAAAACTAAACCATGTTCAAGTTTATAAAACAATATGCGGAAACAACAGACGGCATCAGCATTTATCCCATCATCTCGCTGTTATTGTTTTTCTTCTTCTTTATCGGGTTGTTGTATTATGTAAAAAAGATGGATAAAGCAAAGGCGGATGCCATCAGCCGCATACCGCTGGATGAGCAATCGTCTGCATCCGAAAATTTTTCCCGAAATAATTAAAACAGGAATTACAATGAACATTAAAATCATTTCACGCTTGTTTCTCCCGGTATTTTCATTGCTGGCATTTGCACGGCCGGCTGCCGCACAGGACGCCACATCGGGCCTGGCCGGAGGCATGAAATATTTTTTGTTTGCGGTTACCGGATTTGTGCTGCTGGCCCTGGTGCTGTTGGTTTATTTTATTTTGCAAAACAGTAAATACCAGAAAGAGTACAACCTGAAATCCGGCCGAACAGAAAAAATAGCGGGCCTGCGTACATGGTGGAGTTATCTCGATAAAAAATTTTTTACCAAAGCAGCGCCACTGGAGCAGGAAGCCGATGTATTGCTCGACCATGATTACGACGGCATCAAAGAACTCGACAATGCGTTGCCGCCCTGGTGGAAATGGGGTTTTTACATCACGGTTGTCGCAGGTATAATTTATCTTTTACGATTTCATGTATTCAATGCCGGGCCTACGCCGGAAGAAGAATACAGCCGTGAAATGCAGGTGGCTGCTGCGCAAATGGAAAAAATGAAAAAAAGCGGCGAGGCCATTGATGAAAAAACCGTGACGATGGCCGATGCGGCCGGCATTGATGCCGGTAAGAAAATTTTTGCCGGCACCTGTTTCCCCTGTCATGGTGCCAATGGTGAAGGCAATGCCGTGGGGCCCAACCTGACTGATAAATACTGGCTGCACGGCGGCACATTGGGTAATGTTTTTAAAACCATTGTCAACGGTGTTCCCGATAAAGGCATGCAGGCATGGGGAAAACAATTTTCACCTGCCGATATTAAAAACGTGGCCAGCTTTGTGCTTTCATTGCAGGGCAGCAACCCACCCAATGCCAAAGCACCGCAGGGCGATTTGTTTGAACCCGGCAAAGCTGCCGACAATACCGCTGTAAAAAAAGATACTATAACCCAAACCACCCAATAACAAAATCCTGTTTGTGAAAACCAATGAATCATGGAAGAGAGAGATTTTTCGCAGATAGTGGAGGAGAAAAAAGAATTCCTTAACCAGGACTTCCGTGATTCAGTGGCAACCATAAGCAAACAGGGCAAGCGGAATTTTATTTTTCCTAAAAAACCCAAAGGAAAACTGTACAGCCTCCGTACCCTTGCTTCTGTAGCTTACCTTATTATTTTCTTCACACTTCCGTTTATTAAAGTGGATGAGGAACCGCTGTTCCTGTTCAACGTGGTGCAGCGCAAGTTTATTTTCTTCGGGCAAATTTTCTGGCCGCAGGATTTTTTCATTTTCGCTATCGGGCTGCTCACCTTCATGCTGTTTATTATTTTCTTCACCGTTGTTTTTGGCCGTGTGTTTTGCGGGTGGGCCTGCCCGCAAACCATTTTTATGGAAATGGTTTTCCGCAAAATTGAATACTGGCTCGATGGCGACATGAATGAACAGCGCCGGCTGAAGCAGATGCCCTGGAATGCCCGCAAAATCCGCAAGCGGCTCACCAAGATGGCCGTGTTTTATTTAATATCGTTCATCATAGCCAATTTTTTTCTCGCCTACATCATCGGCATGGACAATGTGCTGGCTATGGTAAAAGAAGGCGTAGCTGCCAACCCGGTCACTTTTGTTTCGTTGCTGCTGTTTTCAGCTGTATTCTTTTTTGTTTATTACTGGTTTCGTGAGCAGGCATGCATCGTGGTGTGCCCGTATGGAAGACTGCAGGGTGTGCTGCTTGATAAAAAATCAATCGTGGTAGCGTACGATTATGTGCGGGGCGAGCCGAGGGGAAAAATAAAAAAAGTAAAAGATGATAAATGGGAAACGGGTGATTGCGTGGATTGCTTTGCCTGCGTTCGGGTTTGTCCCACCGGCATTGACATCCGGAACGGCACGCAACTGGAATGCATCAACTGCACCGCCTGCATTGACGCCTGCAATGCCATCATGAAGAAAGTGGACCGCCCCCGCGGACTGATCCGTTATGATTCGGAAGAAAATATTGAACACAGCAAAAAGACAAAATTCAACTGGCGGATGGCGGCGTATTCAGTAGTGCTGCTGTTGCTTACATCGGCCCTGGTGCTGATGCTGGTAACAAGAGACGATGTGGATGCCCGTGTATTACGAACTGCAGGCCAGCTGTATCAAACACTGCCCGGCGGAAAAATCAGCAACCTGTACAATATAAAACTGGTAAACAAAACCCGGAAAGATATACCGGTAAGCATGAAGCTGGAAAACTTGCAGGGAGAAATCACCGTAGTGGGAAAAGATTTTATGGTGCCTAAGGAATCGCATTTCCAGTCATCGTTTTTTGTAAAAATTGACGGCCGGCAGCTGCTGAAAAGAAAGACGACGATAGTGCTGGGCGTTTACCGGGGCGGTAAAAAAATTAAAACGCTTAAAACAATATTTCTCGGACCCGGCTAAAATTACTTTTATGAAAATATCATGGGGCTATAAAATCCTTTTCGGTTATCTCGCCTTTGTGGCGGGTATCGTTTTCCTGGTGGTAAAAGCCAGCCGTGAAAAATTTGACCTGGTGACAAAAGATTATTATGCGCAGGAGCTGAAATACCAGCAGGTGATTGACCAGGCAGCCAATGCAGCAAAACTTTCAGTGCCGGTACGGGTGGAAAAAGCAGAAGGTGAAATCACCGTGCGGTTCCCTGAAGAAATGAAAGGCATTAAAAAGACGATTGATTTTTATCTCTACTTTCCTGCCGATGCCAAAAAAGATTTCAGGAAAAAAATTGAAACCGGCGATATAGAATTCACCGAAGCGCTGCCGGCAGGCATCAGCGGGTTGCATGTGCTGAAACTTTTGTGGGAGGCCGGGAGTGTGAAATATTATTATGAACAAAAAGTATTTTTCTGATGACCGGAAAAGCTGAATTGGAAATGAACATAAAAAAAGAAATAATAATGGCTATTGCCGGCCTTGTCCTGCTCACCTTTGCTTTTGCCCTGCAGTTTCAGGCGCTGAGCCGGTCATCGCCGCTGGCCTTGCTGGTTATTGTGGTTGTTGGCCTGTTGCTATCCGTACGATTCAGGCTGGCCGGAGGCGCCCTGCTGTTGTTCGGCGGCCTGGCTCTTGCAGTTCATCCATTATTATTTTCATCATCATACTGGCTGTTGCCCGGCGCATCGCTGGTGGCATTTGCCGGTTTTTCCATTTTGATAAAATGGTGGCAACAAAACGGCGGTTAAGTTTTTATGTCTATCGGAATTGAACTCATAACATCGGCATTGGTGCTGGGGCTTGCAGGCAGCCTGCACTGCGTGGGTATGTGCGGGCCGCTGGCACTTTCATTGCCGGTGTCACACAGCAACCAGCTTTCAAGAATCGGCGGCGGCGCCGTTTACAATGCAGGCCGCCTGCTTTCCTATTCAGTTATGGGTTTGCTTTTCGGTTCTGCAGGCGGATTAATTATTGCCGGCAGGTGGCAGGGCAATTTGTCCATTGTACTTGGCATCATCATTCTTCTTTACCTGCTCGTACCAAAGAGATATTTCCGTTTTCCCTCAAATCATTTTTTCAGTAAACCATTTTTATGGCTGCGTGAATTGATTGGAAAATTATTCCAGTCGCGAAAATTCAGTTCCTTGTTTTTCATAGGTATGCTGAACGGCTTACTTCCCTGCGGGCTGCTGTACCTGGCCCTTTCTTCTGCGGCTGTTTCTGCAAGTACGCTGCATGGCGGATTGTTCATGCTGTTTTTCGGTATCGGCACTTTTCCCGCCATGTTTGCCACGGTGGTGACGGGAAATTATTTAAGCCAGTCGTTGCGAAGGAAAGTAAATACAGCCGTGCCGGTGCTGCTCTTCTTTATGGCTGTATTATTGATTCTGCGGGGGATGAATCTTGGCATTCCTTTTATCAGCCCGGCACTGTCAACGGGACATCAGCATGAAGCTGTTTCCTGTCACTAATCTTCAGTTATCTTTGAAGCTTCCCATACTCCCTTTTAGAGGTGGGGTGTTCCTATGCGTATTGACATACTCACCGTTTTGCCCGAACTGCTCGAAAGCCCGTTGCAGCACAGCATCATGAAAAGGGCGCAGGAAAAAGGTTTGCTGCAGGTGCAGGTGCATCATTTGCGCCGGTGGGCAGTAAATGAATATGGCCAGGTGGACGATTACCAGTATGGCGGCGGCGCCGGTATGGTAATGATGTGCGAACCGCTGGCCAATGCCATTGAAGAATTATCGAAAGAAAAAAAGTTTGATGAAATAATTTACCTGACACCGGATGGCGAACAACTGAACCAGAAAATTGCAAATACCCTTTCATTAAAAGAAAATCTCCTGCTAATCTGCGGACATTATAAAGGCATTGATGAACGGATCAGAGAACATTTTGTTACAAAAGAAATTTCCATTGGTGATTATGTGCTCAGCGGCGGCGAGCTGGCAGCAGCCGTACTGGTTGATTGCCTTGGCCGGCTGATACCCGGTGTACTGAACGATGAAACATCGGCCCTCTTCGATTCGTTCCAGGATAATTTATTAGCACCGCCGGTTTATACCCGGCCCGAAAATTTCCACGGCTGGAAAGTGCCGGATGTGCTGCTCAGCGGCAACCATAAGCTGATTGAAGAATGGCGGCACGAACAATCGGTAAAGCGAACAAAGGAAAAGAGACCGGATTTGCTGGATAATCCATAGCGTGGGGATGGATGGCGAGGGAAATCAACTGCCCTTTTATTTACTCAGAAAATAAACTGAATAAAAAAATAATACAGCAGTATCATCAGGATATTAACTGCAATCGTCTTTTTCATAAATACGGATTTTGCTCTCAACTGTAAAATCGGCAAAAGCATTGCCAAATGCAGTTTTGCCTTATAGGAATTATGCTAAAGGCCATCTGTTTTTCCTGCAGCAAAAGCCGCTTGATAAAACAGGGAAAGGGGTAAGTAATACCTTTTATCCAACCAGTTATCTGTTCAAAGAATTTTTACTCCGTCAACCCATGTAATTTTACATCTTGCACAGGGCTGAATACCCGTCAACCACATGAAAAAAACCCTGACCATAACCACTGCCTTATTTTTTTTCCTCGCTTCGCAGGAGCAGGAAATTAATAACGCTAATTACCAGCAGCAGTACCAGCTGAAAATGGCAAAAGCGGTTGATGCCATTAAAATTGACGGGCAACTGGATGAATCCTCGTGGCAACAGGCGAATGTAATAAAAAACTTCTGGCAGAAATGGCCGGTGGATACTGGTCGTGCCCGGCGGCAAACAGAAGTGAGAGTGACGTATGACGAACATTTTCTTTACGTGGGTATTATTAATTATGATACCAGTTATTATGTCATTCAAACCCTGAAACGGGATGCAGACCCCGGCGGCAGCGACGGTGTAGGTGTGGTGCTTGACCCGCTGAATGCTAAAACCAACGGTTTCTTTTTTACCGTAAACCCATACAACGTGCAGGCCGAAGACCTGCTGACTGCATCGGGCGGAGGTGAAATTAATTTCAGCTGGGACAACAAATGGTTCTCTCAAACCACCCGCCAGCCCGATCGCTGGATAGTAGAAATAGCCATCCCTTTTAAAACACTTCGCTACGAAGCCGGCAACACTGTTTGGGGAATCAATTTTGTGCGGGCTGATTTAAAAAACAATGAATACAGCACATGGACAAAAATTCCTGTGAACCTCGAGTTTTATGATTTTGGCTACACCGGCGCACTCATTTGGGACGCTACGCCGCCACCGCCGGGCAGAAATATTTCCGTTATTCCCTATGTCACCGGGGCACTCAGCAGCAACCGCGAAGACGGAGAAAAAACCGACGGCGAGCTGAACCAGGGTTTCGATGCCAAGATTGCTCTTTCATCAAAAATGAATCTCGACATCACCGTCAATCCCGATTTTTCGCAGGTGGAGGTGGACCGGCAGGTAACCAATCTTACCCGCTTCAGTATTTTTTTTCCTGAACGCCGGACATTTTTTATTGAGAATGCCGATTTGTTTGCCAACTACGGCATCCCGCCCATACGGCCGTTTTATTCCCGCACCATCGGGCTCGATGCAGACGGCAACCGCATTCCCATTTATGCCGGGCTGCGGCTGACCGGCAACCTGGATGCCAAAACAAGAATCGGCATACTGAACATGCAAACGGGCAAGAAAGATGAATTTGCTGCGCAAAACTATACGGCTGTCAGCGTCACCCGCCGGGTGCACAAGCGGTCTATCATCAAAGCATATTATTTCGGCCGCGAAGGATTTTTGAGTGAACAAAAGAAAAAAGACAACCCGCTTGACCGGCATGGCCGCAATGCCGGGTTTGAACTGGGCTATATCAGCAACAAAGGCGATGTGCAGGCATGGTATGGATTTCACCAGAGCTGGAAATACGGAATCAATAAGGATGATCACTACATGAACTTCGGCGCCGGTTATTTCGGAAGAAAATTTTCAGGCTTTGTGAATTACGACGGCGTGGGCACCAATTATTATACCGACATGGGTTTTGTGCAGCGCATAGAAAATTATGATGCGGCGCTTGATACCAGCATCCGGCTGGGCTATAGAAGCATTTTTTCCAATGCCGGCTATACTATTTTCCCGGAAAAAGGAAAGATTAATACGCACCGCATCAATATGGAAAATTATATTGTGTGGAATCCCGACGGGAGTCTTAATGAAAGAACCAGCAGCCTGGGGTATGGCATCAACTTTAAAAACACAAGCGAGCTGGCTTTCGGGATGGAGAACCAGGATGTGCGGCTGCTCTATCCCACTTCCTTCACCGATTATGATCCGCTGCCAAAAGGTACTTACCGCTTCACGCAGTTTGGTGTGCAATATGAATCGGACAGCCGGGCTAAATTCATTGTGGAAGCAGGATTCCGGGCGGGGGATTTTTACAACGGCACCCTGCAACAGTACGAGATTGAGCTGGTGTACCGGGCACAGCCATGGGGCCGCTTCAGCGTGGAGTTTGAGCAGAACGAACTGAAGTTTCCCGACCCGTACGGCAATGAATCGTTGTTTCTGATAGCACCAAGAATTGAAATCAATTTCAGCAACAGTCTTTTCTGGACCACTTTTATACAATACAACACCCAGGAAAATAATATCAACATCAACAGCCGCTTTCAGTGGCGCTACAAACCCATGAGTGATCTCTTTATTGTTTATACCGACAACTACTTCAGCGAACCATTTTTGAAAAACAGGAACAGGGCGCTGGTGTTTAAGATGAATTACTGGTTGAATTTGTAGAATCTATTTTCGTTTTTATTGTAGTATTGAACCCCTTCGGGGTTCGCTGATCAGGTACCTCCTATTTCCCCGCATACTATGCGGGGTTATTCAAGTTGAATCCCTTCGGGATTCTTTGCTGACGTGTCAAAATTGACGTGCCCAATTGTTGAAAACTCTTTTTTAAAGAATACAAAAGAATATTGTTATGGTTTGAATCCCTTCGGGATTCAATTTCAATAACCCCGGATAACATCCGGGGGAAAATGTCTGTAACTTCATCAACCCCAACGGGGTTGAATTAAAATATTCACATCATGAGTACCTACACCCAAATTCTTTACCAGATCGTATTTAGTACAAAAGAAAGAGAGCCTGTGCTTTTAAAAGATAAAAGACCTGATTTGTTCCGCTATATCTGGGGAATTTTAAAGAATAATGATTGCCATCTTTATCGCATGAATGGAGTGGAAGATCATATCCATATTGTCACACATCTCCATCCCTCAGTTGCTTTGGCTGATTTGATAAAAGATATAAAAATCGCCAGCTCTAAATGGGTAAAAGAAAAATGTGTATTCAAAAACTTTACTTCCTGGCAGGAAGGTTATGCAGCATTTACCTATACTATTAAAGATAAAAACAGATTAATAGATTATGTAAAAGATCAGGAAGAACATCACAAAAAAATTACCTTTCGTGATGAGTTTATTGAACTACTTCATGAACATGAAATTGAGTTTGATGAAAAATATTTATTATGAATTGACATATTGAACCCCTTCGGGGTTCGCTGATCAGGTACCTCCTATTTCCCCGCATACTATGCGGGGTTATTCAAGTTGAATCCCTTCGGGATTCTTTGCTGACGTGTCAAAATTGACGTGCCCAATTGTTGAAAACTCTTTTTTAAAGAATACAAAAGAATATTGTTATGGTTTGAATCCCTTCGGGATTCAATTTCAATAACCCCGGATAACATCCGGGGGAAAATGTCTGTAACTTCATCAACCCCAACGGGGTTGAATTAAAATATTCACATCATGAGTACCTACACCCAAATTCTTTACCAGATCGTAT
>CAZDUO010000043.1:0-31726 GCA_964508655.1 uncultured Chitinophaga sp. | reverse complement strand
ATAAATAATATACTGAGACAGCAAGCGGATGGGCTCAGTGCCGGATAAATCCATACATCTTGCTTAAGAAAGTGCCCCTTACCATTACCCGCCACTCACCGGTCGTATACGTTATTCACCGAAAATTAATTTGCCCGTTTCAATTCTCTTGCTACTTTTGTTAACCATTTGGTTAAACTATATGGTTAAAAAAGGGAAACGTAAAGAAAGTGTAATGCAGATACTGGTCAGACCGGGACGGTCAGACCGGGTGAAAGGAGCCGAAGAGCGGATATTGGCGGCAGCCCGCAAGGTATTTACCAACAAAGGCATGACCGGGGCCCGCATGCAGGATATTGCCGATGAAGCGGGTATCAACAAAGCCCTGCTGCATTATTATTTCCGGGATAAGGACAAGCTGTTTGAAACCATTTTTATGGCCGAGGCGCAGAAGTTCTTTCCGAAAATCAACGCCATCTTCAATGCTGAAGACCCGCTGTTTGAAAAAATTGAAAAATTCGTAAACGAATACATTGATGAAATGCAGGCCAATCCTTACCTGCCCTGGTTTGTGATGAATGAGATTAACCGTGACCCTGACCGGTTTTTATATAAAATATGGGGAAAGGACAACCTGCCCAAACCGGGAAGATTTTTGGAACAGATAGAGAAGGAAATAAAAGCCGGCCGTATAAAAAAGATAAGCCCGGTGCATTTGCTCATGAACATGATTTCCATGACCATCTTTCCTTTTGTGGGCCGCCCCATGTTTATACGCAACCTGCGGCTCACGGAAAAGCAGTTCAGCGAAATTATGGCGCAGCGGAAAAAAGAAGTACCAAAGTTTATTATTGATTCGATAAAGAAATGATATGATTTTTCACCACATAGGCACAGTAGAAGCATAGGTTTACATAGAAAACACTATGTGTAACTATGTGCCTATGATTCTATGTGGTTAATCATCCGTTCTGAAATTAACAATATGATTTTATGAAACGAGTAATGCTCATCATTTTCCATTTCCCACTTTCCATACTCCATTCTTCTGCACAGGAGGCGCTAAACCTGCAAAAAGCCTATGATCTTGCGCAGCAAAATTATCCGCTCATCAGGCAGAGGGGCTTGATTAAGCAGACTACCGGTTATACCATTGACAACCTCAGCAAAGGTTTTCTGCCTCAAATCAGCCTGAGCGGGCAGGCTACTTACCAGTCGGAAGTGACACAGGTAAAGATTCCGGTTCCCGGCGTGTCGATGGAACCGTTAAGCAAGGACCAGTATAAAGTTCTCGCCGATGTCTACCAGCTGATTTACGACGGCGGGGTGATAAAGCAGCAGAAAAGTATTCAGCAGCTCAATGAAGAAGTAGAACAGCAGAAGGTGGAAGTGGAGCTGTATAAATTAAAAGAAAGAATCAACCAGTTATTTCTCGGTGTACTTTTTCTCGATGAACAACTGAAGCAGCTTGAACTGGTGAAAAATGATTTGAATATTGGGCTAAAAAGAGTAGAAGCACAGGTGAATTACGGTGTCGCTTTCAAATCAAACCTGAATGTGCTGAAGGCCGAACTGCTGAAGACAGAGCAGCGGGTTATTGAACTGAAGGCTTCAAGAAAAGGTTTGATTGATGTGCTGGGTTTGTTTATCAATCAAACCTTGCCGGAGGATACAAAACTGGGAAAACCGGTAGTGGAAAGTATTGTCATCAACAACGAAATTCAAAGGCCCGAGCTGAAACTTTATTTCACGCAGGAAAAACTCCTGGGCGGTCAGTTCAGATTGATTGATTCAAGAAACAAACCAAAGGCCAGCCTGTTCTGGCAGGGAGGCTATGGCCGTCCCGGTTTAAATTTTCTGAAAAATGAATTTGACTTTTTTTATACCACCGGTGTGCGGCTCAACTGGTCGTTTGGCGGACTTTACACACAAAAAAAAGAAAAGAAAATCATCGGACTGAACCAAAAGACTGTGGACATACAGAAGGAAGTTTTTTTACTGAATACAAACACACAGCTCAAACAACAGCAATCGGAGATTGAAAAACTGCAAAAACTGATTGACGCAGATAAGGAAATCATTGATTTAAGAATAAAAGTAAAAGATGCAGCCAGAGCGCAACTGGAAAACGGGGTGATAACGGCCAACGATTACCTGCGTGAAGTAAATGCGGAAGACCAGGCAAGACAAAGTCTCATCACTCACCGGGTGCAGCTGCTGCAGGCACAGATAAATTATCAAACGCTGACCGGAAGGCAATGAGCATTTTAGATTTTAGTTCCGATTATTATCGGGGTCGGATTTTGGATTTAAGATTAAACTCTATAAACATGAGATTTCAAATTTCAACTTTTGTTATTCCGGTTACCATCCTTGCAGCATGCAACGGAAACAACAACCACTTCGACGCTTCAGGCACTTTTGAAGCAGATGAAGTGGTTGTATCATCAGAAATTGCAGGCAAGCTGTTATCTTTTAATGTGGATGAAGGCATGCTACTCAGTAAAGACAGTATCGTTGGTATGGTGGACGCCACCCATATCAACCTTCAGCAGCAACAGGTGGAAGCCAGTATCGCCGCGTTGAAGGAAAAAACAGCCGATGTAACACCACAGATAAAATTGCTGGAAGAGCAGCTCGCTGTACAACAATCGCAGCTTGATAACCTGCTGCATGAAAAAACAAGAGTAGAAAATCTTTTAAAGGCTGACGCTGCCACCAGCAAGCAGCTCGATGATATCAATTCGCAAATTGATGTAGTAAAGAAAAGCATGACTGTGACGCAGCAGCAGATGGCCGTGCAGAAAAACAATATTGCTACGCAAAACCGCAGCATACTCAGCGAAGCAGAGCCGCTGAAAAAAAGAGCAGCGCAGCTGCAGGACCAGGCACAGCGGGCCAATATTGTGAATCCCGTTGCTGGAACGGTAATAACAAAATATGTCGAGGCCGGGGAGGTAGTATCAACCGGCAAAGCGCTGTATAAGATTGCTGATTTATCAGAGTTAAATCTCAGGGCTTACATAACCGGCGAACAATTGCCAACCATTAAACTCGGCCAGCAGGTAAAAGTGATGATTGACAACGGCGCAAAAAAATACAAGGCGTACTACGGTACCATCACCTGGATTTCCGATAAGGCCGAGTTTACACCCAAGACGATTCAGACAAAGGAAGAGAGGGCCAATCTTGTGTATGCAATGAAGGTAAGGGTAAAGAACGATGGATATTTAAAAATCGGAATGTATGGAGAGGTAAAGTTAAACCCCCTGTCCCCCTAAAGGGGCACTTTGGTAGAAACACTCTTTTATTTTGAAAAAGGTTTAAAGTAGAAATTTTCACAGCCCCGAAGGGGCGGAATGTTAGTAGCCCCGGATGAAATCCGGGGAAGAAAGAATATGCAATTAACCAGAACCCCGCAGGGGTTCAACAAAAAACAATGGAAGCAGTTGAAATAAATAATATCAAAAAAACCTACGGCAAGAAAAAAGATGTAACAGCATTGAATGATATTTCATTTGATGTGCAAAAAGGAGAATTATTCGGCTTAATTGGCCCGGATGGCGCTGGTAAAACATCCTTGTTCCGGATTCTTACTACCCTGTTACTTGCCGACAAGGGCACGGCAACTGTGGATGGCTTTGATGTGGTGAAAGGGTACAAAGCCATCCGCAAACGTGTTGGCTATATGCCCGGCCGTTTTTCATTGTACCAGGATTTATCGGTGGAGGAAAACCTCAGCTTTTTCGCCACTATTTTCAATACCAGCATTGATGAGAACTATGATTTGATAAAAGATATTTATGTTCAGATTGAGCCGTTCAAAAAACGCAAGGCCGGAAAACTTTCCGGCGGTATGAAACAAAAACTGGCGCTGAGCTGTGCACTTATTCATCGTCCCTCGGTTTTGTTCCTTGATGAACCCACAACCGGCGTGGACGCTGTTTCAAGAAAAGAATTTTGGGAAATGCTGAAAGGGCTGAAGAAGCAGGGCATTACTATTCTTGTTTCAACTCCTTATATGGACGAAGCAGGTTTGTGCGACCGGGTGGCGCTGATTCAAAACGGGAAAATCCTCTCCATCAACACACCGCAGGAAATTGTCCGCAGCTTTTCAAAACCGCTGTGGGCGGTGAAGTCAGACAGAATGTTACCGCTGTTGAACGACCTGCAGGAGAAAGATTTTGTTGAAAATATTTATCCCTTCGGTGAATATCATCATGTGGTTTTGAAAAGTGAACCGGGTGCCGAACAATTGCGGCAGTTTATTAATGAGCGCCGCACTGAAAATGCTATGATAGAAAAAGTGCAGCCCAATATTGAGGATTGTTTTATTGAACTTATGAAGAACTAAGATGAATAACGATAAAGTCATAACAGCAAAAAATCTTACCAGGCGCTTCGGCAATTTTGTGGCCGTTGATCACATCAGCTTCAATGTGCACAAGGGAGAAATCTTCGGCTTTCTCGGCGCTAACGGAGCAGGTAAAACAACTGCCATGCGGATGTTGTGCGGTTTGCTGTTTCCAACTTCAGGTGAAGCTACCGTAGCCGGCTGTGATGTGTACAGGGAAAATGAGAAAATAAAAAAGAGTATCGGCTACATGAGCCAGAAATTTTCTTTGTATGAAGACCTCACTGTGAAGGAGAACATGGAATTCTACGGCGGCATTTATCATAAGAGCGATGAGTTTATCAAAAGCAAAACGGCATTAATTCTGGAGCAGCTTCATTTGCAAAAAGAAGCCAATGTACTGGTGAAATCATTGCCGCTCGGCTGGAAACAGAAGCTGGCATTTGCCGTAGCCATGTTTCATGAGCCGGGCATTGTTTTTCTCGACGAGCCCACCGGTGGAGTGGACCCGGTGACACGCCGTGAATTCTGGAACATGATTTATCAGGCAGCCGATAACGGCACCACCATTTTCGTCACCACGCATTACATGGACGAAGCCGAGTATTGCCACCGCGTAAGCATTATGGTGGACGGAAAAATTGAAGCGCTGGATACACCGGCACAATTAAAGAAAGAACATGGCGCCGCATCAATGGATGAAGTGTTTTTAAAACTGGCGAGGAAGGCGGTGAGGAGCGAGTAATGCCCCCAGCCTCTAAAGGGGAGTAATGGAGCACCATTTGTAAAAAGACAGGTATGGAAATTCATAGTTACAATAAAAGTGGACAACAGCTTAAGAAAAACGGTAACTCCCCCTTTAGGGGGCTGGGGGGCAAACAATTTCTTTCATTTGTCAAAAAAGAATTCTTCCACATCTGGCGGGATAAACGCACCATGTTCATCCTGCTGGGCATGCCCATCGTACAAATCATCATCTTCGGCTTTGCACTCACCAACGAGGTGAAGAATTCAAACATCGCTATACTCGACAATTCAAAAGATGCGGCCACGGCTTCACTGAGCGCAGAGTTAAATGCCAGCCGCTATTTTGACATCGAAAAAAATCTAACCAGCTACAAGCAGGTAGAAGAAGAGTTCCGCAGGGGGAAAATAAAACTGGCTGTAGTCTTTCCTCAAAAATTTGCCGAAGACTTGCTGCATTTCAACAAAGCGCAGGTGCAGCTCATCACCGACGCCACCGACCCCAACACGGCCAACCAGCTTGCCAATTATGCCACGGCTATTATCAATGATTATCAGCAGCGCATCACCCACGACCGCAAATTGCCTTACACTATCAACACCGAAATGCGTATGCTGTACAACCCACAGCTTAAAGGCGCATTTAATTTTGTACCCGGTGTGATGGCTATGGTGCTGCTGCTTGTGTGCACCATGATGACGGCCATCACCATTGTGAGAGAAAAAGAGCTCGGCACCATGGAAGTCATGCTGGTGTCGCCCATGCGGCCGCAGTTAGTCGTATTCGCCAAAGCCGTTCCGTACCTGCTGCTCTCCACCATCAACATTGCCTCTATATTATTATTAAGTGTGTTTGTGCTCGAAGTGCCCATCAACGGCAGCCTTGCATTGCTCGTGTTCGAAAGCATCCTGTTTACTCTTGTGTCGCTGTCATTGGGCCTGCTCATTTCATCCGGCGCCGAATCGCAGCAAACCGCCATGTTTATTTCACTGGTCGGCATGTTTTTACCCACCATCATGCTCAGCGGTTTCATGTTCCCGGTAGAAAACATGCCGCTGCCGCTTCGTATCGTGTCCAATATTGTACCAGCCAAATGGTATTTCAGCATTGTAAAATCAGTCATGATAAAAGGCGTGGGCTTCGAAGTTGTGTGGAAAGAAACATTGATACTCGGCGGCATGATGATATTCTTTTTAACACTGGCAGTAAAACGATTTAAAATTCGATTGGCATGAGGAAGAATTTTTTTATGAGACCGGCTTTTGTTCCCTGATTGAACGTTCCTTGCGACGCTCCGTTCAGGGTTCCGTTCACTGCTCAACATATTTGGGGTCTCATCCATTTCTGTAAGGGGCGCCAATATTTACCCATGCTGAAATATTGAAGGAGTGGGTTAACACGCAGTACAATAAATGAACCAGGTATGAGAACCTTAAGATTTTTATTACGCAAAGAATTCCGCCAGATTTTCCGCGACCCGGCCATCCTCCGGCTCATCTTCGTCATGCCCGTTATTCAGCTGCTCATTCTTCCCTGGGCCGCCGACTACGAAATCAAAAACATAAAGCTGGCCGTGGTTGACCACGATCATTCCGAATATTCACGTCAACTGATAAATAAGGTTACTGCTTCCGGCTATTTCAAACTTACCGACTACACTTCCTCCTATCAGCACTCATTGCAAAAGATTGAGCACGACAAAGCCGATTTGATTTTACAGATACCCCGCAACTTCGAAAAAGACCTGGTAAAGGAAGATGAGGCCACATTATTAATGGCCATCAATGCCATCAACGGGGTAAAAGCCAATCTCGGCGGCGCTTATCTGCGCTCTATCATACAAGACTATAATCGTGAAGTAAGAACCGGGTGGATTCAGTTTCCCCGCTTCAATCCTGAAACACAGATTGAAACCACCGCCTCCAACTGGTTTAACCCATTGATGAACTACAAATACTTTATGGTGCCGGGCATCCTGGTGCTGTTGCTTACCATGGTTGGCGCCAACCTTACCGCCATCAATATTGTGCGGGAAAAAGAAATCGGCACTATCGAACAGATTAATGTGACACCCATCCGCAAGTATCACTTCATCCTCGGCAAGCTCATTCCTTTCTGGGTTTTAGGTTTGTTTGTGCTAACGCTGGGATTTCTCATTGCCCGGCTGGTTTATGGTATTAATCCTGCCGGCACTTTTTTTACCATCTATGTTTTTGCTGCAATTTATCTGTTGGCAGTGCTTGGCTTGGGTCTTCTTGTATCCACCTATGCGCACAACCAGCAGCAGGCCATGCTCATTTCCTTTTTTATCATGATGATTTTTGTGCTGCTCAGCGGGCTGTATACTTCCATTGACAGCATGCCGGAGTGGGCCAAATGGATTACCCGCTTCAATCCTGTGTCATATTTTATTGAAGTAATGCGTATGGTGGTGCTCAAGGGCAGCTCGCTTGCCGATATCAAAAATCATCTTCTTATTATTGCAGGTTTTGCCGTAGCGTTCAACACCTGGGCTATTATCAGCTACCGCAAAAGAAGTTGAGAAAAATCCTTCCGGGGAATTGCAATCTTTTTTATATTCGGATAACAAATATTACACATTATGGTAAAACTTGGCCAATTGCAAGGTGGCGACATCATCATGGTTAACGACGAAGGCCTGATGCGGGAAGGAACCGTCATTACCACCAACCGTGAAGAAAATATGGTATTGATTGATAACGGCATCCAGGAGTTCTGGTATGCGCCACAGGATATTTATCCCGTTGCCCTCGATGAACAGCACCTGGAGGAACTTGGCTTTGAAAAGGAGCCAATGGACGGGAATGCCGTGAAGTACAAAAAAGGAGCCTTCCGCTTGGTAACCCAACAGGCAGGCGATTTTTCAAAAATCGATATGTGGTACCGGGAAGATAACCGGCATTTTTCCATCCCCATTGCTGTACATGAACTGCAGAACCTTCATGCCCAGATGACCAAAATACCACTGGAGAAGCCAGAGTAACTGATCCCCCTGTGCTAATGACTGTTGACACGGGTTTTCACTTTGCCGGGAAAAAAAATCCCGGTTTTTTTATTATTAGGGCTGACTCTCTTATCTTTGCGCTCCCAAAAAATTATGTCAAAACAAGCCCTGATCAAGCAAGATGGTACCATTACGGAGGCACTGTCGAATGCTATGTTCAAGGTAAAACTGGAAAACGGGCATGAAATACTGGCTACTATTTCCGGCAAAATGAGGATGAACTACATCCGCATACTGCCGGGTGACAAGGTAGGTGTGGAAATAAGTCCATACGATTTGACAAGGGGTAGGATAATTTTCAGGTACAAATAATAAACCGGTAGAGACGCAATATATTGCGTCTCCGGGGCCGGAAAAAATAAGAACCCGGTAGAGACGCAATGCCTTGCGTCTCCGTAAGAAAAAGATAAACCATGAAAGTAAGAGCATCCATAAAGAAACGCAGCGCCGATTGCAAAATCGTACGTCGTAAGGGCAAGTTGTATGTAATTAACAAAAAGAATCCCCGCTTTAAGCAGCGCCAGGGATAATAATATCAAAGCGTATAAATCTAAAATCTAAAATCAAAATATGGCTCGTATTGCCGGTGTTGATTTACCCAAAAACAAAAGAGGCGAAATAGGACTTACCTATATATACGGTATTGGACCGTCAACCGCCCGGTACATTCTCGATAAAAATAATATCAGCCGCAACAAAAAAGTGCATGAGTGGAGTGATGATGATCTGAATGCTATCCGTAGTACGATTAATGATGAGATGAAAGTAGAGGGTTCGCTGCGCAGCGAAGTGCAGATGAGCATCAAGCGCCTGCTGGATATTGCCTGTTACCGCGGGCTTCGTCATCGTAAAGGTTTGCCGGTTCGGGGCCAGCGTACCCGCACCAACAGCCGCACCCGGAAAGGTAAACGCAAAACCGTGGCGGGTAAAAAGAAAGCACCGAAGAAATAGGTATATAAAAATCACAAATTCGAAATTCCACATTCCAAATCCGGGTTTCGAATTTGTTCTTGTTGGGATTTGGAATTTGTTTCCTGGAATTTTCTGATTATGTCGAAAGCACAAACACAGCAGCCACTCAGCGCAAAAGCCGCAGCAAAAAAGAGAGTAGTAAAAGTGGATAACTATGGTGATGCCCACATCACTGCCAGTTTTAATAATATTATCATCAGCCTTACCAATAAAGGTGGCCAGGTAATCAGTTGGAGCAGCGCCGGCAAAATGGGTTTCAAGGGATCGAAAAAGAATACACCCTATGCTGCACAGCTGGCTGCAGGCGATGCTGCAAAGACGGCATTTGACGCCGGCCTGAAAAGAGTGGATGTATATGTAAAAGGTCCGGGGGCAGGCCGTGAAAGCGCCATTAGGGCCATAACACAATCGGGTATTGAAGTGGTGATGATAAAAGATGTGACGCCGCTGCCGCATAACGGCTGCCGGCCGCCGAAAAAGAGAAGAGTGTAAAGAATGTAAGATTTTCGATTGCAGATTTTAGATTTATATAAATCCGAAATCCGATCCCGATAATAATCGGGACTAAAATCTGAAATACATATTTGAATCGCCAGGAAGATTCATTTAATTAAAAGGTGGCTGATTAATTTTTACCGCTTTCAACGATCAGTTCACCGGTTTTTAAAAAGCGGAAATGAATAAAAACTATGGCACGTTACAATGGTCCCAAGACCAGGATTTCCCGCATTTTTGGTGAGCCCATATTGGGCAATGGTAAATGGCTGAACAAAAACAGCAACCCGCCCGGCTTGCACGGAGCTGCCCGCAAACGCAAAAGTTTAGGTGAGTATGCCCTTCAGCTTCGTGAAAAACAAAAGGCCAAATACACTTACGGTGTACTGGAAAAACAATTCCGCAAAACCTTTGAAGAAGCCGCCCGTCGCAAAGGGGTGACCGGTGAAAACCTGATTAAATTACTGGAAGCAAGACTGGACAATACAATTTTCCGGATGGGTATTGCCCCCAGCCGCCCTGCCGCACGGCAGCTGGTAAGTCATAAGCATATTACCGTAAATGGTGAAGTAGTCAATGTGCCTTCGTTTCAATTGAAGGCAGGCGATATTATCGGCATTAAGGAAAGCAGCAGGGCAAGAACCTCAGTTACCAGCCAGATTAAAGGAAAGAATCCGAAGTTTAACTGGATTGACTGGAACGAAACGGAAATGCAGGGCACTTTTATCACCTATCCTGAAAGAGAAAGTGTGCCGGAGAATATTAAGGAGCAGCTGATAGTGGAGTTGTACAGCAAATAATGAATGATGAGTGATGAGTGATTATTCAATCATCATGGATTACTGAGCGATCATTTGCTGAAAAAAGAACAGTAAGTACAAGAGTGCGACCCGCCTGCTCCGCCTGCGGCGGATACGGCGGGCAGGCGCAACGAAAGTTAAATAGTCCCGACGAAGTGAAGCTTGTCGGGATGCCGACCAAAGCGTCTGCATAGTAATGAAGCCGGGTTAATAAAAATAATAATTGAAAGTTTTGATTCGCTATAAATCCGAATCCGATAGCAATCGGATCATAAATCAAAAATCTAAAATCAAAATATGGCTATTTTAAATTTCCAGAAGCCTGATAAGATCATCTTACAAAAGGCTACCGATTTTGAAGCTCAGTTTGAGTTTCGTCCATTGGAACCCGGCTTTGGCGTTACCATCGGTAATGCCCTGCGCCGTGTTTTATTAAGTTCATTGGAAGGGTACGCTATTGTGGGTGTGAAAATAGAGGGAGTAGATCATGAGTTTGCAACCCTGAAAGGCATCACCGAAGATGTGGTGGAAATTCTGCTGAACCTGAAACAGGTGCGGTTCAAGAAAGTGGTGGACCATGAAGTGGGCAACGAACGGATTATCCTGTCTATCAAAAACCGTTCGGAGTTTATTGCGGCCATGATCGGCGAGGGCACGCAAAGCTTCCAGATTATGAACCCTGAGCTGCTCATCTGCACACTGGATTCTTCTGCCAAGCTGGATATTGAACTCACCATCGGCAAAGGCCGCGGTTATGTGCCTGCCGAGGATAACAAACCCAAGGAAGCGCCAATGGGATATATTCCTGTTGATGCTATTTTCACCCCGATCAAAAATGTCCGGTACAGCATCGAAAACACCCGTGTGGAGCAGCGTACCGATTACGAAAAACTGATTATGGAAGTGGCTACCGATGGTACCATTCACCCGGAAGAAGCAGTGAAACAAGCCAGTCGCATCCTGATTCAGCACCTGATGATCATCACCGACGAGAACATTACATTCGATAATAAAGAAGAAAAGAAAGAAGACCTGGTGGATGAACAAACGCTGCAGCTGCGCAAAATTCTGAAAACGCCGCTCGAAGATCTCGATCTTTCAGTGCGTGCCTTCAACTGCCTGAAAGCTGCAAAGATTAATTCACTGAGCGAACTGGTGCAGTACGAGCAGGAAGACCTGATGAAGTTCCGCAACTTCGGCCAGAAGTCACTTGCTGAAATCGAGCAGGTGCTGCAAGAGCGGGGTCTTCAGTTCGGAATGGACCTGAGCAAACTGGGACTGGATAAGGATGACTTCTGACCCCCTGTCCCCCTGAAGGGGACACTTAGGTCGGAAATAATACTTTTATCAGATAGAGTTCTTTTAAAGAAAGTTGATAATTAGGTAGTCAGCAGAAGTACTATGCCGACGCTTTGGTAGGCATCTCTGACGGAGTCTGATACTCGTCAGTGTCGTCAGACCCGACAAGCTTCGCTTCGTCGGGACTATTGAACTTCTGTTGTGCCTGCCCGCTTGCCTTTGCTGAAGCTATAGCGAAAGCAGGGTGTATCTGCCACTGGCGGAGCAGGCGGGTCGCACACTTCAACTTTCAGAATAACATTGAACAATTTTTAAAACAATCCCCCTTTTCAATTGAGGGATGCATTAACACACCCCTTTAGGGGATGGGGGTTAAGGCTGCAATTCCTGACACGGTGCAGCCGATTATTAAAACCGGTTTGAAGCCAATCGCAAACGTTAAGCTTCAAACCTCAAACTTTAAGTCATGCGTCACGGAGACAAAATCAAAAACCTGAGCAGAACCAAGGCACACAGGGATGCACTGCTCAGCAACCTGGCAGTAGCCCTGATTACACACAAAAGAATTGTAACTACAGTCGCCAAGGCAAAAGCCCTGCGGGTTTACGTGGAGCCGCTCATTACAAAAAGCAAAACCAACAGCACACATCAGCGCCGGGTGGTGTTCAGCTATCTGCAGGATAAAGCAGCCATCACTGAACTTTTTAGCGCAGTGGCAGAGAAAGTGGCGGGCCGTCCCGGTGGTTATACCCGTATAATCAAGCTTGGTACACGCCCAGGCGATAATGCCGAGATGGCGATGATTGAGCTGGTTGACTTCAACGAGATTTATGGCAAGGGCAAAGGTGAAGTGAAAGAAGCAGCAAAGAAAACCCGTCGCGGACGCAGTAAGAAAGCAGCAGCTGACAAAACAGAAGAAAAACCTGCCGAAACCGTCACGGAGGAGAAGAAAGATGAATGACAAGACATCATTCTATATGAAAAAGCTCTCCTCAGTTGCGGAGGGCTTTTTTAATTACAACCTATCTAAAAAATAATTTCAACACAGAGATTATGAGAAACTGAGCTACACAGAGCTGCTGTTTCAGATGTAAACTCTCTGTGTTACTCCTTAACTAAGTGCCACTGTGTTGTGATTATTGACTTTTGAGATAGGTTCTGGTGAAATTTTTGCATGAGCTATGCAATGTTTTGTATTAGGACAGGATAATCGAGGACAGAAAATGATTTAAATTTGAAATTAACAGCTTGCCGGTATTATTAAACTAAAAGGAACCTGATTTCATGAGCCATTCATCATCGGCAGCCCTGGAGCGTTTTCGAAACCTGGTAGGTGTAAAATTCCAGCTTTATAACAGCCTGTTTACTTCCCTGCCTTTTCACCGTATTGAAAAAACAGGGATCCTGCTTTCCCTGTTTCTTACGGTTTGCGAAGAAGGGTTTAAGAAAAAACTGAGTCCCGTTCAGATTATTGATGATTTTTTCAGTAAGCACACGACGGTAGTAAAAGAGGAAGAAAAGCTGGACCTGCTTTTCCGGTTTGTTCAGTATGCCGAGCGGCAGGTGGTGCTGTTCGATGCGCTGGAAGATGCCGCCTTCCGCGAAGTGAATGATATGAATGGTATTGGCACCCTCAAATACCTGGAGTCGGAAGTGGTACAGGAGAAAATGCATGACAGGCTGCGGGAAAAATTGAAAAATTTTACCGTCAGGCTGGTGCTTACTGCACATCCCACACAGTTTTATCCCGGGCCGGTGCTGGGCATCATCAACGATCTTTCAAAAGCGCTGGCCGAAAACAATGCCAGCCAGGTAAATCTTTTACTGCAACAACTGGGCAAAACTCCCTTTTTCAAACATCAGAAGCCAACACCTTACGATGAGGCTATCAGCCTGGTTTGGTACCTGGAAAATGTCTTTTACCAGGCGGCGGGAAGAATTGCATCATTTTTCAAAAACCAGCTTTCTGATGAACATAATCCTAACCATTCTGTCATCCGCATGGGTTTCTGGCCCGGTGGCGACCGGGACGGCAATCCGTTTGTATCGGCCAATACAACACTGCAGGTAGCCGATGCATTGCGTGGCGCCATCATTAAAAGTTATTACCTCGAAATAAGAAGGCTGAAGCGCCGCCTCACCTTCGAGGGTGTGGATGTGCTGCTGGCTGAACTGGAGAAAAAACTTTACAATAATATTTTTGTGCCGGGACAAAGAACCGAGATTACAAAGGAAGAAATACTCAAAACGCTGGACGAAATAAAAGACATACTTGTTTACAGGCACAATGGTCTTTTTCATCACCTGCTGCAAAACCTGAGGAATAAAGTGGAGATATTCGGTTTGCATTTCGCCTCGCTTGACATCCGGCAGGATAGCGCAGTGCACAGCGCCGTGCTGGCAACGCTGGCAGGCAGTGAAGGACTTCCGGAAAATTATTCATCATTACGGGATGATGAAAAGATATGTGTTCTTGAAGAGCTGCAACCTCTTGATGAAAGTAAGACGGCGGGCAATGAAATTCTGAAAGACAGCATCCGCACCATCCGGGCTATTAAAGAAATTCAGCAATACAATGGTGAGGAGGGTTGCCACCGTTATATCATCAGCCAGTGCAACAGCGCAGTGAATGTGATGGAAGTGTTTGGGTTGTTTTTGCTGACGGGTTGGACAAAGGAAGAAATGAAAGTTGACATCGTGCCATTATTTGAAACCGTAGATGACCTTAAAGGCGCAGCAGTCATTATGCAAAAGCTGTATGATATTCCGGTGTACAAAGCACATTTGCAAAGGAGAAACAACCGCCAGACCATCATGCTCGGTTTCAGCGATGGCACCAAGGACGGCGGCTACCTGATGGCCAACTGGGGTATTTACAAAGCCAAAGAAGAGCTGACCCGTGTTTCTAAAGAAAACGGGATTGATGTGGTCTTTTTCGACGGCCGCGGCGGGCCCCCGGCACGGGGTGGCGGCAAGACGCATAAATTTTATGCATCGCTTGGAAAAAATATTTCAGGCAAAGAAATACAGCTCACCATCCAGGGGCAAACCGTGAGTTCCAATTTCGGCACTATAGATTCGGCTCAATACAATATGGAACAGCTTATTCATGCCGGCATCAGCAACGAACTGTTTTCAAAAAAAGAAACAACGCTGGATAAAGAAGAAGAAGCGCTGCTGCAGCAGTTGGCCGACATCAGTTACAATACATACAGCAAGCTGAAAAATCATCCCGATTTTCTCGACTACCTTCAGCATGCAAGCCCTTTACGGTTTTACAGCGACACCAACATCGGCAGCCGCCCGGCAAAGAGAGGTGCATCCAGGCTCACACTGAAAAATCTGCGGGCTATTCCGTTTGTTGGCTCGTGGAGCCAGCTGAAACAAAATGTAACCGGCTACTACGGAGTGGGTACTGCCCTTCAGCAAATGGAAAAAGAAGGCAAGCTGCAGGGAATCAAAAAACTTTACAGGGAATCCCTCTTCTTCAAAACATTGCTTGATAACTGCGAGATGTCCATGCTGAAATCCTTCTTTCCCCTGACAATGCATCTTGCAGAACATAAAAAGTACGGTGAAATATGGAAGATGATATATGGCGAATATGAGCTGACCCGGCAATATATTCTCCGGATTTCCGGCAAAACAGAACTAATGGCTGATTATCCCATTGACCAGTTATCCATTCAAATGCGGGAACGCATCATGCTGCCCCTGCTTACTATTCAGCAGTATGCCATCATACGTGTGGCGCAAATGGAAGAGGCATTGATAACGGCGCCTGTCCGGAATACTTTTGAAAAACTGGTGATGCGGTGTTCGTTCGGCATTATCAACGCAGGAAGGAATTCGGCTTAAAAAAAGCACCCCGTAGAAACGGGGCGCATCAACGATTGCTTGCCATATGTAAAAAGTTATACTCTCCGTATCACACAGCAAAGCAAAATTTTAAAGTAGTATACAAGCTGTAAAAAAGTTTATTATCAGAATGAATAAACAGCAGCTACTAAAAAGTTGGCCGCTGATTTTTTTGCAGCACCATCTTTATCTACAAACATGGCCTGGCTGGCTTTATCAATCCTGAATTCGGGAATAATGGTGAATGAATTTACCTTGAAATTTGCCGATAGCGTATTGGCAAACATGTTGCATCCTGCCGGCGCCATGGTAAGCTTCAGGTAATTTTTATCATTGAAATATTCTGATCTTAATGTAAGGCCAAACCAGCTTACCGGGTCCAGGTTCAGGTACAGGGCAGCGCCACCCCAGCTTTTTCCACCCAGGTTTTTTGCGCCATCCCATGCATGCACATTCGTCAGGGTGCCATTCACACCAATATTAAATTTATCGCTAAGCTTAGCGGTTACCACTGCGTCGAACTGTTCTGACTTAGAAGTATCCGGGGCCTTTCCGCTTACATAGTTCACATACAGTTTTACATTTTCACCAGCAGCCAGGCTGTACTGCGCTACCAGGTATTTTTTATTTATCTGCCCGTCAGGAGGCATCCTGTAATCTGTGGCATTGGAAACACCCAGCATAAAACCATGTTTGCCTTTGGTAATGTCAGCTTTCAAACCGGTATGGGAAAACGGGCCGTTGGTAAACAAATAACTCATGCTGTAGTTCCGGTTCAGTTGCGGATCCAGAAGCTCATAGCCTACATGAGTTGCCCAGCTGCCGGCTGTGAATTTAATCCAGTCGGCGGGGGAGTAACTTATATAAAGTTGTTTTACGGCCTGCAGCAGACCATTATCTGTGTAAGTAAATTCTGCAGCACGGGTGCCAAAGCCCAGGTCCAGCACAGCGCTTACTTTATCTGATTTATGTTCAAATTTTACACTGGCCATTCCAAGTGCAAAGCTGTTGTGGCTGTTGGTAAAGCTGGTAAAATTATTGGCTCTTGTTTTTGCAAAATCAAACCGGTAATAGGCATCAGCCAACCCGGTAATGGATATTGCGGGTTTGGTTTCAGCTGCTTCATTTTCAGTGGTAGCTGTGGTGCTGGAGAGCTGATCTACCGAAGCAGTCTGTGCATGTGCAAAAAGAGCAAGGGTGGTGGCAGCTATTGCCACGAAAAATTTCCGTAACATTGTAAAGATTTTAATTGTTATTTAAAATTGGTACAGCCCTGAACTTTGCCAGAAGTTCGTTTTAAGGCTGTACCTTTTTTCATTTTCTATCAAAACTTTTCAGCAGGAGTCTCTTTTATTTCCCCGTTGGTATGTACAAGCAAAGTGCCCTGAACATATTTTTCGTTGTGCTGGGTTTCATCCAGGCCCAGTTCTTCTTCCAGTTCAGAAACACGCATTGGGATTATGAAGTTGATGAATTTGAATATACCATATGACACGGTGAAACTGTAAACCACTACAATTCCCATGGCTTTAAACTGGGTAAAGAAAAACCCGGGATTACCGTAAAACAGGCCATTCGGTCCACCACTGATGCCGTGTACAGCTGTGCTTGCAAACACACCGGTAAGCAGCATGCCTACCATACCACCAATACCATGACAGGGAAATACATCCAGCGCATCATCCAGTGTGGATTTTTGTTTGATGGCAACGGCAATATTGGCAGCCAGGGAACCCACCAGGCCGACGATGATGCTTTGTGGAATACCTACAAAACCGGCGGCAGGAGTAATAGCCACCAGTCCAACTACAGCACCAATACAAAAACCAAGTACGGAAGGTTTCTTCCCTTTTATAACATCAAAAAACATCCAGGTAAGACCTGCAGAAGCGGCTGCTGTGGTGGTAGTGCCAAAAGCATTTACTGCAAGCGGTGTGGCGCCGACGGCCGACCCGGCATTAAATCCAAACCAGCCAAACCAGAGCAACCCGGTTCCGATTAAAACGTATGGTACATTGGCTGGCGGAATTTCTTTTTGCTCAATATGTGCTTTTCTTCTTTTCAGCACCAAAGCACCGGCAAGAGCAGCACAACCGGCAGTGATGTGAACAACAGTACCGCCGGCAAAATCCCATGCACCCATTTTAGCCAGGAATCCTTCAGGATGCCAGCTCCAGTGCGCAACAGGCGCATACACCAGCAGAGAAAACATCACAATAAACAGGATGTAAGATGTAAATCTTATTCTTTCAGCTACTGCACCTACCACCAGCCCGGGGGTGATGATTGCAAACATGAGCTGGAATAAAGAAAACAGGGTAAGCGGAATTGTATTTGCAAGGGGCCAGGCTGCACCTCCTTTTACGCCCTGGAAAAAAGCATAAGTTGTCGGGTTGCCGAAAAGGCCGTTTACTGATTCACCAAAGGCAAGGCTGAATCCGCAAACAACCCACAACACACCAACTATACCGGCAGCCACTGTGCTTTTAATCATGGTAGAGATTACGTTCTTGCGGTTCACCATGCCACCATAGAAAAACGCAAGACCAGGAGTCATCAAAAAAACCAGCGCTGTAGATATCAATACCCAGGCAATATCAGCATTGCTGTATTGCGGATCACTTTCCCCGGGCACAAAATCCAGAGCCGGTTTTACAAACATTGCGGCCAGTGCCAGCACGGCCAGCAATACAAAAGGCAAAATCTGCTTAGCGGTTTTCTTACTCATAAATTGTTATTTAAAATTTGCAAATTACATATAGAAGCAAATCAAAAATAAAAATTCATTCAACTAACAGGTGTTTAATTTATACATAAAATAAATTGTAATGTGATAAATATGGTGATAATTTGAAAACATCACTCCTTTTATAAATAAATAAAAAAAGTCGCCAATTGCGGCGACTAATTAAGATAAAAAATAATTTGTTCAGGAATTTACCAGGATTGCAGTATCCCGTCGTTCAAGTAATGATTGGCCGGCACATAAAAACTCATCCACCTTGCGGGCACATTCACGTCCTTCGCTGATGGCCCATACCACGAGGCTTTGGCCACGACGGATATCGCCGGCTGCAAATACTTTATTGATATTGGTGCGGTAATCTTTTTCCGATGCCCGCACATTTTTTCTTTCATCGAGTTCTACATCCAGTTGTTGAAGCGCTCCTTCAAATTGAGGATGCACAAAGCCCATGGCCAGCAGGGCCAACTCACAGGGTATCTCTCTTTCGGTTCCTGGTTTTTCAACAAAGGAAGCCGGTTTACCGTCTTCAGTAATCTTCCATTCAAGGTCAACAACCTTTAATGCTTTCAGATTCCCATTTCCATCCCCGATAAATTCTTTGGTGGCAATTGCCCACATCCTGTCCACCCCTTCTTCATGTGAAGAAGATGTTTTCAACGTCATGGGATAGGAGGGCCATGGCATGAATGCTGTTCTGTCATTCGGCGGCATGGGCAGCAACTCAAACTGCGTTATGGATTTTGCTTTCTGGCGGTTGCTGGTGCCCACACAGTCGCTTCCGGTATCGCCGCCGCCTATTATTACCACATTTTTATTGGTGGCTAAAATATCTTCAGTATAAATATTGCTTTCAATGCCTGCATTGGCAAACGGGTCGAGACCGGACACTCTCTTGTTCTGCTGCTTTAAAAAATCCATGGCAAAGTGAACGCCTTTCAGCTCACGGCCGGGAATATTCAAATCTCTCGGAATGGTAGAACCACAGGCCAGCACAATTGCATGATACTCCCTGAGTAAATCATTCACGTTTACATTCACACCCACATTGGCATTGCATTTAAAAAGCACGCCTTCTTCATCCATTAGTTTGATTCTTCTTTCTACCACCCATTTTTCCAGCTTGAAATCAGGAATACCATACTGAAGTAAGCCGCCGGGTTTATCATCCCGTTCGAACACGGTTACCAGGTGACCTGCATAGTTCAGTTGTGCTGCTGCGGCTAATCCCGCCGGGCCGCTGCCAACGACGGCTACTTTTTTACCGCTTCGTTTATTTATTTTCCTTGGCTGCACAAACCCTTTCTCAAAAGCGATTTCAATAATGTGCTTTTCAATTTCTTCAATAGTGATGGCGGGCTGGTTGATGCCGAGCACACAGGCTGCCTCACATGGCGCGGGGCAGATGCGGCCGGTGAATTCAGGGAAGTTGTTTGTTGAATTGAGGATTTCATACGCTTCTTTCCACTCTTTCCTGTATACAGCATCATTGAAATCGGGAATGACATTGCCCAGCGGGCAACCATGATGACAGAAGGGTACGCCGCAGTTCATGCAGCGGCCACTCTGCTGATTGAGTTTTTCATCAGCATAACGGTTGATGAATTCCCTGTAATCTTTCACCCGCTCTTCCACGGGTCTTTTTGCGGGAAGCTCTCTTGTAAATTCCAAAAAACCGGTTGGTTTGCCCATCGGGATTGTTTATCGTTTTTTTTGTTTTTTGTTTATGGTTCTGGTCATTCTGTCTCTGATTTAAGGATAAACCATAAACTATAAACGGGAAAATGTATCATCATTTCTTTACACTCACTTTCACTCCGCTTGCTTTCGCCAGCAACACCTTTTTATAATCCTTCGGAAATACTTTTACAAAATACTGCAACTGGTTGTTCAGATCATCCAGGATAAATTTTGCAATTGTGCTGCCGGTGTATTCATAATGTTTCTGCAGCAAGGTGAACAGTTCGTTCTTGTCATGCATATCGCAGGCATCGAGGTCCACCATTTCTTTGTTGCAGTTGTCATTCAACTTTCCTTTTACATCATAAACATAAGCAATACCACCGCTCATGCCCGCTGCAAAATTTCTCCCTGTATCACCGAGCACCAGCACACAACCTCCGGTCATGTATTCACAACCATGATCGCCGACAGATTCCACTACTACATTGGCGCCGGAGTTGCGGACACAGAAACGTTCACCTGCCTTGCCGCGGATAAACGCTTCGCCACCTGTTGCTCCATAAAATGCCACATTGCCGATGATGATATTATCCTCCGGCGTATAAGTGGCCGTCTTCGGCGGATACACAATCAGTCTTGCTCCGCTCAAACCTTTTCCGCAATAATCATTGGCATCACCTTCCAGTTCCAGTGTGAGACCTTTGGTAGTGAAGGCTGCAAAACTCTGCCCCGCCGTACCGGTAAATTTGAAATGAATAGTATCATCCGGCAAACCTTCGCCGCGGTATTTCTTCGTTATCTCGTTTGATAAAATTGTTCCGACAGTACGGTTAGTATTCTTTATCTCAAACTCGGCTTTTACTTTAGCCTTATTCACAATGGCCGGTGCGGCAACTTCCAGCAGCTTCCAGTCCAGCACATCAGCCAGCCCATGGTCCTGCTCCTCGCAGCAATAGAGCGGAGTGAACTCCGATGCCGGCTCTTTGTAAAGAATGGGAGAGAGGTCAAGCTTGCTGAACTTCCAGTGATTGATATGCAGCTTCGCCTGCAGGCAATCCGCCTGGCCAATCATTTCATTCACGGTTCTGAAACCCAGCTCAGCCATAATTTCACGCAGTTCCTGGGTGATGAATTTGAAAAAGTTCACCACATGGTCAGGATTGCCGGCAAATCTTTTTCTCAGCTCCGGGTCTTGAGTAGCCACACCCACAGGGCAGGTGTTCAAATGACATTTGCGCATCAGAATACAACCTTCCACTACAAGGGCTGCTGTTGCGATGCCCCATTCTTCGGCGCCGAGCAATGCGGCAATGGCAATATCTCTTCCTGTTTTCATTTGGCCATCAGCCTGCACTATCACACGGCTGCGGAGTTTGTTCCGCACAAGGGTCTGGTGTGTTTCAGCCAAACCCAATTCCCATGGCAAACCTGCATGACGGATAGATGAAACCGGCGATGCTCCCGTGCCGCCATCATGGCCGCTTATCAGCACCACATCGGCATGTGCTTTGGTAACGCCGGCAGCAATGGTGCCCACACCTGCTTTGCTCACCAGCTTCACATTGATTCTTGCATGGCGGTTTGAATTTTTCAAATCAAAAATCAACTGCGCCAAATCTTCAATTGAATAAATATCGTGATGCGGCGGCGGCGAAATCAATCCCACACCCGGCGTGCTGTGTCGTGTTTTACCTATCCATTCATCCACTTTATGACCGGGCAACTGCCCACCCTCGCCAGGCTTGGCGCCCTGTGCCATTTTTATCTGCAGTTCGTCTGCCTCGGTCAGGTACAGGCTCGTCACACCGAATCGTGCACTCGCCACCTGTTTGATTGCACTGCGCATCGAATCGCCATTCGGCAGCGGCTCATACCTTCTTTCATCTTCGCCGCCTTCGCCGGTATTGCTTTTGCCACCGAGGCGGTTCATGGCAATAGCCAGCGTGGTATGTGCTTCCCATGAAATGGAACCAAAGCTCATGGCCCCGGTGGCAAAACGTTTATAAATGTTTTCCGCCGGCTCCACTTCCTCAATAGGGATGGAAGGACGGTTGCGCCTGAACTCCAGCAAACTTCTCAGTGTAACGGCTTTTTCGCTTTGGTCATTCACCGCCTTCGAATATTTTTTGAATGTAGTGTAATCATTCATCCTTGTTGCATGCTGCAACAGGTGGATGGTGGTCGGGTTGAACAGATGCGTTTCACCTTTGCGCTTCCACTGGTACACACCGCCCACGGGCAGGCGGTCAACAGGAATATCTTTCCGGCTGAAGGCAAAGAAATGTTTTGCCAGCGCTTCCTTTGCTATTTCTTCAAGCCCGATGCCCTGTATGCGGCTTACGGCGCCGGTGAAATATTTGTCCACCACATCCTGGTTCAATCCGAGAATCTCCATTATTTGTGCGCCCTGGTACGATTGAAAAGTGGAGATGCCCATCTTGGAAAAAACTTTCAGCAGGCCGTCATTCACCGCCTTGATATAATTTTTACGCAGTTCCTCCCAGCTCAGCGGTGTTTGCAGTGTGCCGTTCGATTTCATGTTGCGGATGCTGGCCAATGCGAGATAAGGATTGATAGCCGTAGCGCCGAATGCCAGCAGGCATGCAAAGTGATGCACTTCCCACACATCGCCGGCTTCTACCACGATGCCCACCTGGCCACGCAGTCCTTTTTTGATTAAGTGATGATGCACGGCAGCTGTAGCCAGCAGCGAAGGAATGGAAGCATGGTCGCTGTCCACCGCACGGTCGCAAAGTATCAGCACTTCAAAACCGTCATGTACGGCATCCTCCGCATAGCGGCACAACCGTTCGAGACCATGCCTGAGCGAATCAGGATGACCATCGGCTTTGAAATAAGTCTGTAATGTTTTTGACTGGAAAATGCCGGTATCAATGCTGCGGAGTTTCTCCAGTTCTTTACTCGTAAGCACGGGGTGTGGCAGCGCTACGGTATGGCAATGCATCGGGCTTTCATCCAGCAGGTTTCCGTTGTTGCCAACAAAAGTGGCAAGGCTCATCACCATCCGTTCACGTATGGGGTCAATGGGCGGATTGGTGACCTGCGCAAATAATTGTTTGAAGTAAGAACTGAGATGCTGCGGCTGATCGCTGAGCACGGCCAGCGGAATATCGCTGCCCATGGCGCCAACGGGTTCCTTGGCTTCCAGCGCCATCGGTTTTATGATGGCTTCGATGTCTTCGGTGCTGTAGCCAAAAGTCTTCTGGTATTTCAGCACATTTTCATCGTTCAGGTGGGTAAAGGTTACCCGCGGCTCGGGCAATTCTTCCAGCCGTATCTTGTATTGATTCAGCCAGTCGGCATAAGGCTGCCGCGAACAAATCGTTTTCTTCAGCTCTTCATCGCTGATGATGCGGCCCTGCTCCAAATCCACGATAAACATTTTGCCCGGCTGCAATCTCCCTTTCTCAATCACATGGGCCGGGTCCACGGGCAACACACCGCTTTCGCTGGCCATAATAACCCGGTCATCATTGGTGACACAATAGCGGGAAGGACGCAGGCCGTTGCGGTCGAGCGTGGCACCGATTATTTTTCCATCGCTGAAGCAGATGGATGCCGGCCCGTCCCACGGCTCCATGATGGAGGCATGGAATTCATAAAAAGCTTTTTTCCAAAAATCCATCTGGTCGTTGCCATCCCATGCTTCGGGTATCAGCATCATCATCACATGCGGCAGGCTGCGGCCGGTCATGGTCAGCAGTTCAATCATGTTGTCGAGGCAGGCCGAGTCGCTCTGTCCTTCCACCACGATGGGCAGCAGCATCTCCATTTCTTCTTTGGTAAAATAGGGAGATGTGAATCCATGCTCAGCCGTCTTCAGCCAGTTCAGGTTGCCCTGCAGCGTATTGATTTCTCCATTGTGTGCAATATAGCGGAAGGGCTGTGCCAGCCGCCACGATGGAAACGTGTTGGTGGCAAAGCGGCTGTGCACCAGGCCGAAGGCACTCACCACTCTTTTATTGCTCAGGTCGGGAAAATAGCGGCGCACCTGCAGGCTGGTGAGCTGCCCTTTGTACACAACCGTTTTGTATGACAGCGAAGCGATGTAAAAGCCGATGGCATCTTTCCTCACCGTATTGCTGATGGTATGGCTGGCATAATTTTTCAGCACATACAGTTTGCGTTCAAACTCATCGGGGTTTTTAATATGGTCGGGGCAGGCAATGAACACCTGCTCCATTTCCGGCTCCACACTTAATGCTGTAGGCCCAATGCCGTCGGGGTTCACGGGTACTTTGCGGTAGCAGAGAATTTCCAGCCCCAGCTTTTCGGCCGAGCGGTTGAAGATGTCACGGCACTCTTCACGCAGTCTTATTTCTTTCGGGAAAAAAAGTACCCCCACGCCATAGCGGCCATAGGGCGGCAGGTGCACACCGAGGCGGATACATTCATCAAAGAAAAATTCGTGCGGAGTCTGAATCATGATGCCGGCACCGTCGCCGGTATTAGCCTCGCAGCCGCAGGCGCCACGGTGCTCCATATTTTCCAGCACGGTAAGCGCATCGGCAATGTGCTGGTGACTCTTGCTGCCTTTGATGCTGGCGACAAAGCCAATGCCACAGGCATCATGCTCATAGCGGGGGTGGTACAGTCCTTTGTTGCTTGCCATCGTTGATAGTTTCATCGCGAGCCCGACACAATTGACAATTCCTTATGCAAGACTGTTGGCGTCGGGAGAAGCGATCTCCTCAATAATTTATAATTAATAATTAATAATTCTAGTAAATGCTAACCCGAGATACTCACTGATTAGCCTGGCAAGCAACGGTTTCAAAGATACGACAAACAGGGGTTTAAGTCTACCGGGATGGTCATCTGTTTCCCACATTAATTCACAAAATGAACGAGTGTTTGTGGGAAAGACTCCTTTGGAGTAAAATGGGGGTAAAGTTGAAAATCTGCTTAGATGAATTGCTACTATCGCATCCCGTTTTGTCACTCATGCTAACGCTTTTAATCATCATCCCGGCATTCATCGTCGGGACTCTTGTATGTACAGGAATTTTATTCTGCTTATTTGAAACTATTGTTATTGCCAGTCGTTGCTTTAGCGTAGGAAAGGGGCATTCATATACTTTAATAATTTAATTCGACAAAATGTTGGCAATGTGCAACACACAGTTTATGTTGTACTTCATTTTATTCCACTAAATGATTAATTTCTCCAATCCCATGGAGGAGTTGGAGTATTGTCTATCCACAATCCAATTTTAGATTGTCTTGCTTTATTCTCAAGTATTGCATAGGAGCTGTCATTTGAATATTTTTTATAATGCCAGGCTAATCCTGCTTTGACTAATTCTTTGTTCACATTCTGTCCAAACTCATTTATAACAACACCTATTAATCTTTTATTACGATCAAGTTTATGTTCGCTCTCAATTGTAACTAATTGACTAAAGCAAAGATTAGAAGTAAACTGCTTTGCATTTGAACCAAAAGGTTGCTTTGATTTATATTCAGGACAGTCAATATGTGCTAACCTTATTGTCAAAGGCTTTCCATTAAATAATATATCAATAGTATCCCCATCTTTAATTTTTATTACTTTGCCAGTAATCTTTATATCAATAATTTGCTCGTTAGAATTGGAGCATGAGATTGGTAGGAGTAGGAATGCTAAAAAATATTTTTTAAAATTACTGTGTATCAATTTCTATTTATTAATGAATTTTTCAATTCTTTTTTTTGTATTTTCAGGTAAGTCTGTATTGAAACAAGAGTAATTTTCTTTTGGGACACCCATTTCTTCAAACCATTTACTTAAGTATGCTTTAATGATGTCTTCATCAATTTTAAATTCTTTAGATGGATTAATTTCAAGTACAAGTATTTCTAGGTTTTGTAAATCATTTCTAGTAGTTATTAGTCCGTAGTCGCCTTTATTGAAAATGGTTTTCCAATCGAGTTTGTTTCTTAAAACTTTTAAAGCCTCAGGCAGTATATACATAGTTCTATTTGCCTGTTTATTCTTGGAATCTTTATGATATATATAACCATCAGTAAGTATGACTAAAATATTGCGATAATTACTATCAGGATCTATACAATAATCTTTTACATCGTTTTTAAAAAATCTCCAAATATCAGATCCTTCCCAGTGCTTTTTTTCTTTGTTATTTTGTATAGTCAGATTGTAAATTTGAATTGCATTTTCATAAAATTTTTTGGTTAAACTATCGTAAGCCTGTTTTTTCTTTCTATTACTTCCGTCTCCTGAAAATGAAGATAAGTCGCAGCTTAAATTTTTTGCAATACTATTTATAGCCGCATCCATAGGTGGTGGAGTGAAGAATACTTTTATCTTGGATTTTGCTTTATATGCACCTTTTTTTTGCATATCCAATTTAAAAACTTCAGTCAAAGTCTTAATGATTTCAATATCCCGTTCAAACTGTGGAGGTGAAGAAGGGTTAATGGAGTTATCAATTCTATCTGATAAATCCCAAAGAATATTAATATTTAGCTGTTTTACATTTGACTTTAATTCAGAAGGCAAAGCATTATTTTCATGAGGCTCATTATTAATTTTGTTTTGATTTTTTGAATTGTCTGAAGTACCACAAGAGATAAAAAGGAAATTTAATAAAAAAATATTAAGCACATTTTTCATATGGTTATTAATTATTTGAAATAACCGATTCAATATTAGTTACATTACGAGTAACAAATTCTTCATATATAGTATTATGCTCACTTCGATTGTAATCTCGCCCTTTTGCTAACCAACTATACCAGCCTACCATAAATTGGGATAACGCTTCTTTCACTTCTTTAGGCTGAATAATTGTTCCATTAATGATATCTTTTAATTTAGCGATTTCTGCATTATTTTTTTCTACTGAAAGCTTCAATTCTGAAATCTGATGTTCGTAATTAAAAACATCTTTTTCTAAGGATTCAATTTGTTCTCTCTTAATTTCAATGTTTACTCTGACATGATCCAATTTTGAATAAGAGCCCATAACAAAGTCAAATACAAATCCCCAAATTAGATAAACTACAAAACCTGCAAAAATGATAAGCCAAAAACTAACATTTAAAAAGGCAATTTTAATTGAATAAGGAGGGGGGATATTTTCGAACACTTCATTTCTTTTAATATCATAAATTTTTTCTGTAATCTCGTATGCTATAATAAAATCAAATATGAATGTAACTACTAATAAAGAAGCTATTTTGAAATACTTTGAAGTACTTTTTGATTCCTGAAATTTGTGAATTAAGTATCCTAATCCGAGAAAGACCGCAGGAATAGTTAATATTAATATTAATTCTGAAATGCCATCTTTAAGAGCATTTGTTATAGCTTTTGCATCGAAAATTGCTCTAGCAACAACAATATCGTCTGGAGAAAAGTCTTTAAATAATGCAGAGTATGATGCTGAACTATAGAAAACAAATAAGTATATAGTAAGCAATAACAGAATTGCACAACCAATATAAAATCCTGCTTTCCCGACCTGGTTACCTGTATAATGTTCAGGATTTTTTCTAATATCTCCAATGTCTTTTTTTAATTCTTCAATTTTTTGTTTTTTTAAAGGAATTATTTCCGTTTCAATCATTTTAATTTGATTTCGTAATCCCTCATTAATTGTAATATGTTCTTGTAATGCTAATTTATATGGGTTTCTTAATTCTTCCTGTTTTGTTACATCTCTTCTCATTTCAGCTAAATGCTCTTGGAACACTCTGTGCAAACAGATCTTCAACCCTTCTGTTGATCCATTCATATGGCCTGCTTGTCTAAATCCATATCTTTCATATGAAACATGTTCTTCATGAAAGTCTCTTGCAGAGTCCTTAATATTTTCTTCTTTTGGTTTGGTCTTGAAAATATTTGGGGTAAATTTAGAGAAATCAAATGCCATAAGACTAATTATTTTGGGTTACGAATTTTATAATTTCATTAGTTTGCACATTATTTTTTGCTGCTTCAATTAATAATTCAGATATTAATGAAATATTTTCTTCCCTAAATTCCAGTTTACGGCAGAATTTTTCCAAGGTTTTAATTTCAGAATCTTCTACTTTCCCATCAGCTATAATTATTTTTGTATAATCATATAAATATTCAATCTTTTCAGTAATCTTTTCAGGTAAGTTAAATTTTATTGAAGCGGGATTTAACAGAATTAAATCAATTTCTTCTCTAGGTATCCCTCTTTCTTCTCCAATTTTATATAGAGCCACAATTTCATTTTCATCAAATTCAAAATCTGCAAGTGCGATTGAGTATAAATTTAGAAAGTGAGATTTAATACTTGAGTTCATAAGAGTGATTTATTCAATTAAAATTATTAAAAATATTTTTTTTATCATAATTAGCCACAATAATTCTTTAGATAAGCTTCCTGTTGATTTGAAATTGTAAAAAGAAGGGTTCATAATAATAATCTTAAAAAACAGCTAAACTACCGATAGGATTAATATTGCATTAAATGAAACAAAGCTAACAATTATTAATTTCAATGCCCAATGATCAAGTAGCTTACTATTTCCAATTTCACCTTGAGAGTAAAGTTTAAGAGAAATAGATGAAATTACAAGTGTTATTAAAATGAAAATAAATGTTAAGAAATGTACCATGTCTATGAATGAAAAGCTAATGGTCGCAGGTATATTAGCATCTACCACATACTTGTTCGCAACAGAAGCGAAAAGCCCTCCAACACTTAAACCAAAGCGGGGATCTACATAATCAGGTCTTACAAAAAGTGCAAGAAAAGAAACCAAAAAGGCAATGTATAAACCAGAGAATAGTTTAAAATATAATCCCCAGCTTTTCCTTGATATTTCAACGACAAAAATTATTTGGCTAAATCTCTTATCTTTAAATTTTGTGTGACGATAACCAAAATCGCTTGGATAATTTGCAAAATATTTTTCAAGATAGGATGTGTCCAAATTCCATCCGGGAATCTTCATTTCTTTGGAAAGTGTGAAGCTGTTTTTATCATCGATTAATTTGATAAACTCTATGCTTGATTGAGCTTCTATAATTATTCTTAAACGTTGTTTATCGAATGGATAATTTTTCAAATCCCAATTATGTGTAAGTTGAACTTTACAATTTTTGTAAGTGATATATGAATTACTGTCTTTGGCATAAAATGAGCTGTATTCATCTATTTTTTTTGCATTAATTATTTCTATTTGATCAAAGAGAGATAAAGTATCTGTACAGTTGCTCCAGATATAAAAATCAGCACCAATTGAGAAGTCACTAGGAGAAAGGTCGTACAAGTTCTTCAAATAAATACCAATATAGCTAGTATCTATCCTTACTTGGGAAAATAGAGGAATATTAATGGCAGAAAGGAAAATTAAAAATAGTTTCTTCATGAATTAATTTGAAAACTGCAATATAAATATAAGAATTTCCTCTGCCTTAGTTCGAGTCCTGTAAGCTCACCCATTCGGTCAATGTGGGGGGGGGTGGCGTACCAACAGCCGAAATGAGGAATAAGGGCTCTTCATTTCAGTTCCTTCAGGGTCTTCCAAATAATCTGCAATAAAAGGAAGCTGTCCACGAGGGGTCTGCATAGCATAGCCCGTGTGTGGGGCGCTCCCTCGCTATTAAAAATTTCCTCCCGGCCTGGTTCGTTTCCCGACGCCATGGTCGGGATTAAAATCCGTTAAGTGAAGCGCCGATACATGGCCTCATGCATCGGAACGAAAATAATCAGGATGATGCATGGAGGCTTCGTGCATACGATGCGGGCAACACGGCATCCCAGTTGTTGTTGGCAAGCTTGGATTGTGTCCGTAGCTGGGGTTGCTGTTGGTCGCCTGACCAACAGCATTATCAGAAACTCACTATTATATATCAGCATAATGCTTTAGCATCTGAAAAGAATCTTCACGGTCGTAATAAAATTTTGCTGAGCTATAACGATAATCCAACGGCTGCCTGACCAATTCCCATTTGGGCTGGCATGGGTTATTATGTATGTATTTCAGCTTTTGTAACAAGAATTTTTCATTGAACAAGTCAATACTCATGGAATTACGTTTCCATACCTGGAGTTTCCGGTCTTTGAGGTTAACAGTAATATTTTTAATCATGCCCGGGTGGGCCCGGATTAAAATATCAATGATTTCTTTTGCAGTTATCTTTAAAAAATCTCTTTGAAAGTTGGCTCTTTCTGTTCCGGCCGCAATCCGCCAGATAATATGAAGGTGGTTAGGCATGATAACATACCCGGCAATTGCTACCTGTTTCGTTTTTACCCTGTACTGTAATGACCGGATGATTACGTCTTTACATTCCTCCGACTCCAGTAAGTTTAACCAGTCAGTACAAACAGCAGTGAAGAATTGAATATAATTTTCATTGGCCGCCTGCATGTATTAAAATTATTGATTTTTTTAGTTTGTATTGTTGTTGGTCAGGCGACCAACAACAACAGGGGGCGCCATCATGGCTTTTATACAATCCAAAATAGGGTGACAGTTTCCTTAGTGCCGGGTTTTCCGGCTCATTTTGTGCAACGCATGAGTAGTTAAAAAAAACTACCAAAGAAATTATTCCTATGATTTGCATTCGGAGTAAATTCGATAAAGCGTATTTCCAACTCATTGTTGACTGTTATTGATAATAAGATGCTGATTCTCTTTTCCGGCCGTTTAACTTTTTTAAAATTATGAAACATCGCCAGATTGAAAGGGTATTAATGACGGGCTGAATTATTTCATGATAAATGGGAATAAAACAAACAATTCTATTGAAAACCGTATTGCTATCGCAATGCCCCACGCATCGGAACGAATAGCATAAAAGTGATGTGCGAAGGTCCCGATTTATTGTGGCAGGTATTTCAGCATCGCAATAAATTACCCTGTAATAAAGTTTTCTTTTAATATTTTCTCAAGATAATAAAACAGGTCGTTGGCATTTTCTTTATTAAAACACATGGGCGGTTTTATTTTCAGTACATTATTCTGAGGACCGTCCCCTCAGCCTTGGTTCGTGTCCGTAACAAAATAAGACGCCCCGATGCCCGCATTGCTATTGCAATGCCTCCACACATCGGAAAGAATATCATGATGGTGAATAGTAGTTAGGTTGATATTATCACGCCACATTCATAACTAATTATTCTAAACTCATAACTTTTATCAGCATCTTTCTTCCATAGTTCTTCGCACCAACAATCGCTAATAATTTTATTATCTTTACAAAGCAAAAATGTCAAACCCGGTTACCATATCACCCAACATTCAAAGCGGCGAGCCTGTGTTTACAAACACAAGAGTTCCTGTAAAAAATCTTTTTGATTATTTAAAGGCCGGGCATTCTTTAAATGAATTCATCGAAGACTTTCCATCTGTAAAAAAGGAACAGGCTATACAGGTCATAGATCATTTTGAAAACCTGCTCAACTTTCATGCAATAGCAAATGAAAAAGGTACTGCTTGACGAAAACCTCCCGGTAAAACTCAAGTATCGTCTGCATGACGTTTGTGAGATTTATACAGTAAATGACAAAGGTTGGAACGCATTGGAAAATGGTGATTTGCTTAATGCCATGCAACAAGATGGATTTAATTACCTTCTGACATCAGATAAAAATTTGCAATATCAACAGAACCTCACCAAATACTCAATGGATTTTATTGTTTTGAATGTTCTTGACAATAATTATGAAACTATTTTACCCCTTGTTTACAAAATAAAAGAAGTTTTAGTTGGGGTTGAAGCACAGAAACTGGTGGTAATTGAATAATACTGTAAAAATTCATT
>CAZDUO010000042.1:0-32495 GCA_964508655.1 uncultured Chitinophaga sp. | reverse complement strand
AGTTATCGCGGATGATGGTTACCTGTGTTGCCTGTTTTTCCCAGCGGCTTATTTCCGCTTTGGTAAACGACTGAGAAAAAACCTGCAATGGAAATACAAGGAATAATAATATTTTCTTCATAAATAAATCAATTCAGGTGATATTCTTTTTTTAGAAAACTAACCAGACTTTCGGCCGATTGCAGGGCTGAAACAATATAACTATTTGTAATCCGGTATGCCGTTTTTAATGTTATTACTTGTAATGTGAAGTCGTTTATCAGTTTCATGTCGCTGGTAATTAAATCAGGGTTGCCAACCGGTCTTGTGATAACTGCATTACCATCAACCATATCATTCCACACCTGTGCATCAAATATTTTTCCGGCATGAAGGGCCAGTATATCATTACGGAAACGGGGTTCTATCTCCTGCTGATTCTGAATTTTTTTAATGATTTCATTGTCATAAATAGTAATGCTGTCGGCAGCCTGTTTATTTCTTATCAGCCGCATACTGCCGGAGCTTTTGAGTTGCTGTATGGTCCGGTCATGATATTTAAATTCGGTGGTTCTGCCAGCAAACCGTGCATAAAAATAGATGTCGTTCATATCTTCTTTGTTTCTGCTCTTCATCAGCAAAACCAGCGAGTCATAATAGCCGATATATTTTTCCCTGACAGCTTTTGCTTCGTTTAAAGAAACAATATCCATTTCCACATCTCTGACCAGCGAAGTGATGTATTGTTTTTCCCGCTGGTTTTCTATCAGGTGTTCTAATTGATATTCGGCAAAGAAACCACAGAATACGGCCAGGAACAACATGAGAAACTCCCAGAAATAATGTGTCCATTTCTTTCTTGCAGTATGACTATGGTGGTGTACTTCCATAAATATTTATTTCACTTAGTCAATTTTTGGTAGAGCTGTAGGCCCGGTTATATTCTATAAACCCGGACTTTAGTCCGATGGAAAGGACTAAGATTAAAATTGAGTGCTATCGGCACGGCTCATCATACTCAAATGCACTGAGCCTATGGCTCTCAGTTTCTCTCCTGGTTTTTTCAACGGGTTGAAACCCGTTGTTAAGAATATTGAACCGAGGCTACGCCTCTGGCACACTACAGTATTAAGAAACTCCCGGAAATAGTGAGTCCATTTGCGGCAGGCTGTATGTGCATGGTGGTGTGCTTCCATAACTGGCATTTAAAGTAAAAACTCATCCACATTATTATAATGTATAAACTGAAAAATGTGTTTCGGGTAATTGGATGAAAATGTTTTGCTGAGCCGGGGTGTTTTCTGGTCGCTCCATTTTATTTCAAAGGTTTCAAGCAGGTTCCCTTTTTGTATCACCAAATCCACTTCCTGCTGGTCATGCGAACGCCAGAAGAAAAATTTGCCATACTCCTTTTTGTATTCATTCTGCTTGTACATTTCACTGATGACAAAATTTTCCCAAAGGGCCCCTTTATCACTCCTGTTTTCAATTAATGAAAAATTGCCGGTAAGAGAATTGATAATTCCGTTATCGGTGAAATATACCTTTCTCCCTTTCCTGAGCTCTTTGGTGAGGTTGGTGGCAAAAGCCGGCAGGCGAAAAATAATATAGCATTGCTCCAGCAGCTGGATATATTTCTCCACCGTTTCATTGTTTATCTGCAGTTGTTTGCTAAGCTGGTTATAATTTATTTCGCTGCTGATATTTGCTGCCAGCATTTTCAACAGGTGAAAAAGCTTTTCGGGTTTCTTAAGCCCCTGGTACATCAATATGTCTTTGTACAAAAAACTGTCAGCTAAAAGTTTGAGCCTTTCTCTTTCTTCTCCAGAGTGTGTAACTACCTCCGGGTAGTAACCATACACCAACCGGTGCGGTATCATTCTTTTTTCTTCAATCAGCCCGTGATGGCTGACCATTTCTGAAAAACTGAGTGGAAATAAATGAAACTCCCATTTCCGGCCTGTTAATGGCTCATTGGTTTTGTTTTTTATTTCAAAGGCAGATGAGCCCGATGCTATTACCTGTATATCCCTTAGTGTATCAGTAACCAGTTTTATTTTTTTTCCGATATCGTTTATTTGCTGTGCTTCATCAATGATGATGATTTTGTTTTTTCCGAAATAAGTTTTCAGGCGGGTGGAAGTAGCGTTTTCAACCAGTGTTTTTATATCCGGCTCATCGGCATTCAACCATAACGTATCGGATCTTTTTTCCGTAATAATTTTAAGAAGTGTGGTTTTGCCGGTTTGCCTTCCACCCAGCAGTATGATGGCTTTGCCTTTATGCATTTTTTCTTTGAGGCCTTGCTCCAGGAAACGGGGAATCATGATATTTTACGTTGTATCCGTAAATATAACGACATATTTTCTGGTTTATCGGGAAATATTATGAGGAACTTTCAGAAATGGTGGGGCCCCGCCTTGCTGGCAGGCAGTCATTTTCTTCGGTGTACTGAGCTTGTCGAAGGATGTGAGTGGTGGTGTACTTCCATAAATTTTATTTCACTTAGTCAATTTTTAGCAGAACCGTAGGCCCGGTTATCGGTTATATTCTATAAAATCGGACTTTAGTCCGATGGAAAGGACTAATATAAAAGTTGAGTGCCATCGGCACGGCTCATCATACTTAAATGCAACGAGCCTACGGCTCTCAGTTTAGTTTTGGTTTTTTGCAACGGGTTGAAACCCGTTGTTAAGAATATTGAACCGGGGCTACGCCTCTGTTGCACTTCAGTATAAAACTCCCGGAAATAATGTATCTATGCCCGACCCCAGGCCCGACAGACTCGTTCTTGCGAGAGTCAGGCGGGCATTTTTTTCTCGCTGTATATGAGTGTGCATATACTTCCATAAAAGATTTTTTTTAAAGATTTACTACTTCTGTCCAGGGCAAAATATTCATTGTATCCGTTATTGCAACAGGCTTGCTGCCGCCATTAATTAAAATACAATTGCTTTTTGGTCGCAGTTTTTGCCAATACTTTAACCCACGCAGCATATTGTTATCTGCTTTATTTCCGGCTTTTATTTCTATTGCCATCGGTTCACCATCCCGTTCAGTTATCAAATCAACTTCATTTCCCACATTATCCCTGAAATAATACATGCCTTCATTCAACCCTTCATTAAAATTGTTTTTTCTTATCTCGGAGATTACCCAATTTTCAAAAATACTACCGTAAGCGGTATGATTTTGTAATGCAGTATTAGTTTTTACCCCTAACAGGTGGCAAAGCAAACCTGTATCATAAAAGTAAAGCTTGGGGCTTTTTACAATCCGCTTATTCATATTATTATACCAGGGCTGTAGCAGGTAAATAATGTAGCTGTTTTCTAACAAGCCAAGCCAGGCCAGAATTGTTTTGGTATCAACCCCGGTTTGCTTTGCCAGTTCATCCCGGTTGAGGATTTGCCCTGCATAACCGGCGGATAAATAAATAAAGCGGTTAAATGCCGCAAGGTTGGTAATATTTCGTAACAGCCTCACATCTCTTTGCACATAGGTTTGCACATAGCTGTTGAACCAGGTACCCGGTATTAATTTTTCGTTCCATATTTCCGGATAGCCACCTGTAAGTATATGTTTGTTTACATTTTTGATAGCCAGCTTTGCTTTTACCAGTTCGGCATAACTAAAAGGTAATAGTGAAAGATAACCAGCCCTCCCCGCCAATGACTGTGATACCTGCTCCTGCAATAAAAAATTATTGGAGCCGGTGAGAATGAACTGCCCTCGTTTTGTATTGTTGTCAAGTATTTCCTGCAGGTAACGGAAGATATGCGGCACTCTTTGCACTTCATCAAATACGGCGCCGGTACGGTATTTTTTTAAAAATGCTTCGGGGTTTAGTTCTGCCTCATGTTGTACGGCGGGGTTTTCAAAATTTACATACGGCCTGCCTTTAAACAGTTGTTTGCTCAGGGTGGTTTTACCGCTTTGCCTTGGGCCGGTTATGCATAATGCCCTGAATTGGGTGAGTACCTGTTTTGCTTCTGATAGTATTGAGCGGGTAACCATACCAGGTCCATTTTTGTAAAAATAGGCAAAATATGGAGTTGGATTCCATTTATGTAATATTTTACAAATCTGGAATTGATGATAGCCTCCGGAACACAGCCAGGAAAAACATCAGAAACGCCCGGAAATAATGCGTCCCTGCCTGTCCCCAGGACCGATAGTATCGTTCAGGGAGGGGCCGGGCGGGCATTTTTTACGGAGCGAATGAGTATGGTGGTGTACTGCCATGTTCAATAACTTTGAATTAAGACCCGATAACTATCGGGTTATGAATTGTTTTCTTGTACAGGTAAAGTCATTCCTGGTTTTGCATTCAAAATTCTTACTTATCCTTACTACCTACTCCCCCGTCACCTGTGGCACGGTAATATTGCTTCCGTAAAACAGGGCATTCAGAAAAAGTTTGTTGGTGCCGTACCAGGTGCCGCGGAAATTGGGATCGTCGCTGAACATGATTACTCTTCCGCCTCCTTCACTGCCCACAACAATCGCTGCCGAGTTTTTCAGCTTCTTCATCGTAGTGGGATGAATATATCCGCCAATCAGCGGGTCGTTGGTGTACTGTGCCACTGTGCAGTAAGGATTGGCGCTTGGCTGTAAAAAAGTCAAGCCATTCCTGTAAACTGAAACTTTCCTGTTGGTAAATCCAAAGCCGACCGGGTGAGTAGTATCCAGGTCAACACGGAAAATGGAACCGCCCATGGCTTTGGCGCCTTCGATATGCACGGCCATATCAAAATCTTTTCTTTCGGGAGTTCCTTTGGCGCTGTCAACCGGCAATAATTTTTCTTTTGTAAAGCCGTTGCGGATAGCCCACTCGGTTCCTGTTTTTATGGTAATAAGCGTTTTGCCCGACTGCACCCATGCTTTTATTTTATCCGTTGCTGTTTTATCAATCAATGAATAGTTGCCTGAAACCAGTATCATCGTATTGTAGCGGTTCAGGTTGGCCGTACCCAGATTTAAAATGTCCAGTTTGGTAACAGGCATTTGCAATCGCTGATCCAGCAGGTGCCAGATAAACCCTGCTTCAGTAGCATTTATTCCTGTACCGATAATCATTACCGCTTCAGGTTTTTTCAGCGTCCGCACATAAGGGCTTCCCAAATCAATGCCACCGGCACTGTACCCAGTACCCAGGTTATAAACGGAGATGCCCGATTTTGCAGCTGCTGCTGCCACAACCCTGTGTAATGAATCGGCAGAAATGGTTTGCTGCTGCACAGAAATAACAATGCTGCCATAACCAAATTTTTTCGGACCGCCGTCAACCATTACTGTAAACGGGCGGAAGGCCGACTGCACAATGACACCGGCGCTTTGCAAATGATAAATGGCTTTGTAAATATTGTAATCCGTGTTGCTCATCACATAAGCATAACTGCTCTTCGGCGGTGCAGCGGGTGCAGGTGCCGGCAAAGCCGTTATCCTGTTGCCGGCAGCGATGGGGGTTTTTATTTCAGTGTAAGGCAAATTATACGCATGTACCAGGCTCCATGCCGATGCATCATAAAAAGAACTGTCGATGTAAGTGATCTGTTTTTCAAAAACAGAACGAAGCATGATGTAGTTGTCCTGTGCTGTGGGTACATAATATTTTTGACCGTCGCGGCTGCTGTTTCCCGCATCGTACACTTCTATTTCGTGCAGCAGCAGCATGTCAATAAAAGCTCTTGTTCTGGTTTCGTCACTGGCATCGCCAAACATATAACCTTTGATGGACGATTTTGCCTGCTGGTCTTTTGACATGCGGTAAAATTCATGCCGCAATTTCAGCAGCATGGCTTTCTCCGCCAGCGAAGCACGGATGGTGGTGAGTGATGCGGTAAACTGATTGCGGATGGTGAAGGCAAAAGTGAGTGGTATAGTATTCGTTTCCTGCACATGCCCACGGCTGCTTGCCTGCTCAAACAAAAAACCGGCGCCGCCGTAGAAGTTGATATAGCTGCTGCCATAGCCGGGATAGAGTTTATCATACGATTCTTTGGTGTAGTACATCGAACCGATTTTATCCGTGGCGTTGGAAAAATATTCTGCGTATTTGGGGTAAACGGTTTTGTACAAAAAGTCGGGCACAACGGGATTGTTGCTGGCATCTTCGCCGGGGTCAAAATAAAACGTGGCGTTGGTTCCCATCTCGTGATGATCCGTTTGCACATAAGGCCGCCAGTGATGAAAAAATTTTATCCGGTTTCTTGTTTCAGGAAACGTGCCGGGAAACCAGTCCCTGTTTAAATCGAACCAGTAATGATTGAAACGACCCCCGGGCCATATTTCAGTATGTTCCCTGTCAAGCGGGTCGGCCACTGGTGGTGAAGCTTTGTGCATATTGGCCCAGTGGCTGTGGCGATCTCTTCCATCGGGATTAATCACCGGGTCCATCAGGATTACCATTTCCTTCATCCACTTGTTTGCTTCTTCACTTTCCGATGCGGTTAAATAGTATGCGGTAAGCAAAGCCGCTTCGCTGCTCGAAGGTTCGTTGCCATGCACATTATAGCCAAGATGAATGACAAGAGGAATATTTTCAGTGCTGCCGTTGATTTGTGCAGCAAGATGTGCTTTGCGTATTTCTTCCAGCCGCTGATGATTGGCGGGTGAAGTGAAGATGGCGGCAATCTGCGGACGATGTTCATACGTTTCGCCGATTACCTGCACAGTGACACGATCCGAAAGCCGGTCAAGTTCTTTGAAATATTCCACAATCTTATCGTGCCGTGAATGATGCGTGCCGATGGCATAGCCCAGGAATTTTTCCGGTGTGGGAATGGCGGAGTTAAAATTTCCTGCGCCGGGATAGAAATAATCAGCCTGCGAAAAAAGGGTATTTACCGCTAAAGCAAGCAGCAAAGAATAAAAGATTCTCTTCAGCATTGTTTTGATTTTTTGTAGCCACTAAAGCTAAAGAAAATCCAGCTTGAAGAAACGGTGCAATCAAAGTTTCCAGAAGCGGCCAAAAAGACCAAGATAAGTTTCCCGGGCAGTTACGTTTGGCAGGGTAATGCGGATAGAGGATGTTATGCTGTCTGTTTCACCTGATTTATTTCCGCCGGTACGCAGGCGAAGCGGCGACTGGGTTGTTTCGCAGTAGCTGACGTAGTGAAAGGAAAACAGCCGGACAATAATTTTAAAAGGCGAACTTTTGCCAATGATGGGTTTGCAGCTCATGGTATCGCCGCCTTTATCTTTAGCTATAAAGTTTTCAAACTTTTTATCACCCGGGGCTGTGATGGCTGCTATTAATATAGCGATAGCCAGTAAAGTACCCAGCCAGGAAAAGAATTTTGCCATACCTGTTTTTTTGCAATTTAACAGATCAGCCTGAACTTTTGATTGACAAAAACCGATAACTAAAATATGGCTAATTTTAAAAAAGCATATTGTTTCCGGCATGAAGAAACTGTTTCAAAAAATCATTGCCCTGTTACTGCCGTGTTTCTTTATCACCGGCACAGGGGCCCAATCAAAACAAAACACACTCCATCAGCTGAACGACCTGCTCATCAATACCGTGATGGATGATTTGTTTACCCCGCCGGTGGCCGCCCGCATTTATGTTTATCCCCAAATTGCTTTTTACGAATGTATCCGGCATGACGATCCTTTGCTGCCGCTGCTGGCAGGAAAACTAAAAGGCTTAAAAAAACTTCCACCGCCACCAATGCCCAATGATAATTTCGTATCGGCCAGTGTGGCTTTTTCATTAGTTGCCCAAAACCTTGTAGGCTCGGAATATAAAATAGAGGAATGGCGCAGCCGGTTTACTGACTCTGTTCTGCAAACGATGGAAGCGGCAGTTTATAAAAATGCGTATGAATATGGAAAGCTTGTGGCCGACAGCATCATTGCATGGTCGAAGAAAGACAATTACCTGAAAACACGGGGTATGCCCAGGTTCACCGCATCAGGCAAGCCGGGAGCCTGGCAGCCCACACCCAACGATTATGCTCCGGGCCTTGAACCGCACTGGAATAAACTGCGACCCATGCTGATGAAGTCTGCATCGCAGTTCTCGCCAAAAGAAAAACTGCTGTACAGCGCTTCGAAGCAATCTGCTTTTTATAAAAACATGCAGGAGATGTACCGCATTTCAAAAAACACGGACAGCGCAAAAAAAACCATTGCACTTTACTGGGACGATAATCCCAATTCATCTGTGATTGAAGGTCACCTCACTTATTTCGTTCATAAAATTTCACCCGGCGGGCATTGGCTGAAAATTGCCGGGCAGGCCTGCCGGCAGAAAAATATTTCGCTGGGTAAAACTGCACAGGCTTATACCTTCACCGCCATTGCCATTTACGATGCATTTATCAGCTGCTGGGATGAAAAATATAAAACCAATCTTATCCGGCCGGTGACGGTAATAAATAATTTTATAGATGCTGACTGGCAGCCGCTGATACAAACACCACCATTTCCTGAATTCACGAGCGGCCATTCGGTTACTTCCAATGCCGCCGCAGAAGTGCTGACCACCTTGCTGGGAAATAATTTTTCATTTACTGACGAAACGGAAATTCCGTTTGGACTAAAACCCCGAACTTTTAATTCGTTTTATGCGGCAGCAGAAGAATCATCGGACAGCCGGGTGTATGGCGGCATTCATTACCCGGCCACCGCAAGAATCAGTGTGCAGCAGGGCCGGCAAATTGGCCGTTTTGTCATTCAATCACTTTATAAACCTATGCAGGCTAAAACAAAATGACCGCAAGAAATCTCTTCAGCTCCCTCCTGGTATATATTATATATATGTATGCCCCGGCGCAGCAGGCTGCCACCCAAAAACTGTTTACCCTGCTGCCGCCTGATGCTACGGGTGTTCATTTCAGAAATGACATCATGGAAGACGGCAACATGTTTTATTATAAATATGAATACCTGTACATCGGCGCCGGTGTGGCAGCCGGCGACATCAACAACGATGGCCTGCAGGATTTATATTTTGCCTCCACGCTGGGCACAAATAAACTCTATCTCAACCTGGATAATTTTCAGTTCAGAGACATTACTGAGTCAGCCGGTGTAAGCGCCGCTGCCGGCATGAAAACCGGCGTGAACATGATTGACATTAACAACGACGGCTGGCTGGATATTCTTGTTTGCAAATCAGGCCCCACCGACCCTGCAGCAAGAGTAAAACATCTTTACATCAACAACGGCAACCTGACATTTACGGATAAAGCCGCCGAGTACGGATTGAACGATGCCAGCTTTACCACGCAGGCTTATTTTCTGGATTACGATAAAGACGGTGATATGGATGTGTATTTCGCCAACCAGCCAAAAGATTTTACCACCGCCATGCTGATACCCGCCAAAATGGTGAATGGAAAAATGATTTATGCCGAAGATACCAGCACCGTATATGTGAGCGACCGGTTGTACCGCAATGATGGCGGCCGGTTTACCGATGTAACAAAAAAAGCCGGCCTCATCAATCATGCCTTTGCACTCAGCGCCGCCATTTATGATTTCAACGGCGATGGCTGGCCCGATATTTATGTGGCCAACGATTTCAACAAGCCCGATTTTATTTATATCAACAACCGCAACGGCACATTTACTGAAAGGCTTAGCGATTATTTCAATCATGTGTGTCTTTCTTCCATGGGTTCTGATGTTAACGACATCAACAACGACGGGCGGGAAGATATTTTTACCCTCGATATGGCCATCGAAGATCCCGTAAGGCAGAAGCAGCTTTTTGTGCAAAACCTGAACTACGACAAATTTCAGCTGCTGCTTCGCTTCAATCTTTTTTACCAGTACCCGAGAAACTGCCTGCAATTGAATAACGGCGCCGGCCGCTTCAGCGATATTGCTTACTACAGCGGCATGGCGCAAACCGACTGGAGCTGGACACCGCTGCTGGCCGATTTTGATAACGACGGGTGGAAAGATGTTTTTGTAACCAACGGGCTGAAGCGTGACATTACCGACTGGGATTATAAAAATTTTGTGCTCGATTCCATCAAGAACATTATGGCCCGCGGCCAGCCGGTAAATCTCGATGAATGGTTTAAGCTGATACCAGAGGTAAGGGTAAAAAATTATTTTTACCGCAACAACGGCACCCTGCGCTTTGATAATTTTTCCGACAAATGGTGTGAACAGCTCCCCTCCTTCTCCGGCAGCGCCGTGTATGCCGACCTGGATAATGACGGCGACCTGGACCTTGCGGTAAACAATATTGACGACCCGGCTTTCATTTATAAAAACAACAGCCGCGGGATAAACGGCGGCAATTACCTGCGTTTCCGTTTTTTTAAAACCAAAAACTCAGCGGAGGAATTGTATGGAGCCGTGGTAAAACTCTACGACAGCCAAAACAATTTGCAGCTGCAGCGTTACGATCCGCAGCGTGGCTACCTGGGCACCATGGAGCATTACCTGCATTTCGGCTTGGGTAAGGAGGTGGTAGTGAAAAAAGCAGAGATCAGTTTCCCTTCCGGGAAAACAATTTTTCTTGAAAATATAAATGCCAACCAGGTGCTCAGCATTTATGAGCAGGATGCTGTAAATGCTGTGGGGCAAAAGCAGGAAACAAAAACATGGTTTACAAAATCACCAGGCAAGAATGCATTCTCCTATACACATCGTGAAAATGATTTTATTGATTTCAAACGGGAGCCGCTGATACCATACAAATGCAGCCGCAAAGGACCTTACTATGCCCGGGCCGATGTAAACGGCGATGGAAGAGAAGATATTTATATTGGTGGCGCTGCGGGTTTTGAAGGCAGGCTGATGCTGCAGATGCCGGGTGGTTTGTTTGCAGAAAAAAAACAGCTTGCATTTGCTGCCGACAGGCTTTATGAAGATGGCGGCGCTGTTTTCTTCGATGCTGACGGCGACAGAGACAACGACCTGTACGTGGTTAGCGGCGGAGCGGAGTTTGATGCCGGCTCGGCCCGCTACCAGGACCGGCTGTACCTGAATGACAGCAAAGGAAATTTTACAAAAGCGATTAATGCTTTGCCGAAGGAATCGTTCAATGGTTCTGTTGCCATTCCGCTCGATTTTGATGCAGATGGTGATAACGATTTATTTATTGGCGGCGGCGTAATGCCCGGTCGTTTTCCGCAGCCTGATAAAAATATGCTGCTGCAAAACAGCAAAGGCATTTTTAAAAACGTGACCGATGCGGTGGCGCCGGATTTGAATAACACCGGTATTGTAAACCATGCTGCATGGGCTGATGTGGATGGAGATAAAACAAATGAACTGCTGCTGGCAGGTGAATGGATGCCGTTGATGATATTTGAAACAGAAAACGGGAAATGGAAAATGGTGAGCGGAATGGTTGTAGTGAATGATAAAAATATTCCGCTTGAAAAACTCAGCGGATGGTGGAATGTGATAAAGACAGCTGATATAGACAACGATGGTGATTTGGACCTGCTGGCAGGCAACCGGGGATTGAATTCTAAAATAACCGCCACTGTTGACGAGCCCTGCACGGTGTATGCAAAAGATTTTGACGGCAACGGCAGCTATGATGCTGTGCTCGGGTATTATATATGGGGCAAATGTTATCCCATGTATCACCGGGATCAGCTGATAGACCAGGTGCCCATGATGCGGAAAAAATTTATTCGCTACAGGCACTATGCCGGTAAAACGCTGGAAGAAATTTTTACCGATGATCAGAAAAAGGGAATGGATGTTTTTACTGCCGCCTGTTTCGAATCGGGCGTGTTTATCAACGAAGGCAATTTTTCCTTCCGTTTTGTTCCGTTTCCGGAGCAGGGGCAACTATCCACCGTGAATGACCTGCTGGCTGAAGATTTTGATGACGATGGCACAAAAGATATTTTGATTGCCGGAAACTCTTTCGACCCCGATGTATCCACCGGCAATTATGATGCCTGTGCAGCGCTGCTGCTGAAAGGCGATGGCAGAGGAAATTTTTTTCCGGTAAGCCCGGCCGCATCAGGCATCATGAGCAGCGGAGAAGTAAGAAGAATCATTTACCTGCCGGATAAAAGTCAAATCGTTTTGTTGCGGAATAATGGGGTGACTGAAGTTTTTTTCAAAAATTAATAAATCCGGTTAAGAACAGATTGCCGATGTTTTTTAAAAATAAAAAAAATCAGAAAACTTAAATAAAGAGTCGATTCTTCACCCCGCCACAAACCGGTACCCGATGCCCTTGATGGTTATTATTTCCAGCGAAGGATCATCCTTTAAATAACCACGCAGCTTTGTAATGTACACATCAAGATTGCGGTTGAATAAGAAAACCGGATATATTGAATTATCTTTATACTGTATGATTCATCCATTCCTTCATGATAAATTGCCGGAACTAAAAAAAATATTCCGTGAGCATAGCGTCAAAAAGGCCTATGTTTTCGGCAGCGTATGCACCGACCGCTTTAATAAAAACAGTGACATTGATTTTCTTATCAGCTTTGAAGATAATCTTGATCCTTTGGTTGTAGGAGAAAATCACCTGAAACTTTATGAGAAAGTGGAAAATCTTTTTAACCGCCCGGTTGACCTGATTGTGGAGAAATCAGTTAAAAATCCTTATTTCATTAAAGTCATGAACAAAACCAGAACTCCGATTTATGAGTGATGAAGTAAAAAAATACCTTGCCGATATATTAAACTCCTGCCTTTCTATCGAAGAATTTACAAAAGATGTTATTTCGTTTTCCGATTATGAAAAAAACAAAATGCTGAAAAGAGCGGTTGAAAGGGAACTGGAAATTATCGGTGAAGCGCTTAACAAAGCCCGAAAAGAAGATTCGTCAATCAATATTACCAACAGCAGCCAGATAATAGGACTTCGCAACAGGATTATTCATGAATATGAAGCCGTAAATGATGAAACTATTTACACAATCATAAAGAAATACATGCCCGTTTTGAAAAATGAAGCAGAAAACCTGTTAAAAGAAGAATGATACTTCACCCCGCCACAAACCGGTACCCAATTCCTTTAATTGTAATGATCTCCAGCGAAGGATCGTCTTTTAAGTAACTACGGAGTTTAGTGATATAAACATCAAGGTTGCGGCTGTTGAAAAAATTATCATTGCCCCAGAGAAGATTCAGGATGTCGCGGCGGTCAATAATCTTTTCACGGTTTTCATACAGCAGTTTCAGTAATTCACTTTCGCGGTAGCTGAGTTTTCGGTCTTCCTTGCCATTGCTCAAAACCTGGCGGTTGAGCTGAAAACTGTATTTGCCCATTGTAACTGTATCGCCGGTAATTTTTTTCGGGCCTTCAATTTTTTTTCGCAATGCATTTTGTATCCTCACAATCAGCTCTTCCATGCTGAACGGCTTGCGTATATAATCGTTGCCGCCGAGGGAAAAACCTTTTACCACATCCTCTGTCTGTGTTTTGGCAGTAAGAAAAATGATGGGCACTTCCTCATCCAGTTCCCGAATTTCATCGGCAATGGTAAACCCGTCTTTATTGGGTAGCATCACATCCAGTATACAAATGTCGGGCGCTGATTTCTTAAATAAGGCAATGGCTTTGGCCCCGTCGCTTTCCATAATCACTTCAAAGCCGCGGCTCTCCAGGCTTTCTTTTACAATCTTGCCAAGGAAGAGCTCGTCTTCTACATAAAAAACTTTTGTTTTGCTCATACCTTTTTTTTCACCGCTGAGAAAGGAGATCGCAGAGTTCACGCAGAGTATCTCTGCGAAGCCTTTTTTTCTCATGTTCTCTGCGGTTATACACACTTAGGAAATGAAATTATAAACTTTGTTCCAATGCCTGGTTGGCTTTCCACTTCAATCTTTCCCTTGTGTTTTTCCACCACATGGGCCACATAGCTCAACCCCAGCCCGTATCCTTTTGCATTGTGTGTATCGCCGGTTGGCACCCGGAAAAATTTCTCAAACACCCTGTCTTTGTATTCTGGCAAAATGCCGATGCCATTATCAGCAACTGTCAATTCTATGTTGTTTCCTTTTTCTTTCAAATCTATTTTAACTGCAATGTTACCGTTACCATATTTCAGCGCATTGTCCAGCAGGTTAAAAACCACACTCAGCAGGTGAAGCCGGTCGCCCTGCAAAGATGTATCTCCTTCTGTATTCACCGAAACGGCAGCCTGGTGCTTTTCAATCTGCAGCTTCATGGAAGCCACCACTTCATCCACAATATCCTTCAGATTAAGCTGCTCGTATTTCAGCTCAATTTCTTTTTTCTCAAACATGGAAAGCTTGAGCACTTTATCTACCAGCAGGCCCAGGCGGTGCAGCTCATTCTGCGAAATATCGAGGTACTCTTTTGTGCGCTGCGGGTCATTGATGGCATTGAAATTACGCAGCGCTTCAATGGCTACACCCACTGTGGCTATCGGGGTTTTCAGTTCGTGGGTAATGTTGCTGATGAATTCATTCTTTATTTCTGTAAGCCGGCGCTGCCGCTGCAGGTTACGATACAGCAGCACAAAAGAAAGAATGGTGACGCCAACGAGGAAAAGCGAAAACAAAAACGGCGAGGCAAGTTTTCTTGCAAGATACCCCATGGCGTTGCCAATATGCAGTGTGTATGCAACCGGGCGGGCAAAGCCGACAATCACTTTGTTGGGTTCTAATCTTTCTTCGGGCCCCGTTCTGCGGCGATGCACACTATCCGTGCGGGAAATGGAATAAGAAATATTTATTTTTTCTTTTACCAGCGCTGCCTGAAAAGCTGAATCAACCTCAGCCAGCCGCAGCGAGTCCTGCAGCGAATCCACATTGTATAAAAAACGGAATAGCTCACCCTGCGGGCCTTTTACTCTTTCAATTTTATATTCACGAGCAGAGTCGGTTTTAATCATCACATCGGAGTTGCCCAGGGTTACAACCATATTTTTCCTGTGTTCTTTTTTAAAAACAACCGAGTCGTTCATTCTTTCAGCCTTCCCCTTTAAAACACTTGCAATACGTCTTCCTGTTTCCGCTGCTCTATCAGGTCCCGATAAAGAATCATTGATGCGGATGGTGACATCATTCAGCAGGCCGGCCATTTCCTCGCCGCCGGGCGGACCGGGAAAGGGTCTCATTTCCCCCATACCAAATCCTGCGGCCCCGGACGAATCATTGAAAAAATTATCCAGCTTCAGTTTTTTTGCCTGCAAGCGGCGCACCATTTCGCGGAACGTAAAATGGGTGCGCTGCTCAAGAATTCTTTTCTCTTTATGATACGTTTCCTTCAGCCAGTAACCCTGGAACCCGGCAATGGCCAGGATGGTGATGAGCATTAGTATGGGAAGGCCCTTCTTCATTTTGCAAACCCGAAACAAAAGTAAACGTAATATGGCAGCTGCTTGGGGGCTGTTAACCTTTATTAACTTTAATCCAAGGTGGCTTAACCTGCACAGGCTGCCGGCTGATTTAGTTTTGTTGTTCACTACTCCTTAGGGGATAAAACAAATTTTAAATATGAAAAGACTTTTGATTGCCGCTGCTATGGGAATAATCCTGCCCGCCGCCGCACAGCATAAAGAAGGAAAAATAATTTTTGAAAGAACGATGCAGCTGCAGATACGCATCAATGATGACAACCCGGCTTTTCAGAACATGATACCGCCGGAGCGGAAAGACCGGTTTGAACTTCTTTTTACTGAAGGAAAAAGCCTGTGGCAGCCGGTGGAAGACGTTAACCCCGGCGATGAAATGAGCTTTGGCGACGGCGGCGGTATGCGCATGGTGTTTCGCATGCCCGGCAGCGACGACATCATTTTTCACAACCTTGCCGAAGGAAAAAAAACCGAGCAGCGGGAACTGGGCGGTAAGAACTACATCATTAGCGACAGCATAAGAAAGATGAGCTGGAAAATTACTGGCGAAACAAAAGAAATATTGGGCTATAAATGCATGAAGGCAACCAGCCAGCGCATGCAGGAAAGTTTCCGCATGACGATGAACAACGGCGAAGCAAAAAGAGAACGGGTGACCGATACACTGAATATCGTTGCCTGGTTTACCAATGAAATTCCCGGCTCGTTCGGACCCGAAATGTACCAGGGGCAGCTGCCGGGCACCATACTGGAAATTGATGTGAATAATGGCAGAAGCCGTTTTGTGGCTATTGAAGTAAACCCGAAAGTAGATATTGCAAAAATCAAAGAACCCGCAAAAGGAAAGAAAGCAACGGCCGAAGAATTTGCCAAGGAAAGAGAGAAACTTTTCCAGGAAATGCAGCAGAACGGCCCACCCGGCGGACCGGGCATGCGAATCAACATCAGGAACAATTAATGGCTATACATTTCCCGCGGCGGCAATATGAGTTGCCGCCTTTTTTATTTTCTGTAAAAAAAAATTCTTCTCAGGCCCTCAGCGCTGCTTTAAATGCAAGACTGAAGTAGCGGAAAAAGAAATCCCGCTGATCAGTATTCTTTTTCTTCCACTCCACACCATAAGCAAATGCATTTTTATGTGTCCAAACGGCTTCGCCAACCGCCACCAGGCCGTCCGGGCTGTTGAGCCGGAAACCATAGGTGGTGTTTTGCTGCACCTGCACAGGTTGCAGGTTGAACTGCATCCAGTGTTCACGGTTTTTTCTTTCTACTTCAATTTCTGAAATGGAAATGACAGGGCCCCAGGTTTTGTTTTCATTGTTGAACTGGTGAAGGGTGAGAACCAACTTGCCGGGCAACGGCACATCGGCCACATACACTTCGATGCTTTCCAACTCACCGTTTTCAGGACATTGAAAAGTCTGGCCGGCAAGAAAATCAACTGCGCCGGCGCCCAAATGGCCTACCCATGAGCAGGCATTTTTGTGCAATTGCTGTAATGCGGGGTGATGGCTGGCATGATTCATCTGTTTCATACACACTGTTTTTTTTAAAAAAAATTCCACAGCCAGCTTTGGTATGAACTTGTTTTAAGAACTGAAGGCGGCATATAAATATTGTATGTGTGCAAAAAAACTGCCGGGTATTACAACTTTTTCTACTAACACACGCATACTTTTCCCCGGCTTTTTACGGTATCTCTCGCAGCGACTATGAAAATCGTAACGGGACTCCCCGTGTCCTGTGTTTTTTTGTTCCCGGCAGGGAAATAACTAAATTCAGAAATTATTACCTTCCTTATTCCTTTGAATCGCTGACCATTAATCCGAAGCCGCATGCTGACACTGAATTTGTGATTGTACCCAGCAAAGAAATTTTTAAAAGAATAAAAAAATTATTCTCTAAAAAATGAAAAACATTCTTTTCCTGGCTGCTTTTTTCTTTTCGCTGACTGCCAATAGCCAGGCTGATGCGGCAGATATAAATATTAAAGTAAACCAGCAACGCATCGAAAGCCGCATTTTTGAGCTGGCGAAATTTGGTAAAGACAGCCTTGGCAAAGGTTACCGGGTTGCATATACCAACGGCGACCGTGAAGCAAGAGCCTGGTATATCGGCTTGCTGAAGAAAGCAGGACTTGAAGTAACGGTTGATTATGCCGGCAACATCATTGGTAAAAGAAAAGGAAAGAATCCTGCATTAAAACCCATCGCCTTCGGTTCACACATTGATATGGTGCCCGACGGCGGCAACTACGACGGCTGCGTGGGTTCCATCAGCGCACTGGAAATAATTGAAACGCTGAATGAAAATAAAATCATCACCAGTCACCCGCTGGAAGTAATTATTTTTTCAAACGAAGAAGGCGGCACCTTCGGCAGTGTAGCCATGGCTGGGCACCTGACTGCCGATGCGCTGAAGATAAAAAGCCAGAGCGGACTCAGCATTGCCGAAGGCATCTGGGCCCTTGGCGGCAACCCCGACAGTATTCAATACAGTGTAAGAAAAAAAGGCGATCTGAAAGCATTTTTGGAATTACACATTGAGCAGGGAGGTATTTTAGATAAAGAAAAAATCCAGATTGGCGTAGTGGAGGGCATCGTAGGTATTGAACACTGGGATGTAGTAATAGAAGGATTTGCCAACCATGCAGGCACTACACCCATGAACATGCGGCAGGATGCGCTGCTGGCTGCCGCAAAATTTATTGTTGCAGTAAATGAAGTGGTGACGGGTGTGGAAGGCAGGCAGGTGGGGACAGTAGGAAAAATTTCTGTGCAGCCGGGCGCCTTCAATGTGATTCCCGGCAAAGTAATGCTGGGCCTTGAAATAAGAGATTTGAATTATGAAAAACTCTGGCAGCTGTTTCGTGATATTGAAAAAAGAGCGTCGGACATTGCGGCAGCATCTGGCACAAAAATTACTTTTCAATATCATCCCAATCCATCAAAACCGGCGCTGACGGATAAAGGACTCCAGGAAAAAATTGTGGCAGCCGCTAAATCACTGGGGTTTACATATAAATTTTTGCAGAGCGGCGCCGGGCACGATTCGCAGGAGATGGCGCTGATTGCACCGGTTGGAATGATTTTCGTTGCCAGTGTGGGCGGCATCAGTCATTCGCCAAAAGAATTTACATCAGCCATCGACATGGCCAACGGCGCTAATGTGCTGCTGCAAACCATCCTGGCCATTGATAAAGAATAAAAAATATAATTCGCAGGGAACGGAAGTAAAATCAATCAAAGCCAAAACACCGGGAGAATTCCTGGGAGAAAAACAGAATGCTGCGTTAAGGAGATAAACGAATGAAGGAGAATTTGCCGGGTTCATCATTGTTTTACCGGTATAAATCATAAATTCATCTCTTGAATTAAAAAGAAATATTTACCCACCGCCAAAAAAACGCTAAATGAAAATTTTAGTTGTAGATGATGAAAAAGATGTAAAAGTGCTGTTTGAACAACGCTTCAGGAAAGAAATGCGCAGTGGCGAAATGGAGTTTGCTTTCGCTTTCTCCGGCGAAGAAGCCCTGCAATACCTCCAGGAGCTGAATCATGAAGCTGTGCTGATACTAAGCGACATCAACATGCCGGGCATGAGCGGCCTGGAGCTGCTGCGGCGCATCAAGGAAAAACATCATGAACCGCCCCCGGTGGTGATGATGATAACGGCCTATGGCGATGCGGATAATTTTAATACCGCTATGAAACTGGGCGCCGATGATTTTCTTACCAAGCCGCTCGACTTTCCATCATTAAAAGAAAAATTAAAAGCAATACATTGATGGCCAAAATTCTTGTAGTTGACGACGAAGCCGACCTGGAGGTGCTCATCAAGCAAAAGTTCAGGCAAAAAATAAGGGAGCACCAGTATGAATTTTTGTTTGCCGGTAATGGGGTAAAAGCGCTGGAGCAGCTGGCGCAGCACAATGATGTGGACATTGTGCTCAGCGATATCAACATGCCGGAAATGGACGGGCTCACCCTGCTCAGTAAACTGAATGAACAAAATGCACTGCTGAAGGCCGTCATTGTGTCGGCCTATGGCGACATGGAAAATATCCGCACTGCCATGAACCGCGGCGCCTTCGATTTCATCACCAAGCCGGTAAACTTTGACGACCTGGAAACCACCATGCAAAAAACACTGAAGCATGTGCACCAAATGAAAGAAACCATGCGGGCCATCAAAGAAAACAATATCCTGAAGATGTATGTGGATGAAACGGTGCTCAATTTTATGAACAGCCGCGAATTTGAAACCTCGCTGATGGCCAATGAAACGGTAGAGGCCACTGTGGCATTTATTGACATCTGCAGCTTTACCACCATCAGCGAAAATGAAACACCGGATAAAGTGGTAAAACTCCTGAACAGTTATTTTGATGTGATGGTAAAAGAAATTATTGCCCAGGGCGGTTTCATTGACAAATTTATCGGCGATGCCATCCTTGCCGTGTTCCGCGGTGAATATCACCTGGACCGTGCAGTGGATGCCTGCCTGGCAGTGCGAAAAAAAATACAGGAGCTGCCGAATGAAACCGGCGATATTTTCTTTTCTCCCAAAGTTTCCATCGGCATCAACAGTGGCGAAATGATTTCAGGAAACATCGGCAGTGCTACACTGAAACGGCTCGACTATACCGTCATCGGCGATACGGTGAATGTGGCCCAGCGGCTGCAGTCAGTGGCCGGCGAAGGCCAGGTTATCATCAGTGATTCTTCTTACGAAAGAATTAAAGAGTCTTTTAGTTGTAAAAAAGTGGGTGAAGTGAATCTGAAAAATAAAACCAACCCGGTAATGATTTACGAAGTGCTGGATTAAATTTTTATCTCCTGATAATAATATTCCCCCTTCCGCCGGGTCCGCCTGCATTGGCGCTCATCTTGGTCAGGCTGTAGGTAAACCCAAGTAAAAAGAAACGGCGCAGCACCCGGTTGTTCTGGTCTTCAATGTAGTTGGAATTGGTATTGCGCACTATCGCCTGGTTTTCGTTCAGCAGGTCATACACACTCAACTTCAGTTCGCCGCGGTTGTATTTTAAAAACAGTTTGCTGACGGAAGCATTCCACAGCGGCACTTTTGCATTGTAACCCTCAGCTCTTTGGCTGCTGACAGTATACCTGAAATCAGTGGACAGGTAAAAATTCTTTGGCAGCTGCCAGCCTATATCCAAACTGTAATCCTGTGTGAAGTAGTCATTGTTGAGCGACGACTGCAAAGAATATTTCGCTTTATTATAAGTAAAGCCCCCGCTGATGGTAAGATCGAATTTGTTTTTAAAGCTTTTGGAAATTTCAAGGTTTGGATCAATGCTGGTATTACGGATTTCATTCTGCACGGTATTGATGAACTGGATGGTTTTACTGTAGCCAAACCCCGAATTAAAATTCATTGTGGCTTTTAAAATCCGCAACGGCCAGCCAATGCTCAGGTCATTATTCAGGTTATACACTCCATCCACATTCACCGGCCGGGTTCTTTTCCGGCCGAACGAATCAATCACATCGAAATTCACAATGCGGTTGTTGGTAAATGAATAGCTGCTGAACCAGAAAAAACTTTTGCCACGGAAGGGATTCACTCCCGTATAATGGGCGTTGATGCGGTGAGTGTATTCCTGCTTCAGGTCGGGGTTGCCTTCTTTTATATTCAGCGGGTTGCTGATGTCGGGCACCGGCTGTAGTTGCGATACAGATGGCTGGTTGGTAGAAGCCCGGTAATCCACCTGCAGGCTCTTGAATTTTGTAAAGCTGTACTGAAATCTTGCGTTGGGCAAAAGATTATTAAATGATTTGCTGATGACCGAATCCTTGATTCCCGTTTTTATTGTTCCTTCAAGGCTGGCATTTTGCCAGGTCACTCCCACCGAATAACTGTATTTTTTCTTTTGTGTGCGCAACCGGATGCCGGCTGTGGCAGTGCCATACGTGTTTTCATAATTGCTGGTCAGCACCGGGTTCAGCAGGTCATGCTTGCCGGAGTTCCTGTTATAGTCGTAAGTTACTTTGTCAGAAACAGAGCGGCTTTCGTTTTTTGAAACACTGAACTCAATCAGCGACCGTTTGAACAGCGGCTCGGTATAAACCGCTCTTGCGGTAAAACCCTTCACGTCACTTGCCGTGCTGCTGCGCTGGTTGATGGAATCCGTTCGCACAGGATTGCCGGCAGTATTGTAAAACTGGTTTACCGATTCCAGCTCGCCATTGCTATCGCTTTCATTCAGGTTGCTGCCAAGGCTGATGGAAAATGTTCTTCCCTTCCTGTCAAATTTTTTCCGGAACAATAAAGTGCCGGAAAAATTGTACCCGTTGCTTGCCGAAAAATTATCGCTGTAGCCGCGGTTGCTGCGCAGCAGTTGTTCCGACAGGGTTTCATAATCGCTCTGCGACCGGCTCTTTGCCTTCTGCCAGCTCAGGCCGGGGGTAAATTTGAACGAATGCAGTGAATCAATCACATAATCGTAAGTAAGATTGAAACGGTGCGAATAACTCAGATTGTTTGTCCTTGAATTTTGATGATAGAAATATGTGGAATCGGGCAGTATGTATTGCCTGCTGAGTTGCTGATCAGTCACCGGGTTGTAGCGGCTGAAAAAATAATTACTCTGCACTTCCATCTTTGTGCCCACGATATTGTTATAGTTGGCGCCGCCCGCCCACGAAGTGTTAATGGCATTATTGTTTCCCCCTCCAGGCAGGCCACCCAATGCATCGCCGGATGATATATTGATGTTGACATTGCCGCCCCCGCTGTTCACCTGGCTCATGGCACCGGTAAAACTCAGAATGTCCATGAATGAAAATCCTTCGGCATTAGTGTTGTTGCCCATTCCTATCACCGACATTTGTCTTGCGCTTTTAAATGAGTTTACATTAAACCGGCCCTGGTAGCGTCCATCGGTGCCGCCGCCGGCATTCACTTTTCCAAACACCCCTTTCTTTTTATCTTTTTTCAGTTTCAGGTTAATCGTCTTTTCACTTTGCCCGTCATCGAAGCCGGTCAGTTGGGCCATATCACTCTGGCGGTCGTACACCTGTACTTTATCCACTGCATCGGCCGGTAAATTTTTAGTGGCAATCTTCGGGTCATTGCCAAAAAATTCTTTTCCGTCCACCAGCACTTTCTTCACTTCCTGTCCCTGTGCTTTCACGGTGCCGTCTTTTTCCACCTGCACACCGGGCAGTTTTTTCAGCAGGTCTTCCACTATGGCATTGGGTTTTGTTTTAAATGAACCGGCATTGTACTGCACCGTATCACCCACCAGCGTTACTGGCGGGGCTTCGGCCTGCAGCACCACTTCTTCCAGCACTTTGCTTTTATCGCTCATCTCGATGTTGCCAAGGTCAATGTTCTTTGATGTATCGCTGATGGTAAAATATTTATTCACGTTGTGATAGCCTACATGTGTCACCAGCAGGCGGTAGTCACCGTAAGCAATATTGGATAGCGAGAAAGAACCGTTGCCGGTAGTCATGGTAAATGTAACAAGGGAGGAATCGCTTTTTTGCAAAACAGTAATGGTAGCGGCAGCCACAGGTTGCCTGCCGATGGTATCAAACACAACGCCTTTCACACTGCCGCTTTTCTGTGCCGCAACCGTTATGCATAAGAATGCTGCAGGTACAATCAGTAAAAATTTCTTCATAGCCCGGTTAATCTTTTTCCGCTACGAAAATATTCTTACGGCATTATACAGCCGGTTAAGCAGGGTTGAATTTAGGTTAATGAAGGTTAACAAAACGGCCGCCTGTCATCCGTCTGTTTGCGGTCCTCGTTCATCATCTTCCTTTTCTTTTTCATACACCAGTACTTTTATCTTCCAGTCCAGCAGTTCTGCCTGCAGCAGCAGTTCTACTTTCAGTTTTTTTAATTCGGGATATTTATCAGGCGCATCAAAAACAACGGAAGTAAATTTCATCGCTTCAGCCGGCTGCCGGTATTCTCCTTTAAAGATGGCTTTTACGCCATTTATATCCACCGAAAGATGCTGTATGGCATTGTAGAGCGAGCGGAACTTTTTTGATGCTTCTTCAAAATCATCTGTTACCATCATCACCGCTTCCCATGAATAAATTTCTTTTGAAGCCGAGCTGTATTTAATCATTTTGCAGTTTACCGCATCTTTAACGATGGCCCTGCAGCTGTATTCAATTGTTTGCGGGTTATCGGCCAGCTGCTCGCCGGCAAGATGACTGAAACGATTGGGATAATCACTTATCACTTTTGCGAGGTCGGCTTGAAAGCTGTTTTTTACCGGGATGATTTGTGCAGAAAGGCGGGTAAAAGCTGATATAATCAGCAAAAGGATGGCGGTGTATTGCTTCATAAGATAGAATTTTAACAAACAGGTATTGCAAGATAAAAGATATTAAATTAACTTTATTGGATACTTTATTGAAAACTTATCCGTTATTTAAAAAAAATCCGTGTATGAAAAACAGAGTTATAGTTCATGGACATGAGGAGGCTAAAATTTACAAGCATAATTACAAGCCTTCTTTCAGTGTAGCAAGGTTGTTGCGTTCTGTGCTGGGTGTGCTCATTACCGGTCAGTCGCTGGCCGCCCATAAGTACCACTACCGCAGAAAGTAGCCCAACCGCTAACCCAACTTTATAAATTTAAGGCGACCGTTACAGTCGCCTTTTTTTATTTTAATTGCGGAACTGCCGCATGCCCCGCTCCATCATCCGCTGCATATTCTGCGGCAGCGGCATTTGCTGGTTGCGCCCCGCCATCCGGTTCATGTTATAAGTTAAACTGAGCAACACGTACCGGCGGAGTACATTGGTGCGGTTATCTTCAAAATAATTATCGCCGATGGACCGGGTAATGGATTTGTTCTGGTTCAGTATATCATAAACCATCAGTTTTACCTCAGCCGCCTTGTTTTTCATAAACTGTTTTGACAACCCGGCATTCCACATGGGGATGCTCTGGTTAAAACCTTCGGTGCGGCCTGAGTTGATGAACAAATCAAAGTCGGTGGACAGGATCACATCTTTTTTAAAAGTGTAACTGAAATCAGCCGTATAAGTTTGGGTAAAATAACCGGTGTTCAGGTTTTGCTGCAGGGTGTAGCGGGCATTGTTGTAAGTGATACCGCCGGTAATGCCCATATCAAACTTGTCTTTGTTGTAATTGAACCCGAAATTCTGGGTGAGCAGCAAGCGCTTTGTCAGGTTTTTCTTTTTATACACCATGCTGACGTCGCGGTTATAATTTATGATGGTGGTAAAATTCACGTTGCTGCCCTTTAATTTTTTGATGGGAAAACCTGTTGACGTGAATGCTGAAACATTGTATGCCCCGTCGAGGTTTACAGGTTTAGTGATGGTGACCGCCCTGTTTACCGAGTCAATGCTGTTTACAATTTTATTACCTGTGGTGCTCACGTTGATATTGCCGGTAAAGAAGCGAAACGAAAGCATGTTGAATGTGCTGTAGTTGATATTGAAGTTGCTGATAAACTCCTGCTTCAGGGCTGGGTTGCCTGTTTTTACCTGCAGCGGGTTGCTCACATCCGGCACATCCTGCAGTTGAGTAATGCCGGGTGCATTGGTTCGGCCGCGGTAGTTGAAGCGGAAATTTTTGGTGCGGTTTACACTGTAATTGAAACTGGCTGTCGGGAAAAAGTTGGTGAAGTGTTGCCTGATGGTGGTGTCTTTGCCCGTGGCCGCTCTCACACTCCGGCTGCCCAGCTCAGTAAACTGCACCCCGAAACCCAGCTGGTAGTTGTATTTCTTTTCCTGCAGGCGATAGTTGAACCCGATGCGGCTGGAGGCATTGGTATTTTCAAAATAGTTTGTCTGCAGCAGGTTCAGCAAATCATATTTTCCCGACTGGCTGTTGTAATCATGTGTTTCCCGGTCAGAAATATTCCGGTTGTGGGTGTACGCATAATTAATTTCGATGAGTTTGTTTTTACCCACCGGTTCGGTGTACGATGTACTCACCGTATTATTATTGGCTCTTGTTTCCTGTGTGCCTTCCTGGTTTTGACTGCGGCTGAAAAGCACGGAGCCATCCGGCTTGTAAAAGGTATTAGGGGCAATGCTGTTGTTTTCTGATTCACTTTCGTTATAACCATTTCTCCATCCAAGTGTAAAAGTGCGGCCGGGTCTTTTAAATTTTCTGCGATACAGCAACTCGCCGCTGTAGTTCATTCCGTCTCTTTCATTCCTGTTACTTGTTTTACTGGTCACGGCAAGGTAATCATTCACTGCATCGGAAAAAGTAAATGAAGTATCGCTGTATCTTCCGTTTGATTGCTGAAGATTTAGATTGGCGGTGTACAAAAGTGAGTTCATGGAATCAATGGCATATTCCCAGCGAACATTGAAACGGTGATTGCGGTTCCGGTTTGCCGATTCACTTTCGGTGCTGGCACGGGAAACAGAGTCGTTGGGAAAATAAGTTTCCCTGAAGCTGCTTTGCTTTAAAAGATTATCGGACTGCGAAAAGAAATAACTGCTGCGGAAATCAATTTTACTATTCCACTGGTCATTGTAATTTACTCCGATTGACCTTGATGTGGTGATGCCGCTTCCGGTGCCTCCGAAACCACCAAAGCCGCTGAAGCCGCCGCCAAAACCACTCATACCGCCTCCTCCAAATCCACCACTGGCGCCGCCAACTGCTGTACGGCTGAACTGCGCCATACCACCCTGTGCAGAAATAATATCACTGAAGCTAAAGCCCTGTTTGTTTGTATTGTTGGCTGCCGCTAAAACAGACACCCGCTGGCTGCCACGAAAATGATTAAAGGATAAACTGCTTTCATACCGGCCATCGCTACCGGCGCCTGCCATCAGCTTTCCAAAGTCGCCTTTGTTTTTATCTTTCTTCAGTTTGATGTTGATGGTTTTTGAACGGCTGCCGTCATCAATTTTGGTAAACTTGGCCTGCTCACTCATGTCGTCAAATACCTGTATCTGGTCCACCATTTCGGCTGTGATGTTTTTGGTGGCCAGCTTGGGGTCGGTGCCAAAAAATTCTTTGCCATCCACCAGCACCTTTTGCACATTTTCGCCCATGGCGCTGATGGTGCCGTCTTTCTGCACCTGTACACCGGGCAGTTTTTTCAGCAGGTCCTCTGTGGTGGCGTTAGGTTTTGTTTTAAATGCATCGGCTTTGAAAGAAATGGTGTCGCCGCTCACTTTTACAGGAGCTTCATCCGTCACCACCACACCGGTGAGTGTTTTGTATTCTTTCTGCAGAATGAGTTCGCCAAGATCGGCTATCTTTTTCCCTTCGGTTATGCTGAATTGCTTTTTATAGTTTTCGTAGCCGGTATAAGAAATCATCAGCAGGTAATTGCCGGCGTCGAGATTTTTTATTTCAAACAACCCTTTTTTATCCGACAGGGTAAAACTTACCAGCGAAGAATCTTTCAGGAGAATTACAGAAACGGTGGCATCGGTAAGCACTTGCCGGGCGGCGGTGTCAACCAGTATCCCTTTTACTGAGCCGCTGATTTGGGCATTTGCCAGCATAGCAGCAGGTAAAATGAAAATGAGCAGGATAAGCTTTTTCATAAACAGTTAATGAGTGTACGAATTTAGACGTAAGCTGCAACAAAAACCAGCCGGCGGGGCAAAATAAAAGTTAAGCGGTTGGAATAATTTATATATGGCATCAGCTGAACAAATACTCCACATCTTCCCTTGTCAGGCTCTTCACAAAGGTGGTATCATCGGCAATCAGGTCTTTGGCCAGTGCCCATTTCTTTTCCTGCCTTTATTTAATTAATTTAGTAAAATGAATCAAAAAAAGGTGAATAAGACTATTATTTATGAAGAATTGCAAAAGCATAAATCCATACTGGAGCAGTTTGGAGTAATGCGAATCGGCCTTTATGGTTCATATGTGAGAGATGAGGCTATGGAAGAAAGCGATATTGATTTCCTTGTAGAATTTGAAAAAGAAAAAAAGACGCTGAAAAACCTGGTTAATCTTGGCGATTACCTGGAATCCGTTTTTGGAAAAAAAATAGATATCGTTACCCCGCAGGGTTTAAGTCCCTATATCGGCCCTTATATTTTAAAGGAGGTTCAGTATGCAACCTTCGCTTCTTGAATTTATTCGTCATATTCATGATGAAACCCGGTTTTGTATTGAAAAAACTGCCAATCTTGAATTTGAAAATTTTATTAAGGATGATATACTTTGCAGGGCAATCGTAAGAAGTCTTGAGATAATTGGCGAAGCATCCAAACGTATTCCTCCGGATTTCAAATCCAGGTACCCTCTTGTGGAATGGAAGGAAATGACCGGTATGAGAGACCGGCTGATACATCATTACTTTGGAGTAGATTATGAAACTGTATGGCGAACTGTAAAAGAAGATATTCCTGCCCTGCATGACTGGATAGAAATAATACTAAAGAAAGAATCTAACTGAACAAATACTCCACATCTTCCCTTGTCAGGCTCTTCACAAAGGTGGTATCATCGGCAATCAGGTCTTTGGCCAGTGCCCGTTTTTTTTCCTGCAGCTGGGTGATCTTGTCTTCAATCGTGTCTTTGCAGATCATGCGGTAGGCAAAAATATTTTTATCCTGCCCGATGCGGTGCGTACGGTCAATGGCTTGCTGCTCCACGGCCGGATTCCACCAGGGGTCAACAATGTACACATAATCGGCTGCTGTCAGGTTCAAACCCACGCCGCCGGCTTTCAGTGAAATCAAAAACACCCTGACACTTTCATCCCGCTGAAAACTCTGGATGGCTTTTTCCCTGTCGGGCGCCGATGTGCTGCCATCGAAATACTCATACTTCACATCCAGCTGCTCCAGTCTTTCCTTTATCAATGCCAGCATGCCGAGAAACTGCGAAAACACCAGCGCCTTGTGATCGCCGATGTTTTCCATAATCTCCCGTGTCAGCTCATCGAGTTTGATGGAGTGGTTCTCAAATTTCTCCGTTTCGTTCAGAATGGCCGGTGAGTCGCAGATCTGCCGCAGCTTCATCAGTCCCTGCAGAATGGTGAGCTGCGATTTCTGTATGCCCTGTGTTTCGATGGCGCCGATAATCTGGTTGCGGTAATCGTTGCGGTAGGCATCGTAAATGTGACGTTGTTCATCTTCCATCTCGCAGTAAAGAATGGTTTCTGTTTTTTCCGGGAGGTCTTTTGCCACCTGCTCCTTGGTGCGGCGGAGAATAAAAGGGTACAACAGTTTTTTCAGATGTTCCTTACGGTCCTGCTCACCGAATTTATCAATAGGAATGGCAAACTCCTGCCGGAAAAATTCCATGGTGCCCAGCATGCCGGGATTGAGGAAATTCATTTGCGCAAAAATGTCAAACGTGTTATTCTGCAGCGGTGTACCGCTCATGCACAGCCTGTTCCTGGCATGCAGCAGCGAGGCGGCTCTTGTCACTTTGCTCAGCGGGTTTTTGATGGCCTGGCTTTCATCCAGCACCAGGTAATCGAGCTGCAGCGATACCATCAGCTTGATGTCGCTGCGCAAAGTGCCGTAGGTGGTGATGATGACATCATGGTTCAGAAACTTTTCTTTTTCCCTTGCTCTTGCCGGGCCATGATGAATGTAATAACTGAGCTCCGGCGTGAATTTTTTTATTTCATTTTCCCAGTTATAAATAAGCGTTGTGGGACAAACCACCATGGCCAGCACACCGCCCTTTTCATTTTTAAAATGCTGGATGAACGACAGCGCCTGCACGGTTTTACCCAAACCCATATCATCGGCCAGTATGCCACCCCATTTTACTTCGCTCAGGTAATTGAGCCAGTGATAACCTGAGACCTGGTAGGGACGCAAAACTTTTTCCAGGCCATTGGGCGGATCAATCTCTTTTATCTTCTGAAACTCTTTCAGGTTTTCATACTTTACTTCCAGCTGCAGCACCAGTTCTGTTTCATCGCGGTTTTCATACAGCTCATCAATCACACTCATGTGGTAGCGGCTCAGCTTGAGCTGGTTGGCTTTTCCTTCACCCACACGAAACAGCAGGGAATATTTTTTCAGCCATTCTTCCGGCAATATGCCGAGGGTGCCATCGCCCAGCTGCACAAACTGCTGCTTGTTGGCCAGGGCTCTTTTTACTTCTGCCACACTCACATGCTGATCGCCGAAGGCAATATCCACCCGTGCATCAAACCAGTCGGTGTTGTTGTTGATGAAAATTTTTGTGGAGGGTCTTGCTGTATTGAACCGGAAATTGTGCAGCGCATCAAAGCCATATACCGGTGTTTTCATTTCGTTCATGGCGTCCACAAACAAAAAGAACCAGTTGTTTTTTAAAACATCCGTTCCCCGCAATGCCAGCGCCTGCGTGTCGTTGTGGTAAATAAAATTGCTGTGCAGGTTTTGCAGTTTGGCAATAAACTCCTGTTCGGCCGTGCGGTTGCGGTGAACGATAATCACCTTATCGCCGGCAGGCACCACCACTTCATCCCTGTCTTTGGCGCTGGTGGCATAACCTTTATAAGAAAATACAGGCTGGAATAAAAGAAAGTCGCCTTTTTCTGACAGGTAAAGACTGATGTCGGGCTTGCCGTCTTTTACTTCCTGCAGCAGCGACCGGTCAAAATTTACTTTGAAATCTTTTGTAAGCGGCAGCACCTGCTGCTGCAATACTTTACTCCAGTCATCCATTGACACATGCATATTTCCTGAAGGGAAAAATTCTTCCACCACTTCAGCCGTATGTTGATCTTTCCAGGTAAACAACTGCTGATTGTACAGGTAAAACAAAGGAGTAGCCGCTTCGTTATCTTTCAACTCGAGGTGAAGACCTCCTGCATTTACAGTTGTATTTATTTCAATGGTGCCATTTTTCCTGGTAATATCAAACGATGGCCTGATTTCTTCATTCACCACGCTCAGCGGCTCCAGGCTGGCAGTGCGGAACATTTTTCCTTTTGCCAGCTGAAACACCAGTCCTTTTCCTGCAAGTGTTGCAAAAAATTTTTTCAGTTTGGGAAACAGGTATTCTCTTACCAGTGCACGGTTATCCTCAGTCAGATCATCTTCTTCCTGGTGAATGATATTTTCCCAGATGCCGGAAAATGGTGAATTGCGGCTGATGTATTTGCTGATTTCCTGTTCCTGCAGTTTGCGGATGGAATTCAGTAAAAGTTTATCGGCATCGGAAAATTTTTCCGCTTCCACATATTTTGTCAAATCGAGTTTTTCAGCCTTGCCGGGAAATGTTTCTGCATTTTCATCGGCTTCGCCTGCCACGGCATCAATGGTGAAATAGGGATAATTGCGCTTATTAAAATTGATAACTACGCCCAGCCTGTGTGTAATAACCGGGGTTACCGGTTTTACTTCTGCATCCGAAATTATTTCTTCCTGTATCACCACCGGTTTTGGCATTGCTGCCGGGGCGTTTACTCTTTTAATAGTTGAATCCATCACCCGCAGATAGGGTTTGCCTTCTTTGTATGTAAATTCAAACTTGCCGCTGAGATCATCACTCAGCGAAAAGCCATAAGCCTCGAGCAGTTTGTTTTTTTCTTTGTCCCAGTTGCGTATGCTGTCGAAATAGTGCGGGCCGTAAATATTGAGCAGCTGCAGAAAAACAATCAGCTTGGGCAGGCACAGGGGGTGATCGGCATCGGGGTAATCGGAGCTGGTATCAAAATTCCTCTCTTCATTTTTTTTGATGATTACTTTATACGTTCTTCCGTCAATAGTTATCGAAGCTTTCACGGTTTCATCCTTTGCCAGCTCAATGTCAGCACGATGGGTACGCAGATATTTTTCCGCTTCCTGGAAAGTGGCCTGTGATGAAAGCAGCCGCAACGTTTTCAGATCAATGAATTTCATTTTAGCTACCGTATGCCGCTGGTCGTAGGCTGTTTCACCGGCTTTCAGCATGTTCTTATCCAGCATTTCCTGCAGCTGGAAAAGAGCAGCTGCTTCATGACGGCAGATATCACCGAGGTTGTACGGACATGCGCAGCGCAACGACACATGCTGCGGGTCATTAATCTTCTGTATATAAACTTTGTAAAAAGTGGAGTAGCTGTCATCTTTCACACGGAAAACGGCCGAGCCGAAAAGATTGTCGTATTCCACCAGCTCCACAAAACCGATGGCGTGAATTTTTTTGCCGCGCCGGATCACTTCATCGGTTCCATGGGTATAAACGTATTTCAGAAGATGCGGAAGAGCCAAGTGATTTCAGATTTTAATCCCGATTATTATCGGGAGTGATTTAAGATTTACCTGTACCCACTTTGCGTTCTGAAAAGGGTAATCTGCAAAAGTAAAGGAATGTGGTGCTGATTTCCAGCAGCGGAAGAAGAAATAAATATTTTCAGCAATTGAAAAAACCTTCCGGGAAATAAAGTATCTTCAATGTTTTTTATCTTCTGATACCGACGCTTGCGGCCGGCGCTTCCGGTTACTTCACCACCAGCTTTCCTTCTTCATATTGCGGCAGCACATTGGCCACATCGGGAGTAAGACAATAGCGGATGTCTTTTTCCAAACCAAAACCCATGAGGCGGTGATAGTGTGAGGCATCATTTTTTTTCATAAATGCAAACAAGTCTTTCCCTGCTTTTTTATACATCGCTTCGGCCATGTGGCTGCTGTCGCAGTTCACGGTAAAGTGTTCCCGTATTGTTGAAATAACAGCGCCGGCAAACAGCGTGTCTTCCATATTCACCCTGTCTTTCCACGCGGCGCAGCCAAGTATTACGTTTTGCTTTTTTTCTATTAAATGATTGCACACAGCGCCCAGGTTGGGAAATGAGCCGGTAATGATTTCGCCGGCGCCTTTTTCAATCGCCATGTGCAGCAGGCGGGTGCCGTTGGTGGTGGTAAGTACCAGTGTTTTTGCTTCGATGAATTCTTTCGGGTATTCAAAGGGCGAATTGCCATGCACAAGACCTTCCGCTACTTTTCCATCCCGTTCACCGGCGGTGATGCCGTCAATCTGCCGGCCCAGCTCAATGCAGCGGCTCACGCTGTCCACCGGTATCACTGCTCTTGCGCCGTTGTATAAAGCGGTAGCAATGGTAGATGTGGCCCGCAGCACATCAATGATGACCACGATGCTGTTGCTGACTTCGTATAGATGAAGCAGTGCGGGGGAGAGGGAAGTGTGAAGGGCGGGTTTTCTGTTCATAAAATGCGCAAAGATGCAAATGTAGCTTTTAATAAAAAATACCCGGAAAGTGGTATTGAATATTTAGTTTGGGGAATATATGTTTGCGTTGATATTTTCGAAGCGCTTCGAACCTTATATTTCAAAAC
>CAZDUO010000041.1:0-32617 GCA_964508655.1 uncultured Chitinophaga sp. | reverse complement strand
GCTGCAATCGTCAATGCAGGATTAAAGGCGCCACAACTGGGGAAGAAACTGGCATCCACCACATACACATTTTCCAAATCATGTGTTTTGCAATTCAAATCCAGCACAGATGTCTTTGGGTCAATACCAAAACGCAGTGTACCATTCTGGTGGCTCATGCCGCTTACATCCAGGTCATAGCCGCCCCATTTTACATCTTTGTAATCAGCATCCAGTCCGCCGAGTTTTACAAATATTTCTTTCAGTTTGTTTTTGAGTTTTTCGTACGCCGTGTAGTTGGTACGGGTATAATTTACTTTTATGGTTCCATCCTTTCGCAGCGTTACCCGGTTATCAGGCGAAGGCAAATCTTCAGCCGTAAGCCAGAAATCAATACTCATCTCTTTCAGCTCAGCGTATGATTTACCGGGAAATAGAGTTTCACCCATCCATAAAATAGTATCCGCATCATTACGACCCATCAGTTGAATTTCACCCAAGGGAAATTCGCTGTCATTAGCGCCATGATAAAAATCAGCAAGACCCAAACTTTTCTGAAACACACAATCATTTTTCTTTTTGGTGAAGGCAACCAGGCAGCCATTATGATGCAGCATCAGGTTTCTACCAACCTGGTCACTTGAGTTGGCTAACCCGTTCGGGTGCATTTCATTTGCACTTCGTAAAAACAAAGCAGCGCTGTTTACTGCGCCACAGGCAACAATAAATATATCGGCGCTGAATTTTATTTTTTCACCGTTGATGATGGCCACTGCATCCGTCACTTTATCGCCGGATGAATTCGTCAGCAGTTTTTCCACGTAAGCATGCGGCATAAGCGTCACATTTTTATTCTTCAGCGCCGGGCGCAGGCACATCACCTGCCCGTCGGCTTTGCTGTCAGTGAGGTCAGGAAAGCCGTCAAAATTTTCCAGCACAACCGGCGATTCGGTTGCAGTATAATCCTGCGGCAGCTTCACACCCATCGGCAAGGGAAAAGGACGCAATCCAAGCCGGCGCATCTTATTTTCCAGGTCCTGGATTAAAGGCTCATAAGCCAGCGGCGGCAGCGGGTATTCAGCGTTGGCAAAAGGTTCGCTCGGGTCAATGCCGCGTTTGCCATGTACGCTGTAAAGTTTTTCCGCCTGCTCATAATAATTTTCATACACGTCGTACTTCAGCGGCCATTCAGGCGATATACCGCCGTAGTGGTTTACTTCTTCAAAATCGCTTTCGCGGAAGCGGAACAGGGCAGCACCGTAAAATTTGCTGTTGCCACCCACATTGTAATGGATAAAAGGTTTGAACGGTTTATCATCCTTATCATACCAATCTTCTTTCGGGCGGTAGCGGCCAAGGGTTACCACTTCATGCGGGTCCCAGTTTTGTTTTTCTTTGGGCACGAAGCCTCCTCTTTCCAAAATAAGAATCCGTTTGCCGGTCGGTGCAAGTTTATAAGCCATGGTACTGCCACCGCTGCCGGTGCCGATGATGATGATGTCGTAATGATTGGTCATGATTGAATAGTTCAGCTGCAAAGAGAAATCAATTACGCATCAGGGGCTGTCAGGTGGATGACGGTGGGGGAATTAAAACTTCATCCGATCCTGATATAGTTAAGGTAAGCAACGCACCGCTTTTGATTGTTGAAGATTTCGATGGAAAATGGAATGATAGAAAAGAGCAGATTGAATTTTCAAAGTTGATGGTGGGTGATAGGCAGTTGGTTAAAGATTTGCTGTACCGCCTCCTCTGCTGATGGAGAGGGAGATGGAGGGTATGGAGAAAAGCCGAATAGAAATACCAGAAGTACAAGTGAGTGACACAAGGGACGGTGATAGCAGCACTTCAGCCGGTGCCAAAATAAAAACCCACCAATAATCATCCTCTTCGTCACCCGCAAGACAGTGCTGGTCCGACATTATTTTTTTCTTTGCAGCAGATGAACCGGCACCAAAATACTGTCTGCCCTCTTTGCGGCGATACGGTCGATAAACTGCTTTTCCGTTATCATCTCGATAATGAAAAAGTGGTGCTGCAAAAAATAAAAGATCATAACCCGGAGTGGACTGAACATGACGGACTATGCAGCCGCTGCGTGGATTATTATCACAGTGAAGTGCTGATGCAGCAGCGCTTGTTGCCCGAAGTGGGGCCTTTTTTCCCGGTGAAGAGTGCCGATGATTTTATCATTCTGCCCACGCCGCTGCGCCTTGATGCCGATGCAAGATTCACAGGCAAAGACGTGACGATTTGTTTTATAGACAGCGGATTTTTTCCTCACCCGGATTTGACAGCGCATAAGAACAGAATTAAAACGATTGTTGACATTACAAAAAATACCTCACCCAAACCCTCTCCAAAGGAGAGGACTTTCGGTGACTCCGCCGCTTTGTGGCACGGTACCATGACCTCTGTTGTGTGCGCCGGCGATGGGTATTTGAGCAATGGTTTGTACCGGGGCATTGCCAGTGATGCCGGGCTGGTGCTGCTGAAGGTGATGAATGAAGACGGGAAAATTCCGACAGAAAATATTGTAAAGGCATTGGAGTGGGTGCTGAAGAATTACAAGAAGTACAACATCCGCATTGTGAATATGAGTCTTGGTGATGATGCTGCGGTGTCGTATAAAGAAAGTGAAGTGGATAAACTGGCAGAGCGACTGGTGGAAAAAGGAATCGTAGTGGTGGCTGCTGTGGGCAATGATGAGGACGGGAAGATAAAACCGCCGGCCAATTCGCCGCATGTGATTGCAGTGGGTGGCGCGGATGATGCCAACAGCCTTGATGATGTAATGAAATTGTATCACTCCAGCTATGGCGCTACGGAGGACCGGCTGATGAAACCCGAACTGATTGCCCATGCCATCTGGATAGCAGCGCCGATACTGCCCGGCACCAAAGAACAGAAAGAAGCGGCCGCACTGTACCGGCTGGTGAACACCGATGATAAACAAGTAGTGGCGGAAATGCAGGGAGCTTTTGCGGATACCAAACTGGATTACGCCGTTTCTCAGAGCAATGATGTAACTTTTATCCGTGAAGCGGTAGCACATCGCATACAAACGTGCAAATACATTTCGCCGCACTATATGCATGTGGATGGAACCTCGTTTGCGGCCCCGGTGGTATGCTCGGTGATTGCGCAAATGATGGAAGCACAGCCGCAACTGACGCCGCAGGCGGTACGTGAAATTCTGTTTGCTACAGCAAAGCGCATTGAAGGTTTGCCGGCTGAGCGGCAGGGCTTCGGCCTGGTGCATCCACGCAAAGCGATGCTGAAACTGCTGAAACGTGAACCCATCATGAAAAACAACGGCTCCCCTTTTGTCAACCGGCAGAAGAACATGATTGAATTTTATTTTCAAAGCGATTGTGCAGCGCAGGTTTCTCTGGCGGGCAGCTTCAACGGCTGGGCGCCGGATGTGCTGTTGCTGGAGCCGGGCCGCAACGGTGTGTGGAAAATCGGGATACCGATGCTGCCGGCGGGCCGCTATAGTTACAAATTCCGCATTGACGAAAAAATGTGGATGGAGGATATTGACAATCTTTACCGCGAGCCGGACGGGTTTAACGGGTTTAATAGTTTGCTGATAATTGAAAACTGAGTGATGAGTGATGAGTAATGAGTAATTGTTATGGTACAGGCTATATTGATATTGGTAATAGTTTACCTGGTGGCGGGTGTGCTGTTTGTCATTCCTTTCCTGGTAAAAGGATTAACAAAGGTGGATGAGAGTGCACATGGCGGCAGTACCGGGTTTAAACTCCTAATTATTCCGGGAGTGATTGTGTTTTGGCCGGTGCTGATGAATAAATGGGTGCGTAAGCCCCCATCCCCTAAAGGGGTGTAGCGGAGCTTTCATCCTTGATAGATTTATTTTTAATTAAGGAGTAAAGCAATAAATAGTTTTATTATAACTAAATACCCCTTTAGGGGATGGGGGCATGATAAAGTCGCTTCGTAAAAGACATTTGCAAATCTGGGCACTCTGGGCGGTGTTGATGCCGGCGGGTATTATTGCTGCTTGGCTGGCCGTGCCGGGGAAGGCAGCGGATAAACTTTTGCAGCCCGACGAAGGCACGACTTTGCCTGTAACGATTCAATCAGTGGAGAAAGAGAGTTACACCGTCACGTTAAGAAGCAATGAAGAGAAAACACAATACCAGCTGGAATGGATAAACAGAAAAGCATCAACAGTACCATCATCCCTTATTTATAAAGTGTGCCAGCCGGAGAATGAATTAGTGGGAAGAGTGGATGCAAAAGGCACGTATTATTTTCCATTGGGTATTGACTCAGGCAATATGTATCGGTTCATTTTATACGATATTATAAAAAAGAGAACAATAGATTCTGTAAACTTTAAAACTCCCCTTTAGGGGATGGAGGTGTGTGATTATGAGTGCAGGTTACGTCGCTGTCGGCTGGAACAGGCAAAAGAAATTTTATGACTGGCTCCTATTCGGGTTTTGTGTGCTTTACCTGGTCGCATTTATAGTGCTTACTGCCATTTTCAATCCTGATTATACTTTTGAAACCTTACTTATCCGCTCCACATCCACGCTGGCGGTTTTGCTGCTGCATATTATTTTAAGCATCGGGCCGCTGGCAAGAATCAATAAAAAGTTTTTGCCGCTGCTGTACAACCGGCGTCACCTCGGTGTTACCATGTTCTGCATTGCCGCGGTGCATGGCGTGTTCAGCATCTTCCAGTTTCATGCCCTGGGCAATGTGAACCCGCTGGTTTCCTTATTCACTTCCAACACAAACTTTTTTTCACTCAGCGGTTTTCCCTTCCAGGCGCTGGGCTTTTTTGCACTCATCATTTTTTTCCTGATGGCCATCACCAGCCACGATTTCTGGCTGCACAATCTTTCACCCCGGGTGTGGAAGACACTGCACATGTTTGTGTACCTCGCTTATTTCCTGGTTGTAATGCATGTGATGCTGGGCGTGATTCAGTATGAAACACACCCGGTGTTTGTCATCCTGATTTCGCTGGGTGCAGCATGGCTGATAGCTTTACACCTCATTGCCGGCAGCCGGGAAGTGAGAAAGGACAACATGGATTTCAAACTGAAAGAGGATGGTTTTCATTACGTGTGCAATGCCGGTGAGTTTGAAGAAGGCCGTGCAAAAATTTTCTGTATTGACAAAGAGCGGATAGCTGTTTACCGGCATGAGAATAAATTGTACGCCATCCATAATGTATGCAAGCACCAGGGCGGCCCGCTGGGTGAAGGAAAAATTATTGACGGCTGCATCACCTGTCCCTGGCATGGTTACCAGTACCTGCCGCACAACGGGCAATCGCCGCCGCCATTTAAAGAAAAAGTGAACACTTACGATGTGAAGGTGGCAGATGAAAAAGTGTTTTTAAATCCCAGGCCCTACGCCGAAGGAACAGAAAGACCCGGTGTATTGATTAATTAAAAATTCATAAGGAAAAATTAATTATGAATAACACGGAATTCTATATTGGCTGGATGCCCAAAGCACCATCCGTTTTTGCCAGGCATGTAAAAAGAGTATTGCTGTTTCTTTTCCCGGCTGCCCTGGTAATTGGCTATTTGCTTTCCACTTCACAAAAGAAATTTTCGACGGCGAATTTCGAATTCGGCAAACTCACAGAAGTAAAAGGAGTTTATTTAAATAATCCCGTGCCGATGCTGAAAGTGTTTGACAAAAACAATATATCAGTTACACTTCCCCTGGTTGGCTATGGCAAGCATGGCGCTGAAACGGCGATAATGGAACTGGAAAAGGAAAAAGGTATTTCATTACATGGTAAAGAAGTGACATTGAAAGGCACATTGTTATACGGGGACGGAAAAACGCTTTTGCAAATTGATAAAAATGATAACCCGGTTGTAAGTATCGGGGATGAATCATTAGTGCCGCTTCGTCAAAAAGATTTAGGAGAGCTAACGGTCCGCGGTGAAATTGTAGATCCCAAATGTTATTTCGGTGTAATGAAACCCGGCGAAGGCAAAGTGCACCGCGACTGCGCCATCCGTTGTATTCTCGGCGGCATTCCGCCCGTGCTGCATGTGCAGAATGAAAAGGGAGAGAGCAATTATTACCTGATTGTGGGGCCAAAAGGGGAAAAGATGAATGAAGCGGTACAGGATTTCGTGGCAGAGCCGGTAAGTATTGAAGCAAGAGCCGTGCAGCAGGATGACTGGATAATTTTATATACCGGTAAAGAGAGCATAAAACGAATATCGTTTGCGCAATTGAAAAACCCGGAAGCTGCACAGATTGCCTGTGCCCCCACCTGCATAAAGTAAAATGCAGGAAAACCTTTGCCGGCGCCATTCTGTTTTCATCGTAGTTGAAAAAATTTTTTTACCATACCAACTTCAGGGTCAGTTTTTCTTCGCCAAATAAATTTTTCCCTGTACAGGAATTTTATCCTTGCAGTTTTTAAATGAGAAAGGAATCGTCTGGCATGGCGACCGGGTACAGAATCCTGTTACATCCACATGCAGGTGGGGTTCGGTACTCAGCCCGGTGTTGCCGCTGAGGGCAATGCTGTCGCCGGCATTTACATAGTCTCCCTTTTCCACCAGCGCACCCAGGTATGTGATGTGCAGGTAGCGTGCCGCTGTAGAGTCATCATGAAGTATGATTATGAAATTGAGTGAGTCGTTGTTCTTATTGTGGCCATCCCGGTACTGCTCACGCAGGTTTACTACTTTGCCGGCACGCATTGCTGTAATGTACGAGCCGACAGGCATCCGGAAATCATATGCAAATGCCTCATGACCTGTATGACTATGTTTGCCGCAATTGCCCTGCAACACATAATAAGATGTGCCCGGCGGAAAGGGTAGCAGGTATTGCGGCTTTGATTGGTTGATACAGCTACTGTATGAAATCAAAGCAGGTTTGGCAAAAAAGGAAACACAGAAAAAAAAGATGAGGATGAGAAATGAACAACATACCACCCCCCGGATTTTTCTTTTCATACTTCCAAATTACTGCAGGGGAAAAAATGAATTCGTCAGCCTGCTGACGGTGCCGGGTATTTTACCGGGAACAAGTTTTTATTTCAACCGTATGTTGAACGATGTATTACTATCAGTAAAACTCACTTCCAGAGGATAAATGCCCGCCGGTTTATCAGCACAGGGGTACCAGCTGCGGCTTTCGGGCACCACAATAAATAATCCCTCGTCATCACCGATGGCGCAGAAATTTTCAAGCGGGGGCTGTTTGCTGAAATAATGCAGGTTGTTATCCTTCACCAGTTTTTCTGTTGATTGACGATAGAATGCGACGGGGAAAACAATTCCCACTTCACTAATATTCCGGATCTGTTTTGATGAAAAAGGCTCTGCAACATTATCCTGGAGATCAAACCGGGCAATAAACTCCACAATATTGCCTGCCGGATCAAGGAAGTAAACTGACTTTGCATGCCAGTTGACAAAGTCGGCTATGTAACTGTTATAATCTTCCAGCCAAAGCAATTCTGTTCTGTCTTTCAGCCATTGGTATGCTTCTTCAATGGTATTCGATGGAATATTCATGGCAAAATGATATACAGGATTGCCGGAGGAGTCAGCTGTTTCGTCAAACACCAGGTTTGTATGGGCAGTGTGAATACTGACCCGGCCAGCAGCGTTTTCTGTCACCGGCATTTCCAGCACATCCCTGTAAAAATGAATGAGGGAAGAAAGGTTGTGTGTCTTTAATTGCACCTGGTGAAATTGCATCCTTCAAGTTAGCAAATTCATCTGTGGTTATCATTTTCAAAAATGCAATCGGCTTTTGAGCGGGGATCGTCTTTTTCAATATGCAGGCGCTGGGCTGCGTAGTAAAAAACTTCATAATCATGAATCAACCGGGCATTATCCAGCTTTTCCACATTGCGGCTGAGGGCCCGCTGCAACCCGGTTTCGAAGGAGCACTCCACCCAGACGCAGTAATCATAAAAGGAAATAAACCTTTCCTGGAAAAGAAGGATGGCGTCTATCAGCAGGAAATCAATATTCTCATATTGGTAGGTATGGCAATAATATTCGTCGGCATCGGTACGGATTAATTTTGTCCGGAGGCAGATGCTGCGGTTTTTCTTCAAAGGCATCAGCAACTGTTCAAACACATCATTCCAGCGGAAGACATTGCAATAAAAATTTTCGGCTGGATTTTCTTTTTTCAACCTTACCGGGATCGGGTTCTGCCATGGATCAATATTAATGTTGGCAACCCTGTATCTCTTTTTTTCCAGCTCTTCCTGCAGCCGTCTTGTAATATATCCTTTGCCCGAGGCATCAATGCCGCTGATGGCAGTGGTGTATGCTGAGGGTGAATTATGAAGTTTGTAACCGGCAATAAGCTGATCTGCCAGTTGAGGAACATCATTGATGCTATGCATTGTTATAAACCTTAATCAGTGTTTCCCGCAGCGCAGATGCCTCATCGCTGCTGTGATAAAATATTATATTGGCAATATCTTCGGCTTTCACCCATTTGCTGAAATCGGCATCGGGCATAGCCTTGCGGTTTTGGGGGGTGTCAATAGTGCTCGGTACTACCACGCTGGTTGCTACATTTTTTCCTTTGGCTTCCAGGTTCATCAGCTCAGCCAGGCGAACGATTAATGATTTGGCAAGGCCGTAAGCAACCATGCCGTTTCCGTTTTCTACACTTAAACCCGGCCGGGAACCAATAATAAAAATGCGGCCGCTGTTTTGTTTCATCATTTGCACAAAAACCGGGCGGGCCACATGGTAGGCCGTTTCAAAATTCAGCTTGTATTGTTTTAAAATATCTGCCGAAGAAGTTTCAGCAATTTTCCCCATGGCAAAACCGCCTACTGTAAGTACAGCTGTATCTACCGAACCATATTTGGCAATCACATCATCTACAAATTTTCCTGCATCCTCTTCATTCATCAAATCAACCACGGCCGCTTCAAATTTATCAGCCGGAAAATCCGGTTTCACCGGGTCGTTGGGGATGACGGTGCCAATAACTTTGAATCCTTCGGCAATAAATTTTTTTACAACAGCCTGGCCCAGGTTGCCGGTGGCACCGGTGACGATGGCAGTTTTCATTTTTTTTGTTTTGATTTCAAGTTACAGAAAACTGAAAATTACCGGAGCCTTTTCAGTGTTTTCATTTGTCGTTTCACCAGTTTCCCTTCACTGCCCATTGCCATACGTATACCCAGGAATACTGCCACATTGCGGAAGGTACTTCCTTCAGTTTTTACAGTAGAAGTGAGCCAGGAGCCATCCAGGTAAATGGTATGCAGAAGGGATGACTTTGTGTTGGCTGCTATCCGGCCGCCTGCTTTTCCGAATGCACCGTTGCCCCTGATGATGCTTTGCGTCACCACCTGGTTTTGATCATCCACTGTAATTCTTGGCTTGCCCAGGCTCAGAAAACCGCTGCCCCCGTACAAGGATGCAAACAGGGGAGATTTGCCAAAATAAAAATTATATCCCCAGTTGACGCCCACCTGGAAAAAAGAACTGCTGGTATTTTGAAACAGGTAGGGTGAATTATCATCTTTTACCTGCTGGTCGTACTTCAGTGAATTGAAAGCCACTTCCGCCTGGCCATACCAGTGTTTGGAAAAAGATTTTTCAAAACCGGAATTAAAGGCAATGGAAGAACGGAATGTATTGCTCAGACTGCCCTGTATGCTGTTGATGCCGATGCCGGTGGTCAGGTGCAGGCTTTTATCTTCCTGCGCACTGATTGTAGTAAAAGTGAAAAGCGCCGCAAATAAGAAAACGGTATTAAGTTTAAATTTCATTTTCATCAGTAATCAATTATTGATAATCGATAATTTTTTCACTCCCATGAAAACTTACCTCCTGTCAAAACACGTATCCGGTGCAGGCTGGAATGTGTTGTCAGGTAAAGCGATTTACCGTCATCACCCCAGGCCATGTTGGCGGCTCTTTCAGGAGTAACTATTTTGCCTAAGAGTTTACCAGAGGAAGAAATTATCCATACCCCGCCGGGTGCTGACACAAACAGGTTGCCGGCTTTATCCACTTTTATTCCGTCAATGGCTTCATCATCTTCGGTCAGGTTCCAGTCAAAAAACACTTTGCCGTTCTTCAATGTACCGTCGGGCTGCACTTCGTAACGCCAAACGGTTTTTGTATTATGCACATCGCGGATATCCCAGTTGCCCACATACAAATATTTTTCATCAGGCGAAAAAGCTATGCCGTTGGGCCCGCCTAAATCAGTGGTCAGTAAAATTGTTTTTCCATCTTTCACCATATACACTCCCTGGTGCAGTGTTTCTTTTTTTGCATCGTTGAACAAACCCGGCAGGCCATACGGAGGATCGGTGAAATAAACCGTGCCGTCGCTTTTCAATACTACATCATTTGGGCTGTTCAGTCTTTTGCCTTCATGTTTATCAGATAAAATTGTTACCGGCCCTTTCTTTTCATGTCGTATCACCCGCCGGTTGCCGTGCTGTGCCACAATCAGTCTTCCTTCCTTATCTATTGTCAGGCCATTTGAGCCCGGCTGGCGGTAATCGCCAATATCAGCACCGGTATAGCCGGAGTGGCTCATATACACAGTTACATAATGGTTCTTCGGATTGTAGCGGTAAATCGTATTGGTGTTCGGGTCGCTGAAGAGTAAATAACCATCCGGGTGCCATACCGGTCCTTCGGTGAATGAAAACCCATCGGCCAGCTTTTCAATCTTTGTGCCCGGGGCAATGATGCTGTTTAGTTTTTCATCAATCATATACACTTTACCATCATCTTTCCATGCAGGATTTACGGGTAAACCATTTTTATAAAAATCGACCACTGCATTTCTTACCCAGATATAATTTTCGGGCAGCTTGCCCATTGGGCCGTTGATGCCAAGAATATAAATGATAAACTTATCGCCGGCCTTTGCATTATCAGTAAGCATTACACGGTTTCTTGTATTGTAGCCGGCAATCAACCCGTTGCCGCTTTGCCCGAAACCAACCGCCTGCCTGCCGTTTACCCAGATTTCACTATAATCATCCACCACAATTTCAAACACAGCTGTGGTACCTGCAGTATTTAACTTGCCGATTACGGCAGGAATTGTCAGTTCCACTTTGTACCACACAAAGGAGAACAGGCCAGTTCCCTGTCTGTCCTCCAGTTGCGTGGGTTTTATTTCACGGAAAGCATTTTCAAAATCAGCAGCGCCGATTTGCGGATGCAGCGTATGGGTTTTTACAGCAGCACCGGTAGGGTACAGCGGCAGTGCATCGCCTCCGCCGGTTTGGGGTCCCGGCAGGTTGAAGTTTTTATCCTGCAAGTGCGCCGGCTGCACATACCATTTTGCATTTACAAGCGCAGCGCCTTCGGTAGTTTTCAATTCGGCAATGGCCAGTGGTTTATCCACTGCAAGCTGCCTTGTTTCCTGGGCAAAGACCATTATTGTTGCAAGCAGCATGACCACAATCAGTGCATAAATTTTTAATAAACCGTAAATCTTACTCATGATGAAGTTTTTTATTTAGGTAACTCACAAAGCCCCTTTAGGGGATTTGGGGGTTTTAGGGTTAGCCTAATCAATCTTCGCCTTACTGCCTGCAATAGCAATCTCCTCATCCTGCTGTGCGCTGGCAGCGCCGCTTACACCGATAGCGCCGATTACCTGGCCGTTATATATTATAGGTATGCCGCCCTGGAGGAATGTATGCCCCACGGTAATCAGTGCCTGGCGTCCGCCATTGATGGAATTTTCAAGTTTAACCGAAGGCGCTTTAAAAAGTGCAGAGGTGTTTGCTTTTTTAATAGCCACTTCAGCTGAAGCAGCAAAAGTGCCGTCGAGTCTTTCCATGTAAACAAGATTACCACCGTTGTCCACCACGGCAATAGAGCCGCCGGGTGCATGGTTGGCTTTTGCATACCTCACTGCTTCGGCCACCACTTTTTTGGCGGCATCCAGGGTGATGTTTTTCTGCTCGGCCACCTGTGCATTTGCAGAAGCTGCTATAATCATGGCGGCCACGCTGAAGATGGCAGCTAACTTAGTTGGTTTCATAAATAATTTTTAGTATTAAATAATTGTGTTTCTTTTCTTCAAAACGGTGGTGGTTTCACCATCTGCTTTTACTTCTCGCAAAGTTTTTTTGCCATTTTTGATAAAAGTGACATAGTAAGAAGGTAATCCATCTGGCGACAGGAAAAGATAAACCTGCTGCAGATCTTCAAGCCTTTTTCCTTTCAACGCTTCTTTTTGCAGTGCGGCCGGCAAATCGCCGATGCCTACATACCAGCCCTGTCCAAGAAACTCGCCTTCGTGGGTATAATAAGCCAACTGGGTTCTGTCATTGTTTACAAACCGGGCCAGGTAAATATTGTTTTTGTTTTTTAGCCAGCTTGTTTTTTGTGCAGCCGGAAAATCTTTTACAAATGACTGGCTGACCAGTTTGTTTGGCAGGGTTATTTCTTCACCTCCGGCCATGATGATGCCTGGCACAAGCAACAAGGCTGCCATGAAGGCAAGAATGTTTTTTTTCATATTGATAAGTTTTAATGGTTAATAATTTTAATTACCCGAATCGCCTGTAGCTGGTTTGGCGGGTTTATCGTATTTAATTTTTTTACCGGCATGCTTTTTTACCTGGCCAGGCCAGTTGGTATTGGCTTTAGCAATATTCCCACTCACGTCTTTATGAAATTGTTTATACGCATCTTCAGAATGCTGTAGAATCAGTTTGCCATCTATCACATCAAAAATTTCAGGATTGATGGGGCGCAGTTTATTCAATGCCATAGCATAGCCGCAAAAAGCGCCGTATTGGGGAGCAAACATTTCAGGATGATCTTTAAACATGGCAGCATTCTGTTCCGATGCAAACCAGTAAGTGGCGCCGTTGTAGCGGGCAAAGTATTCCGGCTTGCCTTTCACGGCTTTCATTTCAGTGAAGTAAGCCACGGCGTCATACCCCTGCAGAATATTTCCATCCGCATCGGTATTATTTAAAAATCCTTTTTCTTCATCGGTGGTAATTTGTTTTCCGTGTTTGGCAGAAACCGCCGGCCAGTATTTATCAGCTTTTTCAACATTGCCCGGCACATCCTTATTCCAGCCGTTTACTGCCCGCTGGTTGTGCTGGATGAACAGTCGTCCGTCAACAATGGAAAAAGTATTGACATCAATGGGTGCAATGCGGCCGAGTGATACGGCATAAGCACACCATGCGCCGAACTGCGGTTTGTATTTGTCAGGATTGGATTTGAATAAATCAAGGTGTTCCTGCGATGCGAAATAATAAATTGCATCCTGGTAATTGTACTGGTATTTGGCTTCACCTTTTACCGGTTTGTTATCGGTAAAAAAGGCGACCGCATCATAGCCATCGAGGATTACGCCATTTGCATCCACGTTATTGAAATATTTTCCTTCGGTTTTTTGTGCCTGTGTGATTAAGCTGAGTAAAACTGCAGCAATAAACAGCAGCACCAAACGGAGCAGCAGGCCGGTGAATGTTTGTACAAGGGCATTGCTGTAAGCTGCCTTTGCTTTCATGTCTTTTGGAGAAAGTTGGTAAACGTTCATAGTTAAAATATTTTCAGCACAAAGAAACTTGCTCTGCAGGCGGTTGCCTGTCCGTTGTTTTACAAAAGCCATGCTATAAAAGCAAAACAGCCCTTCATTTGTCGGGCTGTTTACATATTGAGGCTGGATGGTTTTTTTAAAAAGTTAATTGGCTGCCGGTGCAGCAGGTTTGTCATATTCTGTTTTTTTACCTGCGCGGCCCGATTCAAGACCGGGCCAGTTTTTGTCTGCTTTTACGATGCTCTTCTGCAAATCTTTGTTGAAAAGATCAAAAGCTTCCTGGGTGTGCTGCAAAATCAACCTGCCGTTTTCAATCTGGTAAATGGTGGGATCTACCGGCCGCAGCTTGCCGATGCTGACAGCATACCCGCAAAAGGCTCCGTATTGCGGCAGGTATTTTTCGGGATCGGCTTTGAATAAATCCATGTGTTCTGCCGAAGCAAACCAGTAAGTGGCGCCATGATGTTTAAATGTAAACTGTTCTGTTCCCTGTACCGGTTTCCCGTCAGTAAAATACGCTACGGGGTCATAGCCTTCAATGATGACTCCTTTGTCATTAATATTTACCAGATACCCATCAGTGGCATGGAATACCGGCTCTTTGAAAAATAAAAAGTAAGCTGCTGCGGCAAGCACAATTAGTGCGGCTGGTACCAGGACTATTTTTTTCATGACACTTTTTTTATGCAAAATACTGCCGGCAACATCGTTCATGCTGTCTGCAACCTTACAGCCGGCCTGTAATACCGGGAATAACTGTTAAGCGAACGACATATTTATTTAAAACCTAACTTACACCGGCAATAAAAATGCATGAAAAAAGTTTTTCTCGGCGGCACCTGCAATGGCTCCCACTGGCGGGACGAAGTCATTAAGAAGTTGACCATAAACTTTTTTCATCCCTGCGGAAAAGACTGGACACCCGCCATGATGGAAGAAGAGCTGAAGCAAAGAGCCGGTTGTGATTTTTGCCTGTATGTGCTTACTCCCATGATGGAAGGATTTTATTCCGTGGCCGAACTGATTGACGACAGCAACAAACAACCGGGAAAAACCATTTTCTGTTTCCTTGTTGCTGATAACGGAAAAAACTTTTCAGAGTTTCAGCTGCGTTCATTGGAGCAAGTGGCAAATATGGTGCAGCGAAACGGCGCCCGCTATTTTAAAACCCTGCCCGAGGTGATCGATTTTTTAAACCAACAATAAAACCAACACATGACTGCTTTACTCAACCGGCTGGATGCAAGTGGGCCGAAAAAAATTCTTGCACTCGATGGCGGCGGCATCCGTGGCGCACTTACGCTGGGCTACCTGAAAAAAATGGAAGACATTCTGAAAGCCCGTCACCAGGACAAACCGGATTTCAGGATGAGTGATTATTTTGATCTTATCGGCGGCACATCCACCGGCGCTATCATTGCCGCATTGCTATCGCTGGGAAAAACCGTAGATGAAATAAAAGAACTGTATATGGAGCTGGGCAATAAAATATTTGGTGAAAAACGAAGCTGGTGGAACCCGTTTGAAACGTACCAGTGGCTGAAAGCTAATTATAATTATTCGGGTATGATGGAGGGATTGAAGTTTGCGATGGGAAAAGATACCACGCTGGGCAGTGAAAAAATTAAAACCGGGTTATGTATTGTGGCAAAGCGGGCAGATACCAATAGCATCTGGCCGATGATAAATCATCCGCGGGGCAAGTATTACGATTCGGAAATGGGAAGAAACAAGGATTTGCTTTTGTGGAAAGTGGTAAGAGCCAGCACAGCCGCCCCCACTTATTTTGCTCCGCAAATGATGGAAGTGACCGAAGGGCAGCAGGCGGCATTTATTGACGGTGGCCTGAGCATGGCGAACAATCCGGCGCTGACACTGCTGATGGTGGCCACGCTGAATGGGTTTCCCTTTCACTGGCCAATGGGTGCTGATAATTTGCTGCTGGTTTCGGTAGGTACAGGTTATCCCGAATATAAAAAACATGCTGGTGAAATAGACGATGCCACCATGCTTACATGGGCTGCCAGCATACCCGACATGCTGATGCAGGATGCCAGCTGGCAAAACCGGTTGCTGCTGCAATGGCTTTCGCAATCGCCAACGGCTGAAATAATGGATTCTGAAATTGGCGATATGAAGGACGACCTGCTGGCCGGCAAACCGCTGATTACTTACCTGCGCTACAATTTTGCCATCACAGCAAAAAACCTGAACGCTTTGGGTTTTGAAAAATCGTTTGATGAAGATGATGCAGCCGGCATTGCCGATATGGCTAAGGCGAAGAATAAAGAACTGCTGTGTGAAATCGGCTGGCGGGCTTCATCGGTTATCAGGCCGGAGCATTTCAGTAAATTCTGAAACCTGCATTTTAATTTGCATACGGAAATCTTACCGGCGGCGAAGCATTGAGGTTCAGGTGCAGTGTTTTTTTTGAGTCGGTGATTTTCACTGTATAAAATCCGCCATAATAAGTGCAAATCTTCAGCAGGTAGTCACCCGCCGGCACGTTGCGAAAGGTATAATTGCCATGGGCATCTGTCACGGTTTTAAAACTTGCTTTGGCGCTTTTCAATTCTTTTTCATAACAGTTTATTTCATACACACTGGCGTTTTTCACTATGCGCCTGTTGCTGGCTTTTGATATCAGGTAAACAGGAATGTTGGAAGGTTTTACCTGCCGGTTGCCTTCATCCTGGTAATACAGACTGCCGGTCATGCTGATAGTTCCGGTTAAGTTTTTAAGTGAATCAATAATGCGCAAGTAACCTTTTATTTCTTTTTTTAAATCTTCATTTTCATTTTTCAACCTGTTGATTTCCGACTGTAAATCTTTCAACCCGCCTCTTAGTGTTTCAATTTCTTTACTCAGCCTTTTTATTGAATCTAAAAGAGCCGGCCGGGATGGCTGTGCATTCAGCTGATCCTTATATTTATTTAATTCAATTTCTTTTTCGTTGAGTTTGGTCGTCAGATCCCCGATCGTGAGCTGGAAACTTTTCTCCCATTTACCTTTTATTTTTTCAAACTCTTCATTTATAAACTCCGTTAAACCCGTGGTATCCGGCGGTTTAATTCTGATTGTATCTCCCCTGACAAGGATCTTCCCATTCAGGAATTCAAGATATTCTTCCCTTTTACTGATAGTATCTTCCAGTTTTCTTATTTTACTGTTGTGGTGACTTATTGAATCTTCCAGTCTTTTTTCTTCTGCAAGGGCGCTGTCTCTATTTTCCAGGGCTATACGCCGGGCCTGTTTTGCCTTATGCGTTGTAAAATAGATGATGCCGATTACTGCTGCGAATGCAGCCAGCAGCATGTATACCAGTCTCCTTCTTGCTTTCTTTCTTTCAAACCCCAGTGCCAATTCTTTTCTTCTTTTTTCCCGGTCGGTTTTTATTATCGGCGCCAGCACATCATGCGTCAGTTCCATCACATTGTCATCTTCACGTATGAAATAACGGCTGCCAAGCACATGGATGGCCGGCTGCATCATTTCGTCAGCCGAAACAAGATGGTACCGGGTGCGAAACCCTTCTGCTGAAAGTAATTTTTCTTCAAGAAAAACTTTTACACGGTTGTATTTTTCTTTTTTCTCCTGCTCAGCATCCGCAGTCAAAGCGTTGCTTGCAGCAGCCACGGCTTCTTCATAAATAGCACGCAGGATGATTTCTTTGGGATATTTGTTCAGCAGATCGGCAGACACGTTGCCGCCGCCGGCTTCCAGTCTTTCTTTATCAATATAAGCACATACCTGGCTCAGCAGCGACGGCTCCACTGTAATGAGGTTATACTCTTCTTCGCCGGCAGTATTTGTGAAGTAGGAAACAATCTGTTTTGCTTCGGCCGAACTGATGTTTTCTTTCCATGTTTTGGTAATTACATCGTAGGCCTGCTGCCCGTTCATGGGCAATAAACGAAAGCGGGAATATTTCAGCGAAGGAATTTTGGCGGCAAGGCTTTCAAATTCGGGCAGGTATTCTTCACGGAAAGCAAAAAGCACTTTGGCCTTTTGCTGTTTATAGTTGTAACCCACCTGCTCCCTGCTGTGCAGAAACTGTTCTTTTAATTTTTCAGGAATCGAATTTTCTATCACGTCAGACAGCTCATCCCAAAAAGCCGTCATTTCATGTTGACTGAAGCGGTGATTGTTTTTTGCCAGGGTAAATATTTCTTCAAACTGGTCGAAGATTAATACCGGGGTTATGGTTTTCCACAGCGGTTCTTTATGAAAATACTCCCAAAGGGTTTCTTCGGCAGGGTATGATTCCGGCTTGAACCCGTACTTGTCAATCTCCTGTTTCAATATTTTTTTTACCTGGCTTATCAGCCCGGGGCTTTTTTCGCCAAACTCCAGCCTGATGCGGAAGGGCAAACAATAATCTTTCCTTAGACGTGGAAATACGCCGGCATTGAGCAATGAAGTTTTTCCGGTTCCTGATTTGCCAAACACGATAGTGAGTATATTGGATTTTATCAGCTTGGTCAGGATTTCTGTTTCCTCATCCCTTCCAAAGAAGCGGTCGGCCTGTGCCTCGGTATAGGATTGTAACCCGATAAATGCAGTGGATACAGCAGGGGCAGCAGTAGTATTTACAGGGTCAGGCATTCGCTATGAATTATTAAGTGTTTCTTTTAATTGTTTCAGAAAATCTGCGTCGGGAATGCCGCCGGGAACTTTACCGATACTCAGTTCGGAAAAATATTTTGGCACATTGCTGTCGTACGGATTGCTGTCGTCAATAACTACAGGCATCAGGTATTTGCTGCTGTTGCCGTCAATTTTCCGGAAGGTGTTCACATTGTCGGCAGTAAACCATTCCAGCTGCACATAACCGTCTTTGTGCATCAGGCTGTTTTGCGAAATCAGCGGAATGAACAGGTCAGCCGATTTGATGTTTTTGGCAATCGCTGTTTTAAAATCGTCGCCGGGCATTATTTCGTGATTGTCGTACCAGCAGCTTACATTGCCGATGCTTTCAATTGCTTTTTTCAGGGTTTCCACTGCTGTCTTGTCTTTTACGGTGTAGCTGAGAAAAACCGTTTTGGTTTTTGCTGCATTCGGGTTGCGCTGCTTCCATTGCCTCAGCAGCTCCTGTACAAAAATTTCGGTATCGCCATCATAGGTTACTACTTCATATTTTTTTAAAATTTCATACTGTTTATCGCGGAAATCGCTGCGGTCATTTACCACGATGATGGTTCTTTTGCTGCCCCACTCATGCATCGGTTCATTTGATAAAAGGCGCAAGGCGAAGCGGATCATCCAGTCGGGAAACGCACAACCGAGAAAAAGCAGGTTTTTATTTTTCAGCGCATTCACAATGTTGTTGGCGCTGTTCATTTTTTCACGGTAATAGCCGGCAAATTCCAGCATATCGTCTTCGCTCAGAGCCGGGTCCACGGTATTGAGCAGCGAACCGAAAACATTAAATACAAATGGCTCTTTCAGTTTTTCCAGGTCATCGCTGTCGGAAAAGGGTTCGTTGATGGAAAAATTTATGGAGGATGCATTCACCCGCTGTATTTCCGCAATTTTATTTTCCAGCACATTGTTGTACACCGCTGTATTGATGTAATATTTCAGCCCTGTGATCTTAAGAAATCCGGAAAGCAGCGGAAAATCGAAATTGATTTCCTTTACAATAGACTTCAGCCGACGGATAATATCAATGGTCTTGATTTTTTTTTCAAACTCGAGGTAGTTCACCGCATCCGTGAGTGAAGCGGCATTGTAATCTGTGATTTTATAGATTTCCAGCAATCGGTTTGAAAAAAAAGAATCAATCGGCTGCAAGCGGTCGCCTTCCCTGTATTTATACATTTCTTTGCCGATAACGGGCGTCAGGTTTTTTTCAGAAATGTAATCAACCAGCTCATCCCAATCGTACTGTTCTGTAATTGTTTTGTTCATAAGTGGCCGTTGTTCAGAAATTTAGCGGGTAGCACAGTCAGGATAGGGCAGGCGTATCAAGGATAAGATGAGGAAAAATAAAAATAACCAATTTTTGCCGGATCAGGAAGCCGTTAAAAAAATACCCAGTTAGCTTCAACAGGGGTAAATTATCTTCGGTACTTGCTGTATTTGATCACCCTGTGTTTAATTTTTTTATCCGGCGGATTGCGTTAACTTTTGAGCGATTAAAACCAACGAGCAGATTGCACCTTGCCACCATAATAAATCTATATGAGTAATACCCCAACAACAACCCGCCTGCAGCCGGGCAGGGAATACCCGCAACCAGGTGAAGAAAAAATAGCGGCAGATATTGTAAAGCTGCTGCAGGATGAAATGCTGCGGCTTTATCCAACCGGAAAAAATGGTAAAAAACAACTGCGCCAGATTCATCCGAAAATGAATGGCTGTGTAAAAGCGGAGTTCAGCATCGAACCCGGTCTGCCGGAAGAACTGCGTGTTGGTTTATTTAAAGAAGTAAAATCATACCCGGCGTGGATCCGGTTTTCAAATGGCAATACAAGACCGATTCCCGATTACAAAAAAGATTTCCGCGGCTTTGCCATTAAACTGATGAATGTGCCCGGGAAAAAACTTGACCTTACCGACCCGGATATCACCAGCCACGATTTCATCCTGATGAACACAAAAAATTTTGTATCAGGTGATGTCAGGCAATTTGCCAATGTGTTGTTTGTAACCACCACGCCAACCAACCTGAAAACATTGCCCCGCAAGCTGGCAATCGCTTTTTCCAATCTTCCTCTATTAGGCAGGGCGATGAAGGCTAAAGTCAACATCAAGCATCCTTGCGAAATTCCGTATTTCAGCACCGTGCCTTTCCGCTTTGGCGATGAAAACAGGGCGGTGAAGTATGCTGTGTTTCCATCAGCATCCAACCGGCTGCTTACACCGGATACAAATGGAAAAGATTTGCTAAGAATAAACATGGCTGCCACGATACGAGAGCATCCGCTTGCGTTTGATTTCTGTGTGCAGTTTCAAACCGATGCGGATAAAATGCCGGTTGAAGACCCACTGGTGACGTGGACCTCTCCATTTACCAAACTGGCTACAATTAAAATACCCATACAGGAATGCGATACAGCGGAGCGAAACGAATTTGGCGATAATCTTTCTTTCAATTCATGGCACTGCCTGCCGGAGCATCAGCCCCTGGGCGCCTTCAACCGGGTGAGGCGTGTTATTTATGAAGAAATGTATGCCTTTCGCCATAAGCATAATAAAATAGCAGATGCAGAACCCACAGCCGGTCCTGATTTTTTCAATGACACAAAATTTTAACTGACATGACACATATCGAAATCATACAGGAGGTATATAAAAATTTTGCCCAGGGAAATATTGCCGGCGTATTGGCGCATTTTGATAAAGAGGTGGTATGGATTCGCCCCGGAGAACCGGACATTCCTTTTGCCGGAACTTTTACCGGCATGGAAGGATTGGGAAAAATGCTGACACTGGTAGGCCGGCACATACGGCTAAAAGCATTTACGCCTCAAAAATTTTTTTCCAATGAAAACACCGTGGCTGTCTTTGGCAGCGATACAGCCGAAGCTGTCAGCACCGGTAAATCATATACTTCAGACTGGGTGCAGCTCTTTACCCTGAAAGATGATAAGATTACACGGGTACAGGTGTATATGGATACGCTGGCGATTGCCCGTGCTTTTACTCCCTAAATGGTACTGAGAAATTTTATTACTGACACGGATGGAAAAAAGAAATAAGCCCCGCCTTTTACTGTAACAAAACTTTGCAAGCCGGTGATTACTTTATTCACAGTAGGCTGTGGTATGGTGAAATTCTGTTCCGTTCCCGGCCCCGGATTTTCTCTTACGCCGATAATCGGGTCGGGGTCGGCATACAGTCTTTTGAATTTTGGATAATTGGCCCATGTATATTGAATGAATTCAAACTGCCGGGAAATATCGGCATTGAAACAGCCAAACAGCAAACCAACTACACCTCCGGGTTTATGATTTTCTGCCGAACCAATAAAATTTTCGCCATAGGAACGGACACGCCGCATGATGCGGTGCCGCCGGGTAAGCTTCAGCGAACCATGCGGGGGTGTTTCTTCAAAATGATCCCTCGGGTTGGTTCGCCGTATATGCGATGCAATAGGACAGTTGTATCCCAGCTTATCATTTTTTGCATAATAAAAATCATTGTCATCGCTTTCACGGCCGGGGTCTTTATCGGGGTGTTTTACCAGGGGTGCACCGCTGGGCCAACGGCCAATCATTTTGGCGGCAAGCTTTGTGCTTTCCTCATTGCTCATGCTGCCGTCTTCCTTTTTGGTTTTTTCTTTCATAAACGTCCAGAAGGCATTCACATGCTGCTGCAGCTGGCGCAGCACAAAATAAGTTCCGTTTCTGCCAACATCTTTATAGCCGGAACCGCCTGCATCATCAGCCAGCAGCGAAGCATCGCCCTGCGGTTCGGTAAGCAATGCCGTGTCAGGATAAATATTGTATTCGTTTTTATACCCCATTATAAACTCGCCGGCTTTAATGTTGTCGTTGTTGATGCCGGTAATACCGCTGCCGATGATGGCCGGCTGCGAAATTCCATCCCTGAAACCGAAGTGCTCCCGGTCGCTGGGCAAAGGGCCACCATTTAAAATATGAACCACTTTAAATGCATTTTGAAAATCTTGCACCAGGCTGTTGTAATAATTTTCTGCTGTGGCCTCATCTTTTCCAAACAGCATTAATATTATATCAATTGATTCATTGGCCGGGCCGCCCCATTGCCAATGTGCCGGGTCGCTGCTGTCAAAATCGCCAAGCAGCCGCTGGCGATGCGGTGTCACCATGCCTTCCCTGAATTCACGGGTGAAACGCTGCAGGTTTTTTTCTTTATAACCGAGGGCTTTTAGACCAGAACTTGTCAGTCCAAGATTCAGGCAGATGTCAGCCACAGCCGATTTTATATGTGTAATCTTACCGGCAGCCCGGCTTAAAAATTTTTTTGCTTCCCCTGCATCAGTTACCTGGAGCAGATAATATTTTGAGCAGCCCATTTCTTTATAATCTTTTACCAGGTAAGCTTGTATTTCTGATAGTTCCAATGTTGCCATGGTGGTGGTTTAAAATCTTTTTAAAAAAATCCGGGCCTTTTTTTCACTGAGGTCTTTGCGCAGCTCGTTACGGATTTTTGTGTTGTTGTTAATGTTTTTTATTGACAGGTCGTGGTAAGCGCTGTACCAGGCCTGCGTGGGTATTTGTGTGCTGCGGCTCCAGGCCAGGAAGTGCTCTTCATCGTAAGCGCCGCCGGTTACCATAAACCTGGTTTTCGGAAAATTGACCGTGTTGCTGAAAATGCCGCTCAGGCCCCAGCCGGACTGGTCAATAAAATCGCCCAGATATTGCTGCCAGCTTCCGTCGAAATTGCTGAAGAAAAGTACATGCCTGTTGTTGTCAATCAAAACCCAGCGGGCAAAATGAATAGTGGGAATGTTCAGCAGTTTTCCTTTTACAAACACATGGCCGGCCAGCACCCGTGTACGCAGCATCCATATCTGGAAATTGAGGCGTCGTATAAAACCCGGTTTCATTACAGCCACCTGTGTAAACTGGTTTTGCGGAAACAGGTCTTCATCCTGCTCCAGCCTGCGGATTTGGCTGTCAGGCAGCTGGCTGAGTGTAAGCGTACCGTTTTTATCCCGGAGCTCATGAAACAAAAAAAGATAAATAGCTCCCACGATGACCAGTGGTAATGCAACCAGCAGCAATAATACATACGGTAAAAACACCTTCCAGTTTATTGACGGTTCTTTGGCTTTTTGTTTCGACCATTCAAATTCAGGTTGTGCATCCACTGCATTGCGGATAGCACGATGAATTTCCACGGCCGGTTTTCCATCCCATTTATTTTTCACCAGGAGTTGCCAGATGAAGTCCTTCAATTGTTTTTCCTGCCGTATTTGTTTTACTGTTCTTAAAGGGGCGCCAACAAAAAAGGCCGATGTTTTAATCATCCATTGTTCCAGGTATTGTTTGCGGCTTTCTGTGGTTCTGTTTCCCGGTTCGGGATAGCCTTCACAGCACGCATAAATATCGTCAATATATTGAGCCAGTCCGGTACACAATTCCCTAAGATGAAAATCAAGGTCGCCGTCGTAATTGGTGGAAAAAATAAGGCGAATACCGACAGGTACGGCCGGTTCGTCGCGAAAAGATTCGCGGCTGAGTATTACCCAGCGTCCATAATGAAGTGTGGAAACCTGCTGAAATGCAGTTTCCGTGCCGGCATGCAACGCAGCTTTTATTTTTGCCAGCAATTCCTGCAGCCGTTCCACCTGGTCTTCTTTTACCGGGGTCAATAAAATTAAAGGATGCTGTTTTATCATATTTAATTAATGCGTTAAAGTGAATTTCCGGGATGATGATTGTAAAAAGTTTTTAAAAGGGCGGGAATGGTGCTGCGGTCAGGGCTGCAAATAAACCGATGAATTTTAAAATTACATTTTTTAATGAAAAAAGCATAAACTTACAATAATAATCCAGCCGCCGGGTATGATAAAAAATATTGACCATGACCATGTCATTCATTACGGGCTGGATTCTATCATAATAAAATCAAAAGAACCGCTGCAGGGGAAACCCGTTTGCCTGAAAATCCTCACGGAAGAATTTCCAACCAGTGAAACCCTGGCGCAACTGGACAATGAACTGGAGATTTGCTCAAAAACACACAGCAGCAGCATCCGCCGGGCTTACAGAAAAGAAAAACAGGATGAACATACGGCCATCGTACTGGAGTATATTCATGGCAGGGACCTTAATCAATTGCTGGTGGCCGAAAAACCAGACCTGGCCGGGCGGCTGACCCTGGGCATACACATTGCAGAGGCGCTGTCATCGCTACACAGGGAAAATATTTTTCACCGCCAGCTGTATCCCTCCAATATCTTAATTGAGAACACAACGGGAAAAGTTTTTCTTATTGACCTGGGCAGGGCCATCGAGGGAAATATTTTTGAACATGGATTGATGCATGTGCACGAAAAGCAGGCAGAATACCTGCAATACATAGCCCCGGAGCAAACGGGCCGTATCAACCGTGCTATTGATTACCGCGCCGACCTCTACTCCCTTGGCGTCATTCTCTATCGCCTTTTTGCCGGGCAGTTGCCATTCGAAAGTAAGGATGGCATGGAGCTTATTTATTCCCACGTGGCAAAAATTCCCGAATCACCCGACCAGGTGAATCAGGAGCTGCCCGAAGTGCTGGCAGCAATAGTAATGAAATTGCTTTCGAAAAATGCGGAAGAACGTTACCAGTCAGCATACGGTGTGAAAACCGACCTGGAGCATTGCCTGCAGCAATGGACTGCAAAAAACAGGATGGATGCATTTGCGCTGGCGCAATCTGATTATTCCGGCAAACTTTTTATGCCCGGTAAATTATATGGCAGAGAAAAAGAAATCAATTTCCTCAACCGCCTGTTTAATGATTGCTGCAAGGGGAAAAAATCAATTTTGTTGTTGTCGGGTTATTCGGGCAGCGGTAAGTCGGCATTGATTGATACACTGCAAAAACCCGTATCACAGAAGAAAGGATTCTTTATCAGGGGAAAATTTGACCAGATAAGCACCAATACCCCTTACTCCACATTTGCACAGGCTTTCAGCGAACTGATACAGATAATAAAAACCGGTGATGAAGCCTACCAGCAGCGCTGGAAAAAAAGAATTATGGAAGCCCTGGGCAATTCGGTAAAAATTCTGACTGAATTTATCCCGGGTATTGAAGACATAACCGGTAAACTGCCGGAAATTCCGCTATTAAAAGGAATTGAAGCGCAAAACCGGTTTAATTATGAGTTTATCCGGTTTTTAAAAACAACCGCCGACCGGGAGCACCCGCTTGTCATTTTTGTTGACGACTTGCAATGGGCCGATGCTTCATCGCTTCATCTTTTTAAACTGATTGCGGAAAACAGGGACCTGGAAAACCTGCTGCTAATCGGCGCTTACCGGGTAAACGAAGTGTCCGAATCGCACCCGCTGATTAGGCGGCTGGGTGAAATGCGTGAGGAGAATGTATCGTATGAAGAAATGGAGCTCCGCGACCTTGGGTATGAAGATGTACATAAACTTCTGTCAGGTGCATTGCTCACCCGCCAGGAAAATCTTACTTTTTTATCCGATATTATTTACAGCAAAACGCAGGGCAATGCCTTTTACGTATGGCAGTTTCTGAAATCAGTGTACGACGAGCGGTTTCTTTGGTTTGATTTTGAAAAACTGCAGTGGCATTGGAACACGGAGCTTATCATGCAGATGAATGTTTCGGGTAATGTGGTGGACCTGATGACTTCTTACATTCAGCGCCTGCCTGCTGATACGCTTGAATTGCTGCAGGCGGCCGCTACCCTTGGCAACCGGTTTGATAAAAAAACACTTTCGGTAACCCGGCAGCTTAACGAACGGAAAGCAGAATCGCTGCTGGGCATAGCCATTTCCGAAGGACTGATTATGCCCGCAGGCAATGAATACAAATTTGCCCACGACAGGATACAGCAGGCGGTGTACTCGCTGCTGTCAGAAAAAGAAAAGGCTGTTATCCACCTGGAAAATGGCAGAAGACTTGTGTCTCATTATAATCATTCGGAGCAGCAGGAAAAGACTTTTGAAATAGTCAATCAATGGAACCTGGGCGTCGAACTGTTAGCGGATAAAAAAGAAAAAAATTTCCTGTCAGAGCTTAACCTGCTCGCCGGCAAAAAGGCCATGGCTACAGCTGCTTACCCGCAGGCCCTGCAATATTTTGAAAAAGGAATTTATGTGCTGGATGAAGATGACTGGAACATCCAGTATGATTTTTCGCTGCAGCTTGCCGTAAACGCCGGCGAGGCCGCCTACCTCTCAGGCGAGTATGAAAAAGTGGATAAGCTGGTGAAGGAAATAACCGGACACAGCCGCAGTTTGATTGATTCGGTAAAGGCCTATGAAATTGAAATAAAAAAACTGATTGCGCAAAATAAACTCATTGAAGCCATCCGGCTTGGGCTGCAGATTTTACAAAAGCTCGGAATACGCCTGCCCATGAAGCCCGGTAACCTGGCGGTACTGAAAGACCTGCTGAAAACAAAATGGCTGCTGCGCAATAAATACATGGATTATTTCAACAGCCTGCCGGTGATGGAGGATGAACAGAAAAAAGCAGCCATGCGCATTATGTCTGAAATTTCTTCTGCTTCCTACTTTGCCGAGCCCAACCTGGTACCGCTGCTGGTGTTTAAAATGGTGAACATGTCGGTGAAATATGGGCTCTCGGTCAAGTCGCCTTTCAGTTTTGCCGCCTATGGTTACATCATCAGCGTTTACCTGAAAGAAATAGATAAAGGAAGCCGGATGGGTGAAATTGCGCTTCATCTTGCCAAAAAAATAAATGCCGGCGAAGTGACGGCTTCCATTATTGCCACCAGCAACCTGTTTCTCGACCACTGGAAAAAACCGCCTGGCGATCTGAAAACCGACCTGGAAAAAGCATTTAAATCATCCATAGAATACGGCGACTTTGAATGGGCTACTTATGCGGCTCACAATCTCGTTTACCAGTTGTTCATCAACGGCGCACAACTAAAAGATCTTGCAAAAAAAGCTGAAGCCCTCGACCTGCAGATTGAGAAATTCAAGCAGGACCTTACGTTAAAGAGGCTGCGCCTCTTTCGCCAGGCAATTGACAACCTGCTGAACCAAACCCCGGATCCGGTACTTCTGAAAGGAGAAATATATGATGAATCGGTGATGGATACTACCGATGTGACCAAAGAAAACGAAATCTATTTTCAAAATCTGTTTATACTGAAGTTGTACCTGGCGCTGATTTTTAATAATACTGATGATGCCAAAAAATATGCGGCACAGGCGCAGCGCTTTCTTGAAACGGTGCGGGGCACCGCTCTTGCACCCCTGTTTTATTTTTATCGTTCGCTGGCAGTTGCCGATTCATCCATCAACTCCCATGTAAAGAAAACGATACTGAAGCAGGTGAAAAAAGACATCAGGGCGCTGAAACAGTTTGCAAAAATTTCTCCTCATTACAACTCGCATAAGGTTTTACTGCTCCAGGCCGAATATCACTACCTGAAAGGCGAAATGGAAAGCGCTAAAATTTTTTATGACAAAGCGCTGAAGGCCGCCACGGAAAACGACATGCAGAATGATCTTGCGCTTTGCTGGGAAAGAGCAGGCCAGTTTTTTCAAAGCACAAAACAGGAGCTGCTGGCCAGTTTTTACCTGCAGAATGCTTACCGGGCTTACCGTCGCTGGGGCGCCGGGGCCAAGTTGAAACAGATGAGGGAGCAGTATCCTGAATTGAAAAATATTTCTTCAACTGCCGAAATTTTACAGGAAACTTTTCATGACACATTAAAAGAAGGAACCGGCAGCCTTGACCTTGAAACGGTGCTGAAAGCCTCCTCGGCACTGTCTGGCGAAATCGTATTGCCTCGCCTGCTGCGGAAAATGATGCAAATAATAATTGAGAATGCCGGCGCTGCCAAAGGCTTTTTAATTATGGAAAAAAACGACGAACGGTATATTGAAGCTGAAACGGGTGAAGATGTCAATGATATTAAAGTGTTGCAGTCAATCCCGGTGCGGCAGAGCGGCTTGCTGGCCGAGTCGGTGCTCAATTATGTTTACCGCACGCAGGAAACCGTCATCCTCGACAATGCTGCCGGCAGCCAGCTGTTTGCCGGTGATGCCTTTATTGAAAAGCATGCATGCAAATCACTGCTATGCGTGCCGCTGGTAAATATGGGAAAGCTGCAAGCCATCATTTATCTTTCCAACGATCACACCATCGGTGCTTTTACAGAAAACCGTGTGGCTTTGTTGAAACTGCTGGCCGGGCAGATGGCCATCTCCATCGAAAATGCACTCTTCTACAGCGAGCTTGAGCAAAAAGTGGAAGAAAGAACGAGAGAACTTTCCATGGAAAAGAAAAAATCAGACGACCTGCTGCTGAATATTTTGCCGGAAGAAGTGGCAGCCGAATTAAAACAAACCGGCCGCACCACACCCCGCAGCTACAAAGTAGCCACCGTGATGTTCACCGATTTTGAAAACTTCACGCTGAAGAGTGAAAAGCTTTCGCCGGAAGAGCTGGTAAATATTATTGATACCTGTTTCAAAAAATTCGACGAAATCATTTCGCGGCATCATATTGAAAAAATTAAAACCATCGGCGATGCGTATCTCTGCGTAAGCGGCCTGCCCGATAACAAAGATCACAATGCTGAAAATGTGGTAAAGGCAGCTATGGAAATTGTGGATGTCATCCGTGACTTCCAGCTCCGCGAAAATGAAAAAGGATTTTTCAATATCCGCATCGGCATTCATACCGGCCCGCTGATTGCCGGTGTGGTAGGCGATAAAAAATTTGCTTACGACATCTGGGGCGATACGGTGAATACGGCGGCAAGAATGGAACAAAACAGCGAGCCCAACCGCATCAATATTTCCCAAAGCACTTATGAACTGGTGAAAGACAAATTCAACTGCAGCTTCCGCGGCAAGCAACCGGCCAAAAACAAAGGCATGATTGAAATGTATTTTGTGGAACGGGAGAAGTGATTCAGAGGTATTAAATAAGAATTTTTACTGGCCAACCTGGCCCGTCGTTAAATTAAAAATTGAGCATTGAACATTCTATCCTGCATAAGCGGACATTGCAACGGTTTTTCTCCAAAAATCACAAACAACTTCTTCGAATGTGTTTTGGTTATAAGCACTACAGGCCTGCTTAATAAAAATTGCCTTCTTCGTAACTCCGCATGCACGATAAATTCAGCCGGTTTCTTACCTTCGCACCCTAATTTTAAAATAAACAGAAAATGAGTATTGTAAGAGTTGCCATCAATGGCTTTGGCCGCATCGGCCGCCTGGTGTACCGCCAGATATATAAAATGGAAGGCATTGAAGTAGTGGCCGTCAACGACCTGACCAGTCCCAAAGTGCTGGCCCACCTGCTGAAGTACGACACTGCACAGGGCCGCTTCGATGCGGATGTGAAGCACACAGAGAATTCCATCATCGTAAATGGCGATGAAGTAAAAATTTATGCGCAGAAAGACCCCGCTCAAATTCCCTGGGCCCAGCACAATGTGGATGTGGTACTGGAGTGCACCGGATTTTTTACTGATAAAGCAAAAGCCGAAGCACACCTGAAAGCCGGCGCAAAGAAGGTAGTGATTTCTGCACCGGCCACCGGCGATTTGAAAACAATTGTGTTCAATGTAAATCACAACATACTCGATGGCAGCGAAACCGTTATCAGCTGTGCCAGCTGCACCACCAACTGCCTGGCCCCGATGGCGCAGGTGCTCGATGAAAAATTTGGCATCATCACCGGGCTGATGACCACCGTGCATGCCTTCACCAACGATCAGAACACACAGGATGCCCCGCATGCCAAAGGCGACCTGCGCCGTGCAAGAGCAGCTGCATTTAACATTGTACCCAACAGTACCGGCGCTGCCAAAGCTATCGGGCTTGTGCTTCCTAATCTGAAAGGCAAACTGGATGGCACCGCACAGCGGGTACCCACGCTTACCGGTTCGCTTACTGAGCTCACCTGCGTGCTGGGTAAAAAAGTGACGGCAGAAGACGTGAACACTGCCATGAAAGCCGCCGCCAACGAAAGCTATGGCTACACCGAAGATGAAATCGTGAGCAGCGATGTTATCGGAATCACGTATGGTTCTCTTTTCGATGCCACGCAAACCAAAGTGATAACGATGGGCGAAACACAACTGGTAAGAACCGTAAGCTGGTACGACAACGAAATGAGCTATGTGAGCCAGCTGGTGCGTACGCTGCATTATTTTGCCAAACTCATCAGCGAGCCGGCAGCAAAGACAGCAGAAGCAAAAGTGGTTTAAGAAAATTGCACTTCACTTTATTGTAAAGGCTTCCGGAAAACCGGGGCCTTTTATTTTTTCGTTACTTTGTCCCCAACGGCCAGGATTTTAGAATTTAAACTTTATTAATAAGCCAGTTATGAGCAAATTTTCAAACTACAATTTCAAAGGTCAAAAAGCGCTAATCCGTGTTGATTTCAATGTGCCGCTCGATAAAGAATACAACATTACCGATGATACCCGCATGCGGGCTGCTGTTCCTACCATCAAAAAAATTCTGAACGACGGCGGCAGCGTCATCCTGATGAGTCATTTCGGAAGACCCAAAGAAGGCCCGGAAGAAAAATATTCTTTAAAGCATCTTGTAAAGCATCTTGCATCACTGCTGCCTGGTGCCACCGTTCAGTTTGCTGATGATTGCATAGGAGGGCAGGCTGTGCAAAAAGCCGCGGCGCTGAAACCCGGCGATGTATTGCTGCTGGAAAATCTCCGTTTTTATAAAGAGGAAGAAAAGGGGGATGAGGCATTCGCAGAAAAACTCAGCAGGCTGGGTGATGTTTACATAAATGATGCTTTCGGCACAGCACACCGGGCACATGCCTCCACGGCGGTGATTGCAAAATTTTTTCCGCCGGAAAAAAGAATGTTCGGCCTGCTGATGGAAGGCGAAGTGCGCAGCGCCGAAAAAGTTTTGAATGAAACCATAAAACCATTCACCGCCATCATCGGCGGCGCTAAGGTATCAGACAAAATTCTCATTCTTGAAAACCTGCTTGAAAGAGCCACCGACATCATCATCGGCGGCGGCATGGCTTATACCTTTATGAAAGCAATGGGTGGCAAAATCGGCAACTCACTTTGTGAAGTAGAACGGCTTGCTACGGCTGAAGAATTGATGAAAAAAGCAGCCATGCGCAATGTGTGCATCCACCTGCCGCCCGATTCCATCATTGCCGATAAGTTTGATGCAAATGCCGAAACGTCCGATGCGCCCAGCAATAATATTCCCGCCGGATGGATGGGGCTCGATATCGGCCCCAATGCCTGCGAGCAATTCTGTAATGTGATTAAGCGCAGCAAAACCATTTTATGGAACGGCCCGATGGGTGTGTTTGAAATGGAAAAATTCCGCCACGGCACCAAAGCCATTGCCAAAGCCGTAGTGGATGCCACCAACAATGGCGCCTTTTCACTTATCGGCGGCGGCGACAGCGTGGCAGCGGTGAACCAGTTTGGTTATACTGATAACGTGAGTTATGTAAGCACCGGCGGCGGCGCCATGCTGGAATACTTCGAAGGGAAAACTCTTCCGGGTATTGCAGCTATTCAATCGTATTGAATATTCAAAGTCCCTCTTCAAATTAAATTGCGAAGCATGCCTTTTCCCTTCTCCTTTGGGGAAGGTGTCATGCCGAACGGCGTGACGGATGAGGTTGAGAGGGATTTAGGGTGAGGCCGAAGGAAAAACGCTGCCGGGAATAGCGGCGATAAAAGAATTACCCAAAGTTATTTTTTACAAAAGGGGATGAGAAATTTTTTCCATCACCTTTTTTATTTCCCAAAAGCACTAATTTTAATCCTTCATCAAAATTTTATTAACCATGAAAGGCACACGCAATCTCGGCGTTTTAATCATCTTAGGCATATTGCTGATTGTTTTTGTTTGGGGCTGCAGCGGCTACAACGGGCTTATCAGCTCCGAGCAGGGAGTAAAAAGGAACTGGAGCAATGTAGAAACCAACTACCAGCGAAGAACTGATTTGTACAACAGTGTCATCAAAACAGTGGAAGCTTCTGCCAGCTTTGAAAAGTCAACTTTGCAGGCCGTGGTGGATGCAAGAGCCAAAGCCACGCAGGTAAAGGTTGACATCAACGACCCGCAAACCCTGCAAACTTACCTCGATGCACAAAATGAATTGCAAGGTTCATTCGGCAGGCTGATTGCAACGTTTGAACGTTACCCTGATTTGAAAACCACGCAGGCTTTCCGTGATTTTCAGACACAGATTGAAGGTACTGAAAACCGCATCAATGTGGCCCGCCAGGATTACAACAAATCGGTGGAAGGGTACAACCTGAATGTAAAGCGTTTCCCCAGGAATTTACTTGCCAATATTTTCGGGTTTAAAGAGAAAGCTTATTACGAAGCTGAAAAAGGAACCGAAAAAGTTCCGGAAGTGAAATTTGACATCAAATAAGCTCACCGCATCCATGTTTCCTTTTTTAAAAAAGAAAAA
>CAZDUO010000040.1:0-32623 GCA_964508655.1 uncultured Chitinophaga sp. | reverse complement strand
CCTCTTTCATCAATCATGCGGCGCAGGGTTTGTATTTTTTCCATTGTTGATGGAATAAATTTTTGTCCGCCAAAGCCCGGGTTCACGGCCATCATGCAAACAAGGTCAATGTCAGCAAGTATGTCATGTAAACTTTCCACCGGCGTATGCGGGTTGATGGCCACGCCGGCTTTCATACCCAGCGATTTTATCTGCTGCACATTGCGGTGCAGGTGCGGGCAGGCCTCAATATGCACAGAAAGAATATCGGCGCCGGCTTTTTTAAAATCTTCGGCATAGCGGCCAGGTTCTTCAATCATCAGGTGCACATCGCAGATTTTTGTGGTGGCTTTTCTGAAGAAAGCCACCAGCATCGGGCCGAAAGTGATATTGGGAACAAAATGCCCGTCCATCACATCGAGGTGATACCAGTCGGCCTGGCTTTCATTCAGCATGCGGCATTCTTCTTCCAGATTCAGGAAATTGGCGGAGAGTAAAGAGGGAGCGATGATGGGCATAAAATCTGTTAAATGTCAAGTAAATTTTGTGCAGTTAAAAACAAATTCATTTGCAAGCGCCGAATACTTTTTTACTAATTCAACATCAGTTATCTCTACATCGTCATAATCAACTCCTAACCGGTTTCTGAAAAGATTGCTGTAAAATTTTCCCAACTCTTCATTTAGAAGGCCTGTACTGACAAAATGTAACCCAAGCATTTGTTTCACCCCCGAGTGCGTTTTAACAAAAACTTCTTTGCTTGCCAATAAAGCTGAGCTTGCATAAAAGCAGGCATAATATAAACGATTCAATGATGCGGCAGCAAAATTATTTTCCAGTAATAAGTGAGCTTCTTTCAAAGTTGTATTGGCACGGCCGATTTTTAAGCGAATAATATCTTTTTTGGAAGGAGTACTCATATATGAATTCCATCCTTTTTTATATTTATAAACAAGCCGGTATTGGGATACCTTTCATACCAGTCTTTTTTTGAACGGATAAAAGGAGTAATAACCTGGTTAGCGGTTAATTCCAGTTTATAAAGTGAGTTGGCAATTTTTTCTTCATCTTTCCATGTGATATTTTCATCATCAAGCAATATCAGAATATCAATATCTGAATCCGGACGATAATCTCCTCTTGCATAAGAGCCATAGAGTATTATTTCAGCTTTGGGGTCCTGCTGGTGAATAATTTTTTTTATCTCTGATAATAATTGTTCCTTATCCATATTTCAAAAATACGGCTATTTCAATTTAGCGGCCGCTTCCTTTGCCTCAGTGAGTGTGTTATCCAGCGCATAAGCCCTCTGGTAATTCAACTTTGCATCTTCCTTTTGCCCCAGGGCTTCCTGGCACCGGGCTTTCCAGTAATAGGCATCGGCAAATGTGCCGGACACTTTTATGGCCAGGTCATACACTTCAATTGCTTCTTTAAATTTTGCCTGCCTGAATAAAATTCTGCCCTTTTCCATATAAGCATCCACGAAGGTGTAATCCCTGCTGATGCAGGAGTTGAATTGCTCAATGGCTTTATCATATTCACTTATATTGTAAAAATAAACCCCTTTCATGTAATCGGGTTCCGGGTCTCTTCGGCTGGCGTCGCTGCGGTTCATGGCATCGCAGATGGAAATTGTTTTTGGATTTTTTGTTTCGGCATACAAAAAGGCCAGCTGCTTGCCGGCCTCAGTCAGTTCGCCGGGAATAACAAACAGCTCAAGTGTTTTAATGGCGCTGGCTGTATCGCCGGCCATCTGCAGCAACTGCGAACGTTTGAAAAGATAATTGAAATAGATTTTCAGGTTGGCCGAATCAGTTTTAGTAAAATTCATTGAATCCAGTGCAGTCACTGCTTCTTTGTACCGGCCTGAATTTTCAAGTGCCAGAACAAGATTATATTTTAGTAACGTGTCGGTTGGATATTTTTTTATTGAATCCCGGAGCGACTGAAGCCACTGCTCTAAACTGTCTTTCGTCTCAGCATGACTGCCTGCATGATTGTTACAGGCTAAAAAAATAAGTGGCAGGGTTAATGTAAGAAAGTGTTTTTTCATAAACGGTAAAGGGTGATATGACAAAAGTCTGACATTTGGGGGTGTTTCGGAAAATAGATTTGCTAAAACTTATTAACCGTTTACTATATGAAGATTTATTTATCCCTGGCAATAACGGCAGCAGGATTAGTAGTTCTTTCTTTTGTTAAAAAGAGCGTTGTGAATGATTCATTCACTGTTAACGATTCACTATTTTCTGCCGACACACTTCAATACCCGGACGAAACCCACCTGCAGAATGTACAGCAGCTCACCTTTGGCGGCGATAATGCTGAAGCCTATTTCAGTTTCGACGGCAAGTGGATAATTTTTCAGCGGACTAATTTGAAAGAAGGCGTATTGTGCGACCAGATTTTTATCGGCAAAGTGCCGGCTCCCGGCGAAAAATTTGAATACAAAATGGTGAGCACAGGCAAAGGACGCACTACCTGCGGCGCTTTTCTGAAAGACGGTAAACATTTTATTTATGCTTCCACGCACCTTGGCGCCGATACCTGCCCGCCTGTACCCGACAGAAAAAAATATGGCAACCGTTATATCTGGCCGCTCTACGACAGCTATGATATTTTCATGGCCGGCCTTGATGGGAAAATTGTAAAGCAGTTAACCCATAGCAAAGGCTATGACGCTGAAGCCACCATTTCCCCCGACGGAAAAAAAATGATTTACACCAGCACCAAAGACGGCGATATTGAGTTATACATAATGAACCTGGAAACAGGCATGGAAAAAAGAATCACGCATACACTGGGCTACGATGGCGGCGCATGGTTCAGCCCTGATGGGAAGAAAATCATCTGGCGGGCATCGCGGCCCCGTACCGATTCAGCAATTAAAGAATACAAACAATTACTGGCCGAAAACCTGGTGGCACCAACTCAGATGGAAGTGTGGGTAGCCGATGCCGATGGAAGCAATACAAAACAAGTGACGCAGCTTGGCCAGGCCAACTGGGCGCCCTGCTATATGCCCGACAGTAAACGAATCATCTTTGCCTCGAACCATGAATATAAAAGAGGATTTCCATTTAACCTCTACACCATTAATGAGGACGGAACAGGACTGAAAAAAATAAGCCGTGATGGCGGCTTCGACGCTTTTCCCATGTTCAGCCCCGATGGAAAGAAAATTGTTTTTTGCAGCAACAGAAACAACGGAGGCACAAGGGATACGAATATTTTTCTTGCCGATTGGGCAGAATAATTCCTGAGTTTTTACGTTTAAATGGAACAGTATTTGGATAATCCGATTGAAACCCTAAAATCAATGATATGAAAACTCAGATACTGACCACAACCTTTCTCCTTTTATTTTTTTCTGCCTGCCAGAAAACCACCACGACGTACACTAATGATCCCGGCAATGCCAATTACCTTCACAACCGGCCGGTTGGCGCCGCTGCGTATGAAATGCTTAGTGACGCTGCTTACAAATCAATAAAAATAGAGATCCAGTATATGACCGGTTATGCACCAGACGCTGCTGCTTTGAGTCACCTGCAAAATGTGCTGAATACTTATGTAAATAAACCATCCGGCATTACCATCGTCACCAAAGAAATTTCTGCATCGCCATCACAAACACTTACTATAGACCAGGTGAGAAACATTGAGGAGCAGAACCGCACGGTATTTACCGTAAGTGATCAATTGGGCGTTTACATGCTTTTCACCAACGGGTATTTTACTGATAACAATGTACTCGGCGCCGCATACCGCAATACTTCGGTGGTGGTATTTGGTAAAAACGTTTACGACAACTCCGGCGGATTTGGCCAGGTTAGCCGCACTAAACTTGAAGCCACCGTAACGGAACATGAATTCGGCCACCTGCTCGGTCTTGTAGATATCGGCTCGCCGATGCAGACCAATCATAAAGATGCGGTGCACGGCAGCCATTGCAACAACAGCAATTGCCTGATGTATTATGCTTCCGATACACGGGATATTCTCGGGTTTCTATTAACGGGCAATATTCCATCTTTCGATGCCAATTGCATTGACGATATACGTGCCAACGGAGGTAAATAGATTTCAGATTTCAGGCCGCAGCGCATAGTTTTGCCGAAAATCTGAAATCATGTACAATGGGCTGCTTCACCTGCACAATGTTCTCCGCTGGGTAATACTGATTCTCTTGCTCGTGGCACTTTACCAGGCCTTGATAAAGAATGAGAGTTTAAAGAAAAGCAGCTTATGGCTGATGATAGCTGCACACATTACCCTGCTTATCGGCATCTACCAGTGGTTTGCCGGGGAACTTGGGTTGAAAATGATTCAACGCTCCGGATTTGGCGAGGTAATGAAAGTAAGCGCTACACGGTTTTTTGCTGTTGAACATTTTGCCGGCATGCTGGTGGGCATCATCCTTATAACCATCGCAAGGGGAAAAGTAAAAAAGCTGAATTACAGGGCTGCTTTGTGGTTGTACCTCGTTGCACTGATTGTAATTCTTGTCACCATACCCTGGCCCTTCCGTGAAGAAATAGGCCGGCCGTGGTTTCCCGGAGTGAAATAATTTTTCAAGCAATATCTTTTAACGCCGTACAGAAGATTTTCATTTCTTCCAGTGTTCCCATGCTCACCCGGCACCATTGGCCGCCGAAATGGTCACGGTACTGCACATAAATATTCCGGGTCTGCATTTTTTTTGAAAAGTCAGCGCCGATTTTTTCAATGTTGAAAAGAACAAAACTGGTGTGGGAAGGAATATAATCCAGTCCCAGCTCTTTAAATGTTTTGTAGCACAGTTCTCTTGCCTGCCGGGTTTTTTCGCGGCAGTCTTTTACAAATGCCTGGTCTTTGAGTGCAGCTGATGCAGCGGCACAGGTGGCCATGCTGATGCTCATATCGGGCCAGGCCTGGTAGCTGCTTAGTTTTTTGATGGTGCCGGCATGTGCAATGGCATAACCTGCCCGGGCGCCGGCAAGCCCGTAAATTTTGGAAAATGTTTTTGCCACTACCACATTGGGATTTTTCACGGCGATATCACACAACGAACCAAGACCCGCAAACTCGGTATAAGCTTCATCAACCAAGACAAGTGTTTTTTTACTGCACTCGGTTACAAAGGCCCGGAGCAAATGATCTTCCACATAAGTGCCCACAGGATTGTTGGGATTGCATACATACATCATCCTTGTGTTTTCATCCATTGCCGACATCATTTCACCCAATGAAAGCGTTTTATCATTGGCCAAAGGAATTCTTTTGAATTGCAAGCCGAACGATTCGGCCTGCCCGTTCCAAACCCGGTAAGACGGCTCGGCAGTAATTATTTTTCCGTTGGCCGAAGCAACCATTATGGAAACCAGGCCGAGGATTTCAGAAGAGCCGGCGCCCATCAGGATATTTTCTGTGCCCACAGCCCAGAAGTCTGCAATTTGTTTTTTCAAAACCGGGATTATATCATCCGGGTAACGGTTTGAATTTACCAATGCCTCAGCCATTGCTTTTTTGGCGGATTCCGGCGGGCCATAAGCATTTTCATTGCTGTTGAGTAAAATAATTCCTGCGGCGCGGTAACGTTCCCTTTCTGTAGCGAACAGGGAAGGTGCCATGCTGATGCCGGCCAAAGCTGCCGTTGTGTTTTTCAGCCATTGGCGGCGTGAAGTATTTTCAGGCATAAAAATTAATTAGTGAGAGAAAAGCTACGCCAAATTTTTAACCGGCAAAAGTAATTTTTATCCTCTTTTACCCAGTTCAATTACTTCACAATTCTTTATTTCCTTTCCGTCAATGGCAAAGCGGATTATCGTTCTTACTTTATGCCAGCCCTGCCTGCCTGCAGCGCCGGGATTGATGTGGAGGCATTCAATCTTTTTATCATACATCACTTTCAGAATATGCGAATGCCCGCAGATGAAGAGTTGCGGTTTGTGAATCTCCAATTCCTTCCTGGTTGCAGGATTGTATTTTGGCGGTGAGCCGCCGATGTGACGAATCAGGACTTTCACTTCTTCACAATGGAATACAAGCTGTCCCGGAAACTCCCGACGTATTTCCTGGTCATCAATATTGCCAAAAACGCCTTTTAACTCTTTCCAATGTTTTAAACTCTTTGCCACTCCTTCTCCAAAATCACCGGCATGCCATACTTCATCACAGTCTTTGAAATAGTCAAATATTTTTTCGTCGAGCCAGCCATGTGTATCTGATAAAAGTCCGATGCGGGTCATAGTAAGGCTGTAAATTGTCAGGGCCTGTGTTTTTCACCGGCATTGTTTGTATGCACACATCGCGGCAGGAATACCATGCGGTTTAATTAATAAAACGGGAAAGAGTATTGAAATTATGCCCTTTTCTTTGATTGCGATTTTCGCCTGGTTTTTTTCAGCGCAGCGTCAATAGCTTTGGCGAGGTTTTCAAATGTTGGTTTCAGGGTGAAAGGCTCATCGTTGATGAAGAATGCCGGTATTTCTTTTACCCCCCTGTCTAAACCTTCCTTTATATCATCCTGCACCTGCCAGCCATAGGTGCCATTTACCAGGTTGTCAAGAAAATTCCTGTCGCTGATGCCAGCCTCGCGGCTATGGAGTTTCAGGCTCACGGTGCCCAGGTTTCTCCGGTTGCGGAATAAAATATTGTGCATTTCCCAAAACTTGCCCGTTTGGGCTGCTGCTACAGCCGATTCGCTAGCCTTCAGGCTGCGCTGATGAATTTTTGTGAGTGGGAAATGACGAAACTGGAACCTGATTTTACCCTCATATTTTTCAAGCAACTGTTTTACCACTTCATTGGCTTTTGCACATTCCTCATTTTCGTACTCGCCGAATTCCATAAGGGTAACGGGTGCTTTTTCATCACCAACAAATACTTCAGATGGTTTAATAATTATTACTATTTCCTTTTCCGGCATAACTTTTTTTCTCCTTCGCCTGGTATTCCAGGACCTTTTAATTGTTTATATCGTTGGTTTTTTTTCTTTGGTTTTTTGCGGCTGTACTGATGCAGCTTCATTTCTGAAGACCACCGTATTATCAAAAACATCCACCAATACCGGCCTGCTTTTATCTATATCGCCGGCCAAGATACGTTTACTCAGCGTATTCACAATTTCCTTTTGAATCAGTCGCTTCAGGGGCCGTGCACCAAACTGAGGATCAAAGCCTTGCTCTGCTAAAAATTCCAGGGTATAATCGCTGAACTCGAGCTGAATGCCGCTGGCAACCAGCAGTTTTTTCAAGGCTTCCAATTGAATTTTTACAATGCCCCTTATTTCCTTTTTCATCAGGGGCTGGAACATGATTATCTCATCCACCCGGTTCAGAAATTCGGGCCTGATGGTTTGCCGCAGCATAGCCATCACTTCCACCTTTGCTTTTTCAGTTGCCTGTTCAGCATTTTTTTCTGTAATGCCTTCAAAAGCCTCCTGGATGATGAGGCTGCCGATATTGCTGGTCATGATGATGAGTGTGTTTTTAAAATTCACCACCCGGCCTTTGTTGTCTGTCAATCGTCCGTCATCGAGCACCTGCAGCAATACATTCCATACATCGGGATGCGCTTTTTCAATTTCATCAAGCAACACTACACTGTACGGTTTACGGCGAACAGCTTCGGTCAATTGCCCGCCTTCATCGTAACCCACATAACCCGGCGGTGCGCCAACTAGCCGGCTTACAGTATGCTTTTCCTGGTACTCACTCATATCAATCCGCGTCATCAGGCTTTCATCATCAAATAAATATTCGGCAAGGGCTTTTGCAAGTTCTGTTTTGCCTACGCCGGTAGTGCCAAGGAAGATAAAAGAGCCAATGGGTTTTTTCGGATCCTGCAGGCCTGCCCTGCTGCGCCGGATGGCATCGGCTACGGCTGTGATGGCTTCATCCTGCCCTACCACTCTATTGTGCAGCTGATCCTCCAGGTGCAATAATTTTTCCTTTTCACTCTGCAGCATTTTGGTTACTGGTATCCCGGTTGCCTTGGCCACATTTTCTGCAATGTCTTCAGCATCCACTTCTTCTTTCAGCAGGCGCTTTTCACTGTTTGCTTCAAGCTGACTGCTGATGTCAGCAATTATTTTTTCCTGCTCTTTTATTTTGCCGTAACGAATCTCGGCCACTTTACCGTAGTCGCCTTCCCGCTCGGCTATTTCGGCTTTTGTTTTCAGGTTTTCAATTTCGGCTTTGGCATTCTGTACTTTTTCCACCAGTTCTTTTTCTTCCTGCCATTTGGCTTTCAGTGTATCTCTTTCTACCGAAAGGTTGGCGATCTCTGTATTCAGTTCTTTCAGCTTTGCTTCATCATTTTCCCTTTTGATAGCTTCCCGTTCTATTTCCAGTTGGCGAATCTGTCTTTCCAGTGTATCCAGTTCTTCTGGCATCGAGTTCATTTCGAGCCTTAGCTTCGCAGCGCTTTCATCTACCAGGTCAATAGCTTTATCGGGTAAAAAACGGTCGGTAATGTAGCGATGCGACAATTCCACAGCAGCGATGATGGCTTCGTCTTTGATGCGAACATGATGATGCGTTTCGTAGCGGTCTTTCAGGCCGCGAAGAATTGAAATGGCATCTTCTACAGAAGGTTCATCAATCAGTACCCGCTGAAAGCGGCGTTCCAGCGCTTTGTCTTTTTCAAAAAATTTCTGGTATTCGTTTAAAGTGGTGGCGCCCACAGCACGCAAATCACCTTTGGCAAGTGCAGGTTTTAAAATATTGGCGGCATCCATGGCGCCTTCGCCGCCACCGGCGCCTGCGAGGGTATGTATTTCATCAATAAATAAAATGATTTCACCATCGCTGCCGCTTACTTCCTTTACCACGGCTTTTAGTCTTTCTTCAAACTCCCCTTTATATTTGGCACCGGCAATGAGCAGGCCCATATCGAGGGCATAAATGGTTTTTGATTTCAGGTTTTCGGGCACATCGCCGTTTACAATGCGATGGGCAATGCCTTCGGCAATGGCTGTTTTACCCACACCCGGCTCACCTACCAGGATGGGATTGTTTTTTGTGCGGCGTGAAAGTATATGCAGTGTCCGGCGGATTTCTTCATCGCGGCCGATTACAGGATCCAGTTTACCCGAACGTGCAAGCTCATTCAGATTCTTTGCATATTTATTCAGCGCATTAAATTCCTGGCTTTGGGTTTGCGAACTGACAGTTTCTCCTTTTCTCAATTCTTTAATGGCAGCTATCAGCCCTTTTTCAGTAAGACCTGAATTTTTCAGCAGCTTGCCCGACGCATCATTACCCTGCACGATGGCCAGCAGCAGGTGCTCGGGTGTAACAAACTCATCATTGAACAGTTTTACAGCAGCACCTGCTCGAAGAATAACATTGTTTGCATCACGGCCCAGCATCTGCGCCGGCTCACCAGATGTTTTGGGCAGTTTGGATAGGAGTTCTTCCAGTTTGTTTTCGACAAGGTTAACGGTAACATTGTTTTTCTTCAGCAGGTATTCAACCGGTGAGTCCTGCTGTTCGAGCAACGCTTTTAAAATATGCTCCGTCTCGATATTCGGATTTTGTGAATTAAAAGCCAATTGCTGCGCAGCCTGGAAGGATTCAGCCGCTTTTATCGTGAAATTTCCTAAGTTCATAGCGAAATGCACTTTGATTATTAAATGTAAACTTAAACGGTAAACTCAAATCATAATCCATCCCGATGTATCGGGACAAATTCAGAAACAATGTCATTAAAATTCCCTTTCTCCTGCCTCAAATTCATGTATCTCAGTGTTTTCCTGCTATTCTTTCAGACAGCTATGGCGCAGAAAAAGGAGAAGCCTTTAACCTCCAAATACAATTTCAGTGAGCTGGATAAAAAACTGGAAGAAAAACAAAAGCTCATCGGGAAAGATTTTGTGGTAATGATCTGGAAGAAAGATGATACGCTTGTTTATAAAAAAGAAAACGGGGAGTATAAAAGCAAAACCCAGGCGCCCATTGCCAGCTGCAGCAAATGGCTGACCGCAGCACTGGTGATGCAGTTTGTGGATGAAGGTAAAATTTCACTCGACGACCCGGTGGTAAACTACCTGCCTGTATTTGAAAAATACATGAAAAAGTATATCACCATCCGACACTGTCTTTCGCACATGACGGGCATTGAAGACGAGGGAAGATTTCTGAAAAAAATTTTACAGCGCAAAAAATTTTCATCGCTGGAAGAAGAAGTGGAATCATTTGCAGCCAGGGAAATACGGGCCAATGCCGGGGGTGATTTCTGGTATGGTAATGTGGGGTTGAACATTGCCGCACGGGTGCTGGAAATGGTAAGCAAAAGAAAATTTGATGTGCTCATCAGGCAAAAATTATTTACACCCCTTGGCATGCGCAATACCACATTCAGCACACTGGACGGCAGCCCGCCCAATCCATCGGGCGGCGCCCGGTCCACGGCGGATGATTACATGAAATTCCTGGTGATGTTGATGAATAAAGGCAACTACAACGGTAAACAAATTCTCAGTGAAGAATCGGTGGACGAAATGATGAAGATTCAAACAGCCAACGTGCCGATACGATATGCACCCAAAGCGGCTGAGGGATTTCAATATGCTTTGGGCAGTTGGGTTGTGGAAGAAAAAGACAATAATGCCACTACATTAGCCAGCCCGGGTTTATTCGGCACCTGGCCGATGGTGGATTTCTGCCGGGGTTATGCTTACATTCTTTTTGTAAAAAACTTTTTGGGTGAAGAAAGGGCGGAGGCACATTTGGAAATAAAGAAAGTGATTGATGAAGTACTAAAAGATGAATGCCGGTAAAATCCACCGGGTACTTTCTCCAAAACATTTTTGATTATCTTTAATTGCATTTCCGGTTATCATCATAGAAATAAGAATTGTAGTTATAAATTTTTCCCATATGATTACCCTGATTACAAAAATCCTGTTTGCGGCTTTATTCTTTTTATCCATCACCCTGCAGGCACAGGAAGAACAACAACCGATGATTGGGCAAACGGCCCCTTCTTTTTCCCTGAAGGATTTGAACGGAAAAACGTCTTCGCTGGAAAAATTCAAAGGCAAATACCTGGTGATTCATTTTGCCACCACCTGGTGCCCGTTTTGCAATGCCGAAGCGCCTAACCTGGATCAACTTTACCGGGACTATAAAGACAAAGGTGTGGAGGTGCTCATCATTGATGTAAAAGAAAACAAAGAGCTGGTGGAAAACACCTTTAAAAAATTCAATTTCTCCTTCCCGGTTTTGCTTGATGAGGATGGAAAAATTGCGGCCAGCTATGCCCCCGAAGGCGTATTGCCTGACCTGGCCCGTGATGAAGTAGTACTTGCATCCAATCTCATCCTTGACAAGGAAGGCCAAATCAGGTTTTATTCATTGCTTGATTCAAAATCATTTGATGCCAAACTGGTAAAAGCCAGGAAAAAACTTGATGAGTTGCTCAGCTCACAATAGTCATGTTTTTGCCAATTGCTATCGCTGCCCTGATTTTCATTTTTACTCCCGCTGAAAAAAATAGCCGGCAGAAAGATTTTGTACAAATCCGGGTGGCAGAAACGGCATTGATGAAAGGAAAAAAGAACCTTATCCGCATCGAAGTGATGGTGCAGGATGGATATCATATCCAGGCAAACAAAGTAAACGATGAATCGCTGATACCGGCGAGGCTTGAATTTTCACCTCATCCTGACTTTACAATTGACCCGCCTGTTTTTCCCCGCTACAAACTTTTCCGGTTGCAAGGCACCGATGATGATTTAAATGTGTTTGACGGAAAGTTTGAGATTAAAGTTCCTGTAAAAGCCGTCAAAGGAACGGCTGCAGGTAAATATGTTTTAAAAGCCGCTTTCCGTTACCAGGCCTGTGATCATAAATCCTGCTTTTTCCCGAGAACAATAAATTTTGAGATGGCGGTTATGTTGAAATGATGATGCACTTATGTGAAATCACTGTCCTGATAAAATTTGATTACACTACTTTATAACACCCCTTCAGGAGCCGGGTGCTTTATACTTCACCTTCCCTCCCACTATCGTCATCACCACTTTTGTTTTCAGAATATCCTCATCGCTGCAGGTAAGCAGGTTGTTTGAAAGAACAACGATGTCAGCATATTTATCAACTTCCAGCGATCCTTTTTCTTTTTCCTGAAATGCTGCAATGGCATTGGCCATAGTGTAGGAATAAATTGCCTGTTCCCTCGTCATCTTCTGCGCCGGATAAAATTCAGCGCCGTCCTTCAGTTTTCTTGTAACCGAAGCATAAAAACTGGCAATGGGATCCACATCTTCCACGGGCACATCCGTACCGTTATTTACCAGTACCCCTGCTTTCAAAAATGATTGCCATACGTAGGCTCCTTCTTCACTGCGCTTTGCTCCCAACCGTTTTGGAACAAACGGCGCATCGCTGGTGCAGTGAATGCCCTGCATGGAAGCAATTACCTTCCATTCGGCAAATCTTGGAATCTCTGCCGGGTGCACATGCTGTGCATGCTCCACCCGCCAGCGGTGGTCTTTGCTTTTGTCTTTTGCCACCTGCTCTGCAAAAACATTTATCACTTCGCGGTTGGCCTTGTCGCCGATGGCATGCACGCAGAGCTGCAGGTTGTTTTGCCAGCAGAAACCAGCAATGGCTTTTAGTGTATCAATATGAATCGTATTCTCTCCCACCCAGCCGGCACGATCGCTATAGGGTTCAAGCAACCAGGCGCCGTAAGAACCAAGTGCACCATCGAGTGAAACCTTTACCGCCTTCACGGTCAAAAAACCATTGCCTTCATTTATAATGGGAAAAACACCGGCCTGCGAACGCAGCGATGCATTGCCCTCCCTTACCATCAGCCAGTGGCGGATGTGCAGCTTTCCCTGCTGAACCAGTTCTTTCATCCACTGCACTTGTGTAAATGAAGAGCCGGCATCCTGGAAACTCGTCACTCCTTTTTTCAAACACTCCTCCTCGGCCAGCCGGATGCTTTCTGCCCAACGGGCTTTTTGCTCTTCTTCACTTTGGCGGTTCACCCATTCACGATAAGCTCTTCCGATTAACCCCTGCGCTGTTTCGGCAAACACGCCTACTATCACACCGTTCTTATCTCTTACGATTTCTCCACCAGCAGGATTTGAGGTTGATGAAGTAATGCCAGCCAGTTGCATTGCTTTTGCATTTACATAACTGCTGTGCCCGCTGGCATGCGATAGCATCACCGGGTTTTCGGGAGAAACTTTATCCAGCTCCTCATGATAGGGATACCCGAGGTAATTTTTTGCCGGCGCCGGATTCCATTTTTCCTGGTGCCAGCCGCGGCCGATAATCCAGTCGCCGGGCTTTGCCTTTTTTACTGCCTCGGCCACCATCGCTACAATCTCATCCCAGTTTTTCACATGCATCAGGTTCAGGTTTACCAAAGAAGACCCAAGACCGTGAATATGCCCGTGCCCTTCGATAAAGCCCGGCATTATAAATTGTCCATTGCAGTCAATCACTTCGGTTTTATCGCCAATATATTTTTTTACATCCGCATTGCTCCCGGTAAAAATTATTTTACCGTCCTTCACTGCCACAGCCTCGGCTTCGGGCTGGTTTTTATTTACTGTATAAACTTTAGCATTATGCAGCACCAGTTCCGCTGCTTCCCGGTTTTCTGAATTGCAGTTGAGAAACAAAAGAAATAACGCCGGCAAAAAAGAAATAAATGATTTTCTCATGATAACCCGGTTGTTTTTTAAAAATGCTGATTCAGCCGCAAAGCCCCGTGACTGCTGCCACTGAATAAAAATAATTTTTGTTTTCGTTTTGCACGGTACCGCCGGTAAATTTCTTTTACCGTTTCTTTTCCCTGCTTTCCATAGCAAAGAATGCAGACGGTGCCGCCATGGCCGCCACCGGTAATGCGGGCGCCGAAAACACTGCCTGCAGCGCCGGCATGGCAAACCATTTCTACAATCTCATCAGTACATTCATTGCCCAATCCCACGGCAGAATAACTCCGGTGACTCTGCAGCATCAGTTGCCCCATTTTATCCAATGAAGCCTGCACATCCGTATGCTTATTGAAATTTTTTAATACTTCACTGAATGCGTTTACCCGCTCATTTTCAAAAACCGGGTGGCTGCTGCACAGCAGCGGTTTGTAATTTTTGTGTTCATCAATCATTGTCGCCGTATCAATGGAAGTTTTAAACTGTGCAAGAAAATCTCTGCCCGAAATTTCTTCCGGCAAAACGGAACTGTATTTTTTTATAAAATCCGCAGGGGAAATATTTGCCAAAAACCCTTTGAAGGGAAGCCGGCTCCAGTCGCCGGATGTGCGGGCCTGCAAAAGTCCTTTCTCAGTAACTCCTTCATGCATGGCAATAATGGAGTACCCCATAAACGCTGCAGCCCGCACATCGCTGTACGAAGCGCCGCTTACAGCATGACGAATGCCGCTGTCAATACCAATGAAGGAAATGCCGCTGGGAATTTTTATTGCTTCAAATACCCGGTGTGGCTGGCAGATGAGGGGCAGCAGTTTATTTTTTTCACCCAGGTGGGTTGAGAGCTGGTCCATCAGGCCGCAGGGTGCGCCGGCCACCCGGTTTTCGGCCATTTGGGCCAGCACGGGTAATTCTTCACGGCCAAGCTGCAAATGATAAAGACTGTTCAGCGCATTCATTACAGCCACTTCCAGTGCGGCAGATGAAGACACACCTTTGCCCCACGGCACCGATGACTGTATAAAAACATTGGCGCCGCTTAGTTCAATGTTCTTTTCTTTTTGCAACACTAAGAAGCAACCAAGTATATACACGGCCCATTCGCCGCCGGCAAAAGACTTAATAAGCTGCCCTGCCTCTGCAAGCTGTTTGTCTTTAATAACAGCATAATCAAGTTTAAAATCAGAAATATTCTTTTTTGAATGCTGAGTGCGGAATTTAAAAACACCATCGCGGCGCATCTGTACCTGCACAGTGGTGGTTTGCTTTATGGGCATCTGCAAAAGAAATGAACCGCTGTAGTCGGCAATGCCACCCATCACATCCATGCGGCCGGGAGCTGCAGCGCAAACAAGGGGTTCGTCGTTTGAAAAAAAATCACTCATAATTTTATCCTGCGGAGTTCAGCTGCTTTTTCTTCGGGCATCGTATCGGCCATAAAGGTATCGGCGCCGGTTTCGGGGCCGGCCAAAAATTTCATCAGTCCCGGCTGGCGCAGCGGCGGGCAAATGATAAGGTGCATGTGGTAGTCCGGGTACTCATTACCATCCACCGGCGCCTGTGCAAATGCCAGGATATAGGGAAAGCTGCTTCGGAAATTTGCATCAAACTTTTTTGTCACCGTCTGAAATACTTCAGCAAGGTCATACAATTCTTCATCACTCATCGTTACCAGGGTGGCATGCCGGTTTTTAGGAAACACATAGGTTTCGTAAGCAAACCGGGCAAAGAAAGGAATGAAAGCAAGGGCGCCTTTGTTCTCTGCAACAATTCGAATCTCATCCTTCTTTTCGGCCTCAATGATGTCGCCGAATATATTTCTTCCCTTATGCTGCTGCCATTCTGCAGCCGCATCCATTTCTTTTTTAAAAAGATTAAACACAAAATCGGCAGCGTAAATCTGGCAATGCGGATGCGGATTTGACACCCCCACTATTTCTCCCTTGTTTTCAAAAATCAATACCGATTTTATTTTTTCGTGATGCAGAAAAAAATTCATTTCGCTGCGAAGGGCTTTGAACACATGGGCTACTTTATCCGTCGAAATATCATTCAGCGTCACATGGTGCCGCGGGTCGTAGCACAGCACTTTGGCAATACCGCAGGCTTCGCTTTTTTTGTAAAGACCATCGTGCAATGTTCTGAGCTCGTCCGGAATGTACGGTGCATTCAATCCCACTACGGGGTGATCGTTTTCAAACACAAACACATCCTTGTAATCCGGGTTTTGAATTCCGCTGATTCGGGTATTGCGTGGGCATAAGTAGCACTTCGGGTCATATTCCGGCGCCGTTATCACTGATTCTTTTCTTTCGAAAGTCCAGGGACGTTCGTTGCGGTGCGCTGCATACACCACCCATTCGCGGCGCAGCGGGTGCCAGCGTTTTTCCCATTTGCCGTATGGAACTGATTGTTGCATCACAGGGCGTATTCATTTAAAAATTTTTTCCAGCTGCCGTATGTTGCCTGGTAAATCTCCTGCTCTTTTTTTGCGGGCTCAAAGCTCCTTATCCTTTCCATGGAAGAACAGGCTTCGGAAAAATTTTTATAGATGCCGGCGCCGATACCGGCTCCTCTTGCAGCGCCGGTGGCGCCATCGGTATTGTAAAGCTCCAGGCGACAACCGGTAGTGTTTACAAAAGCATGACTGAACACATCGCTCAAAAACATGTTGGCATGCCCGGCCCGCACGGTTTTTATTTCCATGCCCATACTTTTCATTACTTCCACACCGTAGTGCAGGGCAAACACGATACCTTCCTGTGCAGCACGGGCAATATGCCCACGGTGGTGCCGGTTGAACTGCAGCCCTTTCAGCAATGCGCCGATGTCTTTATTCTGCAGCACCCGCTCTGCACCATTTCCAAAGGGATAAAAAAACAATCCATCCGAACCCGCAGCCACCTGCGAAGCTTCGCTGTTCATCTGCGCATACGACGCATCGCCAAAAAAATTTTTGCGCAGCCAGCTGTTCAATATGCCCGTTCCGTTTATACAAAGCAACACACCATAGCGTGGTTTTTTCGCTGTGTGATTGACATGAACAAATGTGTTTACCCTCGACTGCGTATCGTAATCCGGTTTATCAATGATGCCATACACCACTCCCGATGTGCCGGCGGTGGCAGCAATCTCACCGGGCTGCAGCACATTCAGCGAAAAGGCATTGTTGGGCTGATCGCCGGCGCGGTAACAAACCGGGATGCCGGCTTTTAATTTTAATTCGCCTGCAGCAGAGGCTGATAATTTTCCCTGTTCACCAAAAGTGGGAACACTTGGCGATAGCAACTCCTTATCAATGCCATAATATTCCAGTAAGTCATCAGCTATTTTTTCTTTTTTAAAATTCCACATTATCCCCTCGCTCAGCCCCGATACGGTAGTAGCAGCTTCGCCTGTAAGCTTCATGGCAATGTAATCACCCGGCAGCATCACCTTATAAATTTTACTGTACAGCTCTGGTTCATTTTTTTTAACCCAGCGCAGTTTGGAGGCGGTAAAATTGCCGGGTGAATTAAGAAAATTTTTCAGGCAATATTTTTCACCCAAATCACGAAAAGCCTTATCCCCTGTTTTCACGGCACGGCTGTCGCACCAGATGATGGAGGGCCGCAGGGGTTGCAGATTTTTATCCACGCAAACAAGGCCATGCATCTGGTAAGCTATGCCAATGGCGGCCACCTCATCAGCGCTGAAAGCGATTTGCTGATACAGTTTATTCATTGCATGCTGCAGCTCTTGCCACCACATTTCCGGATCCTGTTCGGCAAGGCCGGGTTGAAGCGAAAGCATCGGCATTTCCGACGAGGGTGAAAAAGCCGAAGCCACGCATTTACCGGATTCCACGGCGAGCAACGATGCTTTTACTGAAGAGGATCCAACATCAAATCCGAGCAGGTATTTCACTTATGTATGATTTTATTTTGCGGCGCAATATACAACCTCATTCAATATGTACATCTGTCGCCATGCAATCGAAGCAGGAAATGAAGATTTTCATGGAAAGGTGAAAACAGTCCGTTTGATTTGCAGCCGACAGTTTTTAAAAAGAAAACAACTGAACTTGCGGGTAAATATAAATAAATGTACGAGCATAAATCGCAGCCGCTGGCGCCGCTAAAAATGTTTTGCCGCCGGTTTTTCAGCAATCTTGTAGTGGCAATTTTTGTATTACTGGTTTGCCTGCTTATAGGCACCCTGGGTTATCACTACACAGCAGGCATAGCGTGGCTGGATGCATTGCACAATGCGTCAATGATTTTAAGCGGCATGGGGCCGGTAATAGAAATCACAACCGTTTCGGGCAAATGGTTTTCCTCTTTTTATGCCATGTTCAGCGGCGTAGTATTCATCACCAATATCGGCCTGATACTGGCGCCGGCCATTCATCGCCTGTTTCACCGGCTTCATCTTGAGGAAGAATAAGCTTCAGAAAGGTTTTTTCTCTTCTTCGGCTGTTTTTACAAAAACCAGCTTGTTGCGGTCAGCCTTGTAAACGGCATCGTAAAACTTTACCATCTCTGCATAATCCGTTTTCGGAAAACGACCGCTGTACTGCTCCATGTTGCGGGTGTAGATGATTTTGTTCTGCTCCAGCTTTACCGTGGATTTATATTTGCCAAATTTGCTTTCAATAACTGCATCCTGCAGCGTGGATTCGGGTTTGTACCCCGCAGGAATTTCAATTTCTATTTTATCGGTGTCGGTGTATTCAATTCCCAATTCAATATCATATTTCCGCTCTTCATCCGTCTTCAGCTTGCGGTGCGAACGGGTCATGATGTTGGGTACGATGAACAATCTTTTGCCGCTGATGGTGGCATAGCGGTCCACGGTTACGGAAAGCTTTTCTTCAATTACCGGCAGAGTTCCTTTGTTTTCCTTATAATCAAAACTGTTGACAGTGTAAGTGGCAAACTCCAGTTCCTCATCCAGGTATTCTTTCACTTTGTCTTTGGAGAGGTGATTGATGAGCATGTGCAGGTCGTCCTGTTGCATGCCGGTATAATTTGTTTTGATTTCAGCCATCAGCATGCCCTCAGCATCCATTTTAGCATGGATGGTACGCTGCTGCAGGTTATCTTTCAGTCCGTATTTGGGCGTGCGGACCAGTTTGCCGCCGCTTTCATCAATCAGCAAAGCATAGCGGTCGTCGGTGAAATCGCCCAGGTACCCGGAAGGCATCGTCTGGCTGGTGCATTCCAGCCAAACGGTATCCGTTTTATTCACTACTGCGCAAAGAATGACATGATTAAATTGTGATGAAGGAAATTCAGTTTCCAGGTTAGGAATATTTCGGCCGGCGCTGATTACAGTATAATAAGATTGAATGCCTGCTTCTTTCAGAAGACTGTACATATAATTTGATAAAGCCTTGCAATCACCATAGCCTTTGGCAGCTACATATTTTGCATCGAAAGGCTGCCAGCCTCCAATGCCCAGCTGGATGCTCACATACCGGGTATTTTTCTGCATGTACTCATACAGCGCCCTGATTTTTTCCCTGGGGTCAGAAATGCCGCCAGCAATTTCATGCACTTTCTGTTTGATGTTCGGCGGTAATTCATCACGTCCCTGCTTCAGTGTGTAAATAAATTTTCCCAGGTCCTGCCAGCTTTGCATATTTCCCTTATAATCCTGCATGGAAAATTCTGTAGGACCCAGCATGAGATAAGTGGTAAGATAACGGAAAGGCGGTGAGAAGGTTTCTTTTACTATGGCCGGCATATCTTTCACTTCCCACACTGTTCTTTTTTTATCTGCTGTCTGCTCCGTCAGCGGCTGACCTTTGTAACCAAACATTTTGTAGCGAAACTCGTAATTGAGAGGGCATTCAAAGATGAAGCGACTTTGCTGCACGGAAAAATTTTCATCTTCCACAGGCAGCCAGTATGGATAAAACATGGTGCCCTTGTATTTCATCTCCAGCACATACTCTACGGTATAGGGATACACTTTATAATAAAAATGGTGAAACTTCACCCGGTCGTCTTCCATCAGGCTGATATCGCTGACGCCGCTCATATCCATGATATCTTTATTCTTCAGCTCTTTTATTTTATTTCCTGCTGCATCATACAAAACCCCTTCGATGTTTTTAATTTCATAAAAACGATCATAGCGTTCGTAGAAAGCAGCATGCTTGTCGCCGTTTTCATTCAGGATGGTCAGGGCATATTTATGATAATAAACAGCTTCTCCTGGATTTTTAAGGGTAAAGCGCTCTTCTTCCATCCGCTTTACCACATTGGCATTTTTTTTCAATGCATCAGGAATATTGGCCACGGCATATTCACCGCCGCCGCTGGCAAACGAAACAGAATAGATAAAACCAAAAACGGATAAGGAAATGATTTTTTTCATAGTTATTTTTTCTTTTTAAAAACGATCTGTTCCGTATGCTTGCTCACTACCAGGCTGAAAAACTCCCGTAGTATTTCATATTCTTCAGGCAGGTAGTAGCTGCGGTTCATTTTGATGCGTGACCGCATGGAAATAACGCCGCCGCTCTGGCTGATGATGTATTCAAAAAAACTTTTCCCCGTTTCATCAAAATTTACCCGGCTCGATTTGGGCAGCTCATCCACCTCGTAACCTGCCGGCACATCCATGCGCAGCACATAGGTTTCATCAAAGGTATATGGCATCTCCACCGGGTAGGTTCTTTCGGCCGACTTGAAAGGGTTTTCCCTGTACCCTTCGCCAAACATCGGGTTCAGATAGATGATGTCTTCCTTTTCCAGATTCAGTTTTACATCGTACGAAATCTGGATTTCATCATCGGGTTTATCCATCGAGTCAATCCGGTGGTTGCTGATTTCCACCTCAACGCCAAAATCTTTTTTTATGTCCTTTAATAATTCCTCCACTCCTTTTTCCTTGATGCGGTTGCGCAAAGAATAAGACTCATAATAACCGGGTGTTTGCTGCATGGCGCCGATCATCTCGCCTTTTTCATTGTGCGAAATCATGAGTGATGTGAGTTTTCTTTCGGCCAGCGAATCGGCTGAAAAATCAAGCGGCGTGGCCTGTTCATTCACTACTCTTGCATGACCGTTGTAGCACTCCCAATGCAGGCGGCCGAAACCCAGCCGCGGCCGGCTGGCATCGAGATAAACTACCTGGTTGTTGATGACTGCCCGGCAAATAACATAATTAAACCTGTCCATGATGGGATAAATGGCAAATGTGTAGCCATGTGATTTGGTGCTGAGAAGTACCGGGTCGGCCGACAGGCCGGCCTTGCGCAGCATGGCTACCAGCAGCAGGTTGATTTCCGCTTCGCTTCCTTTCTTATCGCTCAATATTTTTTTCAGCGGCTGATCGGTAAGTGTTCTGTTATAATTTGTGCAGGTAAAATTATTCTGCAGGTATCGGTAAATATTCCGGGCTTTTTCCATTTCAGTGGATGCTCCGGCAGTGGCAAGGGTGAGTTCAGCAGCCATCCAGCTGTTGTCCCTGCTCAGTTGCTGGCCGAAATCTTCGTCTTTCAGCAACTGGCGGCACACATCCGTCCAGTTGCCCATGATATTCCGCGGTGTAAGCGGGTACCGGTACTCCGCCAGCTGAAATTCCACTTTGGCAATGTGATTGTTCAGCGTGGATGTAAAGCTTTCTTCTTTCAGCGCCGGCACATTTTTCATTATCATGCGGTGGTCGGTTACCCCGGCATTGATGCTGAAATTATCCGATGCGCCGGCACCACGGGTATCGGCAATGCGGTAGCTTTCCTGCCTTGTTTTCTGGGTTTTAGCATAATTGTATTGCAGGCCCTGCGAAAGAAACACATAATAAAAAAACTCAGGAATGGAAACTTCATATTCCGAATACAGGCGGGGATAAGCACCCTGAAACTCCCACGGCTGCAGGTTGAACAAAAAATCGGAAGTAACCGTGTACTCATATTCTATTATTGATCCTTCCTTGATAGCTGGAAACGTAAATTTCTTTATAATAAAATTTCTGCTCAGCTTATCTTTGAACACAGCTGATTTTACATCCAGTTTTGTTTCCACCACTTTCCCGTTTTCAAGATTATAAGTATTGGCTTTCAGGTTTTTCAGTTCTTCTTCTTCGCGGCCATTTGTATAAAGCGAAATTTCAACATTGGCAAGATCATACCCTCCTTTTTTCAGTATGTGCATGCGTTTAAAATGTTTGAACTCGATGGAGAACCATCCTTTCAGGTTGCCAAGAATCTGCGATGAGCCGATGTCGGCAATTACTACTGCTGCCGCATTGCTGTCAATACTGTAAACGGTAGTTTTGAAATCATCGGCAGATATTTTTCCGAATTTTACAGGCGGCCTGTCCTGGGCACTGGCGATAAAAAAGAGGGCTAAACTGAGTAAAAAAATAAATGCTGTTCTCATGTTGCTGGGGGTTATAAACACTAATTTATAAAAATGCCGGGTTTAACAAACAGGAAATAAAAAAAATACCACGAAAGTGGTATGGGAATGAAAGAGAAATTAACCATACTGATAAAAAAACATGCTGCAGAACTCGGATTCAGCTTCTGCGGTATTGCCCGTGCCCGCCGGCTTGACGATGATGCCCGCCGGCTGGAAGCCTGGCTGGGCAAGGGTATGCACGGCAGCATGGCCTACATGGAAAGATATTTTGACCTGCGCATTGACCCCTGCAAACTGGTGCCGGGCGCCCAATCAGTGATTACCCTTATGCTGAATTATTTTCCGAAAGAAAAACAAAAAAATAATGTACCGAAGATTTCGAAATATGCTTTTGGCAAAGACTACCACGAAGTGATTAGAGAAAAACTGAACAGGTTGCTGGGGATTATAAAATCCATAGCCGGTGATGTGCATGGCCGTGGTTTTGTTGACAGCGCCCCCGTGCTGGAGCGGACATGGGCTCAGCGCAGCGGCCTGGGCTGGGTAGGCAAAAACGGAAACCTGATTACCAAACAACAGGGCTCCTTCTTTTTTATTGCCACCCTGATAACCGACCTGGAACTGGAATACGACGACCCCTTTGTAAAAGATTATTGCGGCACCTGCACCCGTTGTTTGGATGCCTGTCCTACTGATGCCATCCTGCCGGGCAAAGTGGTGGACGGCAGCCGCTGCATTTCCTATTTCACCATCGAACTGAAAGAGGCGCTGATACCGGGTGAAATGAAGGGCCGCTTTGAAAACTGGATGTTTGGCTGCGATATTTGCCAGGATGTGTGCCCATGGAACCGTTTTTCGAAACCCATGGATGAGGCTGCTTTTACTCCCATTCCCGAAATCCTGGATTTTTCAACCAGCCAGTGGGAAGCGATGACGGAAGAAAATTTTAAAAAGATTTTTAAACACTCGCCGCTCAGCCGCAGCAAGTGGAAGGGCATTCGGCGCAACCTGAAGTTTATCCAAGTCAAATAACTTAAAATCTCCAGCCCAGCTTCACTGTAATCCTGCTGAAGCGGTAGCGGTAAATATCGGTGAACTGCTCCTGCGACCGCCAGTCGGTATAGGTTACGGTTTGCTTCAGTGTTTTATAAGAATGGCCAAGCGACAGCACCAGGGCGCCTGCTTTTTTCATCGTAACCAGGTAACCAAAACCAGCATCGGTAAAACGACCCTTGTCATAATCATTATTTTCCCGGTCCCCTTCCAAGATGAAAATTATGGGGCCGGGGTTTTGATTTGTTTCCACCCATTCCAGGTTGATGCCGCCGGCAGCATAGGCAAAAAATTTATTTTCCTTTTTTCCAAATTCATACCGCACATCGGCAAACAAAGGAACTGTGCGATGGATATAATAATCCAGCCCGGCACCAATACCGGCAAACCAGTTTCCTTTCTGCAGCCCATTGACCGATTGCAGCCCGGCCGAAACTTCATTGGCTCCATTCAGCAGGCTTACTGTATTAATGGAATGAAACCGGTACGCAGGCTTTTTTTGCTGGGCAAAAACAGCTGCTGATAAAAAGGAGCAGGCCAGCAATATTATTAATTCCTTTCGCATACGATTAATTTTTTACACTCATTTTACTGAGCAGGTTAATATTGCTGATATTGGAAAAATCGTACTGGTACAATCCGTCTTTTGCCACTACCAGCGCCCAGCCATTGAGGGCTATTACATCATACGTATCAGGCATAGCAATATTTTTTTGCAGAATAAGATTTCTTACATCCGATGCATTGTAAAATTTCAGCCCGGCCCTGCCGTCGCAAATGACGAGTGTGCTGCCGTCTTTGGCCAGTCCATGCGGGTTGGTCATCGGGTAGGTTTTTATCAACGAGGGTCTGTCCAGGTCAGTAATATCGAGCACATCCAGCTGGTTGGTATAGCCAAGGCATTCGGTGCCGGAGCGCAGGGTAACAAAAGCATGCGTGTTGTCGGCAATCACGGGGTCGCAACTGCGGGCATGAGAAAAGCTGCCCCGCTGCACCGGGTTCGTGGGGTTGGAAATATCATAAATAAACATTCCCGAATTGGAGCCGATGAACAGCCGGTTGCTGAAAGGATAAATGGTTTCGATGCCCCAGCCGATGTTTACTTTATTGCTGAATACCGGGTCGGCAGCACTGGCAATGGAAACCACGTTGAGCGATGTGTTGTTGACGGCATACAGGTGATTGTTTACAATGCTGAATCTTGCCATGGAGCCGCCCACGCCAAAGGGAGAACCACCGCCGCCTGCGGCGGCTGCATCAGCATTTACCATAAACACTTCCGATGATTTGAGCCTGCCGAATAAACCGCCATTGCCGCCGCAATATGCCTCCACAATAGTATCACGCCTGCGCCAGTCGGCTATCACCATGGTTTGATCCGGTGAAAATCCATTGCCCCAGTATCGCTCCGGAAAAATATTTTCCGTGAATTTCTTTACAACTACCTGCTGCGGGTTGCTGATGTCAATTGCCACCAGGTCTGTATAAAAATCCGCATACAGCATATTGCCCTTTACAGCCATATCAAGGTTGCCGGGAATATCAACAAAGGCAATGCTGCGTGGCGCCAGGCGGTTGCTGTTGTCAATAATATGAATGCCGCGGTCAACTTCGTTGAGGAAAATGTAATTGCCACGGATAAAAATTTTACCGGGATGCTCAATCTCCCGGGGCGCATTGTTTTTGATATTGGCCCTTACTTCATCCCTGGTGCGGTACACCGGCTCCCAGAAAGTGTAGCGCCGTGTGCAGGTATCCTTTACGCAACTGTTGAAAATAAAAAGCAGGGAAAGTGTGCTGGCTGATAAAGCAGTAATAAATCTTATTCTCATAAACATCATTTTAAAGGTTGACAACGCCTGTGGCAATACCGTTGCCTTGCCGCAACAGATTTTTTTTCCCGGTTTTAAAAAACATCAAGCCCCGCCGTGCATTATTTTTTTGAAGAAAAACTAACCGAGGTTTTGATACCGGTAAACAGCAGGTATTTCTTTTTTTCCAACGGGTTATTCAGCAGGCTGTTTACATGAATATCTGCCAGCGGGCCGATAGTCCACTGCACATGGGACTTGCTTATAAGCGTACAGCTAAAACCGGTAGAAAGGCTGAACTGCGTTTTGTTTAAAAATTTATTGCTGTTATAATAAATGCCGCCAAACGATGTATCGTAAACAAGAGCTTTGGCTGCAATCAGCCGGCTGATGGATAAGCCGACATCCCACGACAGGGGATAGTTTTCATTTTTATTCAGCCGCCATCGAAACCGCAAAGGCAATTCGATGAAGTGATAGCGATTGGTATAAAATTTTGCTGTGTCGCGGCCGGCATTGTAAACAAAAGAGGCATCCTGCAGGCCGGCAAGCTGGTTGCTGTAGTTCCGCAACGAATCCCTGCTGCTTCCAATTCTCGTCCGGTCGCTGTAATAACCATACTGCAAGCCAAATGAAAAACTGTTTTGTGATGAAATATTCCGCTGCATAAACCCGCCAAGCCGGATGGCAAAGCCGGCTTTACTTTCCGATGGTGGAACAGGACGGTTACCCGCTCCACTGCCGGGCGAACCTGTGCCGGAACTCAGCTCGGCACTTTTTTGCAGGTTAAAAGAAAAAAAGTTTTCATTCATCATGGAAATACCGGGTGAAATGTGAACTCCCCATTTCCATTTTTTGATTCGGGCTAAAGGCTGAACGGGTGGAATGACTGCTGCGGTATCCGTTTTCATTTCATTTTGAACAAGCGGGTCTGCTTTGGGGGTTTCAGCTTTTTCCTGTGCTTCAATTTTCTGTTCTTCTTTTGTTTCCTTAACTGCTTTTACCACAACTGTGTCGGCAGGGATGGGTTCAATCTTTACCGCTTCCTTTTCTTCAACAAGCACTTTCTTAACTTCCTCATCTTTCTTTGTCAAAACCTGGTTCTGTTTTTCGGTTTCAGATTTAACAACGGGCAGATTTGGGGAAACCGGCTTTTCTTTAACCGCTGAAACTTTTTCTGCAGATACTGGTTTTTGTTTCTCCTTACCTGTTGCAGCAATCTTTTTACCCTGGGACGGTTCTTTAATTGTTAGAATTTCTTTTGCTGCACTCAATTTTTCTTTGCCTGTTTCTGGCAATACCGGACTTTCATTCTTCACAGTCGGTAGTAACGGTTCGGCTTCCATATTATTTTCCGGTAAAGACAGAGTTCCGGTTTTTTCAACCGGCGTTTCTTTCTTTTCTGCCGGGGTTTCAGTTTTCACAAGGACAGTTTTCTTTTCGCCAAAAAAATTATCCCACTGCCACCAGCCCAGCAAAGCAAGACCGGCAAAAAAGAGGATGAAGAAAACCTTTCTCCTTTTTTTCCTGCGGATTCTTTCTTCCACTTTCTGCCACACGACATCCGAGGGCTTCAGCCTGAGCCCTTGCAGTTCGGAAGAAACTTTTTTCTCAAATTCATTTTCCGGCATATGCACCAGTTTTAAGATTGATTTCATTGTTTTTCCTGATCCAGCTTATCAGCAAGGCCCTTGCCCTTGCATACTGCGAACGGGACGTGCCTTCATTTATGCCCAGCATCTTTCCTATTTCCACATGACTGTAGCCTTCCACGGCATGCAGGTTGAAGATAGTCTGGTAGCCCACGGGCAATTGCCTGATAAGGTCAGCCAGTTCTTTACCTGCCAGTTTAATTTCAGGATTATCATCCGCCACCGGGTGCAGGTTTTCGTTTTCAAAAGAAAACTCATGATTATAACGGGAATTTTTTTTCAGAAAATTCAAGGCCGTGGTCACCATGATGCGGCGTATCCAGGCGCCCAGCTCACCTTCGTATTTATACTGCCGCAGGTTTCTGAACACTTTTACAAACCCGTCCTGCAGCACATCTTCGGCATCCTGCATTGATTTGGTGTAGCGGTAACAAACTCCCAGCATCGTTTCGGCAAAATGATCATACAACTGCCGCTGGGCAGCAGGTACTTCCCTGATACAATCTTTCACCAGTTTATTATAATCCATTACGCTTCCTCATCTGCTCTGACAACGGTTGTATATACATCGTTGCATCGGTTTTTTTAAACTATTTTTTATTCTGCCGGTCACAGGCCTTGTTTATATTTACCAACCGAAAATTCCTGCTATGAGAATATTAGTATCCCGCCTGCTCAGCAGCCTGCTTGTTTTAATTTCCATCTTATCGTGCCAGAGAGAAATAAAAACAGATAGCCCGGTTACCGTTCCGGGCACCGTCATTAATCCAAGCCCGGTGCAGGCAAGCCTCAGCGGCAAGGTAGTGGATGAAAACAACAATGCCGTGGGCGGCGCCATGGTAAAATCGGGAAGCAGCACCGCAATTACTGACAACCGGGGGCTCTTTCGCTTCGACAATATTCAGCTTGATAAATACGCCGCCCTGGTGACGGTAGAAAAAAGCGGTTATTTCAAAGCCTTCCGCACTTTTTCAGCATCAGCCAATGCTGTGAATTTTGTAAAAGTGAAACTGGTACCCAAAATACTTGCCGGCACAATTGATGCAGCCACAGGTGGCAGTGTAAGCCTGGCTGATAATTCCCGTATCACGATGCCAGCATCTTCTGTTGTGGTAAAATCAAGTAATCAGCCATACACCGGCAGTGTAAAAGTGTATGCAGCCGTCATTGATCCCACATCGCCTGATATTGCACAAGCTGTGCCCGGAAGTTTCCAGGCAAACGATGCAAACAATTACCGTGTGCTGCTGAAATCGTACGGCATGCTGGCCGTGGAGCTGGAAGGCAGCGGCGGCGAACAACTGCAAATAGCCAGTGGCAAAACAGCCAAACTCAGGTTTACCATTCCTTCATCACTCCGTGCTACGGCGCCTTCTGCCATTGCACTGTGGTCAATTGATGAAACAACCGGCCTGTGGAAAGAAGAAGGCAGCGCATCAAAATCAGGTGATTACTTCGAAGGCGATGTCACCCATTTTTCGTTCTGGAACTGCGACATCAGCATTCCCACCATGTATCTTGAAATGACTATCGTGACGGCTGAAGGGCCATTGCCATTTACGCTTGTAAAAATTACAAGGTTGAATAACGGCGGCTCCAGCTACGGCTATACCGATTCGGCCGGGCATGTGGGCGGGCTGGTACCAAAAAATGAACCACTGATGCTCGAAGTGATGAATACCTGCAATCAGCCTGTGTATTCACAAAACATCGGGCCGTTCAGTTCCAATACAAATCTTGGCACCATCACGGTCACTATTCCGCCGGTTAGCTCATTGCAGATTACAGGCAGCGCCGTCACCTGCAGCAATCAGCCGGTAACCAATGGCAATGCTTTAATTTATGTGGATGGAATTTTATACAACAAACCCATCAGCAATGGTAATTTTTCACTTACCATTACCCGCTGCACCAACAGCAGTGTGACAGTGGAAGTGATAGCTATAGATAATGCAGCCAACCAGCAAAGCAATGCATGGACCGGTACCGCCACCACCGGCACACTGAATACCGGCAGCATTGCTGCATGCGGCACTTCATCGGTCAGCTATATTGATTATTCCGTTGACGGCAGCAATTTCAGCCTGAGCACTGCCAATGCCAGCGACTCCATTACCACTTATGGCGCCAACGGTACAACACAGCAGGCTACAGCAGTTTTTGGTTTCCGCATCAGCCAGCCCAATATCAATATCAGCTTTTATACACAGGGTGCAGCAGTTGGTACTTTTCCATTGCAATTTTTAACGGTGAATCAATACGACCCGGTAGCGCTTGTACTGCCATTTAATGTTACGTTTACAACGTATGGTGCGCCCGGGCAGTTTATCGAAGGAAACCTGAGCGGGCAGATAAGGGAGCTTGCCAACAATGCATTGCATACAGTGACAGCCAGCTTCAGGGTGCGGCGACAATAAATTTACTTGTGATAATCCGGGGCATGCAACTTACAAAATCTGCATGCCTTTTTCTTTGTAGGGTTTAAAAATACTCTCGGAAGGATTCATTTCTGTCACCATTATATCCAGCTCATCCAGGTCGGCCACTTTTATTTTTTGCTGCGTATTTACTTTTTCGGCAATGGTGAGCACGGCTACTTTTTTCGATGTCTGTATCATAGCCTTCTTCACCTGTACCACGTCCCAGTCGTTATCGGTAAGGCCGTGCTCCACATCAATGGCATTGATGCCGAGAAAACAGATATCGGCATGTATTTGCTTTATTTTGGTGATGGCATCGCCGCCCACGGTGATTTTTGAATTTTTGGAAATACGGTCGCCGATAAAAATGACGTCGATAGCGGGGTGCTGAATATATTCAATTGCTGCCGGCAGGCTGCCTGTGAAAAAAGTGGCCCGCAGATGCTGCGGCAATGCCTTGGCCAGCTCGATGATGGTAGTGCCGCCGGTGGTCAACACAAACATCCCGTCGCGAATCAGCGTCACGGCTTTCTGGGCAATCAGTTTCTTTTTATCATGCGAATAAACACCGTTGGCTTGAAATGAAACATGAAATGACCTGGAAAGGGCGCCACCGTGCACTTTAATTATTTCTCCCGTTTCGGCCAGCTCGGCCAGGTCGCGGCGTATGGTGTCTTCCGAAACGTTGATTGCCTCGCAGAGGTCGGATGTCAGCACCTTGTTATGCAGGTTTATTTCCCTGAGTATAAACTCCTGTCTCTCCTTTTTCAGCATAAGGTCGTCTGGTTGTTTGGGTATCCGAAGCTAAACCAGATTTTTTAAAACCCGGCAAATAAATGCAGCATTTTTAAGAAAAACCCGCACAAACATTCATTATACAGTTCCTGCACAGCAACCCTTTTAGTGCCTATATTTATTGCATGAACAGCAATATTGAAAAGCTTGCCCGCATTTCAGCGCTGCCCGAAAAAATCATCATTGGCCTGATGAGCGGCACCTCGTTCGACGGGTTGGATGTGGCGCTTTGTAAAATCAAAGGCAGTGGCGCAAACACCCAGGTAGGATTGCTGCAATTTGAAACCGTGGCTTACTCACCCGATTTTAAAGAAGAACTGAAATCTGTTTTCAGCCGCCGTGATGCCGACCTGGAAAAAGTTTGCCTGCTGAATGCATGGGTGGCTATTCAGCATGCTGCTATTGTAAATGATTGCCTGCGCAAATGGAAGATGGATAAAAACGAAGTGCACCTGGTTGCCAGCCATGGGCAAACCATTTATCACGCACCAAAATTTTTGCATAGGCGGGAAAAATTTCCAAACGCTACCTTGCAGATTGGCGACGGCGATCATATTGCCGTGCACACGGGCATCATCACCGTAAGCGATTTCAGGCAGAAGCATATTGCGGCCGGCGGCGAAGGCGCCCCGCTGGCTGTGTATGGTGATTATCTTTTATTTTCTAAAAAAGGCGAAACGAGAATCATGCTGAACATCGGCGGCATTGCCAACTTCACTTACCTGCCCGCCAGTATGGACGCTGCCAAAGTGTTCAGTACGGATGTGGGACCGGGCAATACGATGATGGATGCTTATGTGCAGAAAAATTTCCCGGGAAAATATATTGACGCGGATGCAGCCATTGCCCGAAAAGGAAAAATCAACCATGAGCTTTTGATGCAACTGAAAAATCATCCCTTCTTTTCAGAAGAGTTTCCAAAAACCATCGGGCCAGAGCTGTTCAATCTTTCTTACCTGCAAGCAGCAATGGAAAAATCGGGGACAGTTTCTTTAGCGCCGGAAGATGTGATGGCCACACTCAATCGCTTTTCTGCCGATATGATTGCCGAAGCAATTAAAAGAACAACCGGGGATGAAAGCATTTCGGTTTATACCAGCGGCGGCGGCATGCACAACCCGCTGCTGATGGAAAACCTGCAGAAGCAACTGCCGGCTGCAAAGTTTGAAACCACCGGGGCGCTGCACATACCGCCGGATGCAAAGGAAGCAGTGCTGTTTGCACTGCTTGCCAATGAATGTGTTTGCGGCGAAAAAATTAATTTGGGCGCCGGGAGAGCAAAAGTGCCTTCGGTGCTGATGGGTAAAATAAGTTTCCCGGCTTAAGTATTACTGCACATTGAAATCAACCTGTACATCGCCCCACATCAGCGATACCTTGCCATCCTTGCCGATTGCAAAGGTCATTTTTTCAGTAAAGGCCGATGTTTTACCGGGAGTCACTTTTACCCGCAACGCATCATCTGCTTCTTTGTAGTTGGTCCCCCATTGATTCCATGTTTTATTAAAAATTATTACCCACTCTGCTTCACCCGGTATGCTGTACAGGCCATACTTTCCTGCGGCCAGCGGCTGACCTTCTATGTTTACTTCTTTACTGACTTCAAAAACGGTTGCTTCGTTGGCACCGGTTCTCCATACTTTTCCGTAAGGGGCTATTTCTTTTCCTATAGTACGGCCTTTCACCGACGGCTGGCTGTAATCAATGGTAATGGTAACACCGGAATCGGTAGTTTCAGTAACCACGGCCGGCGGGCTCGGTCTTTTTGATTTATCGCCTTGCCCGCAGGCAGTCAAACTGACAAAAGCTGCAATGCACAGAATAGTTTGTTTCATAAAAAAATATTTTTTAGAAGCTAAAATTACAAAGCAGAAATTTACAGTTTGTCAGTTTAATGACGAATGGTTTTCTTCCAGCAGCGCTTTCAGGTTGCTGAGCCCCTGCTCCATCTGCACGCCGTAAATATTTTCATAAAGCAGCGATTTGAATTTCTCCCACGGGTACCAGCGCAGCCTGAAATTCATGTACCACTGTAGGGTAAGTGAATCACTCCCGGCATGATGCAGCAGCTTAATACCGCTGATTACCGGCCGGCCCCTGTCTTTTTTCAGTTCGGTAATTATTTCATCCGGCTTTTTTTCAAGCAGGATGATGGTATTATCTTTTATTCTCAAATCCCCGTTTTGTAAAACAATAATTTCATTTTCCGGCAGCTCCCTCAGCGCCGGGTGCCATTGTTTCCAGGCAGGCAAATCGGCCACATAATGAAAAACCATTTCATCCCGGGCCATTACATTCACCGCTTTTGAAATCCTGATATTGGAAGGAATTAATAGCGAAAACGCCGTCATCAGCAGGAAGAGAAAAACAAAACTCAGTATGGCTAATTTTAATGCACGCATATTTTTTCAGAAGTCAGTATTCAGTAGTCAGAAGCCTGCCCTCCGTAGCATCCAGGTTCGCTAAATCTTCAATGCACAAATCAGCGAAGGAGGGTCTGATGTCTGATGTCGGATGTCCGAGGTCAGATGCCGGATTTGCTTGAGAATTATTTACACCCGTATTGGATTACAAGACATCCTACATCCAACCACCATCCGAACACCTATTGATTCTCCCTCTTGCGCCCCCAAATGTTCGGAGCTTCGAAGGTCAGAAAACTATAAACTATAAACTAAAAACCTTTTACTCCCACCTGAACACTTTAATCGCCACCACATACACCGCCACGCCCCACAGGGCAAGTATCCCGATTTGCTTCAGGCAATCGTTGAGATGAGCACCTTCAAACGCCACGCTGCGCATGGCATCATTCATGTGTTTCAGCGGCATCACATCGGCAATGCTCTTGAGCCATTTTGGAAAAACATCAGTAGAAAAAAATGTTCCGCCG
>CAZDUO010000039.1:0-33075 GCA_964508655.1 uncultured Chitinophaga sp. | reverse complement strand
TCCCGCCAGCGAAGAATTCCCATAAAAGCCACGCATGTCGCTTTTTCCGTCTCGGTAAGGCTATTATTTGGCAAATTCAGCTTTTGAGAACAATAGGAATAAAATTCTCCATTACCGCCAAGCTCCACATCAAGGGCTGCAAGGTGAGTGATGACGGGTAAACCCGTGGCAGCAGCAACGGATGCCCCGCTGATAATTGTGCCCGGCGTTTCGGTATGCAGTGTAATGAGAGCCACTTTAAACTGCAGTTCATTTTTTTCAATAAATGAATGAATCAGCTCCGTGACGGAGCCTGCCGTGCAAGTGATGGCAGTTTTCAACTCAAACGTCCAAACGCCTGCATTTTCCTGGAATTCGGCAAAGGCAAGCGTAAAGCCGGATTGACTGACCAATACCCCCAATGAACGATAAATCATTTATTAATTTCGGATTTCAGATTTTGTCCCGATAAAAATCGGGATTAGATTTGTTCAAAAATACGGCAATGCGCCCTGTAGAGCATTTGAAAATCCGAAATCAAAAATTCCGATCGTGGTAATCAACCTGAGCGAACAACACAGCCTTGTAAGCAACTGGATAAGTGAGCTGCGTGATGTAAACATCCAGCAGGACCGGATGCGCTTCCGTGCCAACCTGGAACGCATCGCCGAAATAGCCGCTTATGAAATCAGCAAAGTACTGCCGTTTGAAGAAAAAGAAGTGGAAACACCACTGGGCACTGCCACCGCAAAATTGCTGAAGGAACAACCTGTGCTGGCCACTATACTGCGTGCAGGGTTGCCCATGCATAATGGACTGCTCAATTATTTTGATAAAGCCGACAACGCTTTTATCGCAGCCTACCGCAAGCATGAGAAAGACGGCTCATTCACCATCAGCCTTGAATATATGAGCTGTCCCGATATTGATGACCGTGTTCTCATCATTTCCGATCCCATGCTGGCCACCGGTGCATCGCTGGTTAAAACCATTCATTTCCTGAAAGAAGAAGGCAACCCGAAGGAAATACATATCGTTACCGCAATAGCCTGCAGCATCGGCATTGAATATGTAAAAAGAGAAGAACCGGCCGTTACCATCTGGTGCGGCGATATTGATGAAGAGCTGACAGCCAAAAGCTATATAGTGCCCGGCCTGGGCGATGCCGGCGACCTGGCGTATGGAGTAAAAACACAGAGTTAAGTCTGCAAATTGGGGTTTACCGGGTAGTTGAAAAATTGTACATTTACTTTTCCATTTACTGCTGATGAAAAAATTATTCGGAATACTGATGTTATCGTGGATGGCGGGTGTATCAAATGCACAGGATCCCAACTTCTCCCAGTTTTTTGCTTCACCGCTTACTTTGAACCCGGCCTATACCGGCAAATTCGATGGCATCTTTCGTGTGGCGGCTAATTACCGCAATCAATGGCCCAGCATCAACAATGCTTTTGTAACCAAAACCGCTTCGGCCGATTTTCATTTATTAAAAAATTATCTTACTGATATTGACCGCTGGGGTATCGGTTTTCTGGCCATGAACGATCAGAACGGAAACGGCGCTTTAGCCACCAACCAGTTTTCCCTTTCCACTGCCTATCATAAAGGACTGGATGAAGACGGTTATCACCAGGTGGGTGTGGGTTTCCAGGGTTCCTATACCGATAAAAGGCTTGATGTAAACAAACTTGATTTTGAAGATGAGCTGACCGCATTGGGATTCACCGGCACCACCAGTGAAATTTTTCCGCAGAACGGTCTTAAAGTAAAATACCTCGACATCAATGCCGGCGTGCTGTACAATGGCAGCACCAACGGGTACAATAATTTTTATCTCGGCGCTTCCATGTATCATATCAACCGCCCGAAAGAAACTTTCCAGGGCGGACAGTTTTACCTGAACTCCAGAACCACGGTGATGGCCGGCGGCAAGCTGCCCACCAACCAGTACAATGCCTTCCACTTCAGCGCCAATTACAGTTTCCAGGCCAATGCCAACAACCTGATGTTTGGCGGCGCCTATGCCATGAACCTGAGCTACGATGAAGAAAACCCCGTGAATGTTTACCTCGGATCCTGGGCCCGTTTCAACAATGTGGCTGATGCCGTCATTCCTTACGTGGGACTTGAGTTCGGCGACATTCACCTCGGCGCCACGTATGATATTAATATATCCAGCCTGCAACCGGCATCCAATATGCGCGGCGGAATTGAAATCTCACTCATCTACATCCGGCAACCTGTAAACAGGGATTTGAAAAAACTGAACTGCCCGAAGTTTTAGACTAAGCGTTTAAAAGAGAGAAAATAGAGAAAAAGTGATTTTAAAAAAGTTGCTTTTTACTTATTGCGATTTTCGGGTGCCTGTATAGTCAAAAACCTGCCACAGTACAACTCCTATTAATAATATATTGCCGGAGGGTTTGGCCAGTACGTTAGCCAATCCCAACAGCAAGGCTTTTCATTTGCACCGGAAATTTCTATCTTGTTGCAAATTCAATTCATGAAAAAGCTGCCGGTCTTTATTTTCCTTTTTTTATTATGTAAAAACTCCTGCGGCCAGGATGATATTGAAATGGGCTACCGCACTACCGACATCGGCGCCGAATTTCAGTGGTACCCTGCAGGCGGCATCACAGGCCTGCACGTTGCTGTGAATGCAAAAATTCATCATTCAGTTCAGTTCCGGCTGGGTTACAACAAAGCCAACCGCAAAGACTGGGGTGAAAACGACAATGAAAAAGGCAGCGGCTGGGGAGGCGGCATTGGTTACCGCTATCACTTCAAACCTTTCCCTCACAAATTTTTTATTGGCGCAAGAATGGACCTTTGGAGTATGAAAATTGACTGGAAAGAAGGCACACAATCCGGTACCACGAAAACAACCACGCTGCAACCGCTGTTCGAAATCGGTTATACTTTTTTTATAAACGACCAGGCTTTCCTCACTCCCTCCATTTCCAACGGTGCTGAAATAAACATTAAAACCGATGGCCGGAAAGTGGGACAGGGATTTGTAACATTAATTGGTATCAGCGCCGGTGTGCGGCTTTAATCCCCAATTGATAATTGAATATTGAGCATTGAACATTTTATCTATACTAAGAAAATGTTCAACATGCAATTCTCAAAGCTCAATGTTCAATACCCGGTTTCTTAAACCCACTTCAGAGTATGGGAGCAAGATTGCTCAGATTATCAGCGGCAACAATAACCACGAGAACAGGGTAATCAAAGCAATCGCCACGAGGTTCATAACCAACCCGGCCATCATCATCTGCCTTATTTTTATTTGGCCGCTGGCAAATACAATGGCATTAGGCGGTGTACCCATCGGCATCATGCTGGCGCAGCTGGCTGCCAGTGTCATCGGTATGCCGAGCAGCAACGGGTTCATACCTACAGCATCAGCCAGACTGCACACCACGGGAGAAAACACAATCACCTGCGCAATATTGCTCATCACTTCGCTGATAAAAAGTGAAATGACCGTTACCATCAGCACAAGAAACAAACCGCCGCCGGCATAAGCGCTCAACCAGTTGCCCAATTGCTGAATCAGCCCGGCTTTTTCCAGTGCACCCGCCAGGGCCAACCCACCGCCGAAGAGCAATAAAATTCCCCATGCCATACGCCGGGTATCACTCCATTCCAGCAGGCTGCCGCTGTATGCATGTTCATCCGGTTCGCTTAAATTATCGGGAGGGCCCGCATTGCCCGAAGGACAAATGAATAATGAAATGGCGCCGATAAGCGCAATAATGCTGTCATCAAATTTTACCAATGACTGCATTCCATTTACCAGGTCTTTAAACATCCAAAGCAGGGCTGTAAAGCAAAAAATTGCCAGCACCCTTTTTTCAGATACTGACAAAGGCCCCAGGCGTGTATATTCCTCATGAATGAAACGGCGGGCCGCTTCATTCGGCCGGATACGATTGGGGAAAAGTATCCTGGTTAATACAAAATGTAAAGCGAGCAGGAGCAGGATAGCAAGCGGCGTGCACAGCAGCATCCAGTTGATGAAGTCAATATTGCTGTTGTATTTTTTTTCAAAAAAACCCACAAACGCCACATTGGGTGGTGTGCCGATGATGGTAGATATACCCCCGAAGTTGGATGCATAAGCAATGGACAGCATCAGGGCAAGATTGAAATGTTTGAAATGGCCTGTGCCGTCATTGCTTTCTTTCATCACATGAATTACAGAAAGTGCAATCGGGAACATCATCATGGTGGTGGCCGTATTGCTTATCCACATGCTGATGAGGCCTGTGGCAAGAATAAAACCAAGGATGATGCGGTTGCCGCTGGTGCCTGTCATTTTTACAATGCTTAAAGCAATACGCCGGTGCAGGTTCCATTTTTCAATGGCAAGCCCCAGCATAAAGCCGCCCATGAAAAGAAAGATGACCGGGTCGGTGTAATTGGCCGCTACCGTTTTTATTTCTGCAATATTCAACAAAGGAAAAAGTACCAGCGGTAACAGCGCCACTACCGGCATGGGCAATGCTTCCGTCACCCACCAGCTGATCATCAAAGCAGCAATGGAAAGTACAAGACAGCCGTTTTCATCGGCACGAAAAGGATTTACAAGATAAAAAAACAGGGCAACCGCAATGCCCGCAACCAGGTAAATGAACCGCAGCTGTTGTTTTGATAATTTGCTCAACAGATTTTTTTAACAATAAAAATAATTATTTCGATTGACCGGAAAATTTTTCATTTTCCGTGAAGCTTTGCCACCCCCTCTCCTTTGGAGAGGGGTTTGGGGTGAGGTGCTTTCCACTCACATAGGGATTCCCTTTCAGGTAAAAGCGGTAAGGAAGCGCTGCATGCTCACCGGCATAGTCCACTCCTATTCTTGCAGCCACTGCGATTTCTTTTTTGGCCGGCACAAAATCATCTTCGGCAATAAACAGTTCTTTACTTACCAACGAAAGGCCGCTGTGTTTGGTTAATATGCCCAATGCTTTGGAAACATTGCCGGGCCCCTTTGTCAATGTAAAATCCGGCTTTTTCTTTCCGGTTCTTTCGAGCATTTTATCAATTCCTTTCAGCGGCTCCAGGGCCCGAATCAAAATAGCATGCGGCGCATCCTTTGTATTCGTCACCACATTGAACAAATGATGAAGGCCATAACACAGGTACACATAAGCCACTCCACCCGGGGCATACATCACTTCATTACGGGCCGTTCGCCTGCCCGCCCACGCATGTGAAGCACGGTCTATGACGCCGTTGTAAGCTTCACATTCCACTATGCGTCCCGAAGTGATGATACCGTTCCATTGTGTCACCAGGATTTTTCCCAGCAGCTCTTTGGCTATCAGTATTACATCGCTGCGCTGATAAAAAGATTTTTCCAGTTTCCGCATCATCCTTTTAATCTGTTAAATTCGGGTTCTTTATATTTACCCAAATTTAGGCTTTGCTCAAAGAAATCGTCATAGCCATCCAATCCTATTTTGAAGCGCATCAGTTCATCGTCAGGCACCGGTTCTGGAAATGGATTCTCATCCCCGGGCTGCTCTATGCCATGCTTTTTACGGTCAGCATGTATTTCTTTGGCAAAACATCCACTGCGGCCATTGACTACCTTACCCAAACGACAGGGCTCGACATGTGGCTGCAAAGAATTCAAAACTCCTGGCTGGGTTTTCTTTTCACTTTTGCCGGCATCATATTATGGCTGATACAGATGATGTTTTATTTTTCACTTTTCAAATATGTTTTTCTCCTCATCGGCTCGCCGGTATTTGCCTGGCTGAGCGAAAAAACCGGATCCATCATGGAAGGCCGTGAGCTCACCTTCAGCATGCCCCAGTTGATGAAAGACGCCACGAGGGGCATCCGGCTTGCATTGCGCAATACACTTTGGCAATCGGTGTATATGATTAGCCTCGTGTTGCTTTCTTTTTTTCCCGTTGTCGGCTGGATCACACCCCTTATAGCCATCATGGTCGAGTTCTATTACTATGGTTTTTCCATGCTCGATTACAGTTTCGAAAGGCAAAAACTTTCCCCGGGTGAAAGCATCCGCTTTGTGAGTAACCACAAAGGGCTGGCCATCGGGAATGGCATTGTATTTTACCTGATGCATATTGTAATCATTGTGGGTTGGGTGCTGGCGCCGGCCTATGCGGTCATCGCTGCCACGCTCAGCTTATACAAAGCAAAAACAGCATGAGCCGGCCGGTGGTTTATCTTATCCCTTCACAGCTTGATGAAACCGGTTTTGCCGCAGTGCCTGCTTACATCACCGAAGCGGTGAAGCAGTGCCAGGTTTTATTTGCAGAAAATGAAAGAACGGCCCGGCGGTTTTTAAAACATCTCTGGAAAGTTTACTTGCCCGGACAGGAAATTGTCATTGATAATTTTGAATGGGTAATAATGACAGAAGAACCGGTCATTGCCGGTATCTTCAAACAAAGATTAAAAGAAAGTAAAATTATTGGCATTATCAGCGAAGCCGGCTGCCCCGGCATTGCCGACCCGGGTCAGCAGCTTGTAGCCATTGCACATGAAATGGATGCTGTAATAAAACCATTGGTAGGCCCGGGCTCCATCCTTCTCGCCTTAATGGCCAGCGGCATGAATGGACAGCAGTTTCAGTTTACCGGCTACCTGCCGGTGAAAGAACCGGAAAGAACGAAAGCCATTAAAGAACTGGAAGCCGAATCAGCAAAGAAAAAATGTACTCAGATTTTTATTGAAACCCCTTACCGCAATAACCAGCTTATGGATGCATTGCTCACTACATGCCGGCCATCCACAAAACTTTGCATTGCAGCCAACCTTACCGGCGAAAAAGAATTCATTAAAACAAATACAATAGCCGGGTGGAAAAAGCACAGGCCGGATTTGCATAGGCAACCAGCCGTTTTTCTTTTACTTGCTTTCCGGTAAACATATTCATCTTTTACAAACATCCGTTATCAAAATGTTTTTTGACAAAAAAAATGTTCTGTTAACTCAATTATTTATATACTTTTGTTCAGCAAAAAAATTAATGATACGTTGATTAATTTTCTTACACATACCAAGCAGGTTGCTTTTCATGCGCCGGACGCTACAGAAGTTTATGCTGTAGGCTTTGATGTGTTTGCCTTCTCTCCACGACCCCGACGTGCAGTCTGACAGGACGAGCCCCTCACCATGGCCCCTGTCAGTGAACAGCCTCCCTGCCATGAATTTCCGGACTGGTCATCCGTTCTATCCATATCAATATTTTTCAAATTGGACAATCAAAATATAATTATTCGTGTAGCTGCTTCCGCCGATGTGAGTTATGCTGATACTATCACCACCGAAATAGCCGAAAGCGCCAAAGCCCGCGGTACCGGTATTGCCAAACGCAGCCCGGAGTACATTACTAATAAAATAAATGAAGGCAAAGCCGTCATCGCCGTTACCGATGATGGCACATGGGTGGGCTTTTGTTATATCGAAACATGGAGCCACGGCGAGTATGTGGCCAACAGCGGTCTTATTGTGTCGCCGGCTTTCAGAAAAACCGGCGTGGCACGGGCCATCAAAAAAAGAATCTTTGAACTGTCGAGGGAAAAATATCCCAACGCCAAAATTTTCGGCCTCACCACCGGGCTGGCCGTAATGAAGATTAACAGCGAACTCGGCTACGAGCCTGTCACTTACTCAGAACTGACGCAGGACGAAGACTTCTGGGCCGGTTGCAAAAGCTGTGTGAACTTCGACATATTGATGAGTAAAGACCGGAAGAACTGCCTGTGTACCGCCATGCTTTACGACCCCAAAGACCAGCACAAACCTGAAGAGACTAAAGAATTTTTTGAAAAAAATAAATCCGGGTTCGAACGATTACTGCGCTTCAAGCAGTGGAAGCTGCTGCGCCCATTTATGAAAAGAGATAAGGAGAATAACGGAAACAATGGCAGCGCCAAACCAAAAACCTTTCTCCATTATTTGTTTAATGTATAATGATGTGACCGGATGCATTGCTACTATTAAGCCCTGGTTGCGTCCCGATAGGTATCGGGATCATCTGCATCAACCCGATAAATATCGGGTCTGTTCAGCATATTGGAAACGCACAAAAAAATGAGTACATCAGAAAACAGCACTCTTCAAAACCCCTCCCCTCAGGGGGCCGGGGGTGGTCGGATCGTTCTCGGCTTCAGCGGCGGTCTCGATACTTCTTATTGCGTAAAATACCTCACCGGTGAAATAGGATATGAGGTGCATACCATCCTTGTAAATACCGGCGGCTTCAGCCTCGATGAACTGAAAAAAATTGAGGCCCATGCTTACAGGCTCGGTGCAAAAACACATACCACCGTTGACGCAGTAAAAAGCTATTACGACCGGATTATTAAATACCTCATTTTCGGAAACTGCTTAAAGAACAATACCTACCCGCTGTCCGTATCTGCCGAACGACTGAGCCAGGCATTGCACATAGCAGAGCATGTAAAAAAAATAAATGCACCGGCTGTGGCACATGGCAGCACCGGCGCCGGCAACGACCAGGTGCGCTTCGATATGATTTTTCACATCCTGATTCCCGGCGTGGAAATCATCACACCCATCCGCGACATGAAGCTGAGCCGGGAGGAAGAAATCGCTTACCTGAAAAGCAAAGGCGTGGAGATGAATTTTGAAAAGGCGGTTTATTCCATCAACAAAGGTCTTTGGGGCACCAGCGTAGGCGGCAAAGAAACGCTTTCTTCCAAAGGCATGCTGCCCGAAGAAGCATGGCCCACACAGGTAACAAAGACAGGAAGTGAAGATGTAAAACTCGGCGTTGAAAAAGGCGAAATAAAAACGATAAACGATAAACGATTCACGCATCCGTCGGAAGCCATTCAACATTTGCAATCCGTTGCGGGGCCCTATGGCATAGGCCGCGATATTCATGTCGGCGACACCATCATCGGCATCAAGGGTCGCGTGGGTTTCGAAGCGGCTGCGCCGATGATTATTCTGAAAGCCCATCATGCCCTGGAAAAACATGTGCTTACCAAATGGCAGTTGCAATGGAAGGATACACTGGCACAGTTTTACGGCAACTGGCTGCACGAAGGCCAGATACTGGACCCTGTCATGCGTGACATCGAAGCCTTTTTTGAAAACAGCCAGCAGAATGTAAGCGGCGATGTGTTTGTACAACTGATGCCTTATCGTTTTCAAATTACCGGCATCGAAAGTAAATACGACCTGATGAGCAGCAAATTCGGCAAGTATGGCGAAATGAATACCGGCTTTACCGGTGAGGATGTGAGAGGATTTTCAAAAATATTCGGAAATCAAACTTCTATTTGGACAGCAGTGAATAAAGCTAATAACCAATAATTATTAATTAATAATTATTGGTTATTAAAAAAGATAACTATGACAATAAAAGTTGGAATAATAGGCGGTGCTGGTTATACCGGCGGCGAGCTGATAAGATTATTAATCAATCATCCTTCCGTTGAAATTTCCTTCATTCACAGCCGCAGCCATGCCGGCAAGCCGGTGCATGCTGTTCATCATGATTTGCTGGGCGAAACTGATTTGAGATTTTCAGTCGAACCGGATGAAAACACAGATGTAATCTTTCTCTGCCTCGGTCATGGCGAATCGAGAAAATTTCTGGAAGAAAACAACATTGCAGCCAAAACAAAAATCATTGACCTTGCAAATGATTTCCGATTAAATCAGAAATCAGAAACCAGAAATCGTAAATTCATCTACGGTCTTCCCGAGCTGAACAGGGATAAAATCAAATCAGCTGACAATGTCGCCAATCCGGGTTGTTTTGCCACTGTTATTCAATTGGGGTTATTGCCGCTGGCAAAAGCAGGCTTATTAAATGAAGTTTTCACCACCGGTATTACCGGCAGCACAGGTGCCGGGCAAAGTTTCGCCGCCACTTCGCACTTCAGCTGGCGGGAAAACAATATACAGGCTTATAAAACTTTAACACACCAGCATCTTGGAGAGATTCATGAATCGCTTCATCAATTGCAGGAAAGCTTCCCGGGCAACCCATCAGCAGATGGGATTTCGGGGGTGAAGTTTGTGCCGTGGCGGGGAGATTTTACCAGGGGCATATTTGTCAGCTCGCAGTTGCATTGCGATTTAGGACTTGATGAACTGAACAAACTTTATAAAGATTTTTATGCCAGTCACCCGTTTACACATGTCACCAAAGAACAGGTCTTCCTGAAACAGGTGGTTAATACCAATAAATGTTTGATTCAACTGGAAAAAGTGGGCAACATTCTTGTTGTTCATTCAGTAACTGACAATCTGCTGAAAGGCGCCAGTGGCCAGGCCGTGCAGAATATGAATTTGATGTTTGGGCTGAACGAAATATCCGGACTGAAATTAAAAGCAAATTATTTTTAATAGCCACAGAGGCACGGAAATCACGGAATCAACTCCGTGCCTTCGTGGCAAAATATTGTATAATGAACTTATTCGATGTATATCCCATAAACGAAATCACCATCGTAAAAGCCAAAGGCTCTTATGTGTGGGACGACAAAGGCGAGCAATATCTTGACCTCTACGGTGGTCATGCTGTCATCAGTATTGGACACCTGCATCCGCACTGGGTGCAGCGTATCAAAGAGCAGCTTGATAAAATTGCATTTTATTCCAACTCGGTAAGAATACCCTTGCAGCAACAGCTGGCTGAAAAGCTGGGCAAAGTTTCCGGCAAGGAAGATTACCAGCAATTCCTTTGCAACAGCGGTGCTGAAGCCAACGAAAACGCCCTGAAACTGGCGAGCTTCCACAACGGAAGAAAAAAAGTAGTGGCTTTCAGCAAATCGTTTCATGGCCGCACATCGCTGGCGGTGGCAGTAACTGACAATAAAAATTATGTGGCGCCGGTGAATGAAACAGAAAATGCTGTATTCCTTCCCTTCAATGATGAAGAGGCGCTTGAAAATTATTTTAAGAAGTACGGCCGGGAAATTTCTTCCGTTATCATCGAGGGCATACAGGGCGTAGGTGGCATTAATGTAGCGGACAATTCTTTCCTTCAAAAGATAAGAATGCTGTGTGATGAATTTGGCGCCGTGTATATTGCCGATAGTGTGCAATGCGGGTATGGCCGCAGCGGTAAGTTTTTCAGCCATGATTTTGCCGGTGTGAATGCCGACATTTACACCATGGCCAAGGGCATGGGCAATGGGTTCCCGGTGGCAGGTATTATCATTGCACCGCATATCAAACCAAAACATTTTCAGCTGGGCACTACTTTTGGCGGCAATCATCTTGCCTGCGCCGCTGCACTGGCCGTACTGGAAGTGATGGATGAAGAAAAACTGATGGGCAATGCTGTGACGACAGGAAAATATTTACGTGAAGAACTGGAAGCGATTCCTGAAATAAAAAATGTAAGAGGCCGCGGGCTGATGATTGGTTTTGATGTGCCTGAAGAACTGAATGACCTGAGAAAAAATTTGCTTTGGAATCAGAAAATTTTTACCGGAGAGGCAAAGCCCAATGTAATAAGATTATTACCAAGCCTTGCGCTGAAGAAAAGAGATGCAGAGCATTTTATTGAAGCAGTCAAAGAAGAAATTCATTTGCTGAGCAATGGACTGAATGATAAACGGAGCGTCGCAACAAAAGTTTAATAGTAGTACAAAAGCTTAGTACAAAAAATTAACTACCAGGAAATTGAAACAGTTCACTTCTGTAAAGGATGTTCAAGGTCCCTTCTCCGGTGGCCTTGGGGAGGCCATTGATGCGCTGGTACAAAAGGCATTGGCGTATAAAGCCGATCCATTCAAGGACAAATCACTTGGGGCAGGCAAGCGTATCGGCTGTTTGTTTCTGAACCCGAGCATGCGTACCCGGCTGAGTACACAAATCGCTGCGCAAAATCTCGGCATGGATTGCATTATGTTTAATGTGGGGCAGGAAGGCTGGGCGCTGGAATTTGAAGACGAAGCCATCATGAGCGGCAGCACGGTGGAGCATGTAAAAGACGCGGCGCCGATACTCGGAAAATATTTCGACATACTGGCCATCCGAACCTTCCCCTCGCTGAAAAACCGTGAAGAAGATTACAGCGAACTGTATATAAAACAGTTTGTGAAGTATGCCGGCATCCCGGTAGTAAGCCTTGAAAGTGCAACACTGCACCCTTTACAATCATTAACGGACATCCTCACCATAACGGAAACAATAATCAACGATAAACAAAAAACGATAAACGATAAACCTAAAATCGTACTCACCTGGGCGCCGCATGTAAAACCGCTGCCGCAATGCGTGGCCAACAGTTTTGCGCAATGGATGAACGCATGGGGAAAAGCTGATTTTGTGATAACACAACCCGAGGACTATGAATTGAGTGAAGAGTTTACGAGGGGCGCCACCATCGTATATGACCAGGAAGAAGCGCTGAAGGATGCTGACTTTGTGTATGTAAAAAACTGGAGCACTTATAATGACTACGGAAAGATTTTTACCAACGACCCCAAATGGCAGCTGAAGAAAAAACGCTGGGCGCTGACGAATAATGCCAAAGTAATGCATTGCCTGCCGGTAAGAAGAAATGTGGAGTTGAGTGATGAAATTCTGGACGGACCGATGAGTATTGTAACGCAGCAGGCGGCCAACAGGGTATGGGCGGCGCAGGCAGTGTTGAGCGAAATGCTGAAAACAAATTGTTAGATGATATGATGGTTAAATTGCTTTATGGTTAAACTGTTTGTTATAAAAATCGGAGGCAACATCATTGATGATGACGCAAAGCTTGCTTCATTCCTGGAATCATTTGCTGCAATTGAAGGAAAAAAGATTTTAGTACATGGCGGCGGCAAACTGGCTACCAAACTGGCGGCGCAACTGGGCATTGAACAAAAGATGGTGGAAGGCAGAAGAATTACCGATGCAGAAACGCTTAAGATTGTAACCATGGTGTATGCGGGGTATGTAAACAAGAATATTGTAGCACAGCTGCAAAGTTTCGCATGCAATGCCATCGGTCTTAGCGGAACCGACTGCGATGCCATTCTTGCTCATAAAAGAAAACACCCTGTGCTGGACTTTGGTTTTGCAGGTGATGTGGATATGGTGAACACAGGGCTGATAAAAGCATTGCTGGATCAAAACATTGCCATAGTGTTTGCACCTATCACTCACGATGGCAAGGGGCAATTGCTGAATACAAATGCCGATACTATTGCACAGGAAGTGGCTACAGCCATGAGCCGCGAATATGAAGTACAACTCGTTTACTCCTTTGAAAAAAGCGGTGTGCTGAGAGATGTAAATGATGAATCTTCTGTGATAAAAAGGCTGGACAAACCCGGTTACGACAAGCTGAAAAGAGGAGAGGTTATTTTTTCCGGCATGCTGCCCAAGCTCGACAATGCATTTGCCGCACTGAACAACGGCGTAAAAAAAGTAATCATCGGCAAAGCCGAAGAGCTGGATAAACTGATAACCGGCGAAAGCGGAACAACCATCATCAATGAGTGACGCTGCAAAACATAATGAATTTTCAAAACTGTCTCCGCCCGCATCGGAAGATTTGGAGGCGGCTGCGATTGGACTCTTGAGACAGCTCATTGCCACACCTTCTTTCAGCAAAGAAGAACAAAATACGGCTGACATCATCGAGCAGTTTCTTAGCCGCCATGGTGCAAAGACACAGGTGTACCTGAATAATATCTGGGCAAAAAACAATTTTTTTGACGAACAAAAACCTACGCTCCTTCTCAACTCACACCACGATACGGTAAAGCCCAACAAAGGTTACACGATGGATCCTTTCAGGCCTGTGGAAAAAAACGGGAAGCTCTATGGCCTCGGCAGCAATGATGCCGGCGGTGCTCTTGTTTCACTTATCGCTGTGTTTCTTCATTTCTTAAACCAGCCGGACCTGAAATATAATCTCTTTTTTGCTGCAAGTGCCGAAGAAGAAATTTCCGGCCACAACGGGATTGAAGCGCTGCTGCCGCGAATGGGAAAAATAGACTGCGCCATAGTAGGCGAGCCCACACAAATGCAGATGGCGGTAGCGGAAAAAGGATTGATGGTACTCGATTGCGTAGCACATGGAAAAGCCGGGCATGCTGCAAGAGAAGAAGGCGATAATGCACTGTACAAAGCACTAAAAGATATCGAATGGTTCAGCTCGTATAAGTTTGATAATGTTTCCGGCTTACTTGGCCCGGTAAAGATGAGTGTGACGGTGATTGAAACGGAAAACAAAGCCCACAACGTGGTGCCTGCCCAGTGCAAATTTGTTGTTGATTGCCGCGTGAATGAATTGTACAGCTTTGAAGAAATGCTGGATACCATCAAATCAAACGTACAATGTGAAGTGATGCCACGCAGCACCCGCCTGCGGTCCACGGCTATTGCACCGGACCACCCGCTGGTGAAAGCCGGATTAAAGCTGGGAAGAACTTATTATGGCTCTCCCACCACGTCAGACAAAGCCCTGATGAATTGTCCGGCATTGAAGATGGGCCCCGGCGACAGCGCCAGGAGTCATACGGCTGATGAGTATATTTATATTGATGAAATAAGGGAAGGAATTGAGTTGTATATTCAACTCTTAAATCAGGTGTTATGAAGTTGTGGCAAAAAGATAAAACCTCATTAAAAGAAGTAGAACAATTCACAGCCGGCAAAGACAAAGAATTTGATTTGCTGCTGGCGCCATTCGATGTACTGGGAAGCATGGCCCATGCTACCATGCTGGAATCGGTGGGGCTTTTGCAGAAAGATGAAAAAGATGCGCTGGTAAAGGAACTTCAAAACATCTACCACCAAGCTCACAACTCACGATTCACGATTCACGAAGGAATAGAAGATATTCATTCACAGGTAGAGCTTATCCTTACTGAAAAGCTCGGCGACACAGGCAAAAAAATTCATTCGGCCCGCAGCCGCAACGACCAGGTGCTGGTTGACATCCGGCTTTTCTTGCGCAGTGAACTGGAAGGACTTGTAAAATCCATTCAACCTCTTTTTGATTTGCTGCAAACACAAAGTGAAAAGTACAAAGACTACCTGTTGCCCGGCTATACGCATTTACAACTGGCTATGCCTTCTTCTTTCGGCCTGTGGTTTGGCGCTTATGCCGAAAGCCTGGTGGATGATATGATTACTTTAAAAGCAGCTTACGATGTGGTGAATAAAAATCCGCTGGGCTCTGCCGCTGGTTATGGTTCTTCCTTTCCTATTAATAGAACGCTAACCACAAAATTACTGGGCTTTGATGATCTGAATTACAATTCAGTTTATGCACAGATGGGCAGGGGAAAAACAGAACGTATTGTGGCGCAGGCAATGGCCAATGTGGCCGATACGCTGGCAAAACTCAGCATGGATGCCTGCCTGTACCTGAACCAGAACTTCGGTTTTATTTCTTTTCCGGCCGAACTCACTACCGGCAGCAGCATTATGCCGCACAAAAAAAACCCGGATGTGTTTGAGCTTATCCGCAGCCATTGTAATCGCATTAAAGCTCTGCCTAACGAGATCATGATGATGACAACAAATCTTCCTTCCGGTTATCACCGCGACCTCCAGTTGCTGAAAGAGCATTTATTCCCCGCATTCAAAACTCTGAGAGATTGTATGGAAATGACCGGGCTGATGCTGCGTAATATTGAAATCAAAAAAGATATATTGGCGGATGAGAAGTATCAATACCTCTTCAGCGTAGAAGAAGTGAACAAACTGGTAACCGCCGGTATGCCATTCAGGGATGCTTACAAAAAAGTGGGACTGGATATTGAAGCAGGAAGATTTAGCGTCCCGGCTTCTGTTGAACATACACACGAAGGAAGTATCGGCAACCTTTGTACGGAGGAAATAAAAAAACAAATGGAAAAGATTGTATCGTCGTTTCCTTTTACTTCAGTACAAACAGCGCTAAACAATCTGCTGCAGCAGTGACTGCCTAAAAACACCCCTTTAGAGCCATCCGTTTACAACCCTGTTTATCCATCAAATAAATCAGCGCTGTCAAAGTACCAGTCCGGCATTCAGTTCACATTATAACTATTTCAAATTTGGAAACTACCGGCATTCTGTAAAATATTTTTTCGTGTATGACGAACAAGGGCTATCATTTTTTTTACATTGGGAGCTGTATTTTTGGTTTTGAGGGAAACACCGGAATTTTTAAGCCGCTCCTTTGAATTGATAAATTCATCCGCAAAGCTCCTGGAAATAAACTTTACCGCTTTGAAATCAATATATACAACCGGGTTCTTTTTTGCAAGTTTCTTTGCCACCCGCTCAATTTCCGTGGCGTCGTCACGGAAAACAATAGCCTGCTTATGCAAATATATTTTTTCTGACTTCATGGTCTTTTTCTGGTTTAATACAACACTTCATAAACATTCACTGCTTTTAAAGGAATAGCAACGGATACTTTCACTCCTTTAATTTTTCTTTTTAGTCTTTCAAATCCTGTTTTATTTTTTTCAAAGGTGGCATTAATATTTCCGCTATAAATACTCATTTGTCCTCCCACATACCCCGAAAGCCTTTGTGTAGAAAATAATCCAAAGGCTCTCTCATTGGTTTTTTTTGTTGACATACCTCCCACGGCAAGTTCAATGGCAGCCCTGTCATCTTTTGCAAAGATACCACTCTGAAGATAGGAGTTTCTTATACCGATCCCGTCGTCAGCGAGTGTGAAATAAAAAATATTGCTTTGGATAAACATCTCAATCCTGATTTTCTTTGCGAATGCATGCTCTTTTACATTGGCAAATAATTCAGAAACAATGTAGGTCAGCATATCCAGGCAGCCTTTGGGAAGTTTTATACCAGACATTTCCTGATAAATCCGGTCATAGGTAATTTCTAATTGGCTTACAGGGCGTATTTTTTTAATTTTCTTCACCCTTATTTTTTAATGTTTGGCTCTTTTTAATAATTACAGGTTTTACAACCCATATTTATCTACAAGATAAATCAGTGCCGCCATATTCACTGCTCCCAGTTCCAGCTCCCGTTTATTCACTGCTTCAAACACATCGCTTCTTGCATGATGCACATCAAAATAGCGCTGCGAGTCAGGAGACAGGCCGGCCAGCGCCGCCCCGACATTTCTTAATGGCCCGATGTCTGCCCCGCCTCCTCCGCGGTTGAACTCGCTGCAGCCATAAGGCGCAATCAGCGGTTTCCACTGCATCACTTTCTGAAACTGTTCTTCCTTCATGCTGAAACCAAAAGCCCGCGGCGTAAAACCGCCGGCATCGCTTTCAAGCGCAAAAATGTGTTTCTCATTTTTTGCTTTCGCTTCTTCCGCATATTTCTGTCCGCCACGCAGCCCGTTTTCTTCATTGGCAAACAAAACAAACCGGATAGTGCGTTTTGGTTTGTAGCCAAGCGCTTTGAATGCCCGCAATATTTCAATTGTCTGCACGCAGCCGGCGCCGTCATCATGCGCCCCTTCGCCGGTGTCCCACGAATCAAGATGCCCGCCAACGGTTATTATTTCATCAGGAAATTCTGAACCGGTCAGCTCGCCGATTACATTATGCCCCGTGGCGCTGTCAAGAAAATGACCGTAGGTTTTTATTTTAATCTTGATTTTGTTTCCGTTTTTCAGTTGTTCATTCAGCCAGTCGGCATCACGCAAACCAACAGCCACTGCAGGAATTTTTGCAAAAGAATCCACATAACGGGTGGCCCCTGTATGCGGATTGTTGTCAACAGCATCACTCATGCTTCTGATCATCACTGCCACGGCGCCATACTTTGCAGCCCGGCTGGGCCCGCTGCCCCGGTATTGCGAAGCCTCGCCATACGCCTGGAAAGTGCGGATATATGTAGGATTGAATTTATAATTATAAAAAACAATTTTGCCTTTTACTTCATCTTTCTTTTTTTCCAGTTCATTAAAAGAACTCACCAGCAGCACTTCCGCCTGCACAGCTTTTTTACCGGAGCCAAGCGAATTGCCCAGCGCAATTACATCCAGCTTCTTTTTGCTTCCGCCAATCACTTTAGCTTCATCTTTTCCGCCCCGTACCCAATGCGGCACTTTACACTCCTGCATCAGCACACGGTCGGCTCCGCTTTCCTCCATCAGTTTTTTGGCCCACTGCTCAGCCATCGTCATTTGCGGCGAGCCTGCCAGCCGCCCGCCTATTTGTTTTGCCAGGTAGCGCAGGTTGTCATAGCATTTACCGTTCAGCAGTATTTCATCCGAAATTTTTTTAACCATAATTGAATCTTCCTGCTGCTGTGCCATACCGCTGATGGATAAGCAAAACAAAACGTGAATAAAAATTGACTTCATCCTGTTTATGATTTTGGTAATTTTTTTTTGAAGGCTGAAAAATACGGCATGCAGTATTTTGTAACAAATTATTGATATAAACGGCAAACATGGATAACATTTTAGTATTTACCTTCGGGCCCTATGACAATTACCAAAACCATGCGCATCGGAATTGTTTGTTATCCCACTTTCGGCGGCTCCGGTGTGCTGGCCACCGAACTGGGCAAAGCTCTTGCACAAAAAGGACACCTGGTGCACTTCATCACTTACCAGCAACCGGTGCGGCTGGGCGCTTTTACACCCAATATTTTTTACCACGAGGTGCAGGTGCCCACTTATCCATTGTTTGACTACCCGCCGTACGAAACGGCACTGGCCAGCACCATGGTGGATGTGATTAAAAACAACGACCTCGACCTGCTGCATGTGCATTATGCCATTCCGCATGCCTCGGCCGCTTACATGGCCAGACAAATTCTGAAGAAAGAAGGAAAAAATATTCCCTTCATCACCACGCTGCACGGCACCGACATCACACTGGTGGGCCGCGATAAAACTTATGCGCCTGTTGTTACCTTTTCCATCAACGAAAGTGATGCCATCACAGCCGTATCGAAAAACCTGCGGGATGAAACCTACAAGCATTTCAGCATCCAAAAAGAAATTGAGGTGATTGTAAACTTTGTGGATGTGAGCCGTTTCAACCGCAAGCCGATTGATGCGTTTAAAAAAATGATTGCGCCCAACGCTGAACGGGTGCTGATGCATGCCTCCAACTTCAGAAAGCTGAAGCGGATACCCGATGTGATAAAAATTTTTAAAGAAGTAAATGATAAAATTCCCAGCCGGCTGATGCTGATTGGCGATGGCCCCGAACGACCCGCCGCCGAAGACCTCTGCCGTGAACTGAACCTTTGCGATGAAATACGCTTTGTGGGCAAGCAGGAACAAATGGAAGACATTCTCGCCATTGCCGATTTGTTTTTGCTTCCTTCCGAGTATGAAAGTTTTGGATTGGCTGCGCTGGAAGCCATGGCTGCCGGCGTGCCGGTGGTTACTACCAACGCCGGCGGACTGTCCGAAATAAATATTCCCGGCGAAACAGGTTATCTCGGCGCAGTGGGTGATGTGAAAACCATGGGACAGCAGGCAATAAAAATTCTGCGTGACAACGAAACATTGAAACAATTTAAATCAAGAGCGGCGGCTCATGCTAAAAAGTATGACATCAACACTATTGTGCCGCTGTACGAAAATCTTTACGAGAAATTTTTATAAAATAAACTGCTGCGGAGCGCAGCATAGCCGAAGCAATTATTTTCTCAACCAGGGCTCGGGATTCACATTTTTGGTTTCTATCATCAGCAGGAAATCGAGCTTGCCGCCGGAACCATCATCAGTATCTACCCCCACTTTGCCAATTACCTCCCCGGTTTTTACCATGGCGCCTTTTGACACATTCACCGATGAAAGATTGCTGTAGGTGGTAAAATATTTTCCATGCCTGATGGTAATCACCCGGGTGTCGGCAATGTTGAACACACCCACTACTTCGCCGTCAAACACTGCTTTGGCATTTACTCCTGCCTCAGGAGTGCAAATGGTGATGCCCGGGTTTTCGCCTTTCAGCTTTGTGTCGCCAATCTGGTACGAACCGAAATGAATGCAGACGTATCCCTGGTCAACCGGCCAGGGCAGGCGGCTGCGGTTCGATTCAAAGTTGGCGTTCAGTTTTAAATCGGCTTCCGTATTAAAAATAACCGGTGTTTTCGTAGTGGCTGGTTTTGTTATTATGTTTGTTGTTACCGGTGTTTCCGTTGTTACCGGTTTATTTTTTGCCGCATCTTCAGCAGCTTTTTTCTTTGCCGCTTCTATTTCGCGGCGCACTATCGCAGCGATGGCATTTTGCAGATCCCTGTCTTTTTTCTTTTTGGCTGCCAATTGTTTTTCCAGGTTCTTTTCCTGCGATTTCAGATTGGTGAGCACAGCATCTTTTTCCCTCTTCTGGCTTTCCAGCACTCTTGCCTGCTCGGTCTGGTTTTTCAGCGCTTCGTCTTTTTGTTTTTTCTTGCCTATCTGTTCTTCTTTTCTCCTGGCAATGGTTGCCTGTGTTTCCCTGATGGTGCTCACCTGCTGTTCACGGTAGGCCCGGTAGCTCTTCAGGTAGGCAATCCGCTTCATGGCATCGTTGAAGCTGGCGGCTGAAAAAATAAAGTTCAGGAAATCGTAAGTGCTCCTGTTTTTGTAAGCATACACCACGCTGCGTGCATATTGTGCTTTCAGTGTATCCAGCAGCCTGCTGAGCCGGTAAATTTCAAGGTTGCTCAGGTAAATATCATCGTCAATCAACCGCAGTTCGCGGTTGATGTTGCTGATGTAGCGGTTTTGCAGTTTGACTTTCCTGTCAAGAAGATTATACTGCCCCACTATCTGTTTCTTCTGGCCCTTTATTTTATCATACTGGCTCTGTATTTCTTTTATTTCCTGCTGAATCTCCTGTCTTTCTTTCTCCAGTTTGGCCTTATCATCCGTTTGCTGGGCAAAAAGAACACCGCCTGCAAACAGAAATACGGAAAGTAAAAAGAATGTATTTCTCATCGTACTGGTCATTTATTTATGCCGCCGAAAGTGAGATGAACATAAGCGTATGGGAATGGGTAAATAACGGCAACCTGCAAATTAAATTTTATTTGCTAAATCCTTTTATAGTTTTTGGGAATGGAAAACGGGAAGCTTAACGTTTCATTAAATCCATACTGCTTGAAGTTCAGCTTTACATCCAGCTTTGTTTTTTCAGTAACGGATACCAGGCGGTTGGTGGAAAATTTAACGCCTTTCTTGTTTTCATATTCCGAATAAGTAAGAAAGCAGGTGCGGTTGCGCAGTATATCCACATCATCCAGCTTGCTGTGCAGCACCAGGTGATCGTTATTATTCATGGAAATAAGATGCCTGAACCATTTTCCTTCACTCAGCAGCGAAACAATATTTCCGTCCGTAGAATAAGAAATAAAATTGCTGTCAAGAAATACCGGGTTGCCAATGATGAGCTCCTGCATGGAGCGCAGGTCGAGTGGCAGGGCGGCCACCTCCTGCAGGTAGGCCAGCGATCGAACCTGGTATTCTTTGTCCAGCTTATTCAGTATCCGCACCGAATCATTATCTATTACTATCCGCATGCCTTCAATACCCAGTGCGCCGTTTACCGACAGCCAGATGATGCTGTCTTTTTTCATCCGTACAAAAACATTCACGTCATATTTTTTCCCGTCGCTGCCCTGGTAGTCGGTGTTTATTTTGGCAGAAAAAGTTTCAAACTCAATTTTATTCTGCTGCAGTTTATGATAGGCTTCATTCATAAAGCGGATGGAATCGCCCCGGAGATCAACCGCTGCCACTGTTTCCACGGTATCTTTTTTTACCGAAATAGCCGATTGAATCTTCCGTGCAGACCGGCAGGACGAAACAAGCAACGCTGCTGTGCCCAATATGATAATAAACCTTATCACTTTTTATTGTTTGCCTGTATGGCCAAAACCGCCACCAGCTCTAATAGTTTCGTTTAAAATTTCCACCTCTTCCAGTTCCGCTTTTTCCACCCGCTGAATTACCATCTGCGCTATCCTGTCGCCCGGGTGAATGACCTGCTCGTCGGCCGAAAGGTTGATTAAGACAATCTTAATTTCACCGCGGTAATCGGCATCAATGGTGCCGGGTGTGTTCAGGCAGGTAATGCCATGCTTTACAGCAAGTCCGCTTCGGGGTCGAATCTGCGCTTCGTAGCCGTTGGGTAATTCAATAAACAGCCCGGTTGATATTACTACTCTTTCCATCGGCTGCAACTTAACCGGGGCGGGTATGGAAGCCCTGACGTCCATCCCTGAGGAACCTTCGGTAGCGTATTGCGGTAAAGGATTCGCCGATGTATTTACAATCCTGATTTTGACTGATGGCATTGCGGCAAAGATAAAATAATGAAGGCACAAGGGCGGGTGTATTGTTTGATGGCTGAATTGTTTGATGGTTAATCTTCACACTATGGGAAAAACAATCAGGCAGGCAAACCAGCTAACCATCAAGCCATCTCATCCTCACTCACTCTTCTTTAACAGCACAGTGGCATACGCCATCACTCCCTTTCCTTTTCCAACAAAACCCATTTCTTCGGTAGTGGTGGCTTTTATTGAAATATCATTTACAGTAATGCCGGTGACTGCAGCAATGATTTTTCTCATTTCTGCCGTGTACGGTTTTATTTTAGGCTCCTGCAGGCAAATGGTACTGTCAATATTTACTACTGAGTAATTTTCTTTCTTTACCATTTCCATTGTCCGCTGCAGCAGCCTGCTGCTCTCAATATCTTTGAATTCATCCGACGTATTGGGAAAATGAACGCCGATATCGCCCAGTGCCAGTGCGCCCAGCAGGGCATCGCAAATGGCGTGCAGCAGCACATCGGCATCGCTGTGGCCGGCGGCTCCTTTTTTATGCGGAATTTTTACGCCGCCAATCCATAACGCTCTTCCCTTTTCCAGCCGGTGAAAATCAACTCCGCTGCCGATACGATAAGCCATAGTGAATCTGTTTTTTCAAAAATAAAAAAGACGCCCCGGGCAGAGGCGTCTCTGAAATTATTTTACAAAAATTATTTAGCCGCTGCGGCTCCATCAAAGTTGAAATGAAGTGAGAAGCGCAGTGTGTTCGACAATGGGTTGCGGTCAACTCCGCTGCCCGAAGGAAGCAGGTAAGAAAAATCAAGTCCAAAGCTCTGGTATTTGATGCCTACGCCCATGGTGAAATAGCGGCGGTTGCCTTTTGTTTTGTCTTCATGAAAATAACCGGTGCGGAGTGCAAACTGGTTATTGTACATGTATTCGGCGCCGATGGATACCTGGAATTCTTTTACTTCTTCGCTGAAGCCACCCGGTGCATCGCCAAAGGAGCTGAACCAGCTGCTGATGACACTCTTGCTGCGGTAATCTTCCAGTTCCTGCTGTGTTGCCGGATCAGCGGGAGGTGTAGGTACAAGCAGTTTGTTCAGGTCAACCCCAAAAGTGATTTTATTGGCGCTGTTGAACACTCTTGTGTAAGTGGTGCCGAGACCCAGGTTAGCAGGTATATAATCTTTCTGATCGGCATTATCGGTATAAGAAATTTTTGAACCAAGGTTGCTCATCACAGCCCCAAAAGCCCAGCCTTGTCCCTGGTCATTATGTCCATTGAGGAAAAACGCAAGATCGCCGGCTACAGCACTGGCTGCTTTATAATTATTACCCGCAGCCGGACCTTCAGCCAGGTTAGAATAAATATACTTCAGACCGACACCGATACCAGCTTTATCAGACAGTTTGCGTGAATAGCCCACATCAATTCCAAATTCCCGTGGGCGGAAAGTATTCAGATCGTTGCCAAGATTATCGGTGAACTGGATATTGCCCAGGCTGAAATATCTTAACGAAGCAGAAATGGCCTGCTGATCATCCCACTTATAATACCCGGCCAGTGAAGCAAGGTAAACATCGTTCAATATATCTTTTAACCAGGGAGTATAAGAAGCAGAAACACCACCAATTTCGGTGTTGAAAGGAATTTTAGCAAGATTCCAGAAAGAAGAGTTGGCATCCGGCGAAGTGGCCAGCGCCAGGTCGCCCATACCGGCAGCCCGTGCATCGGGAGAAATGCGAAGGAACGGAACAGCAGTGGTGACAACATTAATCGGGTCAACATTCTGAGCCTTGATGCCGGGAGCAATTCCAAATATAATGAGGATTGCAGCAGTTAGTTTGATAGCAGTTGGTCTCATTAGTAAGAGTTTATGTTATTGTGTAAATATAGACGAATTTTAAAAACCAGTGATTGAAAATGTTTATTTTTTATTCAGCACAGCATCGCTAATATTGGCTATAGCACTACCAGTTTTTCTGTCACTGTTCTTGTTTTCAGGCCCGGGCCTGTTACCTGCAGGCGGTACAAATATACCCCCCTGCCCACCCGGTCGCCAAATTCATCCCGCCCGTCCCATTCCACTTCACAAGAACGGTTACCGTCGCTATTTATTGCTTTTTCAATGGTTTTTACCACCTTACCTGAAAGCGAATATATGTGAATCCGTACTAAAAGTTCCTGACCGGGTTTATTGTGTTCAAACCAAAACTGTGTTTTGGTAGAAAACGGGTTGGGATAATTCAGCACATGGCTTATCACCAGGTCGTCATCATTTACCACCGTAAAATCGAGGATCTGCTCCGACGAATTGTTCAGCACATCCCATGCTTTTATACGTAAACTGTGCAGACCCGGTTCTAATTCCGGCAACTGGAAACGAACAACACCCCGGCCGAAATTGTCAAGCTCCGATTCATAAAAATCGTTCAGGATAAAAATCCTGTTGTTGTCGTTGTCAAGCATGGCGGTAATGTCGTGCCCGATACCCGTGCCGGATGTGTTGATGCCGGAAGAATCGGCCAGTTTCAAAATAAGTACCGGCTCCTGGTTCACAATGCTGCCGCTTACAAACTTTTCATCATTGAGCCAGGCTTTTATTTCCGGGCCTTCTTTATCCGCATCAGCAAGCGCCGATGAACCTCCAATGATAAAACTGCTAAAGTAATCGCTGCCATCGGTAGTACCGTCTTCGGCATAATAACTGATTTTCCCGTTGCCGTACTGGTAATTGATGTCCCTGGGTATTTTAAATTCAAATCTGAAGCGGCCGTTGACAACCGATGTTTTTCCCCTGAATAAAATTGTTGATTGTTGCAGAAAATTTGTTTGAGGGCTGCCGGCATCATTGGCTAGTGTTGAAACGGGCAGCGGTTTATCGTACACTACCGGGTAAAGAGTCCCGGTAAAACCGGTTAGCACATTACCATTATTATCCGCCACTTCGCCTTCGATGGTTACTTTTTCTGCTGCAGAAAGAGTGTCTGCAACCAATGCCGGATCGATGTCATTCACTCGTGTGGTTTTTATTTTAAACCGGGGAAATGCCAGTGTAAGCGCCGGGTCGCCAAGTAATGTGAATTTCCGGTTATTGATAATATCGCCGGAAGTTTGATAGGTATAATTTTTGGCTGCCATTACGGCCTCACCAAGGCTGCGGTATTTTCCATTGGCATCGGGTTGCATGGCAAACTGCATATAGTTATTATTCATAATGCGGTTGCTGAATGAAAATACCAGCCGCGTGGTGGTCATCAGCGCAATGCCGCCGGTGCGGGGCCGCAGCAGAATATTTTCGCCGATGGAATTGATAAAAGGATTATCGTAAGGTGCAAAATCGCAGGTGGCCGTTACAAACAGCGGCAGCCTGTTTGTGTTTTCCCATCTGTTTATCATCGGCTGGTCCAGGATGACTTCTTCGGCCAGCCGGGCTGCACCACCATGACCAATAAAATTGAATAGCAGGGTACCGCTCATTATCCGGTTATTAATAGCCTCATTCACGGCAGGGTACCGGCTGCCGGCGCTGCCGCTTTGCTGAGGATAGGCATCGAGGTAAATTTTCTGAATATTGAAAACAGGATTTACCGATGCAGTAGTGCCCGTTATCAGTTCGGCATCCTGCAGGTGCAGGTTATTGTCCTCGTCATCGGCAATAAATGTGATGCTGTTTCGCCATGGGCCAAAACTTTCTTTGCTGAAATAGGCCAACAATTTGTCCACATAATTTTTTGCTTCAGCCGGGTTTTTGGCGGGCACCCGCCCGATGCCGATATCGAGCAGGTTGGTGATAATGCCGGAATTGATGTCTTCGTTGTCATCCAGGAATCCGAAAAAATCGTCGCTGGTGTATGTGCTGAGCGGGTCAAATGAAATTTTGCTTTGCCATGCAGCAACAAGATTTGTGTTTGCTGCAATCCTGTTTTTATAATCAAACGAAGCATCCCCAAACAGCAACAGGTATTTTGGTTTGTCTACAGCATTTGCGCCAAACTTATCGTAATACATTTTTACAAAATCCCGGATGGCTGCCGGGTCGGCACTGCCCGATGAAAATTCATTAAACACCTGCTCCGTGGTTACCACCGTCACTCTTAAATTATTTTTTTGCTGGTGAAAAGCCGCCAGCCTGTCGGCTTCCTGCTTCAGTAATTTATGGGTTACAATCAAATAATCAGCCGGCTGCGCATTGTGAAGATTTTGGTTGGGCACCGGGCCTGTATTTGCCGGTATCAAAAAACTGTTCAGGTTAAAAGCGATGTACTCCCGCAGCCTGCTGCCTTCATTTGAAAACCGGAATTCATTTCCTGAAAAATTTCCCTGCATTCTCACCGGCTCCAATGGGTTGGTAATGTCCCACACCTGTGTGCCGGCACTGGCATTGGTAATTACAAATTCGCAAACCGGGTTACCCACGCTGTTCCAGTCACGGAAATGCAATCTTCCGGCATTATCCATTGCAAGATTTCGTCGTGCATGCAGTTCAAAATAATTGAGCCAGCCCTGCGCATTGAAACCGCCCGGCACATAGGTATAGTTCAGCGTAAATGTTTCCTGCGGAATCATCACTATGGTTTCCTGCTGCGCCGGCTGGACAAACAAATCATAAATGCCCGCCCCGGTGGAAGGAATATTCAGCTGCTGCACCGGCTGGTTATTGACACGAACATCAAACCGGCTGGCCACATTGATAGACCGGGCTGCAGCATTTGAAACAAGCGTGGCGGCTGCCGATGTCAGCAGGTTTGGAATAGTAAATGAAAAATTTCTTGCCACTGTTTTGCCGGGTGCATCGGCAAACTCTTCGCCCAGCCACTCTTTGCCGCTGCCCAAAAGATTTACCGTATCCAGTTCATGAAAAATTCTTTCGTTGAAAGAAGTGACCGTAACCGACGGGGCTGTGCTTACCTGCAGTGAAATAATTCTTTTTCCCGTGCCGCCGATGCTGATGAAATAATAAGCAGAGTCGGAATAAATATTCTGCTGGTGAAAAAATTTCCTGTTCAGCGAATCTTTCAGCCAGCGGCCGGGCCCGGGAGCATAAAAGAGAAAATAATCGCTGCCGTTGAAAACCCCATCGCCGCCATCCACTACCATTATTGCATTTTCCACAAGATCATCTGCCGGCAGCTCGGCATTTGCTTCGCTCATCATGGCTCCGCCATTTCCAAACAGCCGGATGGACGCAGAAGAAAGACTGGCTGTATTAAACCCAAGAGACGATAAAAATGCCACATCCACTTTATAAACACCGGCTTCCTTTATTGCTATTTTATGCCAGGTGCCCGAAGCCAGCACCGAGTTGGGTTTATAAGTCCTTTGGGCAAATAACGGGCTGTCAATTATTAACACAAAAGCTGCTATTATGAGCGGAACCAATCGCATAAGCCGGCGCTGAAAAATGGGGCTTTAACGGTTTTAAAAAAAGTAATTCTGCGTAATTAATACGTCATAATCTGCCTATATTCGCTGTTAGCGAAAAACAAGGCTGTGGTTTGATAAAATGCTGCTCAGGTACAATATTTTATCTCAACCGGCGTTAAAATTATTCCTATTCAAAGGTCTATACAAAAAACTATGAAAGTGAAAAACTTATTTCTCCTGTTATCCTGCGCCGTTTTGATAGCTTCCTGTAAGGGAAAAGGGCTGTTTGGCAAAAAGAAATACGACAAGTCGGATGTAACCGGCTGGAACTACAACGATAAAACCATGGGTGGCTACCAGGTCTCCAAAGAAGTGGAGCAGGCTACCGGCCCGGGACTGGTATTTGTCCAGGGTGGCACATTTACCATGGGTCAAACTGATGAAGATGTAATGGGTGATTTCAACAACATTCCCCGCCGGGTAACGGTTCCTTCATTTTACATTGATAAAAGTGAAGTGGCCAATGTACACTACCGGGAATATATCCACTGGCTCAACCGTGTTTTTGATCCTAACGCCGATCCCAATTACCAGAAAATACTGGATGCTGCACTGCCTGATACCCTGGTTTGGCGCAGCGAGCTGAGCTATAATGAGCCGCTGGTAGAATACTATTTCCGCCATCCCAGTTTTAATAACTATCCCGTGGTGGGTGTCAGCTGGAAACAGGCTTTTGATTTTTGCCTGTGGCGCAGCGACCGTGTGAATGAAGGTGAACTCATAAAAAGAGGTTTGGCTGCCAAGCAGGGCATACAAGCCCAGCAGGGTGAAGATAATTTTACAACCAAATCTTACCTGCTCGGATTTTATACTCCACAACCCGGCAAAGGCGCCACTTCAAAAAAGAATCCTTTAAAAACAGCCCAGGGCACACCCAGAACACAGGTAACAATAGAAGATGGTATTTTGTTCCCGGGTTATCGCCTGCCTACGGAAGCTGAATGGGAGTATGCGGCGCTTGGCTATGTGGCACAAAACCCCCGCCCCAGCCCCAAAGAAGGTAAACGCGGCGAAGAATTGATAATGAACAAACAGATTTATCCGTGGAGCCATAACCCCAATGGTCTTCGTGATACACGCCATGGCAGCTGGCAGGGTAATTACCTGGCCAACTTTAAAAGAGGCCACGGCGACTATGCCGGTGTGGCCGGTGGTTTGAATGACGACGCTATTTACACACAGGATGTAAAAGCTTCTTTCCCCAATGGCTTTGGTTTGTATAATATGGCCGGCAATGTAAGCGAATGGGTGGCCGATGTGTACCGGCCGCTGACCTTGCTGGATGGCGATGATTTGAATATGTACCGCGGTAATAAATACCAGAAGCTGTACGTGGCTGATCCTACCTCCCCCGATCCCACAACAAGATTTGCAAGAGACAGCATGGGCCGAATAAAAATGGCCGATGTGACCGATAAAGAAAGCATGAACCGCCGTAACTACCAGCGGGGCAATGTGATTGACTTTATTGACGGCGACTCACTTTCACAGGCTGCTTATGGCTATGGCATCACCACGCTTATCAGCGATAAGTCGAGAGTGTATAAGGGCGGCAGCTGGGCCGATTATGCCTACTGGCTGAGTCCCGGTACCCGCCGCTATATGGAAGAAGACCAGGCCAGCGCCACTATCGGTTTCCGCTGCGCCATGGACCGCATGGGCAGCACCGAAGGCAATAAGAGAAAAGTAGGCAACTGGTGGAAACCCCGCCGGCAGAAACGCTGAGTTTTCATCCGATCGTTATCGGATTTGATAAATTATTTAACCCCGGCTATAAGTGCCGGGGTTTTGTTTTTCTGCCGTTACATTTGCCAGATGATTGAAGCGTTGTATAAGATTTACCTGCAATATCCTTCGGTGCAAACGGATACAAGAACGTTGCAGCCCGGCGATATTTTCTTTGCGCTGAAAGGCCACAGCTTCAACGGCAATGCTTTTGCAAAGCAGGCAATAGAAACCGGCGCCGCCCTGGCTGTGATTGATGAAAAGGAGTTCGAAATTCCGGGCAAAACTTTTTTAGTTCCCGATGTACTCACAGCCCTTCAGCAATTATCGCAGCATCACCGCAGGCAGTTCTCCATCCCCTTCATCGCCATTACCGGCAGCAATGGAAAAACTACAACCAAAGAGCTGGTTCATGCCGTGCTTTCTTCAACTTTTAAAACCTGCACCACCGAAGGCAACCTGAACAACCACATCGGCGTGCCCCTTACCATTCTTAAAATAAAAAGCGATGCGCAGATGGCGGTAATTGAAATGGGCGCCAATCACCAGAAGGAAATTGAAAGCTATTGCCATATTGCCCTGCCCACTCATGGCCTTATTACCAACTGCGGCAAAGCCCACCTTGAAGGCTTTGGCAGTGTGGAAGGAGTAAGAAAAGGTAAAGGCGAGCTGTATGATTTTTTAAGAGCAAACAACGGCACCGCATTCGTCATGTGGGATTATGATTACCTGCGGCAAATGAGCAGTGGCATTCCGGTTATCATCCGCTATGGCACGGCTGATGCCGATGTGGAAGGGGCAGCAGCGCCAAACGGTGCTTTTCTTGCTGTTGCTATGAAAAAAGGATTGCAGGGCAAAATAAAAACAAAACTGGTGGGTGATTACAATCTGCCGAATGTACTGGCAGCCGTTGCAGTAGGCAAACATTTTGCTGTGCCGGATGAAAAAATCATTTCTGCCATCGAAAATTATTATCCTTCCAACAGCCGCTCACAACTGGTTGAATCGGCCAGCAACAAAATCATTATGGATGCCTACAATGCCAACCCCAGCAGCATGCAGCTGGCCATTGAGAATTTTGCAAAAACAAAAAGCAATAATAAAATACTGTTGCTGGGCGGCATGGCCGAGCTGGGCGAAGAGAGTCTTGAAGAGCATCGTGCCATCATTGAACTAATAAAACAATACCCATGGAAAGAAGTGGCGCTTGTAGGCGGCGATTTTAGTAACCTTCCTCACCCTTATCGTTCATTTGAAAATTCAGAGAAGGCAAAAGAATGGTTTCAGCAGCAGCGCTTTGAAAACTGCTTTATACTTGTAAAAGGCAGCCGCAGCATGCGGATGGAAAAAGTATTAGAATCCTAACTTTAAACTATGAACTGGAAACAAATCTTCCCTCAGTTTGAACCGGGACTGATAGAAATAATTGAAAAAAATGCGGTGGAAAGAATTTTTCATCCCGGCGATGTGCTGATGCGTACGGGGCAGTACATTAAGTCAACCGTGCTGGTGCTGAGCGGCCGCATAAAAATTTACAGGCAAAATGAGGAAGGCGGCGAATTCCTGATGTATTACCTCGGCCCCGGAGAAGCCTGCGCCGTTTCCATGATCTGTGCTTTGCAGTCGTCAACCAGCGAAATAACCGCCATCGCGGTGGAAGAAACCGAAGTGCTGATGATACCCGTGCAGCTGATGGATGATTTGATGCGGCAGTTCAAAAGCTGGTCGCAGTTTGTCATTCAAACCTATCGCAGCCGTTTTGATGAAATGCTTACGGTGATTGACAACATTGCTTTCCGCAATATGGATGAGCGGCTGGAGTTTTACCTGAAAAGATGCCAGGCAGAAACCGGTAAAGCGCAACTGAACCTTACCCACCAGCAGATTGCCGACGACCTGAACTCCAGCCGTGAAGTAATCAGCCGCCTGCTGAAAAAAATGGAGCAGCTGGGAAAAATAAAACTCAACCGCAATGCCATCGAGCTGGTGAATCTGTGATTTTCATCACGCAGGATGCAGGCATAAGAATTCAATTTTGCCACTTCAATTCCGCACATGGAGATACTTGGTTATATCGCTTCGGTTATCATTGGCATTTCATTAGGTCTTATCGGCGGCGGCGGCTCTATTCTCACAGTTCCCGTGCTTGTTTACCTGTTTGGTGTTGACCCGGTATTGGCAACAGCTTATTCGCTTTTCATCGTCGGCGCCACCAGCCTGGTAGGTGTATTTCCCAAATACCGGCACGGACTGGTGAACCTGCGAACAGCTGCCATCTTCGGTATCCCTTCCATTGCCGCTGTTTTTATAACAAGAAAATTTATCGTGCCCGAAATACCGCAGCACATTTTCCATATCGGCCAAATTGAATTGACAAAACCGGTTCTCATTATGGTTTTATTTGCGGCCCTGATGGTGGCAGCCTCGTACTCCATGATAAAAAACGGGGAGCAGGAAAATGAGGAACCGGTGAAAAGGCGGTTCAACTTCCCGATGATTATGCTGGAAGGCACCGTGGTTGGTTTGTTGACCGGGCTGGTTGGGGCCGGCGGCGGTTTCCTGATTATTCCCGCACTGGTGTTATTCAGCAAGCTGCCGATGAAGATGGCCGTGGGCACATCGCTGCTGGTGATTGCCGCCAAATCGCTCATCGGTTTCACCGGCGACCTTACGCACTATAAAATGGATTGGAAATTATTGCTCATTGTTACGGGTACTGCTATTGCCGGCATTTTTATCGGCAATGCCATCAATAAAAAAGTGCCCGGTGAAAGGCTGCGTAAATGGTTTGGCTGGTTTGTGCTGGTAATGGGGATTTATATTTTCGTGAGGGAACTGTTTGTTAAATGAGGTTTTCGCCTGCCCGGATTAAAATTCAATAGTCCGGTTTTATTTTAATCCCTCTATCGTCCCGTAGGGATCCCGGTCACAACCGGGAGTGGGTAGAATATGTTAAAAATGATGATTCATGCATTCCATCGGAACGCCGGGTGCTTGTTGTCCCGGGCACCAAACGTTCCTACGGAACGTCAAAAAAACACCTTGTATTCACTCTTACCCACCTTTCGTTCCTACGGAACGAAATTAACCTGGCTTTTTCTTCAACCTCAGCCTTGTTATTGAGTTGCAGAAAAATAACCTAACTATGCTCACGTGTATATATAAACTTCTGGAATCTGCTACAAGGAAATTACCGGGGTATTGAAAATTAATTATTGTATTTTTTTAATGCCAGTTTCAATGCCTGAAGAATTTTATTATAAGTACCAGTATTTTTCTGTGCTGTTTTTTCGAGTTCACCGATAATTTTTTGAATGTTGATTGTGTCGATTACAGGGCTTTCCAATTGCTTTAAAATAAATTTCTTCCTGTAGCTGCGTGCAAGCTGTTGAACAAAGATTCCCGGTTTTTTTCCCAAACACACAAATAATGCTTCATTATATACCTCCATAAACTCTGCATTTTTCAAACAGCTGTCTGCGCTGGTACAAAAAAGTGTGTCAATTAACTGCTCACTGATATTATTTTCATTGATTGCCCTGATCGCAATTACAGTATTGCATTCTTCACAGTTCTTTACTGTTTTGGCTGAAGAACAGGAATACAGTATAAAAACCACCGGGAAGAATAGAGAATTAGCTATTGGCATTGCAACAGATTTTATTTATCCGGATTCTTCACCTGAAATAATATTATATCCGTAATCACTATTGTCCGACTAAATTATAAATAAAAAGGGCAGTTCCTGAGAACCGCCC